>NZ_CP151633.1:629797-1259594 GCF_038397715.1 Microbacterium sp. LWO14-1.2
GCTGCTCGATCGGATATCCGCGGTACCGCAGGATGCCCTTGTCGCCGTCGATGAACGTGATCTCCGACTTCGTCGACGCGGTGTTCACGAATCCGTAGTCCAGGCCGGTGTAGCCGGTCTGCTTGGTCAGCGTCGAGAAGTCGATGCTGTCGTGTCCGGCCGTGCCGCGCACGACGGGGAACTCCGCGGTGGTCTCGCCGATCGTCAGCTTCGCCGTCGCCTGCTGGTCTGCCGCTGCGCTCACGCGGGGGCCTCCTCATGGGTCTTCATCAAGCCTTGTGTGGCGATGTCACGACGCTGTGCGTCGGGGTCGGGCCGAGATCGTCGATACGCGACCGAATCGCTTTTACAGCCTAGTAGGCGCATCGGCCTACTGTGACATCGCACAAAACAACGGGGGTGCCGGGGAGGACTTCTACAGTGCCGACGCGCGCAGACGCCGCGCGGCCTCGAGCACCCGCTCGGTGGGCGCGGTGAGCGCGAGGCGCACGTGCTGCCCGGACGAGGCGCCGTAGAACGAGCCGGGACCGGCGAGGATGCCGAGGTCGGCCAGGCGGGTCATGCTCGCCCACGCGTCCTCCCCCGCGGTCGCCCACAGATACAGCCCGGCCTCGGAGCCGTCGATGCGGAATCCCGCCGCCTCGAGAGCCGGGCGCAGGGCGTCGCGGCGCTCGCGGTAGAGCTCCTTCTGCGCGGCCACGTGCTCGTCATCGCCGAGCGCGACGGCCATCGCGTGCTGCACGGGAGCCGGAGGCATCAGCCCGAGGTGCTTCCGGGCCGTCAGGAGGTCGCCCACGATGCGGGCACAACCCGCGAGGAACGCCGCCCGGTAGCCGGCGAGGTTCGACTGCTTGCTCAGCGAGTAGACGCTCAGCAGGTTGGCCCTGCTGCCACCGGTGACCCGCGGGTCGAGGACCGACGGGATCGTCTCCGATGCCCAGGCTCCGTCCCAGCCGAGCTCCGCATAGCACTCGTCGCTCGCGAGCACGGCGTCGAGCTCCCGCGCGCGGCGCACCGCTGCGGCGAGCTCCTCGACGGTCCAGGTGCGCCCGTCGGGGTTACCCGGCGTGTTGATCCAGATGAGTCTGGCGCCCTCCGGCCATTCGGCGGGATCGTCGGCGGCGACCGGTGTCGCTCCCGCGACGCGCGCGCCCACCTCGTACGTCGGGTAGGCCACACGCGGATGCACGACGATGTCTCCCTCACCGAGCCCGAGGAGCGTCGGGAGGAGCGCCACGAGCTCCTTGGAGCCGATCGTGGGGAGCACGTTGTCGACGGTGAGGTCCGGCACTCCCCTGCGACGGGCGTACCAGTCGACGATCGCCTCGCGGAGCGACGACGTGCCGACGGTCTGCGGGTAGGCGTGCGCATCGGTCGCGTCGGCGAGAGCCTGGCGGATCAGGTCGGGCGTGGGATCGACGGGCGATCCGACGGACAGATCGACGAGACCGTCAGGATGCTGCGCCGCGCGCTCGCGGTACGGGACCACCGCATCCCAGGGGAAGTCGGCGAGGTCGTGGACGCTCACGGGCTACTCGCCCTGCGGCGGCAGCGCGGCGATGATCGGGTGGTCGTGCGCGATGACGCCCACCTTGGCCGCCCCTCCGGGCGACCCGATCTCGTCGAAGAACTCGACGTTGGCCTTGTAGTAGTCCTGCCACTCCTCGGGCAGGTCGTCTTCGTAGTAGATCGCCTCGACGGGGCAGACCGGCTCGCAGGCACCGCAGTCGACGCACTCGTCAGGGTGGATGTACAGAGACCGTTCGCCCTCGTAGATGCAGTCAACGGGGCATTCGTCGATGCAGGCGCGATCCTTGACATCGACGCACGGGAGGGCGATCACATACGTCACGCCACCAGTCTACGTGCCGAGACCCGTGCGATCTCCCCGCTCGGGCTCGATGCCGCCGGCGGGACGCCGATCGACACCGGGGACCTCGGTGATGGGTGCGGAAGGGGCTTCCGTCTCAGCCGCGGCCGCGGGCGCCTCCGTGCGCGACGGCACGCGTGCGATCCGCGGCCATGCGACGACGAGGAGCACGAGCCCCGCGACCACGTAGATCCAGACCCTGCCGCTCAGGGACTCCTGCACCACGATCGAGCCCCCCGGACCGACGCCCGAGATCAGCACGAGCATCCCGAGCATGCCGAGGCCGGAGGCCAGGGCCGCTCCGCGGTCGTGGGTCAGGGCACGGATGGCGACGAGGATCGCGCCGCACGCGACGGTCCCGACGATGAGTCCCACCGGCACCGGACCCCACGTCACACTGTGGGCGATGGTGCCTGCCACTCCGAAGACGCCGCCGACGAGAGCCGCGGCCACCCAGGACAGCACCCGGGAGATCCATCCGATACGCACGGATCGATCCTACGCGCGCTCGACACCCGCCACGGTCGATGCAGACGCCGCCGCGACGGCCGGCTTCACGCCGCGAGCCCCGCCAGCCTCAGCAGCGCCGCGACCGCCGCCGCGGCCACCACGACCACGAGGAACGACTGCCGCAGCCCGAGCAGGCCCGCCGCCACGAGGAGCGCGGGCACCCGGGCGTCGACGACGACGGCCTGACCGGCGCCGAGGGTCTGCACCGCCACGAGCGCCGCCAGCAGCGCCACGGTGAGCAGATCGGAGATGCGTGCCGGACGTGGGGCCTCGAGCACCGTGGGCGGCACGAGGTATCCGACGGCCTTGAGCGCGAGACAGATGACGGCAGCGAGCAGAACGGCGCTCCAGACGCTCATCGGAGCCCCTCCGGCGCAGAGACGGTCGATGCATCATCGTCCCGACCCAGCCAGTTGAACCATCCGACGAGGATCGCGACCAGTGCCGCGACCAGCACCGGGAGACCGGGCATGAGGGCGGGAGTCAGAGCTGCGGCGACGACGGCCGCTGCCACGCCGACCGCGATCGCCTGGCGCTGCCGGAGCCGCGGCCAGAGGAGCGCGAGGAAGGCGGCGGCGGCCGCGGCATCCAGCCCCCAGGTCTTCGGGTCGCCGAGCACGTCGCCGACGAGCGCGCCGACGAGGGTGGTGAGGTTCCATCCGAGGAAGATGCCGATGCCGGTGACCCAGAAGCCGACCTGCCGCAGTCGCGGATCACTCTGCGACACCGCGACGGCCGTCGATTCGTCGATCGTGAAGTGGGCGGCCGCCGCGCGACGCGCGGGGGTCGTGCCGACGAGGGGGGACATGCGCATCCCGTAGGCGACGTTCCGCACACCCAGCAGCGCGGCCGAGGCGACCGCCGAAGGCAGCGCCGCCACCCCGCCGGCCGCGAAGACCCCGACGAAAGCGAACTGGGATCCGCCCGTGAACATGAGCAGGCTCAGGACGCAGGTCTGCCAGACGTCGAGCCCCGAGGCGACCGCGAGCGCTCCGAAGGATACGCCGTACGCGCTGGTCGCGATCACGACGCCCGCGGCCTCTCGCCAGACCTCGCGTTCGGCCGTCATTCGTCGCCCGTTCGATCGAGTGAACACATGATCATCATTCTGAACAGGTCGAATAGCATAGTCAAGCGAACGATCGTTTGACATGATGAACGGATGGACGACCTCCGCACTCGCATCGCCCGCACCCTCCGCCGAGAGCGGGAGGCAGCCGGCATCTCGGTCTCGGAGCTCGCCCGTCGCGCCGGGATCTCCAAGGCGACGGTCTCGCAGCTGGAGTCGGGGTCCGGCAACCCCAGCGTCGAGACGCTGTGGGCGCTCGGCGTCGCACTCGGCGTGCCGTTCGCCGTGCTCGTCGACCAGCAGGCGAACGCCCCCACGCTCATCCGAGCGGACGAGCTCGCCGGAGTCCCGTCGTCGGCGGCCGCGTACAGCGCCACCCTCCTCTCGGCGAGCCCACCGGGCGCCCGCCGCGACGTCTACCTGATCCAGGCCGAGCCGGGCGACCCGCGACGCTCGGATCCGCATCACAGCGGCACCACGGAGCACGTCATCCTCATCGCAGGCCAGGCGCACATCGGTCCGGTCGGCGAAGCCGTGCTGCTGAACCCCGGCGACTACCTCTCCTACGCCGGAGACGTGCCGCACGTGTTCGAGGCGGTCGTCCCGGGCACGAGCGCCGTGCTCATCTCCGAGCTGCGCTGATCACTCCCCCGCCGCGGGCGATGGATCGGGGATCTCCTCGGGCTTGTAGCGCGGGAGGCGCGAGGCCGGCACGATGGCGATCGCGCTGATGCCCGCGAGGATCAGCAGACCGAGCCGCAGAGTGCCGAGCCGCGCCTGCTCGTTCACCGACACCGCGGCGTCGACCTGAGCCGGGGTCGCGTCCGTCCTGTCGAGCACAGCGCGCAGGTCGTCGTTGCTGATGAAGTTCACGTCGTCGAGGTCGACCTGAGCCACGAGCTCCGGCGGCAGCTCCGGATGCTCGACCACCGCGCGCCCCACGCTCAGACCGAGCAGCGACACCAGCAGGGCGCCGGCCAGCGCCGTCCCCACGGCGGACGCGAGGTTCTGCGTCGTTCCGCGCAACGACCCCACATCGCCCGCGAGCTCCGAGGGCGCCGCCGTGACGAGCACGTTGAACACGAGGGTGACGAGCGCGCCCTGCCCGATGCCGAAGACGACGAGGCCGACGATGGTCGCGAGGGTCTCCCAGTTGTTGTCCACGACGAAGGACAGCCACATCAGCGCGAGCGTGGTGAGGACGAACCCGAACACCCCGATGACGCGTGGCGGATAGCGACGGTAGAAGCGCACGACGAGCGTGGCCGTGATGAAGACCGTGAGGTTGAACGGCATCATCGCCAGCGAGGTGTCGAACGGCGTCCGCCCCTGCACGATCTGGATGTACAGCGGGATCGTGAAGTTCACGCAGGCCTCGAGCGCCACGACGATGAACATCGCGTACACGGCGGCCCGCTCGCGCGACGATTCGAGCACCCGCAGGTCGATCAGCGGAACCCCTCCGCGCGCGATGCGCCGACGGGTCCACACGAAGAAGCACTGACCGAGCACGATCCCCACCACGACGAAGACGGGCGCGGGCGAGAGCCCGAGGATGCTGAACGGCGCCGCTTCCGTCGCCGCGAGGGCGCCCCAGCCGTTCAGGTTGTTGAAGCCGAGGGTGAGCAGCACGATCGCGGCGCCGATGAGGAGCGAGGCCACGAGGTCGATGCGGATGGAGGCGTCGCCTCGGTCGCCGCGCAGCGTGAAGCTCAGCGCGAAGACGAGCACTGCGATCGCGAGGACGATCACGAACAGGGGGCGCCAGCCGACGAGGGTGCCGAGCGTGCCGCCGATGAGGAAGGCCGTGACGCCGGAGATCGCCCGAGCCGATCCGATCGCCCCGATCGCCGTGGCCTGCTGCCCGCCGCGGTAGTTCTCGGCGATCAGCGCGACGATCGAGGGGACGATGATGGCGGCGGCGGCACCGGCGACCGCCTGCCCGGCGATCGCCCACCCGACGCTCGGTGAGACGATCATGAGCACGGCCGAGCCGGCGAACAGGACGATGACGATCCGGAAGATCAGCACCCAGCCGATCCTCTGACCGAGCTTCGCACCGGTCATCACGAGCGCGGCGACCGCCAGGCCGTACATCACGATCGTGGTGCTCGCGACGGTGGGCGGCACACCGAACTCGGCGACGATGCCGCCGAGCGAGATCGGCAGCGCGGCGACATTGAACGACATGAGCACCTGCGCGAGGAAGAGGCTGACCAGCGGCAGCCAGGAGGTGCGGGTCTCGGGACGGGCGGTGGAGGTCATCGCGTCTCCTCGGTCGTCGGCGACGGGTCGGTCGGCTGTTCAGTCGCGTGAGGCGTGTCCGCCCCCGGGTGGTCGCCTGCCGGGTGGTCTCCTACGGGGCGGTCGCCTGCCGGGTGGTCCCCTGCGGGCGCCGACGCGAAGAGGTCGAGCCCGAGTGATCGGGAGAGGTGCGCGATCGCCCGCTGCGATCGGATCGAGTTGCCTGCCCGGTCGAGCAGCGGCGAGAACCCGGCGACGGCGCACTTGCCCGGCGAGACGGCGACGATTCCGCCGGAGACCCCCGACTTCGCGGGCAGGCCGATCTCGAAGAGCCACTCCCCCGAGCGCTCGTACAGGCCGGTGGCGGCGGCCACGGCGAGCGTGTCGCGGCAGACGTCGGCGGAGACGACCCGATGCCCGGTCACCGGGTTCACACCGCCGTCGGCCAGCGTGGCCCCCATGACGGCGAGGTCATGGGCCGTCACGAGGAGCGCGCACTGCCTCGTGTAGACGTCGACGGCCTCGTCGGGGTCGCCGTGCAGCCGCCCGTAGCTGCGCAGCAGGCGCCCGAGCGCTCTGTTTCGGTCGTTGGTCTCGGCCTCGGAGGCGTAGACCTTTCCGTCGAGCCGGAGCTGCCGTCCGGCGAATGCCGACAGTCCCTCCCGGAGGAGCTCCCAGCGCTCGACCGACGTGTCACCCGGCAGGAGCGCTGTGGTCGCGATGGCTCCCGCATTCACCATGGGGTTCATCGGGTGGCCGTCGTTGAGCTCCAAGGCCATCACCGAGTTGAAGGCGAGCCCGGTGTTGTTCACTCCGACGATCTCGCGTACTCGCTCGTGGCCGTGCTCCTGGATCGCGAGCGCGTAGACGAACATCTTCGAGATGGACTGGATCGAGAACGGATGCCGCGCATCGCCCGCATCGTGCAGACCGCCGTCGACCTCGACCAGCGCCAGCCCGGACAGCGACGGATCGGCGTGCGCCAGCTCGGGGATGTAGTCGGCGACCGCGCCGTCGTCGACGCCGATGCTCTCGGCGTGCGCCTCGAGCAGCAGGTGCTCGACGCTCGCCCACCCGGGGAGCGACCCCGTCGAGACGCGGGCCGGGATGCCGTGCCGTGCTGCGGACTCCACGCGCCCTCCTCGGGTCGGCGACGCCCCAGCCGTCTCGCTCACCGTAGCGCGACGACGGCCCCCTGCCTAGGGGCAGAGGGCCGTCGGACGAGCGCGGGTGAGGCTCAGTACCAGTTGCTGGCCTGGGAGTGACCCCACGCGCTGCAGGGCGTGCCGTACACCGACTTGATGTAGCCGAGACCCCAGGCGATCTGGGTAGCGGCGTTGTCCTGCCAGTCAGCGCCCGCAGAGGCCATCTTGCTGCCCGGGAGCGCCTGCGGGATGCCCGTCGCGCCGCCGGACTTGTTGTAGGCCTTGTAGTTCCACCCGGACTCCTTGGTCCACAGCGAGTTCAGGCAGGAGAACTGGTCGTCGCCCCAGCCGTACTGGCTCGCCATCATCTCCCGGGCTGTGGCCTTCGCCCCGTCCGGGGTGTTGGCCTGGGCCAGCGCCGCCGCGGCTGCAGCGGCCTGCTCCTCTTCGACCTTGCGCTGCTGGGCAGCCGCGTAGTCGTTCTGCAGGGTCGCGGTCTCGTTCGTCACGGCCTCGGTCTCTGCGACCACGTAGGCCTCCAGGCTCGTGAGCTCGCGGGACGACAGCCCGTCGCGGTCGCCGAGCCGGTCGATCCACGAATCGAGGTCGGTGGTGTCGACGGCGGCGGGCGCGCCGGCGAGGTCGAGGCCGGAGGCGGCGACCTCCGCGGTCACGGCGTCGGCGGCGTCAGCGGCATCCTGCGCGATCGAGATGTGGATCGCGGCGTCGTCCACCTTCTTGGTGAGCGGCGCGGCACCGCCGGTGACGAACGTGGCGACGTCGGCCACGGGATCGGGCGTCTCGGCGCCGGCAGCGGCCGGGGCGGAGACGATGCCGACGGTGAGGGCGGCGCCGATGACGCCTCCCGCGATGGTTCCGAAGATCCACTTCGGGCGGCGGGCGGTGACGGCGTTGCGGGCCTCCGCCACGGACGAGGCGCGCCGAAGCGCACGGGTGTTCTGCAGCATGGGTATCGACTTTCGGGTCGTCGTGCGCCCCTCACGGGACCCTCATCGGGAGTCGGTCCCAGGCGCAAGGTAACGATTCTGCAACATCGCACCTGAGCGCTTCATGAGAAAGGGCCCTGCGCCGTCGTCGGACGGTGCAGGGCCCTTTCGAGGGACCGAGGGTCAGGCGTCGGCGTCCTGACGCTTGAGGCGCGCGGTCTCGCGGGCACGGGTGTTCGCGTCCAGGTTGACCTTGCGGATGCGCACTGCCTCGGGCGTGACCTCGACGCATTCGTCGTCGCGGGCGAACTCCAGGCTCTCCTCGAGGGTCAGCACGCGAGGCGGCGTCATCGACTCGAAGTTGTCGGCCGTGGCCGACCGCATGTTCGTGAGCTTCTTCTCCTTGGTGATGTTCACGTCCATGTCGTCGGCGCGCGAGTTCTCGCCGATGACCATGCCCTCGTAGACCTCCGCCGTGGGCTGCACGAAGAACGACATGCGCTCCTGCAGGGCGATGATCGCGAACGGCGTGACGACACCCGAGCGGTCGGCGACGATCGATCCGTTCTGACGGGTCGTGATCTGACCCGCCCACGGCTCGTAGCCGTGCGAGATGGCGTTGGCGATGCCGGTGCCGCGGGTGGTGGTGAGGAACTCGCTGCGGAAACCGATGAGGCCGCGCGACGGCACGATGAACTCCATGCGCACCCAGCCGGTGCCGTGGTTCGTCATGTTCTCCATGCGTCCCTTGCGGTTCGCGAGGAGCTGCGTGATCGCGCCGAGGTGCTCCTCCGGCGTGTCGATCGTCAGGTGCTCGAACGGCTCGTAGGTCTTGCCGTCGATCTTCTTCGTGACCACCTGGGGCTTGCCCACCGTGAGCTCGAAGCCCTCACGGCGCATGTTCTCGACGAGGATGGCGAGCGCGAGCTCTCCACGACCCTGGACCTCCCACGCGTCGGGGCGGCCGATGTCCACGACCTTGAGCGAGACGTTGCCGATCAGCTCGCGGTCGAGACGGTCCTTGACCATGCGGGCGGTGAGCTTGTGACCCTTGACCTTGCCCATGAGCGGCGACGTGTTCGTGCCGATCGTCATCGAGATGGCGGGGTCGTCGACCGTGATGGCCGGCAGCGGACGCACGTCCTCGGGGTCGGCGATGGTCTCACCGATGGTGATGTTCTCGAAGCCGGCGATCGCGACGATGTCACCGGGGCCGGCGGACTCGGCGGGGTACCGCTCGAGCGCACGGGTCTTGAGGAGCTCCGTGACGCGGGCGTTGCTGGTCGTGCCGTCAGAGCGCACCCAGGCGACCGTCTGGCCCTTCTTGAGCGTGCCGTTGAAGATGCGCAGCAGCGCGAGGCGACCGAGGAACGGGCTCGAGTCGAGGTTCGTCACCCAGGCCTGCAGAGGCGCCTCGTCGTCGTAGGACGGAGCCGGGACGTGCTCGAGGATCGCGCCGAAGAGCGGTTCGAGGTCGTCGTTGTCGGGCCGCGAACCGTCGGCGGGACGGTTCAGCGATGCGGCGCCCGCGCGTCCGGAGGCGTAGACGACCGGCACGTCGAGCAGCGCGTCGACGTCGAGGTCGGGCACGTCGTCGACGAGGTCGGAGGCGAGGCCGAGCAGCAGATCGTGCGCCTCCTCCTCGACCTCGGCGATGCGGGCGTCGGGCCGGTCGGTCTTGTTGACCAGAAGGATGACGGGCAGCTTCGCCTCGAGCGCCTTGCGCAGCACGAAGCGGGTCTGCGGCAGCGGGCCCTCGCTCGCGTCCACGAGCAGCACGACGCCGTCGACCATGGAGAGACCGCGCTCGACCTCGCCGCCGAAGTCGGCGTGACCGGGGGTGTCGATCACGTTGATCGTGATCTCCTGGCCGTCGGCGTGGGCACCCTTGTAGGTGATCGCGGTGTTCTTCGCGAGGATCGTGATGCCCTTCTCGCGCTCCAGGTCGTTGGAGTCCATGGCGCGCTCGTCGACGTGGGCGTGTTCACCGAACGAGCCCGTCTGGCGGAGCATCGCGTCGACGAGAGTGGTCTTCCCGTGGTCGACGTGCGCGACGATTGCGACGTTGCGGAGGTCAGAGCGGAGGGCGTGCGCCATGCAGGAGTCCTAAAGAGTGTGGGTTTTCGCCGGGAAGCCGACATTCCAGGTTACCGTATGCGCACGGGCACGTTCCTGAGCGGCCCACAGGGCACCGCGCAGACCGTCGGCTAGATTGGCGGCATGGGGGAACAGATGCCCGACGCCGACCTCGCCGCAGTGCAGAATCCCTACACTCCGCCCGCCCAGCTCGCCGACATCGCGGCACGACGCAGCGACCTGCACCCTCTGCTGCTGAGTCACCCCGGCTGCTATCCCGCATTGCGGGAGTGGATCTCGCAGGTGAATCCCGCCGCCCGGCCGATCCCCGCGGAGGGCTATCCCGTACCGGCGGGAAGCTACCCGATCTCCACCGGCGCGCCCCTTCCCCCTCCGCGCCGCAGCCGGGTCGGGTGCTTCCTCATCGGGTGCGGCGGCATGGCGCTCGTGGCGCTCGTCGTCGTCGGCGTCTTCGTGGCCGGCGCCGTGCTCTCGACGCCCGGTGGCGACTCCGATCCCGGCCCCGACGCGGGTGCGCCCGTGACCGGTGATCCGGCATCGGCCTTCGAGGCGGAGCGCACCAGGTTCTACGATCTCGCCGCTCAGCTCGACGGCAACCCGGTCGCACCGCTGGTCACCAGGACCGCCGAGTTCGAGAGGCTGGAGAAGAGCATGGCGGCGCCCGGCATCACGGACGAGCGCGCCGCGCAGCTCGCGCAGAGCGCGCAGACGGCCCGGGAGGAGCTGGAGCAGCGGATCGCGGACGCGGAAGCCCGGCGCACGAACGCCTCGGGCTCCGTCACCGAGGGAATCGTGGACGAGGCGGGGGCGGGTTTCATCGACATCGCCTGGGATGCTGCGACGGCCTGCGCCACCTCCCAGAACACGGATGAGGGCCGCTTCACCGCCGGCTGCGTCTCGGAGGACCCGCTCGCCGTGCACCTCGCCCCGGAGGACCAGCTGCCGGGAGACATGGGCATGCGCGTCGTCGTGCTGCACGAGCTCACGCACCTGTACCAGCGTGCGGACTCCGACGCCCATCCCGACGGCGTCAGCAGGGCCACTCAGCTCGTGGATCAGGGCTACTTCCAGGGAAGCTCGGAGTCGATGGCGGACTGCTACGCCCTCACGTACCTCGACCAGTGGACCCTGACCTTCGAGAACCGCACGATGGGCTACGGATACGTCTGCGGCGAGGAGGAGCGGGGCCTCATCCGCCGATGGGCCGCCGAGGTGAACGCTCCCCTGCCGTGACGCTGCGGGCACGGGGACGTACGATCGGGGACGTGGCAGCCGTCGACCTCTCCCCCGCCCCCTCGCGCTCCCGTCTGTGGTGGGAGATCGCGATCGTCCTGGCGCTCGGACTCGGCCAGTCCGCCGTCTACGCGATCGTGCAGCTCGCCTACCGCCTGACGGACACGACACCGCTCGCCGACCAGACGGCGACGCTGAACCCCTCGCGCAGTGACCGCGAGGTCTTCGACCTCATCTACCAGATCCTCTCGATCGGGTTCTCGATCGTGCCGGTGCTGCTCGTCTGCTTCCTGCTGTGGCAGTCGCGCCGCCCGCACCTCGGGGCGCTCGGACTCGACGGCCGGAAGGTCGGATCGGATGCCGCACGCGGCATCCTCCTGGTCCTGGCGATCGGCATCCCCGGCTTGGCCCTCTACCTCGTGGGGCGCGCCGTCGGTCTGTTCGTCGCGGTGAACCCGGCAGGGCTCGACGCGCACTGGTGGACGGTCCCCGTGCTGCTGCTGGCCGCGGCCCGGGCCTCCATCCAGGAGGAGTTCGTCGTTCTCGGGTACCTGTTCGCCCGGCTGAAGCAGCTCGGCTGGGGTCCGTGGCCGATCATCCTCGCGACGTCGGTGCTGCGAGCGAGCTATCACCTCTACCAGGGCCCGGGAGCGTTCATCGGGAACCTCGCGATGGGACTGCTCTTCGGCTGGCTGTTCCAGCGCTCCGGACGCCTGATGCCGTTCCTCGTCGCGCACTTCCTCATCGACGCGACCGTGTTCGTCGGCTACCCCTGGGCCGCGGCGACCTGGCCGGAGCTGTTCGGACTCCCCGGCTGAGTCGCACGCGCGCGCGGCGTCAGCCGCCCGCGATGAGGACGGCTGCGACAGCCCAGACCACGATCGCAGCGAGTGCGATCAGCGCACGCGAGTCCCAGTCACGGCGCACGGGCGCATCCGCCTTACCGGAGGCGGCCTGCCACCGGTCGCGGATCTCGGACAGCTCCCGCAGACCGGAGGGTGCCTTGGCCTCGGCGTCGTCTCCCGTCGGCCGCCGCACGGGACGCGCCTTCGCGGGGCCGCCGTAGCAGGTCACGTCGCTCCCGTCGTCGAGCGAGAAGACGAGCTGCCAGCGCAGGTCGATGTCACGGACCCTGTTCCAGCCGAAGGACGTGCGACGGAGCATGTTCTGCACCACGGCCCCGTCGTCGTCGATCCGCACGGTCGAGACGAACGCGATCTCGTACACGACCCACAGGCCGAGCAGAACCCACGGGGCGAGGAGGAGCATCTGCCCCCAGCCGGCGCGCAGTACGGCGTCGCCGAGCAGGAACAGCGCGAGCAGCGAGCACAGGACCAACGAGACCGGCCCGGAGACCGCGCGGAACGTCCGCGCGGCTCCGGGCCGAGAGTCAGCCGACACGCTCAGTGACCGCCGAGGGTGATCGACGCCCCCGGGATCGCCTGCAGCAGACGGTCCGTGTACTCCTGCTGCGGGTTGGCGAAGATCTCGTCGACGGTGCCCTGCTCGACGACCTTGCCCTTCTCCATCACGCACACAAGATCGCTCGACACACGCACGACGGCGAGGTCGTGCGTGATGAACAGATAGGTCAGGTCCAGCTCCGACTGGAGGTCGGCCAGGAGCTTGAGGATCTGGTCCTGCACGAGCACGTCGAGCGCAGAGACGGCCTCGTCGAGCACGACGATGTCGGGCTTGAGGGCGAGCGCGCGGGCGATCGCCACACGCTGGCGCTGACCGCCCGAGAGCTCGTTCGGGTACCGAGTGGCGAGCGCACGCGGCAGCGCGACCTGGTCGAGGAGCTCCTCGACCCGCTCACGATGCGCCGTCCGGTCGCCCACGCCGTGGATCTGCAGCGGCTCCGCGATCGTGTTGCCGATGTTGCGCAGCGGATCGAGCGAGCCGTACGGGTCCTGGAACACCGGCTGCATGCGGCGGCGCAGCCCGAACGCCTGCGCGTTCGACAGGTTCGACACGTCCTGACCGTCGATCTCGATCGTGCCGGCAGTCGGGTCCTCGAGCTTGAGGACCATCTTCGCCACCGTCGACTTGCCCGAGCCCGACTCTCCGACGAGCGCGAGCGTCTTGCCGCGCGGGATCTCGAAGGACACGTCATCCACGGCTCGGAAGGCCTCACTGCGGAAGCCGCCCTGGCGGATCTTGTAGTCCTTCGTGAGTCCGGCCACACGCACAGTCGGCGGGATGTCGGCGAGGTCGTCGAGAGTCTCGATGCCCCGGTCCTCCACGACCGCTTGAATACGCTGCGACGCGACGCTCGGCGCCGCGGCGACGAGCCGCTTCGTGTACGGATGCTGCGGGTCCTCGAGGATCTGACGGCTCGGGCCGGCCTCGACGATGTTCCCGCCGTTCATCACGATGATCTTCTCGGCACGCTCGGCCGCGAGGCCGAGGTCGTGCGTGATCAGCAGCACCGAGGTGCCCTTGTCTCGCGTGAGCGACGCCATGTGGTCGAGGATGACCCGCTGCACCGTCACGTCGAGAGCCGAGGTCGGCTCGTCGGCGATGAGGAGCTTCGGGTCGGCCGCGAGACCGATGCCGATCAGGGCCCGCTGGCGCATGCCCCCGGAGAACTGATGCGGGAACTGGTGAAGACGCTTCTCGGCGTCCGCCAGACCCGCCTGCTGCAGCACCTCGACGGTGCGGGCCTTGACGGCATCCCGACCCTGGGCGATGCCGTTCGCACGGATCGCCTCCTTGACCTGGAAGCCGATGCTCCACACCGGGTTGAGGTTCGACATCGGGTCCTGCGGCACGAAGCCGATGTCCCGACCGCGCACGGCCTCCATCTCGCGACGGCCGAGCGTGGTGAGCTCGCGTCCCTCGAGGGTGATGGATCCGCCCGTGACCTCGCCGGTACCCGGGAGCAGGTTCACGATGGCCGTGGCCGTCGTGGACTTGCCCGAACCGGACTCGCCCACGATCGCGACGGTCTCGCCGGGGAAGATGTCGAAGCTCGCTCCGTGGAGCACCTCTCGCAGGCCCTCCTGCGTGCGGAACGCGACAGTGAGGTCGCGCACGCTCAGCAGCGGCACCTGTGCGGCAGTGCGGTCGCTCATCGGCGTGCCCTCGCCTTCGGGTCGAGGGCGTCTCGGATGAGCTCGCCCAGGGTGACGAACGCCAGCACCGCGAGGGTGAGGGCGATCGACGGATAGATGAGCGCCATGGGGGCGACTCGCAGCGCGGCCTGGGCCTGACTGATGTCGTTGCCCCAGGACATGACGGAGCTGCCGAGTCCCACGCCGAGGAAGGAGAGCGTCGCCTCCGCGACGATCGCGGCTGCGAGGCCCAGCGTCGACACGACGAGGAGCGGAGCGATCGCATTCGGGATCACGTGGCGGAGGAGCGTCCCGAACTTCGACTGTCCGAGTGAGCGCGAGGCCATCACGAAATCCGCCTGGCGGACGCGGAGAATCTCCGCACGCACCACGCGAGCCGTCGAGGCCCACGCGAACCCGCCGATGGCGAACGCGAGCGTCCATACCGAACGAGCGTCGGAGAACACGGTCATGACGACCACAGCAGCCAGGATGTACGGGATGGCGAAGAAGATGTCACCGATGCGCGAGAGCAGCGCGTCGAGCCAGCCTCCGTAGAAGCCTGCGAGGGCGCCCATGATCAGGCCGAGGATCGACGAGATCACGGTCGCGATCAGGCCCACGGCGAGCGAGGTCTGGGCCCCCCAGATGATGCGCGAGTAGATGTCGCAGCCCTGGAACGTGTATCCGAGGGGGTGGCCGGCCGCCGGACCCTCGTTGCTGTACATGAGGTCGCAGCTGCGCGGGTCGACGTTCGTGAAGAGCGACGGCCAGACGGCGACGACGACGAACAGTGCGGCGAGCACCACCGAGAACCAGAAGAGCGGGCGACGGCGCAGATCGCGCCACGCGTCGCGCCACAGGTTACTCGGCTTCTCGGCGACTCGGACGGCGTCGACGGCGATGGACTCCGTCTCGACCGGAGCAACGTAGTGCTTCTGTGTCGTGGGGTCAGACATAACGGATCCTCGGGTCGAGCAGACCGTACAGCAGGTCGATGAGCAGGTTCACCAGCACGTACAGGATGACGAATACGGTCACGAAGGAGACGACCGTGGGGCCCTCCCCTCGCTGAACGGCCTGGAACAGGGTGTTTCCCACACCGGGCACATTGAAGATGCCCTCGGTCACGGTCGCACCGACCAGCAGCACGCCGAAGTTTGTCGCGGAGTTGGTGATCACGGGGATCAGCGAGTTGCGCAGGACGTGCACGGGGATGACACGGCCGCGAGGCAGGCCCTTGCTGTACGCGGTGCGCACCCAGTCCTGGTTGAGCGTGTCGATCACCGAACTGCGCATCAGGCGCATGCTCACGGCGAAGAGGCTGAACCCGAGCACGATCGCCGGGAGCCAGAGCCCTCCCCAGTCGTTCTCCGCCCCGACGGTGGGCTTGAACCAGCCCCACTGGATGGCGAGGAAGTACTGGGCGATGAAGCAGAGGACGAAGATCGGGATCGCGATCGCGACGAGAGCGATGACGAGCGCCGTGTTGTCGAAAAGCTTGCCCTTGCGCAGACCCGAGATCGTGCCGACGATGATCGCGAGCGTGAACTCGATGCCGATCGCCATGATCGCCAGTCGACCGGTGACCGGGAGCGTGTCCGCGAGGACCGCCGAGACGGGACGGCCCGAGAACGTGTTCCCGAGGTCGCCCTGGAGCACGCCGGTGATGTAGTACCAGTACTGGACGATGAACGGGTCGTTGAGGTGGTACTGCTCTCGCAGCGCCTCGACGAGTGCGGGGTTGGGGGTGCGGTCTCCGAACAACGCCAGGATCGGGTCGCCGGGCATGGCGAAGACCAGGAAGTAGATGAGCAGGGTGGCCCCGAAGAAGACCGGGATCACCTGCAGGAGACGTCTGAGGATGTAGCTGAGCATCCGCTGTCCCTTTCTAGGAACGCGAGCAGGGTAACCAGAACAGCCTACGAGGCGGTGACGCTTCCGTCACCGCCTCGCGGGGTCGTTCGTGATCAGACCTACTTGGCGGCCTTCGTGATCTCGTAGTACAGCGGGACGGAGTTCCAGCCGAACGTGACGTTGTCGACGTTCTCGCTGTACCCACCGGTCACGTTGGAGTACCACAGCGGGATGGCCGGGAGGTCGTTGAAGAGGATCTCCTGAGCCTTGGTGAAGTCCTCAAGCTGCGCGGCCGGGTCCGGGTTGCTGATTCCGGCCTCGATGGCGGCGTCGAACTCGGGGTTCGTGTAGTCGCCGTCGTTCGAGCCTGCGCCCGTCGCGTAGAGCGGGCCGAGGAAGTTGTACAGACCCGGGTAGTCAGCCTGCCACCCTGAACGGGCAGCGGTCTGAATCGACCGGTTGTTGATCTCCTCGCGGATGACCGCGAACGTCGGGTACGGGGCCCCCGAGGCGTCGATGCCGAGGTTGTTCTTGATCTGGTTCGTGACCGCGTCGACCCACTCCTGGTGTCCGCCGTCCGAGTTGTAGGCGATCTGGAAGGTGCCCTCCCAGGGCGAGATCTCGTCGGCCTGAGCCCACAGGTCCTTCGCCTTCTCGGGGTCGTACTTCAGAACGTCACTGCCGGGGACCGAGTCGGACCAGCCGTCGATGACCGGCGACGTGAAGTCGGAGGCCGGGGTACGCGTGCCCGAGAAGATCTTCTCGGTGATCTGGTCACGGTCGATGGCCATCGACAGCGCCTGACGGCGGAGAATGCCCTCTTCGCCCGAGAAGTGCGGGAGGAACTGACCGATCGTGTAGGACTGGAAGACGGCTGCGGGCTGGTTCACAGCCCGGTCGCCCAGCTCGTCCTGGAACGTCGGCAGCGACGCCGCGGGGATGACATCGATCACGTCGACCTCGCCGCCGAGCAGGTCGGCGTAGGCCGCTTCCTGCGTGGCGTAGAAGTTGATCGTCAGA
Source organism: Microbacterium sp. LWO14-1.2 (assembly GCF_038397715.1). Classification (NCBI taxonomy): domain Bacteria; kingdom Bacillati; phylum Actinomycetota; class Actinomycetes; order Micrococcales; family Microbacteriaceae; genus Microbacterium; species Microbacterium sp. LWO14-1.2. Next base: position 646,846 of record NZ_CP151633.1, read on the forward strand.
CCGCCGTTGGCGGCCTTGCGGCCACCGTCGTAGTCGTCGTTGCGGACGAGGTCGATCTGCACGTCGTGCTGCCACGCGCCCTCGCCGTCGAGCTTGTAGGGACCGTTGCCGACCGGGTTCTCACCGAACGCCGCCATGTCCTCGAACGCGACGTCGGGGAGCGGGTAGAACGCCGAGTAGCCGAGACGCAGCGCGAAATCGGACGCCGGCTTGTTCAGCGCGATGGTGAACGTGTAGTCGTCGACCTGCTCGAGACCCGTGAGCTCCGAGTCCTCGTCGTAGCTGAAGCCCTCGATGTCCTCGAAGAAGTAGCTGGAGAGGTGCTTGTTCGAGGCCTTGGCGCCCTCGTTCCACGCCTTGATGAAGTTGTCGGCGGTGACCTCTTCACCGTTGGTGAAGGTCTGGCCCTCCTTGAGCTTCACAGTGAGGTGCTGCGGGTCCTCGGTCGTGATCTCCTCGGCCATGTCGTTGACCGGCTTGCCCTCGGCGTCGTAGTAGATCAGACCGGCGAAGATCTCGTCGAGGATCTTGCCGCCACCCACCTCGTTGGTGTTGGTGGGGATCAGCGGGTTCTCGGGCTCGGAGCCGTTCGTCGTGATGATGGCATCCGCGTCGGCCTCGCCACCGGCGTTGCCGCCGTCGTTGTTGCCGCCGCCGCTCGCGCAGCCCGCGAGCGCCAGGGCGCCGATCGCGAACAGCGCGGTGCCCGCAAGGGCGATCTTGTTGCGCTTCACTGTGTGTCCTCCTGTGGACGGGTATTCATCAGACTGCGCGCTCATCGTCGAACGCGTAGGGATAGTTGAGCGTAACCCGGGGTGCACGCAACCCCGCGCTCGGCTAATGAACCGTTACTCAGTGGTGACCATCCGTAATATTGCTGAAACACGCGGCCGACGCGAGTACGGTTGTTGGCCGCTCTGCGGACGCGCCGGCGTCACGAGCGCTGAAGGGGGTCGGATGCCACCGCATCCGACCCCCTTCCTGTCGCCGTGATCAGGCGAAGGCCTCGATCGGCGGGCAGGCGCACACGAGGTTGCGGTCGCCGTACGCCTGGTCGATGCGCCGCACCGGCGGCCAGTACTTCCCCGCGACGAGGGCGTGCACCGGGTAGGCGGCGTCCTCCCGCGTGTAGGCGTGCTCCCACTCCCCTGCGATGAGCGACACCGCGGTGTGCGGAGCGTTCACCAGGGGGTTGTCGTCGGCGGGCCAGCGGCCGGCGGCGACGGCATCCGCCTCCGCCTTGATCATGACCATGGCCTCGACGAAGCGCTCGATCTCGTCGATGTCCTCCGACTCCGTCGGTTCCACCATGAGGGTGCCGGCGACCGGGAACGACATGGTCGGGGCGTGGAAGCCGTAGTCGATGAGCCGCTTCGCGACGTCGTCGACCGTGACACCCGTGGCCTCCTTGAGGGGACGCAGGTCGAGGATGCACTCGTGCGCCACTCGTCCGTTCTCGCCGCTGTAGAGCACCGGGTAGTGCTCTCCGAGGCGTGCGGCGATGTAGTTCGCCGAGAGGACGGCGGATGCCGTGGCGCGACGCAGACCGTCGGCGCCCATCATGCGGACGTACGCCCACGAGATCGGCAGGATGCCGGCGGAGCCGTACGGCGCTGCCGAGATCGGTCCGCCGTCGAACACGAAGCCGCCCGCGTGCTCGGCGCGCTGCGCGAGCGGGTGAGAGGGCAGGAACGGCGCGAGGTGGGCCTTCGCGGCGACCGGACCGACGCCCGGTCCGCCACCGCCGTGCGGGATCGCGAACGTCTTGTGCAGGTTGAGGTGCGAGACGTCGCCGCCGAGGTCGCCGAACCGCGCGTAGCCGAGCAGGGCGTTCAGGTTCGCCCCGTCGACGTACACCTGACCGCCGGCGTCGTGCACGGCCGCCGTGATCTCCACGACGTCCTGCTCGTACACGCCGTGCGTCGACGGGTAGGTGATCATCAGGGCGGCGAGCTCGTCGGCGTGCAGCGCGATCTTGGCGCGCAGATCCGCGAGGTCGACGTTGCCCAGCTCGTCGGTCGCGACCACGACCACCTTCATGCCGGCGAGCACCGCCGAGGCGGCGTTCGTGCCGTGGGCCGACGACGGGATCAGGCAGATCGTGCGATGCACGTCGCCGTTGGCGTGGTGGTACCCCCGGATCGCCAGGAGCCCGGCCAGCTCTCCCTGCGAGCCCGCGTTCGGCTGCAGCGAGACGGCGTCGTACCCGGTGACCTCGGCGAGCCACGACTCCAGCTGCTCGATGAGGTCGAGGTAGCCCTGCACGTCGGATGCCGGGGCGAACGGGTGGATGCCCGCGAACTCCGGCCACGTGATCGCCGCCATCTCGGTGGCCGCGTTGAGCTTCATGGTGCAGGAGCCCAGCGGGATCATGCCGCGGTCGAGCGCGTAATCGCGATCGGCGAGCGACTTCAGGTAGCGCATCATGGCGGTCTCGCTGCGGTGCGCGTGGAAGACCGGGTGCGTCAGGTACTCGTCCTGGCGGAGCAGCGCCTCGGGTAGCGCCGAGAGCGGGCCGGTCAGGCCGAACACGCGCTGCTGCGGACCGCCGAACACCCGCGCCACCTCGTGGAGGTCGGCGGTCGTGGTGGTCTCGTCCACCGAGATGCCCACGGTGTCGGCATCCACCCCGTGCAGGAGGATGCCCTTCTCGTGCGCGGCCGCGACATGCTCGGCTGCGGTGCCGGGAACGCGCACGTGCAGCGTGTCGAAGAAGGCGTCGTGCACGACCTCGGCACCCGCCTCGACAAGCCAGTCGCGCAGCAGAGCGGCCTTGGCGGCCGTCTCACGGGCGATCGCGCTGAGCCCGTCCGGGCCGTGGTAGACCGCGTACATGGAAGCCATGACGGCGAGCAGCACCTGAGCGGTGCAGATGTTCGACGTGGCCTTCTCCCTGCGGATGTGCTGCTCGCGGGTCTGCAGCGACAGGCGGTAGGCGGGACGGCCGTCGGCGTCGACCGAGACGCCGACGAGGCGTCCGGGCAGCTGACGCTCGAGACCGGCGCGCACGGCCATGTAGCCGGCGTGCGGTCCGCCGAAGCCCATCGGCACACCGAACCGCTGCGTCGTGCCGACCGCGACATCGGCGCCCATGCTCCCCGGTGACGCGAGGAGCGTCAGTGCGAGCAGGTCGGCTGCGACGACCGCGAGACCGCCGGCGAGGTGCGCGGCGTCGATCACGGCGCTCGGGTCCCATACGTGCCCCGATGCGCCGGGGTACTGCACGAAGACGCCGAACAGCTCGGCGGGCAGCTCCTCCCCCGCGGCGAGGTCGACCGTCACGACCTCGATGCCGACGGCCTCCGCCCGAGCGGCGAGAAGGGCCCTGGTCTGCGGGAAGGCGTCCGCGTCGACGGCGAACACGTTCGACGTCGTCTTCGAGGCGCGCCGCGCGAGCAGCATCCCCTCGACGACAGCCGTCGACTCGTCGAGCATGGAGGCGTTCGCGGTGGTGAGACCCGTCAGTTCCGAGACCATCGTCTGGAAGTTGATGAGCGCCTCGAGGCGGCCCTGCGAGATCTCGGGCTGGTACGGCGTGTAGGCGGTGTACCAGGACGGGTTCTCGAGGACGTTGCGCTGGATGACGCTCGGCGTGATGGTGCCGTAGTACCCGAGGCCGATCATCGGTCGGTTCACCGCGTTGCGGCGGGCCAGCGAACGGAGCTCGGCGAGCGCCTCCGTCTCGCTCGCGGCAGGCGGGATGACGCTGTCCTCGTGCTCGGCCGTGAAGATCGAGGCGGGCACAGCCTCGCGCATCAGCGCCTCGATCGAGCTCTGTTCGGCGGACTCGGCCGAGAGTCCGAGCGCGTCGAGCATCCGACTCTGGGCGGACGAGGTGAGTCCGATGTGACGATCGGCGAAAGAGACCACGAGGCGATCAGCCCTCCGTGTGCGCGACGTAGGCGTCGCGGTCGAGGAGTCCGTCGAGCGCGTCGTCCGCGACCTCGACCTTGATGAGCCACGCGTCCTCGAACGGCGAGGAGTTCAGCAGCGCAGGGTCGTCGACGACGGCCTGGTTCACCTCGGTCACCGTGCCGGCGACCGGGGCGTAGAGCTCGGACACCGACTTGGTCGACTCGGCCTCGCCGAACACGTCGCCGCGAGAGACCGCCGTGCCCACGGCCGGCAGCTCGACGAAGACGATGTCACCGAGGGCGTCTGCGGCGAAGTCGGTGATGCCGACGGTCGCCACCGCGCCGTCGACGGCGACCCACTCGTGCTCTTCGCTGTACTTGAGGGTGGTCAGATCGGTCATTTTGTCCTCCGGTAGAAAGGCAGGGCGGTCACGGTCGCGGGGATGCGGGTTCCCCGCACGTCAAGGAATACTGCGGATCCCTCCGCAGCGGAAGAAGGATCGACGTAGGCCATCGCGATGGGATGCCCCAGGGTCGGACTCAGGGCACCGCTCGTGACCTCGCCGATCGGCGTGCCGTCCTCGGTCACGACCGCGTAGCCGGCGCGACCGGCGCGCTTGCCCTCGGCGGCGAGACCGACGAGGACGCGGGCATCGGATGCCGCATCGACGGCGTCCTTCCCCACGAAGCTCTCCTTCGCCGAGACGACGACGCGGCCGAGGCCCGCCTGCGCGGGCTTCGTGTCGAGCGTGAGCTCGTGGCCGTAGAGCGGCATGCCCGCCTCCAGGCGGAGCGTGTCGCGGGCGGCGAGACCGGCCGGGATCAACCCGTGCGACTTACCGGCGGCGAGCACGGCATCCCACAGCGAACCGGCGAGCGCCGCGGGGACGAGCAGCTCGAAGCCGTCCTCGCCCGTGTACCCGGTCCGAGCGAGCAGCAGCGGCTGACCTTCGAACGTCGCGGTCGCCCACGCGTAGTAGCGCTGCTCCGACCACGGGATGCTGACGTCGGCGACTCCCTCGGTCTCGGCGAGGATCGCCTCGGCGTTCGGACCCTGCACGGCGATGAGGGCGTAGTCGTCGGAGACGTCGTCGACCTCGACCGTGAAGCCGTCGGTCCGGGCGGAGAGCGCCTCGCGCACGGCATCCCGGTTCCCGGCGTTCGAGATGACGAGGTAGTCCTCGTCGCCGAGTCGGTACACGATGACGTCGTCGATGATCCCGCCGGACTCGGCGAGCAGCAGCGAGTACTTGGCCTTGCCCACGGCGAGCGCCGACAGGCGCCCGGCGAGGGCGTGGTCGAGATAGTCGGCGGCCTGCGCGCCGCGCACCGTGAACTCGGCCATGTGCGAGATGTCGAAGATCCCGGCGGACTGGCGCACCGCGTGGTGCTCGGCGAGGTCCGACGTGTACCTGACCGGCATCTGCCAGCCGCCGAAGTCGGTGAAGGACGCGCCGAGAGACTCATGGCGGTCTCGCAGCGGGGTGTAGCGGGGGTCGGACATGGAGTTCTCCCGGGCTGGGTCGGGCGGAACGGCGGCGACGTCGTTCCTCGGAACTCCCCCTCTGTCATGGGCCTGAGAGTTTCACCCCTGAGGGGCTTTCACCGTCGGCGGACGTGGGGCTCTGCGCTCCACGTCTCTTTCCAGAGTGGCCGGGACCCCGCGGTACGCGTACCTGAGAGATTGGCGGGGAGGCTTGCTCCTTCGGTGCCCGGCTGCGTTCGCCGGGGCTCTCCCGCGTGGCCCGTTCGGCCGATGTTCGATTGTGGTCCCAGTGTAGCGGGTGACCCGCTGCCGCCACCGCTCAGAGCCCCGCGAGCTCCGCCCTCACCTCGTCGCGCAGACGGCCCAGGTTCTCGGGCTCGGGCGCAGCGCCGAGCAGGGTCCTCGTGTACTCGTGCTGCGGGTTCAGGATGACGTCGTCCGCGGGTCCTCGCTCGACGACGTCGCCCTTGTAGAGCACCATGATCTCGTCGCTGAAGTGGCGCGCGGTGGCGAGGTCGTGCGTTATGTACAGCACGCCGAGGTCGTCTTCGCGCTGCAGGTCGGCGAGCAGGTTGAGCACCCCGAGCCTGATCGACACGTCGAGCATCGAGACGGGCTCGTCGGCGACGATGAACCGCGCGCCCGGCGCGAGGGCGCGCGCGATCGCGACGCGCTGACGCTGTCCGCCGGAGAGCTCGTGGGGGCGCCGCTCGGCGAAGCTCTCCGCCGGCGTGAGGCGCACGCGCTCCAGCAGTTCGAGAGCACGATCGCGCACCTCGGTCCGCGACAGCCGCGGGTGGTGCAGCCGGATCGGCCGCTCGAGGTGGTGGAAGATCGTGTGGTACGGGTTCAGCGACGCGAACGGGTCCTGGAACACCATCTGCACCTGCGAGCGGTACGCCTCGACCGCGCGGCCGCTCGTGCCCGTCTCCTGCCCGTCGAGCAGGATCTGCCCGCTCGTCGGGGTCTCCAGCTTCATCAGCATCCGCGCGATCGTCGACTTGCCCGATCCCGACTCGCCGACGAGCGCGACCGTCTTGCCCGCCTCGATCGTGAACGACACGTCCTTCACGGCGTGCAGTACCGAGGTCTTGAACCCGGACCGCAGGTGGAAGTCCTTGACGAGGTTCCGCGCTTCGAGGGTGGGGGCGCTCATCGGATCTCCTCCTGGCTGACGCGGCTGCCGGTGCGGACGAAGTCGCCGCGCTCCCCCGTCAGGCTCGGGAAGCTCGACAGCAAGCGCTTGGTGTACTCGTGCTGCGGGGTGCGGTAGATCTCCTCCGCCGTGCCCTGCTCGACGATCTCGCCCTGCAGCATCACCGCGATGCGGTCGCTGATCTCGATGAGCATCGGCAGGTCGTGGGTGATGAAGATGACCGCGAACCCGAGGCGCTCGCGCAAGCGCATGATCTCGCGGATGATGCCCCGCTGCACGACGACGTCGAGCGCGGTGGTCGGCTCGTCCATGACCATGACCTGCGGATCGAGGGCGAGCGCCATCGCGATCATCATGCGCTGGCGCATGCCGCCGGAGAGCTCGTGCGGGAAGCTGCGCAGACGCGAGGGGTCGACCCCCACCAGCGTCAGCAGCTCCTCGGCTCTCGCCTGCTTGTCCTGCTTCGACATGCCCGGTCGGTGGGTGTCGAAGATGTCGAAGATCTGCGCCCGCACGTCGATCACCGGGTTGAGCGAGTTCATCGCGCCCTGGAACACCATCGAGATCTTGTCCCAGCGGAAGGCCCGCAGCCCGTCGCCGTCGAGCGCGACCACGTCGATGTCGGTGCCGTCGCGATCGTGGAAGACGATCTCGCCCGCGGTCATCAGCGCCGGCGCCTTGAGCAGCCGGTTCATGCCGTACGCGAGAGTGGTCTTGCCGCATCCCGACTCGCCGGCGAGTCCGAGGATCTCGCCCCGGTGGAGCGTCAGCGACACGTCGCGCACGGCCTTCACCGGCGGATCGACCTCGTACTCGATGGACACGTTGCGTGCGGTCAGCACGGCTTCCGGGGCGCTCACGCGGCGACTCCCTTCGTCTTGGCGGCCTTGCGCACGCGGCGAGCCGCGTCGGGTGCGTTGCGCAGCTTGGGGTTGATGACCTCGTCGATCGCGAAGTTGATGAGCGCGAGCCCCGCCCCGAGGAGCGCGATCATCACACCCGGCGGCACGAACCACCACCAGGCGCCTCGACCGAGCGCCTGGCCGGACTGCGCGTCGTTGAGGATGCTGCCCCACGTGATAGACGAGTTGGGGCCGAGACCGAGGTACGACAGGCCGGCCTCGCCGAGGATCGCGAAGATGATCGCGAACAGGAACTGCGCGGTCAGCAGCGGCAGCAGGTTCGGCATGATCTCGACGAGGATGACCCGGAACGAGCGCTCACCCGCGACCTTCGACGCGTACACGTAGTCGCGGGTGCGGAGCGAGCGGGTCTGCAGCCGCAGCACGTAGGCGGCACCCGCCCACGAGGTGATGCCGAGCACGAACGCCACGAGCTGCCAGCTGCGCTGCGGGACGAACGACGCGATCACCATCACGAGCGGGAGGCCGGGGATGACGATCATGACGTTCGTCAGCAGCGCGAGCGCGTCCTCACGCCAGCCGCCGAGATAGCCGGCGAGGACGCCGAAGACCAGCGACAGGACGATCGCGATGCCGCCGGCGACGAGCCCGACCAGCAGCGATCCCTGCGCGCCGATCGCGAGCTGGGCGAGCGTGTCGTTGCCGAGCTTGGTGGTGCCGAGCCAGTGCTCGGCGGACGGAGGCTGCAGAGCGGCGTTGTCCGTGCTGCGCGGGTTCTGCGTGAACATCGGCGCGATGATCGCGAACAGCACGATCGACAGCACGAGCACCATGCCGACGATGAACTTCGCCGAGCGGGTCGGCATCAGACCGCGCCCCTTCTTCGGCTTCTGCGTCGCGAGCGTGACGGTGGTGGCCGGCTCCGAGGTCGGCTGCTCCTTGACGATCTGCATCGGGGTGAGCTTGGTGTCAGACATTCTGGCGCGCCCTCGGGTCGATGAATCCGTAGATCAGGTCCATGAAGAAGTTGGCGGCGAGCACCGTGATCGTGATGACGAGGAACAGGCCCTGCATGAGGGCGTAGTCGTTGTTCGTCACGGCCTGGAACATGAGCTTGCCGATGCCGGGGTAGGTGAACACCTGCTCCATGACGATCGAGCCGGCGACCACGAAGCCGAGGGTGATCGAGAAGCCGGCGATCGACGGGATGGCGGCGTTGCGCGCGGCGTAGGTCGTCATGATGCGACGGGGACGCAGGCCCTTCGCCTCAGCGGTGAGCACGTAGTCCTCCGACATCGTCTGCACCATCATGTTGCGCATGCCGAACAGCCATCCGCCGACCGAGCTGACCACGATGGTGAGCGCGGGCAGGATCGCGTGCGACAGCGCGTTGGAGAAGAACGCCCACGTGGGCTCCGGGCCGTCGGGGAAGTCGAACACGTCGTAGCCGCCGAAGATCGGGAACCATCCGAGCCCCACGGCGAAGACGGCGACGAGGATGAGGGCCATCCAGAAGTACGGAATGGACTGCAGCACGGTCGTCGCGGGGATGATGTGGTCGACCCACGTGCCGCGCTTCCACCCTGCCCAGGCGCCGAGCACGACGCCGAGGATGAAGGAGATGACGGTCGCGGTGCCGACGAGGATCAGCGTCCACGGCAGCGCCTGACCGATCAACTCGGTCACCGGGGTCGGGAACTTGGTGACGGAGACGCCCAGGTCGCCCTGGAACATCCGCCCCCAGTAGGAGAGGTACTGCTCCCAGAGGGAGGAGTCGTCGCCACCGAGCAGCAGTTTGATGTTGCGGATGGTGGTCTCGGAGACCTCGCCGCCCGCGCGCTGCATCTTGGCGATCATGATGTCGGCGGGATTGCCCGGCATCATGCGGGGAAGCAGGAAGTTGATGGAGATGGCGGCCCACAGCGTGAACGCGTAGAACCCTATTCGTCGTGCGTAGAACTTCATGACGGTCTTCTTCGACTCCCTGCTTCCCCGGTGACGCGGACTATTTGGCCGGCTGCAGATGCGTCAGGACGTAGCCTGCCGCGATCGAGCCCCAGGACGGCGGGAAGGCGTAGAGGTCGTCCTCGGTCGGCCAGCCCGTGTAATCCTTCGTGTTGTAGAAGGTCTGGGTCGCGTTGATCACCAGCGGGATGTACGGCAGGTCGCGCACGATCTCGGTCTGGATCGTCCCGTACAGCTCCTTCTTCGTCGCCTCGTCGTTCGTGCTGATCGCGGACTGCACGGCCTGGTCGACGACCGGGTTGTTGTAGCGGCTGAAGTTCCAGCGGCCGGTCGGCACCTCTTCGCCCACGGGGCCGGTGGAGCCGACGGTCGTGCCGCCGAACCAGTCGCGGTAGATCTGGAACGGGTCGGCCACGGAGGTGCCGACCATGCCTCCGACGATGAGCTGGAAGTCACCGCTCTGACGCGAGTCGGAGAACTCCTGCCACTGCACGGTCGAGGCGTTGATCTTGATGCCCGCGGCCTCGGCCTGCTCGGCGATCAGCTTCGCGGCGTCGTTGTAGTCGGTCCAGCCGTCGACCGAGGTGAGCGTGAGCTCGACCTTCTGGCCGTCCTTCTCGTAGATGCCGTCGGAGCCCTTCGTGTAGCCGGCGGCTTCGAGGATCGACCCGGCCTCGGCGGCGTCCGCCTCCTGCGGGCTGACCTCGTTCGCGGAGTCGGCGACCCACTTCTCGTCGCGGGGAAGCAGCGCGTACGTGGGCGAGATGTCGCCGGTCAGGCCGACGAACGCCTTGTCCTTGATCGTGCCGCGATCGATCGCCGCGTTCAGCGCCTGGCGCACGGCGACGTCGGTCTGCGGGCCGGAGCAGCCCAGCTCGGCGTTCGAGCAGGTGTAGAGGACGGTCGGGTCCTGCGGGGTGTTGATCCAGGAGATCGCGCCGTTCGCGGTGACGTCGTCGGGGTTCGGGATGAACATGCCGGTCCAGTCGAGCTTGCCGGCGGCGAGCAGGTCCTGCGCGGTCTGGTTGTTGTCGACCGCGATGTACTGCACCTTCTTGACCCCGAGGTCGTCGGCGCCGCGGAAGTTCTCGTTCGCGACGAGGGTGTACGACTCGCTCGTGGTCTTGTCGACCACGTAGGGACCGGATCCGACGGGCTCCTCGTTGGCGAAGTTCGCGTAGTCGTCGACGTCCTTCCAGATGTGCTCGGGGAGGATGTACGTCGAGCCGAGACGCTGGAACTCGGTCGTGAACTGCGCGGTCGAGTAGGTGAGCACGACCGTGGTGTCGTCGGTCGCCTCGGCCGAGACGAGGCCGTTGCCCTCGGGGTTGTTCGCCTCGTAGTTGAAGGAGAACGCGACGTCGGCTGCGGTGAGCGGCTCGCCGTCGCTCCACTTGAGGTCGGGCTTGATGGTGATCGTGATCACCGTGCCGTCCTCGTTGTACTCGTACGTGTCGCCGATCATGCCCTCCGGCTCGGAGTCGGAGGTCTTGTTGAAGAAGAACAGCGGCTCGTAGATGGGGCCGAGCGCACCGTGGAGCACGGTGGGCGCGAAGGGGTTGTAGTTCGCCGTGATCGGGGTCTGGCTTCCGGCCCAGACACGGAGCGCGCGGTCGCCGTCTGCGCCGCTCCCGTCGTTGCCACCCGCGCCACAGGCCGTCAGGCCCAGGGCGAGGACGGAAGCCCCCGCCACGGCGGTGAGCGCGATCTTGCGCTTTCCGGTACGGATCATTCTGTCGTTTCCTCTCGGTGCTGCACTGCAGGAGGGACTCTCCGGATGGAGACGGAACCCTGGGTCGGGTTCGCGGGCAAACTCCCGGAAGAGGGGGTTTGTTAGGACAGTAACCTAACAAACCCGCCCACCCTCGACAAGACCTCTCGACGCTCCTGCATAACGTTTCGGACTCGACGAGCGGATGCCGTCACATTGCTGCACTAAGGGTCGCCATGACACTAAGATCAATCGCAGGAGGTTAAGGTGCTCAAGACTCAAAGTGGAGGGATCGACGTCGCCGTGTCGACCGTGATCCTCACGCTGCGGCGCGCGGAGAGCGGCGACCCCGTGCTCGCCCTCCCCCTCGTGCGTCGCACCCGCGCGCCCTTCGACAGCGAGTGGGCGCTGCCGGGCGGCTGGCTCACCGCGGCCGAGTCCCCCGTGGACGCCGCAGCGCGCACCCTCGCCGAGACCACCGGCCTCACGCCCAGCTACCTCGAGCAGCTCTACGCGTTCGGGGCCGTCGACCGCTCCCCCACGCGGGTCGTGTCGATCGTGTACTGGGCGCTGCTCCGCCAGGACGACGTCGACGCGCAGAGCGCCGCGCACCGCGCATCCGGTCACGCGCCCGAGAACGTGCGCTGGTTCGATCTCTCCGAGCGCCCTCCTCTCGCCTTCGACCACGACAAGATCGTCGACTACGCCCTGTGGCGCCTCCGCAACAAGGTGGGCTACAGCCGCGTCGCGCAGGGGTTCCTCCCCGCCGAGTTCACGCTCTCCGATCTCCGCGAGGCGTACCAGTCGATCCTCGGCCGCCAGCTCGACCCCGCGAACTTCCGCCGTCAGGTCGAGGCGACGGGGAACCTGATCCCCACCGACCGCTTCCGCACCGGGAGCCACCGCCCCGCACGCCTCTACCGATACGACACCGATGTGGAGCTGGCCGACCACGGCCCGCTCGGACCCGAGGAAACGAGCATCCGATGAGCATCACCTTCGTCCCCACCCCGTCCGTGCCGACCTCGGACGCCTCCGTGGATCACGCGATCCAGGCGATCGTCGCCGGCGCCTCGACCGACGCGACCTGTACGACGGACCTCGCCGCAGGGCCCTGGGACTTCGACATCCGGCCCGGCTACGGACCGGGGTCGTCGATGGGCGACGTCATCCCCACCGGCGCACCTCGGCAGGGCGAGCTCCCCGCCGAGTATCGCGAGGCGACCGAGGAGGAGCTCGACCGGCGGATCCGTGCTGCGAAGGAGGTGCTCGGCGATCGCGTCGTGATCCTCGGCCACTTCTATCAGCGGGAGGAGGTCGTGCGGCACGCCGACTACGTCGGCGACTCCTTCCAGCTCGCGACGGCGGCGAAGGACCGACCGGATGCCGAGGCCATCGTGTTCTGCGGAGTGCACTTCATGGCCGAGACGGCGGACCTGCTCTCCGGGCCCGACCAGGCCGTCGTGCTGCCGAACCTCGCCGCCGGCTGCTCCATGGCGGACATGGCCGACATCGGTCAGGTCGAGGACTGCTGGGAGCAGCTGGCCGATGTGCTCGGCGACCTCGACGAGCAGGACGAGGACGGGCGCGTCCCGGTGATCCCCGTGACCTACATGAACTCCTCCGCGGCGATCAAGGGCTTCGTCGGACGCCACGGCGGGATCGTGTGTACCTCCTCGAACGCGCAGACGGTGCTCGAGTGGGCGTTCGAGCGCGGTCGCCGCGTGCTCTTCTTCCCCGACCAGCACCTCGGCCGCAACACGGCGAAGGCCATGGGCGTTCCGCTCTCGCAGATGCCGATGTGGAACCCGCGCAAACCGATCGGCGGATCCACCGAGGCGGAGCTCGCCGACTCCCGCGTCATCCTCTGGCACGGGTTCTGCTCCGTGCACCGCCGATTCACGGTCGGCCAGATCGACCAGGCGCGTGCCGAGCACCCGGGGGTCCGCGTCATCGTGCACCCCGAGTGCCCGATGGAGGTCGTCGACGCCGCCGACGAGGCGGGATCGACCGACTACATCCGTCGGGCCATCGCCGCCGCGACCGAGCCGACGACCTTCGCGATCGGCACCGAGATCAACCTGGTCCGGCGTCTCGCCGCACAGTTCCCGCAGCACGAGATCTTCTGCCTCGACCCGGTCGTGTGCCCGTGCTCTACGATGTACCGCATCCACCCCGGCTATCTCGCGTGGGTGCTGGAAGAACTCGTGGCCGGTCGCACCCCCAACCGCATCCGGGTGACGTCCGACGTGGCCGACCCCGCCCGTACCGCGCTGGAGCGGATGCTGGCCGCGAAGCCCCCGGTGGCGGCGAGCGCGCGATGAACGTCGTCGTGGTCGGATCCGGCATCGCCGGGCTCACCGCCGCGCTGCACGCCGCGGAAGCCGGTCACCACGTGACGCTCGTGACGAAGGGCGCCATCGGAGACGGATGCACGGGCTACGCACAGGGCGGCGTCGCCGGCGTCTACGGAACGGACGACTCCGCGGAGCAGCACGCCGCAGACACGATCACCGCCGGCGCGGGTCTCTCCGATGTCGGCGCCGTCGACGTGCTCGTGCAGGGCGCAGCCGCGCGGATCGCCGAGCTGATCGCCCGCGGCGTCGCCTTCGACCGGGATGCCGACGGTCGGCTGCTGCTGGGCCGGGAAGCCGCGCACAGCCACGCGCGCATCGTGCACGCGGGCGGCGATGCGACGGGTGCGGCGATCTCCCGGGCGCTCGTGACGGCGGTGCGCGACGACGCGCGGATCGCGGTCGTCGAGCGGGCCATGCTCGTCGACCTCGTCGTGACGGACGGCGCGGTGCGCGGCATCCGTCTGCTCGCGGGGACAGCGATCGACGAGCTCTCCGCGGATGCCGTGATCCTCGCGACCGGCGGCGCGGGGTGCCTGTACGCGCACACGACGAACCCGGAGGGGACGACGGGCGACGGCATCGCGGCAGCGATCCGCGCCGGTGCGGCCGTGGCCGACCTCGAGTTCGTGCAATTCCACCCGACCGTGCTCGCGGTCGGCTCCCCGTTCCTCATCTCGGAGGCCGTGCGCGGCGAAGGCGCGACGCTCGTGGACGACGCAGGACGGCGCTTCGTCTTCGACACGCACCCCGACGGCGAACTGGCTCCCCGTGACGTCGTGTCGCGGGCGATCGCGCGACGGGCCGCCGCCCAGGGCTCGCCCGTCCATCTCGATGCGACGATGCTCGGGGCGACCAGGCTGGCCCGACGGTTCCCGACGATCGATCGGGTCACCCGCGAGCGCGGTCTCGACTGGTCGGCGCATCCCCTCCCCGTCACACCCGCGGCGCACTATCTCATGGGCGGGGTGCAGACCGACCTCGACGGCCGCACCACCCTCCGGAACCTCTTCGCGGTCGGCGAGGTCGCCCGCACCGGTGTGCACGGCGCGAACAGACTCGCCTCGAACTCGCTGCTGGAGGGGGCGGTGTTCGGCGCCCGCGCGGCAGCCGCGCTCACGGCTCCGTGGACCGAGCTGCAGGTCGCCGCCCGCCCGGAGCAGGCTTCCCCGCCCGTGACCGCCGCCGTCCCGTTCCGCCGCGACGCGCTGCAGCGGCTGATGTGGGATCATGTCGGACTGCTCCGCGACACCCCCGGCCTCGAGGCGGCCCTCGCGACCGTGCGCGCCTGGGCTGCGGCTGCGACGCCGCCTGAGACGGCCAGGGCGCATGAGGACGCGAATCTGCTCCTGCTGGCCGAGGCCACGGCATCCGCCGCCCTCTCCCGCGTCGACCCGGTCGGCGCGCACTATCGCGAACCCGCTCCCGCACCCCTTCTGGAGACCGTCTGATGCTCACTCCCGCCGCCATCTCCCGCGTCGTCGGCGCCGCCCTCGAAGAGGACGCGCCCTGGGGCGACATCACGAGCAGCGTGCTGCTGCCGCCCGACGCGACGGCCACCGCCGATCTCGTCGCCCGGGAGGCCGGCGTCTTCAGCGGCGGCGAGGTCTTCACCGCGGCCTTCACGCTCACCGACCCCGCGATCCGGGTCGACGTGCACGTCGGCGACGGAGATGAGTTCGCCGCCGACGACGTGCTCGCGACGGTGTCGGGGAACGCCCGAGGCATCCTCACGGCCGAGCGCATCGCACTGAACTTCACGCAGCGCATGAGCGGCATCGCCACGGTCACTGCCGCCTACGTGAGCGCCACGGAGGGCACGTCGGCCCGCATCGCCGACACGCGCAAGACGACTCCCGGTCTGCGGGCCTTCGAGCGCCACGCCGTCGTCTCCGGCGGCGGGCACAACCACCGTCACTCCCTCTCGGATGCGGTCATGGCGAAGGACAACCACCTCGCCGTGCTGCAGCGCTCCGGGCGCGACCTCGCCTCGGCGCTGCGCGAGGCACTGGCGCAGCTGCCCCACACGACGCACGTCGTCGTCGAGGTCGACCGCCTCGACCAGATCGACGCGGTCATCGCGGGCGGCGCCGACACCGTGCTGCTCGACAACTTCACACCGGACGAACTGCGAGCCGGAGTCGCCCTCATCGACGGACGCGCTCAGGTCGAGGCATCGGGTGGCGTGAACCTCGACACGGTCGCCGCGATCGCGGCGACCGGGGTCGACGTGATCTCGGTCGGCGCGCTCACGCACTCCGCCCGCGCGCTGGATCTGGGCCTGGACGTCCGGATCGACTGAGCGGATGCTGTACCTCGACCACGCCGCGACCTCGCCCCTGCGCCTCGAGGTACGCGACGCCATGCTCCCCTACCTGACCGGGGCGTTCGGGAACCCCTCAAGCCACCACACCGTCGGAGAGGCTGCAGCGCAGGCGCTGGACGAGGCGCGGTCGCGCGTCGCCACGGTGCTCGGGTTCCGGAGCTGCGACGTGATCTTCACGAGCGGCGGGACGGAGGCGAACAACCTCGCCGTCAAGGGCATCGTGCTGGCGGCGCTCGACCGCGGGCGGCGCCACGTGATCGTGTCGTCGATCGAGCACGAGTCCGTGCTCGCTCCCGCCGACTACCTGCACCGGTTCCACGGTGTCGCGGTGACACACCTGCCGGTCGACCGCACGGGTCGCGTGAGCACCGACGACCTGCGCAGGGCGCTGCGCGAGGACACCGCACTCGTCTCCGTCGACCACGCGAACAACGAGATCGGCACGGTGCAGGACATCGCGGCGCTCCAGGCCGTGACCTCTGCGGTCGGAGTGCCGTTGCACGTCGACGCCGTGCAGTCGGCGGGATGGCTTCCTCTGCGCGATCTCGGCGCGGACGCCGTCACGGTCGCCGGGCACAAGATCGGCGCGCCGCAGGGCATCGGGGTGCTGGCCGTTCGCGGGCGGGTCCCGATCGAGCCCCTGCTGCACGGCGGCGGGCAGGAACGCGGACGCCGCTCCGGCACCGAGAACGTCGCCGGGGCCGTCGCCCTCGCCACGGCGCTCGAGCTCGCGGCCTCCGAGCAACGGGCCGTGCACGAGGCTGTCGGTGAAGCCACGACGCGGTTCATCGAGCGCGTCCTGACAGCCGTGCCGCAGGCCGCGCTCACCGGCCACCCGCACTCACGGCTGCCCGGGTGCGCCAGCTTCACGTTCGCCGGCGTGAACGGAGAGACCGTGCTGCTCGAACTGGAGCGACGCGGCATCGTGTCGTCGAGCGGATCGGCGTGCGCCGCCGACAGCGGCGAGCCCTCGCACGTGCTGCTCGCCTGCGGGTTCGACCCCGACCTCGCACAGACCGCCGTGCGCTTCACGTTCGGGCGCACCGCGTTGCCGCCGGGCGTTCCGGACCGACTGGCCGACGCGGTCGCGGATGCGGTGCGCGCGGCGGCAGGCACCTGACGTCCGGCCTCGACGGCGGGCACTCCGCGCACTCGCTCTCGTCTGCTGTCGCGCGGTCGCGCCGTCGCGCCGTCGCGCCGTCGCCGCGGGAGACCGCGACCCACCGCCGCGCTCTAGACTCGGCTGGGTGACCGACTCCGCCCCGATCGTGACGATGATCGTCCCCGGTCGCGACATCGCCGCCTTCGCGCCGGCAGCCCTCGACTCCCTGCGAGCGCAGACCGAACAGCGGTGGCGGGCCGTGCTCGTCGACGACGGGTCCCACGACGCGACAGCACACATCTTCGCGCAGGCCGCGGCGGACGATCGCCGGTTCCACGTGATCGCGCACGACGACTCCCGGGGCCTCGGGGCCGCCCGCAACACCGCGCTCGACGTCGTCGACACCCCGCTCGTCGGCTTCCTCGACGGCGACGACGAGCTCGCACCCTCGGCCCTCGAACGCCTGACCTCGACCCTCGCCGCGAGCGGCAGCGACCTCGTCGCCGGCGCCTACGTACGGTCGCGCTTCGACGGCGAGCGCTACGTCTCCGGTCGCGTGCAGCCGTGGGTGGCCGCGGCGACCGACCCCGAGCGCCTCGGCACGACGATCATCGAGCATCCTGCGGCGAGCGCGAACATCGTGGCCTGGTCGAAGGTGAGCCGCACCGAGCTGTGGCGCGACCTGCGGTTCCCCGAGGGCGTCGCCTACGAGGATCAGGTCGTCGCACAACTGCTCTACACCCGAGCGCGAGCCTTCGACGTGATCCCCGACGCGGTCGTGCGCTGGCGCGTGCGCGCCGACGGCACCTCGATCACGCAGGGCAAGGACCGGATACCCGTGCTGCGCGACTACCTCGCTGCACTGCGCGGCGGCATCCGGGTGCTGCACGAGGCAGGAGCCCGCGCGGCCGTGACCGCTCGCCTCGACCTGATCCTCGCGATGGACCTGCCGCCGCTGCAGGAGATCGCCGCGCAGCATCCCGACCCCGAGTACCGGGCCCTGCTCGACGCCTTCGTCGCCGACCTGAAGTCGCTTCCCGAGTTCGCCGATGCGCGCCCCGATCCCACCCTCGTCGCCGGCCTTCGCTGGTGACGGCCGGCTCGACACCCCGACCACGGAAGAGATCATGAACGACTACCTCGCCGACCTGTTCTCGCTGCACGGCCGCACGGCCGTCGTCACCGGCGGCAGTTCCGGCATCGGACGCGGCATCGCGACCGCGCTCGCCCGCGCCGGAGCGGCGACGGTGATCGTCGCCCGCGGCGAGGAGCGGATCGCGCGCACCGTGGCTGACCTGCAGGATGCCGGATGCCGTGCGGCCGGCGTCGTGGGCGATCTCGGCTCCCGCGACGGCATCCGGACTCTTGCGGAGGCCGCCGTGGAACCCTTCGGTGAGCCCGACATCCTCGTGAACTCCGCCGGCATCAACATCCGTCCGCCGTTCGCCGAGATCACCGAGGACGACTGGGATGCCACGATGACCGTGAACGCCCTCGCGCCCTTCCTGCTCGGACAGCGCTACGCGACCGGCATGGCCGAGCGCGGGTACGGCCGGCTCATCCACATCAGCTCGCAGCAGGCCCATCGGGCGTTCGTGTCGAGCGGCGTGTACGGCGCGTCGAAGGGCGCAGTGGAGTCCCTCATGCGCTCGGAGGCGGAGGCGTGGGGCGGCTCCGGTGTGACGAGCAACACGCTCGTGCCGGGATTCGTGCTCACACCGCTCAACGCGCGTCTGCAGGAGGATCCCGCGCAGATCGCCGCGCTCGCCGAGCGGACCATGATCGGCCGCAACGGCCTTCCCGAGGACTTCGCCGCCGCGGCGGTGTTCCTCGCCGGCGCGGGGTCGGCCTACATCACCGGACACTCGCTGTTCGTCGACGGCGGCCTCTCGGTCCACTGAGACGTGGTCCGGGCCGCCACCCGAGAGCGCTGCCCGGGTGCATGCATGGGTCCGTCAGTGCGGCTCGGGGTACACCCGGTCGTCGGCCGGCGGCGCATCGAGCAGCGGTACGGACGCCGTGAGGGTGGCCACCGCATCCTCGCCCGCGGAATCGTCGGGCGCTCGATCGGCGCGCCGTTCCGCGAGCGCGGCGCCGACGCCGCCGGTGACGGCCTGCTCGACCTCCGCCTCGGTGTCGAGCACGCGTGACGCGGCCACCTGCTGGGCGGCGAGCTCGGCGTAGAGGCCGCCGCGGGCCAGGAGCTCCGCGTGGGTGCCCGACTCGACGATCTGCCCCGCTTCGAGGACGTGGATGACGTCGGCCGACATCACCGTCGACAGCCGGTGCGCGATCGTGAGCGTCGTGCGCCCCTTCGCGGCCTCGTCGAGCGCCTCCTGGACGACGCGCTCCGACACCGTGTCGAGGGCGGAGGTCGCCTCGTCGAGCAGCAGCACCGGCGGATCCTTCAGCAGAACCCGCGCGATCGCGATGCGCTGCTTCTCGCCTCCGGAGAGGCGGTAGCCGCGCTCTCCCACGACGGTGTCGTAGCCCTGCTCGAAGCCCGCGATGATGTGGTGGATGTTGGCCGCCGTGCACGCGGCGATCATCTCGTCCTCGGTCGCCCCGGGCTTCGCGTAGAGCAGGTTCTCGCGGATCGTCGCGTGGAAGAGGTAGGTCTCCTGCGAGACGATGCCGACCTGGTCGATGATCGACTCCTGGGTGAGGGAGCGCACGTCGGCGCCGGCGAAGAGCACCGCGCCGCCGTGCGCCTCGTAGAGCCTCGGCGCCAGATAGAGGACGGTCGTCTTGCCCGCGCCCGACGGCCCGACGAAGGCGACGTGCTGCCCCGGCTCTGCGACGAAGGAGACCCCCTGCAGGGTGGGGCGCGCGTCCGCCGCCGCGTCGGGGTAGCGGAATACGACCTCGTCGAACTCGATCCGGCCGCGAGGACCGGGAGCCCTGGCCACGTCGATCGCGTCGGGGGCGTCCTGGATCTCGGGCACGAGATCCAGGTATTCGAAGATGCGGGCGAACAGCGCCGACGAGGTCTGCAGGTCGAGGGACACGCGCATCAGCCCCATGAGCGGCTGCAGGAGACGCGCCTGCACGGTGGTGAAGGCGACGATCGTGCCGGCCGTGATCGCGCCGGTGCCGCCGGCGATCAGGTATCCGGAGACGAGGTAGATGATCGCGGGGACACTGGCCATGATGACCTGCACGACCGCGAAGAAGCCCTGGCCGCTCATCGCACGCCGCACCTGCAGGACGACCTGGTTGCGGTTCTCCGCCTGATACCGGGCCGACTCGGTGCGCTGCCTGTTGAAGGCCTTCGACAGCAGCATCCCCGAGACGCTCAGCGTCTCCTGTGTGATCGAGGTCAGCTCGGAGAGCGACTCCTGCGTCTCGCCCGCGATGCGCGCCCGCACCTGACCGACCCGCCGCTGCACGATGATGAGGAACGGCATGAGCACGACGGCGATCAGGGTGAGCCGCCAGTCGATGAGGATCATGGCGACGAGCGACGCGATGACGGTGACCACGTTGCCGAGGATGCTGGTGACGGTGTTCGTGAGCACGCCGGAGACGCCGCCCACGTCGTTCTGCAGCCGCGACTGGATCACGCCGGTCTTCGTGCGCGTGAAGAATCCGAGCTCCATCGCCTGCAGGTGCTCGAAGAGTCGCACGCGCAGATCACCCGTCACGCTGTTGCCCACGGTCGACGTGAGCCAGGTCTGCGCGACGCCGAGCACCGCCGAGAGGAGGAAGAGGCCGATCATGCCGCCCACGAGCCACCCGAGCAGCGACAGCTGCGGGCCGCCGCCGTCGACCGGGAAGAGCGCGTCGTCGAAGATGCGCTGCACCAGCAGGGGCGGGATGACGGCGATGCCCGCGCCCACCACCACGAGGACGCCGGTCACAGCGATGCGCCAGCGGTACGGGCGGAACAGCGCGATCACGCGGCCGCCGAGCCCGTTGATGCGCGGCGCTTCGGCGTTCATGCGGCGCTGCGCCGCCTCGTCGACGCCGCGGAAGCCTCCGCCGCGCCCTCCCATACCGCCGCCCATGCTCATGTCGCCAGCGTAGTCAGCGCCGACGACACCGGGCCCGGATCGGCCGGCTCCGCTCTCCGCCGAGAGCGGATTCACCCGGATGCGGAATGGAATGTCCGAACCTGACGTTACGCTGAATGGTCCCCGCGCACTCGCGCACCCTCCCTCTTCCGCGCCTAGGAGGCCGCCGCATGTCTGCCGTCGACACCGGTTCCATCACCACGCCCCCTCCCGCAGCGAGGGGCGAGATCGCGCGCAGCGACATGCGCGTCATCTGGCTGCTCCTCGTGGCCGCGTTCGTCGCCATCCTCAATGAGACGACGATGGGTATCGCGATCCCGCACCTCAACGCCGACCTCGGCATCCCGCCCGAGCTCGGCCAGTGGCTCACCAGCGCGTTCATGCTGACCATGGCCGTCGTGATCCCGACCACCGGTTTCATCCTGCAGCGCTTCACGACCCGGCAGGTGTTCATCGCCGCGATGACCGCGTTCTCGCTGGGAACCCTGGTCGCCCTGGTCGCACCCGGCTTCGCCGTGCTGCTGGCCGGCCGCGTGATCCAGGCTGCCGGTACCGGCATCATGATGCCGTTGCTGATGACCACGATCATGAACGTCGTCCCGCCGCAGTCGCGTGGCCGCATGATGGGGCGCGTCGGCCTCGTCATCTCCCTCGCTCCGGCGATCGGCCCGACCCTCGCGGGCGCCGTGCTCGAGACGCTGAACTGGCGAGCTCTGTTCGCCATCATCCTGCCGATCGCGCTCATCTCGCTCGTCATCGGCGTGAAGTGGATGACGAACCTCGGCGAGACGCGTGTCGTGCCGCTCGACGTGCTCTCGATCCCGCTCGCCGCACTCGGCTTCGGCGGCATCGTCTTCGGCCTCAGCCAGTTCGGCGGCGAGGGCGGCTCGGGCGAGGCAGCCGGTATCACCGCACTCGTCGTCGGCGCTGTCGCGCTCGGTCTCTTCGTGTGGCGTCAGCTCGTCCTGCAGCGCGTCGACGACGCCCTGCTCGACCTTCGCGTCTTCCGCTCCGTGAACTTCACGTTCTCGGTCATCATCATGACGATCCTCGCGCTGTCGATGTTCGGCACCCTCACCCTGCTCCCGCAGTACCTGCAGAACGTCGCAGGTCTGAACGCGCTCGAGTCCGGCCTCATCCTGCTACCGGGGTCGGTGCTGATGGGTCTGCTCGGTCCGGTCATGGGCCGCATCTACGATGCGAAGGGCACGCGCCCGCTGCTCATCCCGGGCACGATCCTGGTCTCAGCATCGCTGTTCTTCTACTCGACGGTCGGCGAGCACACGGTCTTCTGGGTGCTCATCCTCGTTCAGGCCGCGATGTCGGTCGGCCTCGCGATGTCGTTCACGCCGCTGTTCTCCGCCTCGCTCGGCTCGCTCGACCGGTCGCTCTACTCCCACGGCTCCGCGGTGCTCAACACACTGCAGCAGGTGGGTGGCGCGGCCGGCGTCGCCCTGCTCACGGTGACGTACTCGTCGATCCTGCACGCGGGTGAGAGCGAGGGTCTGACGACCGCCGTCGCCGGAGCACCGGGCGCGCGCATGGCGTTCCTCATCGCGGCGATCATCTCCCTGGCCGCGGTCGTTCTCAGCGCGTTCGTGCGCAAGCCCGCCGAGGAGCCGTCCGGCTTCCACGGCGGCCACTGATCATCGATACCCACGATCGCCGAGACCCCCGCCTGCTGACGTCGCAGGCGGGGGTCTCGGCGATGCAGCGGGTGGCCGTCGGCAGAAAGTGTGCGGGCCGGACTCGCTACTGCTTCTTGGGCGCCGGGAAGTGGCAGACGCCGCCGCTGCAGTAGCCGACGCTGTCGTCGGCGTCGTCCAGGAGGTTCAGGGCGCCGGGCAGCGGCGACAGCGCAGGGCGCTGCTCGTGCTCTGCGGGTTCCTGTGTGGTGGCCATCCCTCGATGGTACGCCTGCTGCGCACTGTCGGCGCCGTTCGCGCCTACGTGACCGGTCGCCGACCGCATACCGGCCCGGCGGCTGTCAACCGCCAGGGAATCGACAGCCCTCTCCCCTAGCGTTGGAGCATGGTGACCCGACTCCTCGCCCGCCTCTATTGGGCGCTCAGCCGCTGGACCCTGACCGTCGAGGCGGTGCCCACCCGCCCGACCGTGCTGATCGGCGCTCCGCACACCTCCAACTGGGACTTCGTGCTCATGCTCGCGATCGCGTGGCGCCTCGGCATCGACGTGCGCTGGCTGGGCAAGAGCAGCCTGTTCCGAGGGTGGCGGGGTCCGATCATGCGTCGCCTCGGCGGCATCCCCGTGGATCGCTCCGACCCCGCGCGCGTGGTCGGCGACGTGGTCGCGCGCGTGCATCAGGGCGAGGTGTTCGGTCTCGTCGTCACGCCCGACGGCACCCGCAGCGCGACGGGGTACTGGAAATCGGGTTTCTACCGGATAGCCCGCGAAACCGGAATGCCGGTGACGCTCGGGTTCGTCGACCGCACTACGATGACCACGGGTCTCGGGCCGACCATCGAGCTGACCGGCGACGTCGGCGCCGACATGGACCGCATCCGCGCCTTCTACTCCGACAAGGCCGGCCTGCGCCCCGAACGCCGCCGTGAGCCGAGGCTTCGTGAAGAGCCCGGTCAGACGCCCTTCTCTGTCTCCGACCGCGCGTAGTCGAGGTCGTCGTCTGTCAGCGTCTCCGCCATGCCGACGACCGCACCGGTGATCTCGCGGATCTCCTCGCGGGCGATCTCGCCCACGTGCGGCGCGTGCTCGAAGACGGCGAGTCTCGCCTCCTCGGAGAGGTCGTTCCACCACTCCCTGATCGGCGGCAGAGTCATCGGCGACCTCCGTCCACGGGTGCGGCCTCGCTGGCCGGGTCAAGAGCCTGGACACCGGGAATCCCGTACCGGGAGACTGTTGCCATGAACCCGGAAGACCGCCCGCTGCACCCGATCGAACGCGATGACCGCAGGGACGGTCGGGACGAGACGGCCAACGAGCGCGCGGACCGCAACTGGGACGAGCTCCTGCAGGAGCTGCGGGTCATGCAGACCGGTACGCAGATCCTCACCGGCTTCCTCCTCGCGGTCGCGTTCCAACCTCGTTTCGAGGACATGGATGCCTTCCAGCGCGACGTGTACGTCGTGCTCGTCGGCCTGGCCGCCCTCGCGACCATCCTCGCACTCGCACCGGTCGGGATGCACAGGGCCCTCTTCGGGCGCCAGCGCAAGCCGCAGCTCGTGCGGGTGGCCGCGCGCATCGTGCGGATCGATCTGATCGTCATCGCCGCGCTCACGGTCGGCGTGACGACGCTCATCATCGATTTCACCGTCAACCGCACGGCCGGTCTCGTCGCGCTCATCGCGTCGGTCGTGGTGATCGCCGCCCTGTGGGTCGCGATGCCGACACTCGTGCGACGGGCTCGGAACGACATCCGCGAGGGATGAGTCCGAGCCCGCCGCACGGTGATGTGTGTTGCGTCAGCTGCCCGCGGGGGTGCGGTTCTCCGCGCTGACCATCCACGCGAACTGCTCGAGGCTCTCGAGCACGGCGTGCAGGATGTCGGCCGAGGTGGGGTCCTCCTCGTCGACGGCGTCGTGCACATCGCGCATGGTACCGATGGCGGCCTCCAGGCGTGCGGTGATGAGGTCGATCGTGTCCTCGGTCGACACCTCGCCCATGGGGAAGGCCGGAAGGGAGGTCGTCTCCGCGATCGTGTCGGTGCGCCCGTCGGGAACGGCGTGCAGCGCGCGCATGCGCTCGGCGACCGTGTCGCTGAACGTCCGGGCGGCGTCGATGATCTCGTCGAGCTGGCGGTGGGTGTCGCGGAAGTTGCGTCCGACGACGTTCCAGTGCGCCTGCTTGCCCTGCAGCGACAGCTCGATCAGGTCGACCAGCACGGTCTGCAGGTTCGCCGCGAGCGTGGGCGACGCGGTGAATCCCTTCTCCGCGTTCTGACGACGGGTGGTCTTCGCTCCGCGCTTGTTCGTCGTGGTGCCTGTGGTGCTCTTCTTCTCAGCCATGTGTGTCCTCCTGGCGGCGACGATAGCCCGGATGGGCCGCCGGGATCGAGGGGGTTGACACCCGCTCCCCGCACCGCCGATGGTGGCGTGCGGAGGTCACGAATGACAGACACGAACGACCAGATCGAGATCGCGCCGCTCCGCGCCGAGGACGCCGGGGAGGTGATGACTCTGCAGCGCGCCGCGTTCGTCTCGGAAGCACAGATCTACGGCAGCGCCGACATGCCGCCGCTGACGCAGACGCTGGCCGAGGTCGAGGCGGAGCTTCGCTCCGGGTCGGGCCTCGGCGCGCGGGTCGGCGGTCGGCTGGTGGGGGCGATCCGCTTCGCGGAGGACGAGCGGATGCTGTTGATCGGCCGGATCGCGATCGCGCCCGACATGCAGGGAGAGGGCATCGGTCGAACGCTGCTGTCGGCCGCCGAGGAGGCGTCGTCGGCAGAGACCGCCGAGCTGTTCACGGGCAGCCTGAGCGAGGCGAACATCCGCCTGTACGAGGCGTGCGGGTATGTCGAGAGCGCCCGCATCCCGCAGGGCGACGGCACCGACCAGGTGTTCCTGCGCAAAACTCTGCATCCGGTGGGAGAACCCTCCGAACCGGGCGCGTCGGGTTGATCCTGCCCGTGGGGTTCGGCATCGTGGCCCGGACACGTCGCGACCGCCTCGTGTCCGCTACCGGAAGGAGAGTCTCGTGCTCACCCTCACCGACAACGCAACCGCCATCGTGAACACCCTCGTCAGCCGTCAGACCGACGCCGCAGACGCCGGTCTCCGCATCCACTCGACGCCCGATCCCGGCCCCGACGGCGGCGCCCGCCTCGCGGTTCTCGTCGCACCCGATCCGGAGCCGGCCGACCAGGTCGTCGAGGTCTCGGGCACCCGTCTCTTCCTCGACGAGACCGCTGCGGCCGCGCTCGACGACAAGGTGCTCGACGCCGGCGTCGATGACGAGGGCGCGGTGTCTTTCGCCGTGCTCAGCCAGGTCGCCTGACCTCACCGGCTTCATCACGGATGCCGCGGCTCGTCGAGCCGCGGCATCCGCGCGTCCGGGGCGCGGCGCACCCGACGGGCACGTCGCGTAGGTTGGGAGGAGACCGAGCACCGCCGAGGAGGCGAACCCGAATGAAGATCGCGCTGCTGCGCCGTTACGTGGTGCTCGCCGAGACGCTGCACTTCCCCCGGGCGGCCGCACAGCTCGGCATCCCCCTGGCTTCGCTGTACACGTCGCTCGACAAGCTCGAAGCAGAGGTCGGGCACACACTCGTGAACCGTGAGGGCACCCCGCGGCTGACGAACGTCGGCACTCTGTTCCTTGCAGAGGCGCAGGCCGCGGTCGCCGCCGCTCCCCCGCCCGCGCCGAAGACCGTGGCGCCGGCCGGCGGCAAGGCGAAGGCGTCGAAGGGCAAGGGACGCGCGCCGATCGTCAAGGGACAGCCGAAGCCTTACAAGAAGCGTCAGGGCCGCTGAGCGTCAGGGGCGCCGAGCGCCAAGAACGTTGAGCGTCAGGGCCGCTGAGCGTCAGCGCTCGACGACTCGTCCGTCCTCGACCAGCCATCGGCGTGTGGTCTGCACCGCGTCGAGCATGCGCCGATCGTGCGTGACGAGCAGCAGCGTGCCGGTGTAGCTCTCCAGCGCCTGCTCGAGCTGCTCGATCGCGGGCAGGTCGAGGTGGTTGGTGGGCTCGTCGAGCACGAGCAGGTTTACGCCGCGCGCCTGCAGGAGGGCGAGAGCTGCACGGGTGCGTTCGCCCGGAGACAGCTCGTCGACGGAGCGGGTGACGTGGTCGGCCTTGAGCCCGAACTTCGCGAGCAGCGTCCGTACCTCGGCCGACGACATCTCGGGCACCACCGACTCGAAGGCGTCAGCCAGGGCGGCAGGTCCGCGCAGCAGTGACCGCGCCTGGTCGATCTCGCCGATCTGCACGCTGGCGCCCATGCTGGCGGATCCCTCGTTCGGGCTCTGACGGCCGAGCAGCCCGCGCAGCAGTGTCGACTTGCCGGCGCCGTTCGGCCCGGTGATGCCGATGCGATCGCCGGCGTCGACTTGCAGCGAGACGGGCCCCAGCGTGAAGTCGCCCTGGTGGAACACCGCGCCGCTCAGCGTCGAGACGACCGTGCTCGACCGCGGAGCCGACCCGATGGTGAACTCCAGCTGCCACTCCTTGCGCGGCTCCTCCACCTCTTCCAGGCGGGCGATGCGGCTCTCCATCTGACGCACCTTCTGCGCCTGCTTCTCACTGGACTCCATCGACGCCTTGCGCTGCAGCTTGTCATTGTCGGGCGACTTCTTCATCGCGTTGCGCACGCCCTGGCTCGACCACTCCCGCTGGGTGCGGGCGCGGGCGATGAGGTCGGCCTTCTTCTCGGCGAACTCGTCGTACTTCTCCCTCAGGTGCCGCTTCAGCACGGCGCGCTCCTCCAGATACGCGTCGTACCCGCCGCCGTACAGCCGGTGCGTGTGCTGGGCGAGGTCGAGCTCGAGCACGCGGGTGACGCTCCGAGCGAGGAACTCGCGGTCGTGGCTGACGAGCACCACTCCCCCGCGGAGGCCCCGGACGAACGATTCCAGTCGGTCGAGGCCGTCGAGGTCGAGGTCGTTCGTGGGCTCGTCGAGGAACACGATGTCGAAACGTGAGAGCAGGAGCGCGGCCAGTCCCACTCGCGCTGCCTGCCCGCCGGACAGGGCCGTCATGAGTGTGTGCTCGTCGACCCGCCCTCCGCTCGGGAGCCCGAGGTCGGCGAGCACGGGCGGGATCCGTTCGTCGAGGTCGGCGGCACCGCTGGCGAGCCAGCGCTCCAGCGCCGTCGAGTACGTGTCGGCCGGGTCGGCGCCGGCCGGCGCGAGGCTCGGATCTCCGAGCGCCGCGGCCGCGGCATCCATCTCCCTGGTGGCGTCGGCGCACCCTGTGCGGCGAGCGATGTACTCGGCGACCGTCTCACCGGGCACACGCTCGTGCTCCTGGGGCAGCCAGCCGACGAACGCATCGGCCGGCGCGAGCGAGACCGTACCGTCCATGGGTGCATCGACGCCCGCGAGCAGCCTCAGCAGGGTCGACTTGCCCGCACCGTTCGCACCCACGACTCCCACGACATCGCCGGGAGCGACGGTCAGGTCGACCCCCTCGAAGAGGATGCGGTGGCCGTGGCCTCCGGCGAGGTTCTGAGCGACGAGGGTGGCGGTCATCAGACCATCCTCTCAGCCGCCGGACGAGCGACTGTCAGCCGACTGCCTGGAAGAACATCGTGAGCCAGAACACGAGAAACAAGCCGTGAGTGAGCGTGCCCAGCACCCCAATAACCATGGCCCAACGCGCGAGTCCCCGTCCCGTCTCCGAGTTCCGCGGGTCGTCGAGCTGTCGGCGCGCGAAGACGGACAGGATGAGACCGGCGAGCGGCATCACAAACGCGGCGATGAAGGCGATGAGCGCGAGCGTGTTTGTTCGCGGCGCGGTGTCAACGTGGGTCACGAGTTCACCGTAGCGCCCACTGCCCCAGCGCGGCCACGCTCTGAGAGCGTCAGTCCCAGTCGAGGTACTCCTCGATGATCACACCGGTCTCGATCGGGTGATGCATGGGGAAGAGGTGGTCTCCGGCGATGGTCTTGATGCTGGAGCGGTCGGGCACGCTCGCCTGCAGCGCTTCGGCGTTCGCGGGCGGGGTGTCGGTGTCTTCCGTGCCCTGCACGATCAGCACGGGGATCGCCGGTGCGACGGGGATGTCGATGTCCTCCACGCCGAGCAGCAGCAGGCCGTTCGCGCGGTCGGTGTGAGCGGCGACGAGGGCGCGGGCGATCGTGCCGCCGAACCCGTGACCGCCGACCCAGGTGTCGTCGATGCCGACGTGGTCGATCACGGCGACGGCATCCTCGACGCGGTCCTCGAGAGTCGCGTCGCCTGCACGGTGTCCGATGCGCAGCACGTGGAAGCCCGCCTCTTCGGCGAGGTAGTGCGCGGCGACACCCAGCACGTCGGCGGCGAGCCCCTGCTCCTGGATGAGGACCAGCTTGACCGGACCGTCGCCCTCGTCGGCGAACGGGATCGCGCGGCCGTCGGGCTCGAAGATCTGGGTGTCGGTCATGGGCGTGGTTCTCCTCGTGCCGTCTCAGTGGGTGACGAGGGGCTCGCGGCGACGCGCTCGTCCGTCGCCGTCATCCCTCGTCCTCCAGCGTATCCCGCTCACTCGCGCAGAGCGGATCTCCCTCGACGTGCGATCTCCTGCCACAGGTGAGCGATCGTGGCAGCGCCCTGCAGCAGCATCCTCACGTCCACGCTCTCGTCGCTGGCGTGCCAGTGGTCTTCGGGCAGGCCCGTGCCGAGGAACGAGACAGGCGCGTCGAGTTCGCGAGAGAGCAGCTCCGCGGGTCCGCCCCCGGCGTTGCCCATGCGACCACGGACCTCCGTCCCGTACCCCCGCGCGAGGGCGAGTTCGAGAGCGTCGAGCATCGCGCCGCGCGGGGCGGTGTACGGCTCTTGCGCGATGCGCTCGTCGACCGTCAGCTCGTACGCGGCGCCGGTCGGCATCGCCGCGGCGACGTACTCGCGGAGACGGTCGGCGATGTCGTGGTTGCGCTGGTCGGGAACCGTCCGGATGCTGAGCGAGGCCGTCGCCTCCCGCGGGATCACCGAGCGCTCGATGCCCGTCGGATCGCCTGCGAGCAGCGAGATCACCTCGACGGCCGGTCGCACCCAGAGGCGCTCGGGCACCGTGTACCCCGCCTCGCCCGTGACCACGCGCGTCTCGCTGCGCTCAAGCCAGACGTCCTCGTCGAACGGAAGCTCGCCCAGCTCTCGACGCCGGTCAGGTGACACAGCGGCGACGCCGTCATAGAAGCCGGGGATCGCGATCCGATCCGAGTCGTCGTGCATGCCCGCGAGGATGCGCGCCAGGACCAGCGACGGATTCAGGGTGACCCCAGATGCGACCCCGCTGTGCACGTCGCGTTCGGGTCCCATCACGGTCAGCGTGGCTGTCAGGGTGCCGCGCATCGAGGTCACGGGAGCCGGCGCGTCATCGCGCCACTGGATCGTGTCGGAGAAGACGATCGCGTCGCAGCCCAACCGGTCGCGGTGCTCACGCAGCAGTGCTTCGAGGTTCGGCGAGCCGATCTCCTCCTCGCCGTCGATGAGCAGTTTCACGTTCAGAGGCAGCTCGCCGCAGGCGTCGAACGCCCGCAGGCCCCAGACGTGCGCGAGCACCTGCCCCTTCGCGTCGGACGCCCCGCGCCCGTAGAGACGTCCGTCGCGGAGCACGGCGGTGAACGGCTCGGTCTCGCTCCACTCCTCCGGCTTCGCGTGCCGCACGTCGTGATGGCTGTAGACGAGGATCGTCGGCGCCTCGGGGTCGACCAGTCTCTCGCCGAACACCGCGAAGGAATCCCCCGTCGGCAGCAACGTCGTCTCGAGCCCAGCGTCACGCATCTCGCCGGCGATCCAGTGCGCAGATCGCGTCATGTCCATCCGACGGTCGGGATCCGCCGACACGGAGGGGATCATCACCCAGGCGGAGAGCCGATCGACGATGTCGCCTGCGGCATCCTCCAGGTACGAAGCGAACCCGTCGCTGGCCCGGTCGTCTGCCGCGCGCGGTTCCGTGTCGTCCATGCGGCCACCCTGGCCCTCTGCCGTTCCCCGCGCTTCGGGCTTGACGCGGGGCGGCGGACACCGCTACAGGAGCACGGAGAAGCAGTCGACGGGCGGGCGCGCGATTGTCGCAGGGATGGGCGGATCTGGAAACCCCCCTCGTGATCCGGGGTCACGAGCGTTGCATGGCCAGTCCACCGACAGACGATCAGAAAGGCGCACCATGTTCTTCCACCGACAGGAGCTCCAGTTCTCCGCGACACCCGAGGCCCCGGATGCCGTCTACGCGCGAAAGCTGCAGGAGGTGCTCGGCGGACAGTACGGCGAGATCACCGTCGCGCTGCAGTACCAGTTCCAGGCCTGGAACATGCACATCCCCGGCAAGTACCGCGACCTGGTGTTCGGCATCGGCGCCGAGGAGATGGGGCACGTCGAGATGCTCGCCGTCATGATCGCGCAGCTGCTCGAGAAGGCGCCGCTCGGCATCACAGAGGATGCCGTGCAGGATGACCCGACCGTGGCCGCCATCGTCGGCGGGACCGACGTGCAGCAGGGCATCGTCGCAGGCGCCGGGGCGCGCCCGGTCGACAGCAACGGCAACCCGTGGCAGGGCTCGTACATCACGTCGAGCGGCAATCTGCTCGCCGACTTCATGGCCAACGCCAACGCCGAGATGCAGGGCCGAGTGCAGGTCGCCCGGCTGTACCACATGACCGATGACCACGGCATCCGGGACATGCTCGGCTTCCTGCTCGCCCGCGACACGATGCACCAGAACCAGTGGCTCGCCGCGGTCGAGGAGCTCAAGGCGGAGGGAGCCGAGGAACTGCCCGTGCCCAGCAACTTCCCACTGAACAAGGAGCACCGCGAGGTCTCGTACCAGTACCTCAACTTCAGCGACGGAGCGGCGGCCGCCGAGGGGTCCTGGGCGAGCGGGCCGACGCCGGACGGCAAGGGCGAGTTCAGCTACCACGACGGCCCGACGACGACGGCGGTCATGCCGCCGCCCACCCGTCCCGACGCGCGGTTCTACGGCACGACAGACATGCCGAACGTCGTCGAGAAGGTCGCCGGCGCCGCCCAGGACGCGATGAACAAGGAGTGACGCGAAAACGTCGGATGCTCGTGCTCCCTCTCGGTCGGACGCGGATCCGGCCGAGAGGGCATGGGCGCCTCAGTTGCCGAAGCGGAACTCCATCACGCCGCGTCACCGAAAGGCATTTCGCACCACCGATAACCTGAAGCCGTGCCCAACCTGGATGACCGGACCGTCTATCCGTGCCCATGCTGCGGTCATCTCACTCTTGGTCAGCCGCCAGGATCGTACGAACTGTGCCCTGTGTGCTTCTGGGAGGACGATGCCGTCCAACTCCGATGGCCCACATACGCGGGTGGAGCCAATCGCCCCTCCCTCATCGATTCCCAGCGCGCTTATGCGCTGTTCGGAGCAATGGAGGACCGATTCGTCAAGCACGTCCGGCCGGCTTCGGAAGAGGAACAGATGGATGCCGGTTGGCGGCCGATCGACCTCGAGCAGGATGCATTCGAAGCCAAGGGCCACCGCGACGCAGAGTGGCCCGACGACCTCACGACCTTGTACTGGTGGCGTCCGAACTACTGGCGTTCGGCCCGGTAGAAGCCGAGATGCAGGAGCGCGATCCGATCAGTTGTTGAAGCGGAACTCCACGACGTCGCCGTCCTGCATGACGTAGTCCTTGCCCTCGAGGCGGGCCTTGCCCTTGGCGCGGGCCTCGACGACGGAACCGGTCTCGACGAGGTCGTCGAACGAGACGATCTCCGCCTTGATGAAGCCCTTCTCGAAGTCGGTGTGGATGACTCCGGCGGCCTGCGGCGCCTTCGACCCCTTGGGGATCGTCCAGGCACGCGCCTCCTTCGGACCGGCGGTCAGGTACGTCTGCAGGCCGAGCGTGTCGAACCCGGTGCGGGCGAGCTGGTCGAGGCCGGACTCGTCCTGGCCGGTCGAGGCGAGCAGCTCCGCGGCGTCCTCGGGATCGAGGTCCTTGAGCTCCGACTCGATCTTCGCGTCGAGGAAGATCGCCTTCGCGGGAGCGACGAGCGCGGCCAGCTCCTCCTTGCGGGCGGTGTCGGTGAGCACGCCCTCATCGACGTTGAACACGAAGATGACCGGCTTCGAGGTGAGGAGTCCGAGCTCGCGGATTGGACTCAGGTCGAGTCCGCTGGTGGAGAGCAGGACGCCGCGCTCCAGAGCATCCTTCGCGGCCTTCGCCGTCTCGAGCACGACGGGCTCGATCTTCTTGCCCCGAACTTCCTTCTCGTACCGTGTGATCGCCCGGTCGACGGTCTCGAGGTCGGCGAGCATGAGCTCGGCGTTGATGGTCTCCATGTCGGATGCGGGGTTCACGGCCCCGTCGACGTGCACGACCTCGTCATCGGCGAAGCCGCGGACGACCTGCGCGATCGCGTCGGCCTCGCGGATGTTCGCGAGGAACTTGTTGCCCAGGCCTTCGCCCTCGCTCGCACCGCGCACGATGCCGGCGATGTCGACGAACGACACCGCCGCGGGCAGGATGCGCTCGCTGTGGAAGATCTCGGCGAGCTTGTCGAGACGCGGGTCGGGCAGGTTCACCACGCCGACGTTCGGCTCGATCGTCGCGAACGGATAGTTCGCCGCGAGCACGTCGTTCTTGGTCAGGGCGTTGAAGAGGGTGGACTTGCCGACATTGGGCAGGCCGACGATTCCGATAGTGAGAGCCACGGGGTACGAGTCTACCCGCCGGCCGGACCCCGCCCGTCAGCTCTTGCGGCTGCGGAAGGCCCTCGTCACATACGGCAGGTCGATCGTCGCGTCGCCGTCGAGACCAAGCTCGTCGAACAGCGCATCCATATCGTGCCGGATGCGCAGCTTCTCGTCGTCCGACGCGGTGATGATGTAGCTGCGGGAGGCGGCCATCCGGTGCAGCAGCTCCCGCGTGATCGGACGCACCCACTCCCACGACTGCTCCTCGAGCGCCCCCATCGGCGGCGCGACCTCGGGTCCCCCTTCTGCGAGCATGACCTCGGCGTGGCTGCCGTGCATGATCGCGGTGAGGCGGCGCACCCACTCCACGCATTCGTCGCGGATGTTCCAGATCAGTCCGAGCACACCCCCGTCGCGCAGCACACGCCCGATCTCCGCCGAGCCGCGCACCGGATCGACCCAGTGCCACGCCTGGCCGAGCACGACGGCGTCGAGACTGGCGTCCGGGAGGGGCAGCCTCTCGGCGGTTCCGAGGAACGTCGGCACCCCGGGGATCGCTCCGCGCAGCGTGGCGAGCATCTCGGCATCCGGATCCACGGCGACGATCTCGGCATCGGGCGCCTTGGCGAGGACGCGCGTGAGCTTGCCGGTCCCGGCGCCGACATCGGCGATGCGGCGCGAGTCGGCGGGCAGCGGCTCCAGCATCCAGGCCACGGCCTCGAACGGGTAGTCGGGGCGACCGAGCTCGTAGTTGTGCGCCTCGGCACCGAAGGATGTCGACAGTCCATCGCTCATGTCGCCAGCCTACGGCGCGTCCTCCTCGCGGCCCGAGCGCCGCGGGAGAGAGTGGAGTCGTGCCCCTGGACTTCACCGCGATCGACTTCGAGACGGCGAACTCCAGCCCCGCCTCCGCGTGCTCCGTCGGACTCGTGCGCGTCCGCGACGGCCGGGTCGTCGCCACGGCCGGATGGCTGATCCGCCCACCCGTGGGGCACGACGAGTTCCAGGAATGGAACGTGCGGATCCACGGGATCCGTGCGCAGGACGTGGTCTCGGCCGCGTCCTGGATCGATCAGTTCGCTGCGCTGTGCGACTTCGCCCGTTCCGACGTGCTCGTGGCGCACAACGCAGGCTTCGACCTCAACGTCCTCCGGCGAGCATCGGAGGCCACGGGCCTCGACTGCCCTCCCTATCGATCCCTCTGCAGCCTGCAGGTGGCGAGGAAGGTCTACGACCTCGAGTCGTATCGGCTTCCGAAAGCCGCCGAGGCGGCCGGTTTCACCGGTTTCTCCCACCACGACGCCCTCGCGGATGCACTGGCCTGCGCGCACATCGTGATGGATGCCGCGCAGCGCTTGGCCACGCCCGACGTGTTCTCCCTCGCCGAGGCTCTCAGCCTGCGGGTGACGACTCCTCGCGCACCGCAGCCGCGCCCCGCCGAGACGCTCGTCGCCGCGCAGGACCTCGCGGTCGCCTGACGCCTGCTCCTCGGATCGCCCGATCGCCGGGTCGTTCCGGGGAATGTCGGAGGCCGCGGGCACCATGGAGCCATGGCTCCTCTCACGATCGTTCTCCTGCTCGTGGCGCTGCTGCTCGGCGCCGCAGGAGGATGGGTGCTTCGCGCCGGACGCGGCGGTGTCGTCCTCGCGCGCGCCGAGGCCGAGCTCGCCGCCCTGCGTGACGACCGCGACCGGCAGTACGACCTGTATCGCGATGCCGTCGAGCACTCGCGTTCGGCGCAGCGGGCCGAGGCCGAGCGCGTGCAGCAGCAGAACGCCGTTCTCACGGCCCTTGCACCGGTGCGCGAGAGTCTGCGACAGATGCAGACGAAGGTGTCGGCCATGGAGCAGGAGCGCCATGAGCAGTTCGGTTCGCTGGCCGAGCAGTTGCGTCGCGCTCAGGAGTCCGATGAGGCCCTGCGCGCGACGACGGAGTCGCTCGCCGGCGCGCTCCGCTCGACCGCCACGCGCGGCGTCTGGGGCGAGACCCAGCTGCGGCGCGTCGTCGAGGCAGCCGGACTCACGCGGCACGTCGACTTCGACCTGCAGACGACGATCGCCTCCGATCACGGCCAGGGGCGGCCGGACATGGTGATCCGTCTGGCCGGTGGCGCATCGATCCCGGTGGATGCCAAGGTCCCCCTCGATGCTTTCCTCGAAGCGTCCGCGCTCCCGATCGGCGATGCCCACGAGACGCAGCGGCGCGCGCACATGCAGAAGCACGTCAAGGCGGTGCGCGCTCACATCGACGCACTCGCCAAGAAGGCGTACTGGTCGGGCCTCGAGTCGGGCCCCGAGTTCGTGATCTGCTTCCTGCCCAGTGAGTCCCTCTTGTCGGCCGCCGTCGACGAGGACCCGACGCTGCTCGACTACGCCTTCGGCCGCCGCGTCGCGCTCGCCTCGCCGGTGAACCTGTGGGCAGTGCTCAAGACGGTCGCCTACACCTGGACTCAGCAGGAGGTCTCGACCGAGGCACGCGCCCTACTCGCTCTGGGCACGCAGCTGTACGACCGCCTCGGGGTGCTCGCCGGGCATGCCGATGATCTGCGTCGCGCGCTGGAACGCACTGTCGAGAGCTACAACCGCTTCGCCGGCTCACTCGAGAGCCGGGTACTCGTGACCGCGCGTCAGTTCCCCGGCATCGACACGACCGGGCTGGCAGAGTCGCCGAAGGGCGTGACGACGCAGACGCGGCGATTCACAGCGCCGGAGCTGGTCGGCAACGGCGACCCCGTCGACGATTCGCTGTTCGCGGACGTGGGTGAGGTGCGTTCGCGCCTGGAAGGGAGTGGCGACCGGGGCAGGGACTGATTCCCGGGTTCGGGGCGCCCGGGTCAGGCGACGCCGGGGACGCCGCTCATGAGAAGGATGACGAGACCGCTCGTGACCACGAACGCACCGATCATCCACCAGGAGCTGAGCTCGTGGCCCTCGTCACGGCGCTTGCGGAACAGCACGTCCGCTCGACGCGCAGGATCGGTGACGACCGGTGACGGCGCTCCGGGAGGCGTTGCCGCAGGGGCGGCGGCTCCCGGTGCCGAGATCTCGTCGACGTTCACACGCAGGATGCGACCTGTGTTGGTGGTGACGATCTTCGTCCGCGCGGCCTGAGAACCACGCGTCTGCTGCGTTGCCATCTGTTCGCCCTCCTGTGCCTGCGGTGCCTGGCGGCTCCGTCGACGGCGACAAACCCAGGGTCAATTGTGACACGACCCTGCAGGAAAGCTCGGCGCCGGGTCGCCGTGAGGGCATACCGGCTCGGTAACGATGCCGCGACGACGCGGCGGCGATCAGGTCAGAGCCACTTCGAGACGAGGTGCTCCGAAGCGATCCGGCGGAGCGTCCCCGAGGCCCCGCGCAGCACGACGCTCTCGGTGTAGATGTACCCGTGCTCGCGTCGAACACCCGCGACGAGCTGGCCGTCGGTGACGCCCGTCGCCACGAAGATCGTGTTGTCCCCGCGCACGAGATCGTCGGCCTCGTACACCTTGTCCATGTCGAGACCGGCGTCGATTCCGCGCTGGCGCTCGTCGTCGTCGCGGGGCCACAGACGGCCCTGGATGTGCCCGCCGAGAGCCTTGATCGCACAGGCCGTGACGATGCCCTCCGGGCTGCCTCCGACGCCGACGCACATGTCGGTCCGCGCGGCGTGTCGCGCGGCGTTGATACCGCCGGCCACATCGCCGTCGCTCATCAGGCGGGTGCCGGCTCCGGCATCCCTGATCTCCTGGATGAGCTTCTCGTGGCGGGGCCGGTTCAGCACCGAGACCACGATCTCATCCACCGGCTTGCCCAGCGCCCCGGCGAGCTTGCGGATGTTCTCGCCGATCGGAAGGCGGATGTCGACGACGCCCACACCCGCCGGGCCCGTGACCAGCTTGTCCATGTAGAAGACGCTCGAGGCGTCGAGCATCGAGCCCCGGTCCGAGACCGCGATCACCGAGAGCGCGTTCTGACGTCCGGCGGCGGTCAGCGAGGTCCCGTCGATCGGGTCGACGGCGATGTCGCACTCGGGACCCGTGCCGGTGCCGACGACCTCGCCGTTGAACAGCATCGGGGCGTTGTCCTTCTCCCCCTCGCCGATCACGACCCGGCCCTGGAACGCGACCGTTCCGAGGAACGCGCGCATCGCGTCGACCGCCGCGCCGTCCGCCGCCTCCTTGGCGCCGCGCCCGATGAAGGGAACGGCTCGGATGGCCGCCGCCTCTGTCGCACGCACCAGCTCCATTGCGAGGTTTCGGTCAGGACGCAGGGGGCTCAGATCGGCCGTCAGACTCACCATGCGGTCAGCCTAGCCACGGAACACGGTTCACACCGCCGTTTTCGCCCCTCGGCGACCGAAGGAATCGTAGTTCTTAACACCATGGCAGGGAGCGCCCGTGGACGGGGTTCCCTCGACGGCATCCGGACACCGACCCCGATAGAGTGACAGCTGTCCCGGCTTCACCTATCGCAGGAGTTCTCATGCCCGTCGCCACCCCGGATCAGTACGCCGAAATGCTCGACCGCGCGAAGGCCGGCGGCTTCGCGTATCCCGCCTTCAACGTCTCCAGCTCGCAGACGATCAACTCCGTCCTGCAGGGCCTGACCGAGGCCGGCTCCGACGGCATCATCCAGGTCACCACGGGTGGCGCCGACTACTTCGCCGGCCACACCGTCAAGGCTCGCGCGACCGGCGCCCTCGCCTTCGCGCGCTACGCGACCGAGGTCGCCAAGAACTATCCGGTCACCGTGGCGCTGCACACCGACCACTGCCCGAAGGACGCCCTCGCCGGCTTCGTCGAGCCGCTCATCGCGGCATCCGAGGAAGAGGTCAAGGCCGGCCGCAACCCGATCTTCCAGTCGCACATGTGGGACGGCTCCGCCGTGCCGCTCGCAGAGAACATCGAGATCGCGAAGGACCTGCTCCCCCGCATGAAGGCGATCAACGCGATCCTCGAGGTCGAGATCGGCGTCGTCGGCGGCGAGGAGGACGGCGTCGCGCACGAGGGCTCCAACGAGGCGCTCTACACGACCTTCGCCGACGTCGACCAGGCCGTGCAGGCTCTCGGACTCGGCGAGCAGGGCCGCTACATCGCGGCGCTCACGTTCGGAAACGTCCACGGCGTGTACAAGCCGGGTGGCGTGAAGCTGCGCCCGGAGCTCCTGGGCGAGATCCAGGAGCAGGTCGCCGCGAAGTACGGCACGGGCCCGAAGCCGCTCGACCTCGTCTTCCACGGCGGCTCCGGCTCGACCGACGACGAGATCGCCCTCGCGGTCGCCAACGGCGTCATCAAGATGAACATCGACACCGACACGCAGTACGCGTACACGCGTGCGATCGCCGACTACATGTTCAAGAACTACGACGGCGTCCTGAAGGTCGACGGCGAGGTCGGCAACAAGAAGCAGTACGACCCTCGGGCGTGGGGCAAGATCGCCGAGACCGCGATGGCGGCCCGCGTGGTCGAGTCGACCCGTCAGCTCGGCTCGTACGGGCAGTCGCAGAGCTGACCCACCGCTGACAGACGGATGCCCCGGCCGACTCGGCCGGGGCATCCGTGCGTCCAGGGCTGGATCAGCGAGCGGTGGTGCTCATGATGTAGTCCACGAATGCGGGA
The DNA here is from genome assembly GCF_038397715.1 of Microbacterium sp. LWO14-1.2. Taxonomy (NCBI): domain Bacteria; kingdom Bacillati; phylum Actinomycetota; class Actinomycetes; order Micrococcales; family Microbacteriaceae; genus Microbacterium; species Microbacterium sp. LWO14-1.2. The sequence goes on from NZ_CP151633.1 coordinate 685,552, forward strand.
TCGCCCATCATCGGGATCGCCGCGCAGATCGACGTGAGCAGCAGCGTGATCGCCGCTCCGACGATGGGAACCCACCAGCTGAGGCGCCTGCTGCGCAACCGGCGGAGCGAGACGGCCACGGTCACAGACCATCCGACGACGAGCACGATCGCCGCGATGGTGCCCCACACACGCCCCTGCGCGATGTTGGTGAACTCGCCGTCGACGCCGACGATCTTCATCACCTCGTTCATCGCGGTCGGGAAGTCGAGGTAGGAGATCGCGGTCAGCACGACGTTGATGAGGCCGTACGCGAGCAACGCGATCGTGACGAACCGGTCGACGGGGTTCGTCCGCCGAACAGGCAGCTCCGCCTCGACCGCAGCCGGAGGGGCGGCGACGGCGGCATCCGGCATCTGGTCGAGCGGAGGCAGGCCCGCCGCTCTGCGCTGCTCCTCGGGAGTGGCGAGCTCCCCGTACTGCGGCCGCTGGTCGGTCATCCCGTCATGCTATCCGGGCCGCCTCGGAACGACTCCCAGCGGAAGTCCCCGGACACGATGACGGCCCCGGAGGCTTGGGGAATCCTCGGGGCCGCGGACGGCGGATGCTGGGGACACCTGCCGTCCTGGTGGTAGATGGAACGCTGGGGACGTTCTCACACCAGTAGCCTCGTTTGCACAGACGGCTACACCTTGATGATAGGAGTGGCCCGGGGTGATCCACCAGGGCTATTTCTTCAGATAGTGAAACAACGTCAGATCGAGAAGTCGAGAACGCTCTCGCTGTCGGACAGGACCTCGGTCCCCAGCTGCAGGGACAGCCGCCGCGCCGTCTGCTGCATCCTCATCACGAGCCTCCGGTCGACGACGTGCTCGGACGGCAGGGAGATCGCGAGCGAAGCCATCACGTTCGGTGCGATCACCGGCACGGCCACGCAGGTGTTGCCGATCGCGTACTCCTCCTCGTCGACGGCGAAGCCCGGGGAGTGCTCGAGCTGGGTGAGCAGGGTGCGACGATCGCTGATCGTGCGCGGGGTCAGCTCCTCGAGACGGTGCCGAGAGAGATAGTCGAGCCGCTCATCGTCGGAGAGATCGGCGAGGATCTGCTTTCCGAGCGCGGTCGCGTGCGCGCTGGCGTCGAGGCCGACCCAGAGCTCGATGCGCGGATTCCGCACCGCATCCACGATGTCGACGAGGTGCATCTCGCCGTCGTGGTACCGGGACAGGTAGGCCGTCGCGCCGACCTCGTCGGTGACCGTGCGGAGTGCCGCCCGTACGCGTGCCAGGAAGACTCCACGAGCGTCGGTCTCCGACTGGAAGGCCGGGAAGCGCGTCCCGAGCACCAGCCCGTCGGGCTCGCTCGTCAGATATCCCTCGTGGATCAGGGTGCGCACGAGGTTGTAGGTCGTGCCGGTGGTGAGCCCGGTGACGGCGGAGAGCGTCTTCACCGGCATCGGCCGAGGCGAGTTGGCGACGATGTCGACCAGACGCAGCGCGCGCTGCACCGACCCGATGAGGGTCGGCTCCGCCTCGGGGGCGTTCACCGCTATGCGCCTCCGCCGGACGCGCGACCTCCCAGAGCCCGCGAGTCGCGCTGACCCGAGGCATCCTGTCGCAGTTCCTTGGGCAGCGAGAACATGAGGTCCTCCTCCGCCGTCTTCACCTCTTCGACGTCGCGGTAGCCTGCGCCGTCGAGGGCGTCCAGCACCTCGCGCACGAGCACCTCGGGCACCGAGGCCCCGCTGGTCACGCCCACGGTGGCGACGCCGTCGAGCCACTCCTGCTTGACCTCTTCCGCGTAGTCCACGCGGTAGGCGGCCTTGGCGCCGTACTCGAGGGCCACCTCGACGAGGCGCACGCTGTTCGACGAGTTCGCCGATCCGACCACGATCACGAGATCCGCGTCCTTCGCGACCTTCTTGATCGCCACCTGACGGTTCTGGGTCGCGTAGCAGATGTCGTCGGACGGCGGATTGTGCAGTTCGGGGAAGCGCGTGCGCAGGCGGTTGACGGTCTCCATGGTCTCGTCGACCGACAGCGTGGTCTGCGAGAGCCAGACGACCTTCGACGGGTCCTTGACCTCGACCGTGTCCGCCTCCTCCGGGGAGTTCACCACGGTCACGTGATCGGGGGCCTCGCCCGCCGTGCCCTCGACCTCTTCGTGGCCGTCGTGACCGATGAGCAGGATCTCGAAGTCGTCGCGCGCGAAGCGCACGGCCTCGCGGTGCACCTTCGTGACGAGGGGGCAGGTCGCGTCGATCGCGTGCAGACCTCGATCGGATGCCGCGTTCACGACCGCGGGCGACACTCCGTGTGCACTGAAGACGACGTGCGCTCCCTCGGGGACCTCGTCGACCTCCTCCACGAAGATCGCGCCCTTCTCCTCGAGCTCGGTGACGACGTGGATGTTGTGCACGATCTGCTTGCGCACGTAGACGGGCGAGCCGTAGCGCTCCAGGGCCTTCTCGACCGCGACCACTGCGCGATCGACGCCGGCGCAGTATCCGCGCGGAGCGGCGAGCAGAACACGCTTCTGTCCGACCACCGGGTTATCCTGAAGCCGACCTGCCGCCGCACGTACTCGTGGGATGCGGGGAGTCGGGAGATGAACGGCAGTCGAAGTCACCCTTCGATTCTACCGTCGGCTGGCTGAGCAGGACCGGGAAGGTGCACTGAGCGGATGACAGTCTTCGAAGCGTCGACGCGTCCCGGCGAGACGCCCCCCGCCGACGCCGTCGCGCCGCGCGACTCGTCGGCGTCGGCACCCACCTCGGTGGCGCGGCTGAACGCCACGATCCGCGACTTCGTCGCCCGCTGGAACACCGTGTGGGTCGAGGGCGAGATCACCTCGTGGAACATCCGCGCCGGCAACATCTTCGCCCGTCTGAAGGACACCCGTTCGGATGCGCAGATCTCGATCCGTATCTGGTCGAGCGTGCGTCCGCGCATCCCGAACGACCTCGGCGTCGGCGATCACGTGGTCGCCGCCGTCAAGGCCGACTACTTCGTGAAGTCCGGTGACTTCAGCTTCGCGGTGTCGGCCATGAAGCACGTCGGGCTGGGCGACCAGCTCGAGCGTCTGGAACGCCTCCGTGCGCAGCTGCGCCAGGAGGGCCTGTTCGACCCGTCGCGCAAGAAGCGCCTCCCCTTCCTCCCGCACGTGATCGGCCTCATCACCGGCGAGCGATCGGATGCCGAGAAGGACGTGCACCGCAACGCGGAGCTCCGGTGGCCGCAGGTGCGATTCCGCACCGAGTACGCGGCTGTCCAGGGCGACCGGTGCGTACCCGACACCCTCGCCGCTCTCGCCCGCCTCGACGCCGACCCCGACGTCGATGTGATCGTCATCGCGCGGGGCGGCGGCGATCCCCAGACCCTGCTCGGGTTCAGCGACGAGCGCCTGGTGCGTGCTGTCGCAGCAGCATCCACCCCCGTGGTGAGCGCGATCGGCCACGAGAACGACCACCCCCTGCTCGACGACGTCGCCGACCTGCGCGCATCGACACCGACCGATGCCGCGAAGCGCGTCGTGCCGGACGTCAGCGAGCAGCGGGCGCTGATCGCCCAGCTGCGCTCGCGTGCCACGTCGCGTCTCACGCAGCGCGTCACGCACGACATCGCGCAGCTCGAGCAGCTGCGCTCGCGGCCGGCTCTGCGCTCCCCCGACCCGATCATCGACTCACGGTCGCAGGAGGTATGGCTCATGCTCTCCCGGGGCCGCGACAGCATCACCCGGCAGCTCGACGCCGCGGGGAGGAAGACGAGCGAGCTGCGAGCCTCGCTGCGCGCGCTCTCCCCCGCCGCGACGCTCGCCCGCGGCTACGCGATCGCACACCTCGACGGCGGTGTGATCCTTCGTGACGCCGCCGACGCACCGGCGGGCAGCGCCCTGACGATCACGGTCGACCGGGGGTCGATCTCGGCGCGCTCCGAGGGCGAGATCGCCGAGAGCGACGACTGAGCGGATCCCGACGCGGAACGCGACGTGTGAGACGCGAGGCGAGCTGTCTTGCCACCGTGCGACGCCGTCGGAGTACGGCGGTCCTTCCGCTGGCTTCCGCTGGCCGCACGCTGGCCGCACGGTGGCTGTGCGGCGGCTCTGCGCGGCGGCTCTCCGCGTGAGCGCTCGGCGCGCACCGCGTAGGATGGAGGCGTGAGTGCGCTGAACGACACCCCTGTGGACACGCTGTCGTTCGAGGCCGCGCGTGACGAGCTCGTGAAGGTGGTGGCGGAGCTCGAACAGGGCGCGCCGACCCTCGAGCAGTCACTCGCCCTCTGGGAGCGCGGAGAGGCGCTCGCTGCCCGGTGCGAGGAGTGGCTCCTCGGCGCGAAGCGCCGCCTGGACGCCGCACGGGCCGCAGCATCCGACTCCCCCGACGGAGCGGAGTCATGAGCAGACGAGCCCCGATCGTCGCCGAGCTCGGCCGCCCCGAAACGCCAGAGGAGACCGCGGTCCGCAAGGCCGAGTTCAGCAAGGCGTACCGGTCGAGTCAGACGGTCCGCGGACTCATCGCCGCACTGCTCGCCACCCTGGCGATCGTCGTCGTCATCGTGCTGGCCGTGCCCCGCGGCGAGCCGGCCACCGAGCGCACAGTCGACATGGTCGGCATCGCCGCCGACGTCGAGTCCTCCGTCGGCAGCCCCGTCATCGTCCCCGAGCTCGGTGATTTCTGGCGTGTGAACGCCGCCGGCCTCACGAGCGGCGCGACCCCCGTGTGGGATGTCACGCTCGCCCCCGCATCGCAGAACGAGCGCGGTTTCATCAAGCTCGCCCAGGCCTTCGGCGTCGACTCCTCCTGGGCCCCGCAGCGGCTGAACGGCATCGCCCCGACCGACGCCACCGACATCGGCGGACTGGAGTGGGACGTGTACTCGCTCGGTGATGCGGGCGCCAAGCAGAACGTGACCTACGCCATCGGCACGCAGGCCGGCGACGACTACGTGCTCCTGTACGGCTCGCGCTCGGCCGAATCGACCGCCGACCTCGCCGAAACCCTCGTCCCCCAGATCCGCGATCTCTCGGAGTAGCCCATGACGCACCCGCTCACGCCCGCCGCCGCCTGGACGCAGATGCAGGAGGGGAACCGGCGATTCGTGAACGACGAGCCCCGTCACCCCAATCAGGATGTGGCGCGGCGCCGCGACCTCGAGGCCGCGCAGCACCCGGTGGCGACCCTCTTCGGGTGCTCCGACTCCCGCCTGGCCGCCGAGATCATCTTCGACCTCGGCCTCGGCGATCTCTTCGTCGTGCGCAACGCGGGTCAGGTGATCGGCGAGTCCATCGTCGCGAGCCTCGAGTACGCCGTCGCCGTGCTGGAGGTACCGCTGATCGTGGTGCTCGCGCATGACTCGTGCGGTGCTGTGCGCGCCGCGATCGACGGCACCGCGATCAACGCCGACCCGCTGCCTCCGCACATCTGGAAGCTCATCGCCCCGATCGTGCCCGCGGCCCGCAAGGTGCTCGCCGAGAGCGGCGGAACGACCGTCGACGAGATCGACGCCGAGCTCGTCGGGCGCGAGCACCTGCGCAACACGGTGGGCGACCTGCTGCAGTCGTCCGAGATCATCTCGAACGCCGTGGCCGAGGGGCGCCTGGGCATCGTGGGCGCCAACTACCGACTCGCAGAGGGCACCGCCGTGCCCGTCATCACCGTCGGCATCGAGACCGACGGAATCGAGACCGAGGGGCAGAGCCCCGCAACCAAGGAGGGTTCGGAATGACCGACCAGCGCAGCGACGACCAGTCGCAGTACCGCATCGAGCACGACACCATGGGCGAGGTGCGGGTGCCCGTGAACGCGCTCTACGGGGCGCAGACCCAGCGCGCGGTGGAGAACTTCCCGATCTCGGGCAAGGGCCTGGAGTCGGCGCAGATCGCCGCGCTCGCCCGCATCAAGAAGGCGGCGGCGCTCGCCAACAAGGAGCTCGGCACGCTCGACGGTGCGATCGCCGACGCCATCGCCCAGGCCGCCGACCAGGTCGCCGCTGGCACGCACGACGGAGAGTTCCCCGTCGACACGTACCAGACGGGCTCCGGTACGTCGTCGAACATGAACATGAACGAGGTGCTGGCCACGCTGGCCACCCGCATCCTCGGCGCGAACGTGCACCCGAACGACCACGTCAACGCCTCGCAGTCGTCGAACGACGTGTTCCCGACCTCCGTGCACATCGCGGTCACGCAGGCGCTCATCGACACGCTCATCCCGGCCCTCGACCACCTCGCCGTCGCCCTCGAGGCGAAGGCGGAGCTCTGGAAGGACGCCGTCAAGTCCGGTCGCACGCACCTCATGGACGCCACCCCGGTCACCCTGGGTCAGGAGTTCGGCGGGTACGCGCGTCAGATCCGCCTCGGCATCGAGCGCGTGCAGTCGGCGCTCCCCCGCGTCGCCGAGGTGCCGCTCGGCGGCACCGCCACCGGAACCGGCATCAACACCCCGCTCGGCTTCCCGCAGAAGGTCATCGAGCTGCTCGCAGCCGAGACCGAGCTGCCGATCACCGAGGCGAAGGACCACTTCGAGGCACAGGGCGCCCGTGACGGTCTCGTCGAGGCGTCCGGCGCACTGCGCACGATCGCGGTGTCGCTCACGAAGATCAACAACGACCTGCGCTGGATGGGCTCCGGCCCCAACACGGGTCTCGGCGAGCTGCACATCCCCGACCTGCAGCCGGGGTCGTCGATCATGCCGGGCAAGGTCAACCCCGTCGTGCCGGAGGCCGTGCTCATGGTGTGCGCGCGTGTGATCGGCAACGACGCGACGGTCGCCTGGGCCGGAGCATCCGGGTCCTTCGAGCTGAACGTCGCGATCCCCGTCATGGGTACGGCGCTGCTCGAGTCGATCCGTCTGCTCGCGAACGCCTCGCGCGTGCTCGCCGACAAGACCGTCGACGGCCTGCAGGCCAACCTCGAGCGCGCGGCCGCCTTCGCCGGCATGAGCCCGTCGATCGTGACGCCCCTGAACAAGCTGATCGGCTACGAGGCCGCGGCGAAGATCGCCAAGCACTCGGTCGCGAAGGGCATCACGGTCCGCGACGCCGTGATCGACCTCGGCTACGTGGAGCGCGGCGACCTCACCCTCGAGCAGCTCGACGAGAAGCTTGACCTGCTCTCGATGACCCACCCGGGCTGACCCGGGCCGTCCGGACAGGTGGATGCCGCAGGGACGCTCCCTGCGGCATCCACCTGTCCGTTCCCGTCTGTCTAGCTGAGCTCGCCGCCCTCCAGCAGCTCGGTGACGAGCGCGGCGATCGCCGAGCGCTCCGAGCGCATGAGCGTGACGTGGGCGAACAGGTCGTGCCCCTTCAGGGTCTCGATCACGCTGGCGATGCCGTCGTGGCGTCCGACCCGGAGGTTGTCGCGCTGGCCCACGTCGTGGGTGAGGATCACGCGCGAGTTCTGTCCCATCCGGCTCAGCACCGTGAGGAGCACGTTCCGTTCGAGCGACTGCGCCTCGTCGACGATCACGAAGGCGTCATGCAGCGAGCGTCCGCGGATGTGCGTGAGCGGCAGCACCTCCAGCAGCCCGCGCTCGACGACCTCTTCCATGACGTTGCCCGAGACGACCGATCCGAGCGTGTCGAACACGGCCTGGCCCCACGGTCCCATCTTCTCGCCCTGGTCTCCAGGCAGGTAGCCGAGCTCCTGGCCTCCGACGGCGAACAGCGGGCGGAAGACGATGATCTTCTTCTGCTGCTGCCGTTCGAGCACGGCCTCGAGACCCGCGCAGAGCGCGAGAGCGGACTTGCCCGTTCCCGCGCGTCCGCCGAGCGAGACGATGCCGACCTCCGGGTCGAGCAGCAGGTCGATCGCGATGCGCTGCTCGGCGGAGCGGCCGTGCATGCCGAAGATGTCGCGGTCACCGCGCACGAGGCGGTACTCGCCGTCCCCCGTGACGCGCCCCAGCGCCGAGCCGCGCTCGGAGTGGATGATCAGTCCCGTGTTCACGGGCAGGCCGCGGGCCTCCTCGCTGATCCCCACCTCGCTCTCGTACAGGTCGCTGATCTCGTCGCCCGACAGGTCGAGCGTGGTGATCCCCGTCCAGCCGGAGTCGACGGCCTGCTCGGCGAGGTACTCCTCGGCGCGCAGGCCCAGCGACGCGGCCTTCACGCGCATCGGCAGATCCTTCGAGACGATGGTGACGTCCTGCCCGTCCTGGGCGAGGTGCATCGCGACGGACAGGATCCGGCTGTCGTTGTCGCTGAGTCGGATGCCGGCGGGCAGCACGGAGGTGTCGGTGTTGGCGAGCTCGACGCGCAGCGTTCCCCCCTCCCCGACCTCGACCGGGAAGTCGAGGCGACCATGCTCGATGCGCAGGTCGTCGAGGTGGCGGAGGGCCTGGCGCGCGAAGTAGCCGATCTCGGGGTCGTGGCGCTTGCCCTCGAGCTCGGTGATGACGACGACCGGGAGGACGACGGAGTGCTCCGCGAAACGGAACAGGGCCTGCGGATCGCTCAGCAGGACCGAGGTGTCGAGCACGCAGGTGCGCAGGTCCTGATCAGGGACTGCGGACGTGGCCCGACTCGTCGTCTTACGGGTGGACTGCTGCGCGGTGCTGCTGGAGGACTGCTGCGCTGTACGTGAGGTCACGACCCACTCCCGACCCGGGGAATCCCGGCTATTCGAACGAGTCGACCAGGGGGTCACGAGTCGCGAACCTGAGGCCGACTCGACGGGCGCCTTGCCCGATGCCTAGAAGCTACGACCAGCCGCCGACATGTCGTCGGCTCGACACGCCAGCAATTCGTTACGTGTTGATGAACGGATCCGCGCCGCTCGCGGTCGGCGGGTCAGCGGCCGAATCGGCGGTCGCGGTCGGCGTAGTCGCGGATGGCGCGGATGAAGTCCACCTGCCGCAGATCCGGGCCGAGCGCCTCGACGAAGTAGAACTCGCTGTGGGCGCTCTGCCACAGCAGGAAGTCGCTGAGCCGCTGTTCGCCGCTCGTGCGGATGACCAGGTCGGGATCGGGCTGTCCGCCCGTGTAGAGGTGCTCCCCGATCATCTCCGGCGTGAGGTGGGCAGCGAGGTCTTCGATCGTCCCGCCGGACGCCTGATGCGCCGTGACGATGCTGCGCACCGCGTCGACGATCTCGTTGCGTCCGCCGTAGCCGACCGCGAGGTTGACGTGCATACCGGTGTGATCCTTCGTGCGCTCCTGCGCATCGTCGAGCACGCGCGCGAGCTCCGGCGGGAGGATGTCGGAGCGTCCGACGTGCTTGACGCGCCAGTTGCCCTCCTGCGACAGTGCCTCGGCGAGCTCCGCGATGATCTCGATGAGGTCGGCGAGCTCCGCGGAGTCACGCTTGCGCAGGTTGTCGCTCGACAGCAGGTAGAGCGACACGACCCGGATGCCCAGCTCGTCGCACCAGCCGAGGAACTCGCGCATCTTGGCGGCGCCGGCACGGTGCCCCTCCGCAGGGGTGTCGTAGCCGAGCTGCCGTGCCCATCGACGGTTGCCGTCGATCATCATGGCGACGTGATGCGGAACGGACGCCGGATCGATGTGGCGGCGCAGCCGGCTGGTGTAGAGGCGGTACAGCGGCCCCCGCCCCTGACCATCACGTGACATCACCTCCCTACGCTATCGTGCGGGGCTCGGTAAAGCCCGGGAGCGAGCGTCGACGTCGCCTTCGGAGTGCTCTCAGGTTATGTACGCCTGGTGGAATGGCACCCCGCCTAGAGTGAGCACGTGAGCACTCCCGACGCCTCCGCCCCCGATCTTCCCCAGCTGCCGCTGCTCGAAGAGGCGGCCGATGACGCGCACGTCGAGATCAAGCCCACGTGGCGCGGCTGGATCCATGCCGGGACATTCCCCGTCGCGATCGCCGCCGGGATCGTCCTGATCGTCTTCGCCCAGGGCGGTGCCGCGAAGTGGGCCGCCGCCGTCTTCATGGCCTCGTCGCTGCTGCTGTTCGGCAACTCCGCCGTCTACCACCGCTTCAACTGGGGCTCCACGGTCAAGGTCGTCCTCAAGCGCATCGATCACGCGAACATCCTGCTGCTCATCGCCGGCACGTACACTCCCCTCGCCGTACTAGCGCTGCCGCCCGAGAAGGGGATGCTGCTGCTCATCCTCGTGTGGAGCGGGGCGCTGCTCGGCATCCTGTTCCGGGTGTTCTGGATCAACGCGCCGCGCTGGCTGTACGTCGCCCTGTACCTGCTGCTCGGCTGGGCGGCCGTGATGTACATCGTCGATCTGCTGAACGCCAACGTCGCGATGATGGTGCTCGTCATCGTCGGCGGACTGCTCTACACGGGCGGCGCCGTGGTCTACGCGCTGAAGAAGCCGAACCCGTGGCCGGGCCACTTCGGGTTCCACGAGATCTTCCACGTGTGCACCGTGCTGGCGTTCCTGTGCCACTGGACGGCGTGCCTGCTCATCGCTCTCGAGCCGCTGTCGCCCTCGCTGGGCGCCTGACCGCGCGGCTGCGCGCCGCGAGGCCGGTCGTCGGGCGCCGGCCGTCCGGGACGGGCCGTGGGGTCGTGCGTCAGCGCTTCTCCGGGTCGTCGTCGCCCTCGCGCACGATCGGCTCGTCGGCATCCGTCTCCGTCGCCTCGTCCGCCGCGCGTGCGGCCTCCTCGGCATCCAGCTCCTCGCGGACCTCTTCGCGATAGCGCACGCGACGGATCCGGCGATTCATGTCGAGGATCAGCAGGATCACGGCGACGAGCAGGATCACCACGGCGGCGAAGCCGACGAATCCGGGGGTGACCGACTCGGGCGCCACCGTCATCGACGGTGTCGGCATCGGGGTCTCGGTCAGAGCGAGCATGGAGTCTGCCTTTCCTGCGCAGGTCGCATAACCTGGAGTTACCAGCCTAACGACCGGAAGACCCGCCCCGTGACGACCGCACAGCAGCTCGACGACCGCTATGGACGTACCCGCAGACGGAAAGCGCCGTGGATCGTGCTCATCTCCGTGGCCGTGCTCCTCGTCGGGGCCTTCGGCTGGTCGGTCGTGACGGAGCAGATGAACAACGTCGACTCGGACGATCTGGGTTTCGACCTCGTCGACGAGCACACGGTCGACGTGCGCTTCCAGATCACCGGCGCGCAGGGCAAGGACGTCGTGTGCGTCGTCGAGGCGCTCGACGAGGAGTTCGGCGTGGTCGGCTGGAAGGTCGTCGAGATCCCGGCATCCGACTCCCACGCCCAGGCGCTGTCGACCACCGTGCCCACCGTCGCGGAGGCGACGACGGGTTTGGTGAACAGCTGCTGGGTCGCCTAGACTCAGGGCAGACAGACGACGCCCTGGCACCGTGCCGGGGCGTCTTGGCATATCCCCCGCAGGACGTCGGCGGATACCGAATGAAGGAGCTTCGTCATGTCTACTGACGCTCAGGTTCCCTTCCTCACGCAGGAAGCCTACGACCGGCTCGTCGCCGAGCTGGAGCACCTGTCGACGACGGGTCGCGAGGAGATCGCCAAGCGCATCGAGGCCGCCCGCGAAGAGGGCGACCTCAAGGAGAACGGCGGCTACCACGCCGCGAAGGACGAGCAGGGCAAGCAGGAGGCCCGCATCCGCACCCTCGAGGGTTTGCTGAAGACCGCGAAGGTCGGCGAGGCTCCGCCCAGCCGCGGCATCGTCGAGCCGGGCACGGTCGTCACGGCCGTCGTCGCGGGCGGCGAAGAGGTCTTCCTGCTCGGCAGCCGCGAGATCGCGGCCGGCAGCGACCTCGACGTCTACAGCGAGGCGAGCCCGCTCGGCCAGGCCATCCTCGGACTCAAGGTCGGCGAGAAGTCGTCGTACGAGGCGCCGAACGGCCGCTCGATCTCGGTCGAGATCGTCAACGTCGAGACCTACACCGGCTGACCGGTGACATCACGAAGGCCCCGTCCGTTCGGACGGGGCCTTCGTCGTGTGCGCACCCGGGTGGCGGCCGTCACGTTCGGTTGGCACCTGACGCGGCTCTTCTGCGCGCATCGCGGCATCAGGTGCCTACGAAGGATCAGTCGGGCACCACCATCGGCACGAACCCCTCGCGCCGCAACGTCTCGAGCGTGAAGTCGGAGTGCTCCGGTCCGCGCGTCTCGACGCTGAGCTCCAGGATGACGTCGTTGATCTGCAGCCCGTGACCGTGGCGGGTGTGCATGGCCTCGATGACGTTGGCTCCCGCCTCGGCGATGAGCTCCGACACCCGCGCGAGCTGGCCGGGGCGGTCGGGCAGCGGGATGCGGATGGTGAGGTAGCGGCCGGAGGCGGCGAGTCCGTGCGACACGACGCGCTGCAGCAGCAGCGGGTCGATGTTGCCTCCCGACAGCACCGCCATCGTCGTGCCCGACGACTGCACCTTCCCCGCGAGGATCGCGGCGACGCCCGCTGCGCCCGCCGGCTCGGCGACGACCCTGGTCTGCTCGAGCAGGATGAGGATCGCTCGCGCCAGATCGTCGTCGGAGACGGTGACGACCTCGTCGACGAGATCCTTGATGATGTCGAAGGGGATCGCTCCGGGGCGCGCGACGAGGATGCCGTCGGCGATGGTGGGTCGCGTCTCGATGTCGACGGGACGCCCCGCTTCGAGAGACGGAAGCATGGCAGCGGCGTTCTCGGCCTGCACGCCGACGATGCGGATCGACCTGCCGCGTTCGGCGGCGCGCAGCTTGGCGGCGGCCGCGACGCCGGCGATGAGGCCGCCGCCGCCGATGCCGAGCACGATCGTGTCGACTTCGGGGGCGTCGTCGAGAAGCTCGAGACCGAGCGTGCCCTGACCGATCACGATGTCGCGGTGGTCGAACGGGTGGATGAGCACGGCACCGGTGCGCTCGGCGAACTCGGCGGCCAGTCGCAGCGAGGTCGCGACGGTCTCGCCCTCGAGCACCACCTCCGCTCCGTAGTTGCGGGTCGCGAGGAGCTTCGGCACCGGGACGCCGATCGGCATGAAGATGGTCGCGGGGATGCCGAGCGCCTGCGCGGCGAGGGCGACGCCCTGCGCATGGTTGCCGGCCGACGCCGCCACGACGCCGCGTGCGCGCTCCTCGGCGCTGAGCCGCGACAGACGGTAGGCGGCGCCGCGGATCTTGAAGGATCCGGTACGCTGCAGGTTCTCCATCTTGAGCATCACGGGCGAGCCGAGGACATCGGTCAGCGCGCGCGACGGCAGGGTCGGCGTGTGCATGATCACCTCAGCCAGACTCTGAGCGGCGTGCTCGAACTCGGTCAGGCTGGGGACTGCGCTCATCGATTCCTCCGTGTCCGCTCGCGCGGGACTGTGCTCCAGATCAGGTCGGCGTCCGGTTGGTCGCCCGTGCGCCAGGACCCTGTGCTGATGGTGACCGCGGCGACGTTGACGAAGGCCGCGAGGGGCACCGCGAACAGCGCCCCGGGGATGCCGCCGACCATCGAGCCGCCGGCCACGACGAGCACCACGGCGAGCGGGTGCACCTTGACGGCGGATCCCATCATGATCGGCTGCAGGATGTGTCCCTCGAGCTGCTGCACTGCGAGCACGACACCGAGCATCGCGAGGGCGATCCAGGGGCCGTTGTAGACGAGGGCGAGCAGCACGGCGATCGCGCCGGTGACGACGGCGCCGACGATCGGCACGAACGAACCGAGGAAGACGAGGACGGCGACGGGGATCGCGAGCGGGACGCCGAGTAGGGCCGCGCCGACCCCGATGCCGACGGCGTCGATCGCGGCGACGAAGAGCTGCGTGCGCGCGTAGTTGACGAGGGTCGCGAATCCGTTGGTCGCCGCGGCGTCCGCCGCGGGGCGAGCTGCACGCGGGAACAGGCGCAGCGTCCACCGCCAGATCCGGCCGCCGTCGGCGAGAAGGCAGATGAGGATGAAGAGGGCCAGCACCGCGCCGGTGACGACGTGCGCCGCGGTGGTGCCGACAGCGAGAGCGCCGTTCAACAGGGTTTGCGCCTGCTCGTTGACGATCTGCAGGCCCTGATCGATGTAGCCCTGGATCTGCGCCTCGCTGAGGTGCAACGGCCCGTCGAGCAGGAACTGGCGGAACTGCTCGATCGCGTCGGCACTGCGCTTCTGCACGTCGGGGAGCTGCTGACGCACCTGCCACACGACGAGCCACATCAGCACCGAGACGATCGCGATGGTTCCGATGAGGGAGATGGCGACGGCAGCCCACCGCGGGAACCGGTGGCGCAGCATCCACTGGAAGGCCGGCCACAGCAGCGCGGTGATGAGGATGCTGACCATGAGCGGGATCACGAGAAGCTTGAGCTGGATGACGATCCAGATGAACCCGGCGACCACGGCCGCGATGAGGAGCAGGCGCCAGGCGTAGGCGGCGCTGATGCGCAGACCGCGCGGAACCGCCTCGTCGGCCGGTGTCGTGACCGTGCGGTCGGTCGAGATCGGGCGCGGCCGGAAGAGGTCTCTCAGCCGAGGACGCTGCTCTTCGCTCATCGCCCAAGTCTACGGCGCTCGACCCCGCTCCCCCGACGCGGAGCGGCAAGATGACGCGGTGTGGATCGGCGAGATGACGCGGTGCGGATCGGGGCGCAGATGCGATGCGGATCGGGGCGCAGATGCGGTGCGGATCGGGACGCAGATGCGATGCGGATCGGGTCGGCGGCAGCGCCCCGATGTCGGCGACCCTGGCTACGCTGGCCGGGTGACCGACACTCTCAGCTCCGCGCAGGCACGCCGCATGGCGCTCGCGGCCCAGGGCTTCTCCCGCGCCCGGCCGACGACGGCTCCGACGACGCGGCACATCCATCGGGTCATGGACCGTCTCGGCGTTCTGCAAATCGACTCGGTCAACGTGTTCGCGAGGTCGCACTACCTGCCGCTCTTCTCGCGTCTCGGGAGCTACGATCCCGCACTCCTCGACCGGGTCTTCCTCTCGCGCACGACGCACTACGTCGAGTACCTCGCCCACGAGGCCACGTTCATCCCCGTCGAGGACTGGCCGCTGTGGCGCTTCCGCATGGAGAGGTTCCGACGCCGCGGTGCGGACCCGGACTCGTGGGCGAGCCAGAACGCCCAGACCCTCTCCTGGGTCCTCGACGAGCTGCGTGCGCAGGGACCGTTGCGGCCGGCCGACCTGCGCGCCGATGCGCCCCGCGAACGCGGCACGTGGTGGGACTGGGACGACGTGAAGCTGGCGCTGGAGCATCTCTGGCGCACCGGAGACGTCGCGATCAGCGGAAGGAAGGGCTTCGAGCGCAGCTACGCGCTGGCCGAGCACGTCATCCCCGACCACGTCCGTTCGCGCGAGGTCTCGTACGACGACTCCATCCGGGAGCTGATCCGGCGTGCGGCTCGCTCGTCGGGCGTCGCCACGATGGCCGATCTCGCCGACTACTACCGGATCCGCGACCGCGCGACGATCTCGCGCGCCGTGGCCGACCTCGTCGACGAGGGCGAACTCGCGCCCGTCCGAGTGCGCGGATGGGAGCGCAACGGCCGTCCTCTCGCCGCATGGCGGCACCGCGATGCCGTGCTGCCGCGCCGGATCGACGCGGCAGCGCTGCTCACGCCGTTCGACCCGGTGGTGTGGTTCCGCGACCGCGCGCTCCGCGCCTTCGACCTCGACTACCGCATCGAGATCTACGTCCCCGCGGCGAAGCGCCGCTACGGCTACTACTCGCTCCCCGTACTGGTCGGCGACCGGGTGGTGGCCCGCGTCGACCTGAAGGCCGAGCGGGCGACGTCCACTCTGCAGGTGCAGTCGGCGTGGTGGGAGCCGCAGGCGGATGCCGGTGCAGACGCCGAGCGCATCGCGAGCGAACTCGCGCTCGCTGCGACGTGGCAGGGCCTCGAGCACGTGTCGGTCTCGGGCTGGGGAACCGCCGCCGACGGCCTGCACCGCGCCCTCAGCGCCCTGCCTGCCGCGTCGGTGCGCCGACACGTGCATGCGAGGGAGACCGGCGAGCCCGGCGAACCCGAGGAGCCCGGCGAGCTCGGCGGACACGAGGAGAGCGGGAAACCCGAGGAGCTCGAGGAGGCGACGCGGTGACGCGACGCACGCGGTGGCTCCTCGGCGGCGGGGCGATGATCGTCGTGGTCCTCGCGATCGCCGCGATCGTGTGGTCGACATCGGGTCGCACGCCGGAGGCGTCATCGAGTCCGCCCCCGTCGCCGACCGCCACTGTCGATCTGCTCGCCGCGGCTCAAGCAGAGCTCGAGGAGCATCTCGAGCAGTGCACGGCGGCGGGCGCGCCGAACGGCGTGGTCCCCGACGCGTGCGGGATCCGCATCCCGTGGGGAACCGAGTTCGCGGTGGTGGCGGACGCTCGGTTCCGCATCGAGCGGATGCCCCAGGTCGCCCTCAGCGACGACGGCTTCGTGGCGGAGGGTGGCGAGCTCGTCGCCACGGTGACGGGAACGGGTCAGGACGGTGCTCCACGCACCGAGACCTACCGCACGGACGACTGGTCGCTGCGCGGCGACATCGCGCGCACGACGACGGGCATCGACCTCACTGCGTGGTGACGTCGTTGCCCGTAGTGGCGTCGTCGTTCGCTGCGCGGAGCGTCAGAACTGCACGCGAGGCGGCTCGGAGATCGCGCCGCTGTCGGCCACCTCGAAGAACTCGCGCTCGGTGAAGCCGAGCCCCTTGGCAAAGAGGTTGTTGGGGAAGACCTTGATCTTCGTGTTCAGCTCGCGCACACCGCCGTTGTAGAAGCGGCGGGCGGCCTGGATCTTGTCCTCGGTGTCGACGAGCGCCTGCTGCACCTGCAGGAAGTTCTGGCTCGCCTGCAGCTGCGGGTACGCCTCGGCCACCGCGAACAGGCTGCGCAGCGCCTGCTGCAGGTGCCCCTCGGCGATGCCCGCCTCGCCCGGCCCGCTTGCCGACAGCGTCTCGGCGCGAGCACGCGTGACGTTCTCGAACACGGCCTTCTCATGGGAGGCGTAGCCCTTGACCGTCTCGATGAGGTTCGGGATCAGGTCGGCTCGTCGCTTGAGCTGCACGGTGATGCCGCTCCAGGCCTCGTCGACGCGGACGTTGAGCTGCACCAGCGAGTTGTACGTCGCCCACAGGTAGATGCCGACGAGCAGGATCACTCCGACGACGATCAGTACCGGCACGAGCCATTCCATCAGAGGCCCACCCTTCCTCGTGTTTGTCTCATCCTATCGGCGCAGTCTGCGCGTCGACTGGGTGCATGACCACGACACGGCGGGTCAGGCGCCGAGCACGCGGTCGAGGTACCGGTTGGTGAAGCGGCGCTCGGGGTCGAGGCGGTCGCGGAGCGCCACGAAGTCGTCGAACCGCGGGTAGCGTTCGCGCAACTGCTCCGCGGTCAGCGTGTGCAGCTTGCCCCAGTGCGGCCTGCCGCCGTGGTCGAGCATGATCCGCTCGACGGCCTCGAAGTACTCGGTGGGGTCGGCCCGCCAGTAGCGGTGCACGGCGATGTATCCGCTCGCACGTCCGTGTGCTGTCGACAGCCACCGGTCGTCGGCGGCGGCGAACCGCACCTCGATGGGGAACTCGATGCGCCAGCCTCGCTGCGCGATCAGCGCACGCACGGCGTGGAACGCGGGCACGACGTTCTCGGCCGGCAGCGCGTACTCCATCTCGCGGAAGCGCACGGTGCGGCTCTGCGTCAGCACACGGTGCGACAGGTCCGTGTACTCGCGGTCGCCCGTGACCTTCACAGCGAGGCGGCTGAACGGCGGCGTGATCGCCGGGACGGCCTGCCCCGCAGCGCACGCGACCCGGTAGACGCCGTTGGACAGGAGCGTCTCGTCGACCCACTTCCCCACGCGCGGCAGCGGCTGACGCCGCGCCGATTCCGGCAGCCGGGTCTGCTGCTTGGTCAGGGCGACCTCGGTGTGCGGGAACCAGTAGAACTCGAAGTGATCGGATGCCGCGACGCGCTCATCGAGGGTGTCGAGCACGTCGGCGAGCGGCGCCGGCCTGTCGACGGCCTGCAGAACGAAAGCCGGGACGCACTGGAGCGTGACCTCGACGATGATGCCGAGCGCCCCGAGACCGAGCGCGACGGCGGGGAGCAACTCCGGCTGGTGCTCCTCGTCGATCCGCAGGAACTCTCCTTCCGCGGTGACGAGGGTGATGCCGACCACCTGGGTCGCGAGCCCGCCGAACGCCGCGCCCGTGCCGTGCGTGCCGGTCGAGATCGCCCCGGCGATCGATTGACGGTCGATGTCACCGAGATTCTGCATCGCGAGGCCGTGCGCCGCGAGCAGCCGAGGGACACGGTGCAGGCGCGTGCCGGCGAGCAGCGTGACACGCCCCGTTGCGGCATCCGCCGAGACCAGACCCTGCAGGTCGTCGAGTTCCAGGAGCACACCGGGCGCGATCGCGATGCCCGTGAAGCTGTGACCCGCGCCGACCGCTTTGATGCTCAGCCGTTGCGCGACGGCGGCCTTGACCGCGCGCTGCACGCCCTCCGGACTGCGCGGACGTTCGACGCGCAGCGGAGCGACCTGCGCCGAGCGCCCCCAGTTCTGCCAGGTGCCGCCGATGCGGGTCACAGGAACGCCTTCCCCTCGCCGCGGTAGGTGGGCAGTTCGTCCACGACCTCGTCCCCCGACACCAGGTGGTAGCTGTCGATGCGTTCGGCCGGTTCGCCGCTCTTCGCGTGACGGAACCACACGCGGTCGCCGACGCCGAGCTGCGCGGCCTTGGGCCCCTGCAGCGGCGTCTGCACCTCTCCCGCTGCCTCGCGCGAGAGGGTGCGCAGTCCGTCGGGCCAGACCGGACGGGGCTGTCGCGAAGCGACGGCCGGGCCCGAGGCGATCCACCCGCCGCCGAGCACGGTCGCGATGTCGGCGGCGGGGCGGCGAACGACATCGAACGCGAAGGCCGCCGCGGGAGCGGGACGGAAGGACCGATAGCCGTCGAAGAGATGACCGCCGAGCAGTCCGCTCCCCGCACTCGCCTCGGTGAGTGACTCGTCGCTGCCCGTGAACTCCAGCGATCCGGTGCCGCCGCCGTTGAGGAACTCGAGGGGCGCGATGCCGGTGAGAGCGCCGACGATCTGCGCCCGGCGGTCGCGCAGCTCGGCCCGCGAGCGCGCCTGCACGAGGCGGATGACGGGGGCGTCGGCTCCGGCGCTGTCACCCTGTCCTGCGATCTGCGCCTCGTACATCTGCAGGCCGACGAGGCGGAAGCCGGGGCGGCGCACGATCGCACGCGCGAAGGCCGCGACCTCGCCTGCGGTGAAGAGTGCGGAGCGACGGACGCCGATGTGCCCGAGCGTCGCGGACCGGAGCGAGGCGTCGGCGTCGATCGCGACACGGATCTCCGGCCGGCGCTCCGGCGGGGCGACGCTGTCGATGAGATCGAGGTGCGCAGGGTCGTCGACCATGAGCGTGATGCGCTGCACTGCCTGCTCCGATGCGAAGAGCTCAGCGAGAGCGGAGCGATCGACCGTCGGGTAACCGATCACGATGTCGTCGTGCGTCTCGGCGAGCCAGAGCGCCTCCGGCAGGGTGAAGGCGAGGATGCCGCGATAGCCGGGCAGCTGCAGCACGGCGTCGAGCACGGCGCGCACACGCACGGACTTCGACGCCACGCGGATGGGGAGCCCTCCGGCCCGCACCAGCATGTCGAGCGCGTTGTGGCGGAGTGCCTCGCGATCGATCACGGCGACGGGCGCGGGGAGGTGACCCGTGGCCGCGGAGAGGCGCGGCCAGTACCGCGCGGGGTCGTGCCATTCGGGGGCGACCGGGGACTGCTCCGATGCGGGGCTCAGGTCGGCGGTGAGGTCGAGCACTCCCCCACCATACGACCTGGACGGACTCGGATTCACCCTTTGCGGGACCGGGTCGCAGACGATTCCGGCACTAGGCTGGCGGTCGTGCCCCCGTAGCCCAATGGCAGAGGCAGGCGACTTAAAATCGCTTCAGTCTGGGTTCGAGTCCCAGCGGGGGCACCACCGCGCACCGATCAGCGCCCGAACAGGTCGCCGATGCCGGGGATGCCGAGATCGCCGAGCTTCTGACCCCATTCGCCAGCGGTGTCGCCGAGACCCGACACGGTGTCGCCGAGACCAGACACGGTGTCACCCGCGGATCCCAGGACGCCCTCCGCCGCGCCGGCCAGTTCCTCGGTGCCGAGCCCGCCCGCGATCGCCTCGAGATCGATGCCCTGCGCCAGGGCGTCGAAGTCCACCCCGAGACCGGCCGCCTGCTCGAGCAGCGGGGCGGCGACCGCGCTGCCGATCGCTCCGACGGCCACGACGCCCAGGGCTCCGACCGCGGCGCCGCCCACCACTCCGGCGGCGCCGAAGCCGCCGACGCGCGACAGCAGTCCGCGCATCCGCCCGGGGCGCGCTGCCTCGGTGCGCCCTGCCGCGCGGGCCAGGTCGTCGGGTGATGCGGATGCCGGACGCTCGCCGGGTGCGAGCTCGGCCGTCATCCGCTGCTGGACCTGGGCGCGCTGCTCCGGCGTCAGCCGCGCGAATGCCTCGCGGTGGATCTGCTCGACGCGATGCGGATCGGCGGTCTGCAGGAGGTAGTCGTAGCGTGCGATGGCCGCGCGATCAGCATCCGTTCCGCCCCTGGTGCCGATGGAAGGCGGCGCGTACCCCGCGTGCGGGGCGGGAGGCGTGTACGGGTCGCGAGGCGAGGGCGGCGCGTAGGGCTGTGACGTGCGGGACTGGTGCGGCGCGCGCGAGATGGACGCGCGGTTGCCGGTGCCGTCGAGGTCGAGCGCTTTCGCGGCCATTCCGAGCAGGCGGTTCAGCTTTCCCATGGTGGCGGTTCCTTCGTGTGACGAGCGGACCGCCCGGAACCGGTGACGAGGATCCATGGCCGTCCGCGCTGATACGGACGCCCGGTCTCCTCCACCCTCGCGGGCCGATGGGCCGGGACACGATCTCATGTCCGTAATGACGACGCCACCGCAGATGGGAGTACTCCCCTTGCAGGCCCCACGCTAACGAGTGCGCCTATGAGCCGGGTGCGAGTGGGAGTGCGCCGGAGACGACGAACGCCCCGACTCCGTGAGGAATCGGGGCGTTCGTCGAGCGGATTACTTGGCGGCGGCCGTCTCGGCCGGCTTCTCCGCAGGAGCCTTCTTGGCGGCCGGCTTCTTCGCCGCGGGCTTCTTGGCCGGAGCCTTCGCCGCCGACGTCTCGGAAGCGGGCGTCTCGGCGGGAGCGTCGTCGGTCACCGGCTCGTCGGCATCCGGCGTCTTCTCGGCGGCGGCGATGGTCGTCGCCGGCTCCGAGGAGTGGGACCCGGGCAGTGCCGGAGCGGCCGGAGCGGCGGGCGCCGGAGCGTCGGCGGCCGGACGCGGGCGAGCGGCGAACTCCTCGAACACGTAACGCGGGTTCTGCACCGTCTGCAGGTTGACGAGGTCGCGGCCGAGCCACAGGTTGTTCCACCAGCCCCACAGCACGCGCCACTTGCGCTCCCACGTCGGCATCGCGAGACCGTGGTACCCGCGGTGCGCGAGCCAGGCGATGAAGCCCTTGAGCGCGATCTTGCCGGACTGGAAGACACCGTTGTAGAGGCCGAGGCCCGCGACGGCGCCGAGGTTCTTGTGGAAGTACTCCTTGGGAGCCTCACCGCGGAGCACCGCGACGAGGTTCTTCGCGAGCAGCTTCGCCTGACGCACGGCGTGCTGCGCGTTCGGCACGCAGAAGCCGCCGACACCGCCGCCCGAGAGGTCGGGGACGGCCGAGACGTCACCGGCGGCCCAGGCGCCCTCGACGAAGGCCTCGGGCGTGCCGACGCGCAGGTCGGCGCGGGTCTGGATGCGACCGCGCTCCTCGACCGGCAGGTCGCCGCCGCGCACGACGGTCGGGTTCGCCATGACGCCGGCGGTCCAGACGATCAGGTCGGTTGGGATGACCTCGCCGGTCGACAGTTCGACGTTGCCGTCGACCGCGCTCGTGAGCTGCGTGTCGAGGTGCACGTTGGCGCCGCGCTTGGCGAGGTCCTTCAGCACCCACTCGCTCGTCTTGAGCGAGACCTCGGGCATGATGCGGCCCATCGCCTCGATCAGGTGGAAGTGCGTGTCGTCGAACGTCAGCTGCGGGTACTTGCCCACCAGCGACGAGGCGAGCGAGCGGAGCTCGGCGAACACCTCGATGCCCGCGAAGCCGCCACCCACGACGACGACGGTCAGCAGACGGTCGCGCTCGGGGCCGGCCGGCAGCGAGGCCGCCTTGTCGAAGTTCGACATCAGGCGGTCGCGGATCGCGACGGCCTCTTCGATGGTCTTGAGGCCGATCGCGTTGTCGGCGATGCCCGGGATCGGGAACGTGCGCGAGACGGCGCCGGCCGTGACGACGATCTGGTCGTAGGCGAACTCGTACGGCTCGCCCAGCGGCGGCGTGATGGTCGCCGTCTTCTCGGCGTGGTTGATGTTCGTCACCTTGGCGGTGAGCACGTGCGTGCGCTTGAGGTGACGACGGTGGGCGACCACCGAATGGCGGGCTTCGATCGAGCCGGCGGCCACCTCGGGGAGGAACGGCTGGTACGTCATGTACGGCAGCGGGTCGACCATGGTGACGTCTGCTTCACCCTTGCGAAGGTGCTTCTCGAGCTTCCACGCGGTGTAGAAGCCTGCGTAGCCTCCACCGACGATCAGAATCTTGGGCACAGTGCTGTTCTGAGGCACGGGGGAAAAACTCCTCGGGAGTCAGGAATGTGGCGTGCGAGCGCGCGCCGATCGGATGCGCCGGGCAGCAGCGGTGACGCCAAGCGCTATCAGGATACCAGGGACTGTGAGCGCGATGAGCGGCAGGGTACCGTAGCGCAGTGAATCAGCGCTGGGAAGCAGCGGTGAACCCGGCTCCGACGGCGCGTCGGCCGCCGGCAACGGCGGCACCGCGATGGGCGTCGCCGTGGGCTCCGGCTGGGGCACCGTCTCGGCCCTGCGGTACAGGCGCACCCACTCTGCGAGATCGCCCATGGGGTTCTCGCTGACCTTCGGGGGATCGGCGGTCACCGCGGCCTGCGCGTCGATGAGCCCGTACCCGTAGAAGGGGTCCGGCACCCGCGCCATCCCCTCGACGGGGATCGCCGTCTTGATGATGCGGTTGATGACGTTCGCCGCGTCGAGATCGGGGTGCGCCGACCGGATCAGCGCGGCGATGCCCGCGACGATCGGCGCCGCGCCGCTGGTGCCGCTCCACGAGACGAGCTTGCCGTCGGCCGAGACGCCGAGCAGTCCCTCGCTCGGCGCGGCGACACCGATAGTGATGCCCTGCGTCGACGCCTCGATGCTCGCAGTGCCGGTCTGGTCGACTCCCCCGACCGTGAGCACGCCGGGGATCGTCGCCGGCGCCCCGATGATGTCGGTGCCGCTGCCGCGGTTGCCCGCCGCGACGACGACGACGACATCGTGCTCGAAGGCGTACAGGAACGCGTCGTCCCAGCTGCGGTCCCAGTCGAGCGTGTTCGTGGTGAAGGAGAGGTTGATGATGTCGGCCCCGTTGTCGACCGCCCATCGCATGGCCTTCGCGACCTGCTCGGTGAAGGGCACCGCCGCTGCGGCGCCGAAGCCGACCGAGATCGACAGCAGATTCGCCTCGGGCGCCACGCCGATCATGCCCGTGCCGTCGGCGGCCCCACGACCGGCGGCCAGCGACGCCACCCAGGATCCGTGGTTCCCGTCGACCGCTCCCAGTGGCGTGCGGCCGTCCGGCGAACCGGCGCCGGAGACGTCTGTCCCGCCCACCACGGCTCCGTCGAACGTGCCCGGGACCTTGCCGATGCCCGTGTCGATCACCGCGATGGTCGCGCCCTCTCCCCTGGTGGTCTGCCAGGCCTCGCGGATCCGCGCTCCGTCGAGCCAGTACTCCGCGGCGCGCGTGGGGTCCTGCGGGTCGTCGGCGACCGGCGGCGGAGTCGCCGCGCCGAGGAGCAGCACGGATGCCACCACCGCCGCGGCGGCGACGGCACTGCGCAGCATCCGCCCCGGGCTCATGCCGATGACGCCTCGGGGTCGCGGAGCGCCGCGCCGGGGTCGTCGCAGCGGCAGACGTCGGGTGACCAGCTGGAGCGCGCGAGCGCCTCGTCGCCGATCGGGTTCACCCCGGGCCCCGCGGCCAGCGCGTGGCCCGCCAGGGCGTGCAGGCATTTCACACGGGCCGGCATGCCCCCTGCGGAGACCCCGTCGATCTCCGGCACGTCGCCGAAGCCGGCACGGTCGGCGAGATACGCCTCGTGCGCGGCCAGGTAGGCCGCTGCGATGTCGGCGTCGTCGGCGAGCAGGGCTGCGAGCTCGGGCATGACCTGGGTGGCCTCGAGGGTCGACATCGCCGCGGTGGCCGCGGGATGCGTGAGGTAGTAGAACGTCGGGAAGGGCGTGCCGTCAGGCAGCCGCGGCGTCGTCGCGACCACGGTCGGGTTGCCGCACGCGCAGCGCGCCGCGATGCCCACGACTCCGCGGGCCTGACGCCCCAGCTGGGCAGAGACCACGGCGATCTCGGCGGGCGTGGGGGCAGGGAAAGGCGGGGTGGTCACCCGACAAGCGTACGGGAGCAGTCGGGGAGGATGCTCGGAGCCGCGCGGGCCGCGACCGCGGTCAGCGCGCGACGACGGCGGTGTCGCTGAGACCGGCCGAGGTGAGGGTGCGCAGCAGCTGCGGCATCCAGTCCGAGGGCTTCTCCTCGAGCGTGTCGCTGACCGGCCCCTGTTCCTGGGGCAGCGCGGCGGGGTCGAGGTCGTTGTCGATCAGGTAGACGACCTCGCCGGGCTTCACGTAGTAGAGACGCTCTCGGGCCTGGGTCGTGATGTACGCCGGGTCGTTCCAGCGCTCGCGCTCCTTCTGGAGTGCGGTGATCTCGTCCTCCGACACCTGGATCGAGTGCTCGAGCGCGGCGATCTTCTGCCGCTGGTCGATGTAGGTGCCGAGCGTCGGCACGAGCACCCACGCACCCAGCACGACGAGCGACAGCATGATGACGGAGAAGGCCGAGAGCCGGATGCCGGATGCCCACTCCCGGACGTCGACCCGCCTCTCCGCGGCGCCTCGCGACGAGCCACGGGGGGAACGAGCGGCGCGCGGAGCCGTGGCGGCGGTCGACGGGGTGCCGCGCGAGGACCCCGCGGAGGCCGAAGGAGGAGCCGGTCGTCGTGCCACGGCTCCTCCTCCTGGTTCAGACCTCTCAGGCCTGGTGGATCGTCTTCAGCTGCGCTCAGCCCTGGTAACGGGGGAAGGCGGAGCGGCCGGCGAACACCGCGGCGTCGCCCAGCTCCTCCTCGATGCGCAGAAGCTGATTGTACTTCGCGACGCGCTCGCTGCGAGCAGGCGCACCCGCCTTGATCTGACCCGCGTTCGTCGCCACGACGAGATCGGCGATCGTGGTGTCCTCGGTCTCGCCCGAGCGGTGCGACAGCATCGCGGTGTAGCCGGAGCGCTGTGCGAGGCTGACGGCGTCGAACGTCTCGGTCAGGGTGCCGATCTGGTTGACCTTGACGAGCAGCGAGTTGGCGACGCCGCGCTTGATGCCGTCGGCGAGGCGGGTCGGGTTCGTGACGAACAGGTCGTCTCCGACGAGCTGGACCTTGGAGCCCAGCGCGTCCGTGAGGAGCTTCCAGTTGTCCCAGTCGTCCTCGGCGAGCGCGTCCTCGATCGTGACGATCGGGAAGTCGTTGACGAGGCCCTGGTAGTACTCGATGAGCTCGGGGCCGCTCCAGTCCTTGTTGTCGAGGCGGTACACGCCGTCGGAGAAGAACTCCGTCGCGGCGACGTCGAGGCCGAGTGCGATGTCGGTGCCTGGCGTGAAGCCGGCCTTCTCGATGGCCTTGACCAGGAAGTCGAGGCCCTCGCGGTTGCTCGGCAGGTCGGGGGCGAAGCCGCCCTCGTCGCCGAGGCCCGTCGCGTAGCCTGCGGCCTTCAGCTCGCTGCGCAGCACGTGGTAGGTCTCGACGCCCCAGCGCAGCGACTCGGAGTAGGTCTCGGCGCCGATCGGCGCGAGGAAGAACTCCTGCATGTCGATGCCGTTGTCGGCGTGCTCGCCGCCGTTGATGACGTTGAACAGCGGCACGGGCAGGACGTGCGCGTTGGGTCCGCCGAGGTAGCGGAACAGCGGCAGGTCGGCCGAGTCGGCGGCGGCCTTCGCGACGGCGAGGCTCACGCCGAGGATGGCGTTGGCACCGGTGCGCTGCTTGTTCTCGGTGCCGTCGGTCTCGATGAGGATCTCGTCGACGATGCGCTGCTCGCTCGCCTCGACGCCCTCGAGGGCCGGGCCGAGCTCGTCGATGACGGCCTCGACGGCCTTGAGCACGCCCTTGCCGCCGTAGCGGGCCTTGTCGCCGTCGCGCAGCTCGTACGCCTCGAACGCGCCGGTGGATGCACCGGACGGGACGGCCGCCCGCTGGACGACGCCGTCGTCGAGGAGCACCTCCACCTCGACGGTCGGGTTTCCGCGCGAGTCGAGAATCTCGCGTGCGCCTACAGCCTCGATCAGTGCCACTGATGTGCTCCTTGTTCAGAGAGGAAGATGTGTGGAGCGTCGTCGATCCGCGCCCAGTCTAGCCCGCCGGCCGCTCCGGCCACGGGGTGGCGTCCGGGCTCAGACGACCACGGCCAGGGCGACGCCGTCCCACCCCTTCACCCCGACCGTCTGCAGCGCTGTGGCGTCGAAGCGGGGGTCCTCCCCCAGCATCCGCAGGCCTTCGCGCGTGCCGACCACCTTGGGGTCTGTGCTGTCGTCGCGCACGATCTCGCCCTCGCGCCCGATGTTGTCGAGCACGATCACGGTGCCGGGGTGCCCGAGCTTCGCGGCCCAGTCGAGGTAGGTGGTGTTGGACTCCTTGTCGGCGTCGATGAACACGAGGTCGAAGCCGCCGTCGAGCGTCGGCAGCACGTCGGCTCCGCGGCCGACGCGAATGTCGACGCGGTCGCCGACGCCGGCCGCATCGATGCTCGCCCTCGCGACCGCGGCGTTGTCGGCCTCGGCCTCGACCGTGACGACCCGCCCCTCCGGCCCGACGGCCCTCGCCATCCAGATGGTCGAGTAGCCGCCGAGTGTGCCGATCTCGAGCACCCGCCGGGCGCCGCTGATGCGCACCAGCAGGTTCAGCAGCTTGCCGCCGACCGGCGCGACCTCGATCTCGGGCAGTCCCGCCTCGCGCTGGGCGTCCAGCGCCGCCTCCAGCTGCGGATCGTGCCCGACGAGGAGGTGAGCGAGATAGGCGTCGGCGTGCGACCAGGCTGAGGGCGTGGATTCCATGCCCTCAGCCAACCGCGATGCGGACGAGGGCGTCAAGGGGCGACGGACGGGGATGCCGGAGCATCCGTCTCGCCGACCCTCGTCGTCGCGACGGGTGCCGCACCGAGCTCGGGCTGACGCCGGAACTGACCGGTGACGAGGAGCACCGCGACGACGACGGCCGCCGCCACCCACCCCGCGACTCCGAGAGGGCCGGCGAGCGCGAGGTCGGGCTGTCCGGCGGCGACGATGAGGATGAGCCCCGCCGACGCGTTCAGTGATCCGTGCGCCACGACCGCCGGCCAGATCGAGGCGGACCGCAACCGCAGCCACCCCAGCAGCACGCCCCAGGCGACGCACCCGACGGTCATGAACAGCACACCGGAGATGTCGGTCCGGCCGAAGTTGTAGCCCAGGAGGATCACCGGGCTGTGCCAGAGCCCCCAGATGACTCCGCTGACGAGCAGCGCCGGCCACGTGCCGAGCGGTCGGAGGGCGGGCAGGAGCCATCCGCGCCATCCCAGCTCCTCGCCGAGCGCCGGGATGCTGTTGACGAGGGCGGCGATGGGGATGATCGCGAGCTGCGAGATCACGACGAGACCGACCGGCGGCATCGGCGCCCCTGCCGGGAGCGCCTGTTCGATCTGCGCCGCGAGGCCCGCGAACGTGAAGTCGAGCTGCACGATGCCGAGCGCGACCGCGATGAGGATGCCGAGCGCCACCACCACCGGCGGACCGAGCCAGCCGATCAGCAGCAGCCAGACGACGCGCCTCGCCGGCCGCAGCGGCCAGAACCCGAGGAACCGCAGCCGGGTGCCGCGCGCGGGTGCCCCGAGCGCGAACGTGACGATCAGCGCGGCGACGGCAGGGGTGAGCATCATGACGACGAGGAGCACGGGAGCCAGCGGCTCGGCGAGGCCGTCGCCGAGCCACAGCGGCAACGCGACGAGCCAGGCGAGCCCGCATGCGAGGAGCACGAAGGCGAGCACGGGCGCCCAGCGGACCTTCTGCGCCGCGGTCATCGGTCGCCCTCCCCTGTCGCGGCGGCCGGGCCGCCGGTGTGCCGGTCGACATAGGTCCGCAGCAGCGCAGCCCCTTCCTCGGCCCCGTCGATCGTGACGAGGAAGGACGCTCGTTCCCGGCGCGACACCTCGATCGCCGGACCTCGCCGCGTCACGATGCCGGTGCGGCCGTCGGTGGAGATCCGCCATCCCCAGCCGCCGAAGTCGCCGAACGGCGAGACGTCGATCGCGCGCACATCGACGATCTCGTGGACCGGGATGTCGACGCGCGGTCGCCCGAGCAGGGAGCGGGCGCTGAAGCCCTCGGGAGTGATGCTCACGCGGTACGAGGCGGTGGCCGCGAGCGCGACCGCCACGACGAGCGCGCCCACCGCGACGACCCACCAGCCGGCGACGCCGAGCGACAGCATGGTCGCGGCGAGCACGATCATCCCGGCCAGGACGAGCCCCAGAAGGATCAGCGCACCCCGCGGCATCGTGGTCGTCGCGAGCCAGACGACGCGCTCGGCGGCGCCGACGCTGACGTCCTGCCGCGGTGCGAGCGGTCGCCCGGCGGGGGTGCGGTAGCGCGGCTGCACCGACCAGGCGGCACCTCCGACGACGAGGAGGGCCGCCAGGGCCGCAGCCGTGACGCCGCCGACGCCCGGCACCTCCGCCCCGGGAGCGAGATCGCGCTGGATCCACAGGGAGCCGAGACTCGTGACCGCGGCGAACGCCGACATGCCTGCGGCGAGCGCGCCCATCAGCCGGGCCGCGCCACCCCACTGATCGCGCACGGCGACCAGTGTCGTCACCACCAGGAGGAGGGGGACCCCGAGGCCGACTCCCAGGAGGAGCCACAGGTACAGGGAGGCCGGGCCGAAGCCGTCGGCCCCGCCCGTGCCCCAGTGCACGGCGACGGGTTCGGTGAAGGCCGGCAGCCATCCGGAGAGCACGACGGCGGCCACGGCCACGATGACGACGGGTACGACGATCGCGACCAGGGTGAAGAGCAGGCGTGCCCGCCGTAGCGGGGTGCCGGAAGCGGGTCGGGGGCCGGTGGACGTCATGGCTGTGCCTCCTCTGGGTCGTGCGTCGCCGCGCGACTGCGCGTCGAGCTCTGCGCGGCACCCGGACGGGGCCGGGCGTCGGCGTGTGTGCGGATGATGCCGGCGAGGATCTCGGCGGAGACCCCCATCTGCGCGGCGCGCTCCACGAGGTCGTCGATCTCGTGCGCGAGGTCGGCGAGCGGCGCGGCTGCGGCCGAGATGACCGCTCCGCGCCCGCGGCGGAGATCGATGAGCCCCTCGTCGCGCAGCCCCTGGTACGCGTGCAGGACCGTGTGCTGGTTGATGCGCAGCGCCGTCGCGACGTCGCGGGCGGCGGGGAGCCGGTCGCCCGGGGCGAGGACGCCCGCGAGCAGATCGGCGCGGATCGATGCCGCCACCTGGTCGTAGAGCGGCCGGGGGCTCTCGGGGTCGACTCTGATCAGCATCCGCGCACCTCCTCATCCTTCGCTAGTAATTCTATGTGAACTATAACAACTGTGGCAATCTCCAGAAGAGTTCGGATGGTGCGCTCCTCTGCCGCACACTGTCGGGATGCGCATCACCCCACGCCGTCTCGCGATCGGCATGAGCCTCTGGGCACCGAACCTCTTCAGCGGCATCCGCGTCCGTCGGTTCTCGGACGACTGGACCCGCGCGACCGTCGAACTGCACGTCAACGTCGTGACCCGCAATTACGTGAAGACCGCGTTCGGCGGATCGATGTCGGCGATGACGGACCCGTACTTCTTCATGCTCGTCATGCATCAGCTCGGCCGCGACTACGTCGTGTGGGACACCCGCGGCGAGATCGAGTTCGTCAAACCGGGCCGCGGGGTGCTCACGGCAGAGTTCGAGGTGACGCGCGAGAAGGCCGACGAGCTGCGAGCCCGCGCCGCGGGCGGCGCCAAGGTGCGGGAATGGTTCGAGACGGTGATCACCGACAGCGACGGAGACGTGGTCGCCCGGGTGCGGCGCGAGGTGTACGTGCGCGAGAAGAAGCGGGTGACGGCCGCCCGGTCCTGATGTGCCCGCGCCTCGCGACACCGCCCGTTCATCCGCCCGTGCCACGATGATTCCGTGCCCCTCGCCCGCCGACTGAGCCTCCCCGACGCCGTCGCGATCGGTCTCGGATCGATGATCGGCGCCGGCGTGTTCTCGGTGTGGGGTCCGGCCATCGGAGTCGCCGGCAACGGCATCCTCGTCGCTCTGGTCATCGCCGCCGTCGTCGCCTACTGCAACGCCACCGCCTCGGCCCAGCTCGCCGCGGTGCATCCCGTCGCCGGCGGCACCTACGCGTACGCGCGGGCGGAGATCGGCCCCTGGTGGGGGTTCGTGGCCGGATGGAGCTTCGTGATCGGCAAGATCGCGAGCTGCGCGGCGATGGCGCTCACCTTCGCCGCCTACGCGGCGCCCGCGGGGTGGCAGGTGCCGGTGGCCGTGGTCGCCGTCGCAGCTCTCGTCGTCGTGAACTGCTTCGGCGTGACCCGCACGGCGCTGCTCACCCGCATCCTCGTCGCATGCTCGCTTGTCGGATTGGCCGTCGTCGTGGCGATCGGCGCGGGGTCGATCGGGATCAGCGAGCCGACGCCGTTGCCCGCCACGAACGCGTACGGCGTGCTGCAGGGCGCGGGGCTCCTGTTCTTCGCGTTCGCCGGGTACGCGCGCATCGCGACGCTCGGCGAAGAGGTCGTCGACCCCGCGAGGACGATCCCCCGCGCGATCGTCCTCGCCCTGGGCGGCGCCGTCGTCGTGTACGCCGCTGTCGGGATCACGGTGATGCTGGCGCTCGGAGCGGATGCCGCGGCGACGACCGCTCCGCTCGCCGAGGTGGTCGCGGCGAGCGAGTGGTCGGCGCTCGGTCCCGTCGTGCGGATCACCGCGGCAGCCGCGTCGCTCGGCGCGCTGCTCGCTCTGCTCACCGGCATCGGGCGCACCGCCCTCGCGATGGCACGGGAGAGTGATCTGCCGCGCGTCCTCGCCCGGATCGACGACCGGTGGCAGGTGCCCCGCCGCGCGGAGATCGCCGTCGGCGTCGTCGTGATCGCCATCGTGATGCTCGGCGATCTGCGAGAGACCATCGGCTTCTCGTCGTTCGGGGTGCTGCTCTACTACCTCATCGCGAACGCCGCCGCGTTCCGACAGGCGGGGCCGGTGCGGCGGTACCCTCGTGCGCTGCAGGTCGTCGGCGCACTCGGGTGCCTGCTGCTCGTGAACACGCTGCCGGTCGCGGCGTCGCTGGTCGGCACGGCGGTGGTGCTGCTCGGCATCCTCTGCCGCGCGATACGACTGCGGCTCGCGGTCAGCGCGCAGCCTCCGGACGGCGACGGGCGCTGAGCGCGGTCTCCGCGCTTCGGACCACTGCGGGAAGCAGCGCGTCGGCCGTGCGACGGTAGCCGAGAGGACTCGGGTGGAAGCGGTCGAGGCTGAACATCGCGTCGGGGTCGTCGAAGAACATGGGTCCGACGGCGCGGCGCAGGTCGACCGCGACGGCGCCCGCGTCGCGCGCCGTGGCGGTCTGCGCCTCGGCCAGCCGACGGGAGAGGCTCGATACGAGCCGACGCAGCGGCTGCGGCACCGGACGGAGCGCGCCGAGGTCGGGGCACGTCCCCACGACGACCTCGGCACCGCGGGCTCGCAGCTCGTCGATCGTGTGACGGAGGTGCCGCGTCGAGGTCGACACGGGCAGCCGGTGGGTCACGTCGTTGCCGCCGACCACGATCACGGCGACATCCGGCGCATACCCGGCGGGAAGGAGTGCGAGCTGCGCGTCGAGGTCGGGCGACTCCGAGCCCACCACGGCGCCGGTCCGCAAGCGCACCGGGCGGTGCAGGCGGCGACCGAGCCCTTTCGCGAGCCGACCGCCCAGGGTCTCCTTGCGCCGCTCGGCCCCGAGCCCTGCCGCGAGCGAGTCGCCGAGCACGAGCAGGTCGACGGGGTCGCCCTCGAGTGCGCGGCGCCAGACTCGATCGGCGTCGATCGACTCCTCGCCCAGGGGCTTGCCGATGCGGCGACGGGCGATCGCCGCCTGGCGCCGCAGCACGGCGCCGACGCCGAACGCGGTGGTGACGGCGACGACGCCGATCCCGGCGAGAACGGCGATGGGCGATCGGCGCATGCGCTGATTCGACCCCACGGTCGTGAACGCGGCGTGAACGGAATCCGGGAGACGCTGCGCCGGGTACTCCGCACCGCGTCCGTCAGCTGAGCGGCTTGAGCTCCAGGTCGGAGGCGCCGGCGCTCACGGTCGCGAAGGCCGTGTAGCCGTCGGCGGCAGAGCGCTCCAGCAGCGCCTTGACGTTCTTGGTGCGCCGTTCGAGCCGCACGCGGGCACCGGACGCGACGAGCGCGGCCTTGTGCCGGACGAGCTCCCCGACCGGCACGTCGGCGTCGTGGATCAGCACGACGGCGCGCTCCTCGGCATCCGTCCCGTCCGCGACGAGGTCGACGAGGCGCTCGAAGCCGAGCGAGAACCCGACCGCCGCGACCTGCTGCCCGAGGAAGCGGCCGATCATGCCGTCGTAGCGACCTCCGCCGCCCAGCGAGTAGCCGACCGAGGGGTGCGCGAGCTCGAAGATCGTGCCCGTGTAGTAGCCCATGCCCCGAACGAGGAACGGGTCGAAGACGAGGGGGATGTCGGTGACGTCGGCGGAGGGAGCGTCCGGAGCGAGACCCGCTGCCACGGCGTCTCCAATGCCGACGAGGTGCGCGACGATGTCGTCGGGCGCTCCGTCGGGCAGCGCCTTGCGGATCTGCCTCTCGCCGAACGGGTTGTACTCCATGGTCTGCGGGCGCTGCAGGAACGCCTCGAACGCGTCGACGGCGGATGCCGCGGCGCCCCGCTCGCGGAGCTCCGCCGCCACGCCCTCGACGCCGATCTTGTCGAGCTTGTCGATCGTGATGAGCACGCCGGGGCGCTCCTCGGCGGTGAAGCCGAAGCTGTCGAGCATCCAGTCGAGCGCGCGGCGGTCGTTGATGCGCACCGTCGCGCCCTCGAGACCCAGCGCGCCCGTGGCGTCGAGCGAGGCCACCATCAGCTCGGCCTCGGCCCGCGACGAGTCGTCGCCGATGATGTCGATGTCGCACTGCACGAACTGGCGGTAGCGCCCCTTCTGTGGGCGCTCGGCGCGCCAGACCGACCCGATCTGGATCGCACGGAACACGCCGGGCAGCTGTCCGCGGTTGCTCGCGTAGAAGCGCGCGAGCGGCACGGTGAGGTCGTAGCGCAGCCCCAGGTCGGCGAGCGCGCCCTGGTCGTCGGCCGCCGCCCTGATCGCCTCGGCGTCGAGGCCGCGACGCAGCACGTTGTAGGCCAGCTTCTCGTTGTCACCGCCGATGCCGGCGTGCAGGCGCGAGTACTCCTCGAGCGCCGGGGTCTCGATCTCGTCGAAGCCGTGCGCGCGGTAGCGGTCGCGGATGACGGAGAGCACCCGCTCGCGGCGGGCCTTGTCGGCGGGGAGGATGTCGCGCATGCCGCGCGGCGGGTTCACAGTAGCCACGTCTCCATCTTCCCAGGTCGGAGACGCAAGCCCGTCCCGGTCGGAGACGGATGCAGTGGCCTCAGCCCTCGGCCTCCGCGGCGCGCACCTCGTCCTCGAGGCCGCGCAGACGCTCGCGCAGTGCCCGCTCGGCGTCCCACCCTCGCTCGCGGGCGAGGGAGACGAGGGCGAGCATGGCATCGCCGAGCTCGCCTTCGGACGATGGCTGGGGCCCGGACGAGGGCTGGGGCCCGGACGAGGGGTGGGGCCCGGACGATGGCTGGGGCCCGGACGCGTCGGGCGTGACGCCGACACCGGCTGCACGTCCGACGAGCTTCTGCGCGAGGGCGAGGGCCGGCATCCCGCGCGGCACGCCGTCGAGCACGCTGGTCCTCGCGCGCTTCTCGGCCGCCTTCGCGGCGTTCCAGTGCACGAGCACCTCGTCGGGCGTGGTCGCGACCTCGCCCGCGAAGACATGGGGATGCCGCCTGACCATCTTCTCGGTGAGGGTCTGCGCCACGTCGTCGATGTCGAACGGATCGTCGGGGTCCTGCGCAGCGATCGCCGAGTGGAAGAGCACCTGCCACAGCAGATCGCCGAGCTCTTCGCGCAGGTCGTCTCTCGTGCCGCTCTCGACGGCCTCGATCACCTCGTGCGACTCCTCGATGAGGTAGGGCACGAGGTCGCGATGCGTGATGCGCTGCGACCACACGCAGCGCTCCCTGACCGCGCGCATCGTGTCGGCTGCCGCTCGCAGCGGATCGGTCTGGGAGTCTTCGGTCACGGCTGCTCCTCGGTGCGGGTCCTCGGTTCGGATCGACTCTCTCATGTCTCGCGCCGTCATGCGTGCAGGGCACCGCTCCCGACCCGGCTACGCTCGTGTGCGTGACCCCCGCACAGAGTTTTCCCGAGCCCACCGACACCTCGGCCATCCGCATCATCGGCCGATTCGAAGCGGGCCGCGGCATTCCGGACGCCATGCGCTCCGACGTGAGAATGCTCGGCGGTCTCCTCGGCCAGGTGCTGCGCGAAGCCGGAGGCGACGAGCTGTTCGCCGACGTCGAGCGCCTGCGTCTCGCCACCATCCAGGCGTACGACGAGGAGACGTCCGATGCGTTCGACCGCGCTGCGGCGATCGCGGAATCGTTCACGATCGAGCGCGCCGACGAGGTCGCCCGCGCCTTCACGTGCTACTTCCACCTGGTCAACCTCGCCGAGGAGCACCAGCGCGTGCGCGTGCTGCGCGAGCGCGCCGGCCAGCCCGGTCGCGAGGACGCCGCCGACACCGTCGCGACCGCCTACGCCCGACTGAAGTCCGAGGTGGGCGACGATGAAGCGCGCCGCCGCCTGCGGGGCCTGCGCTTCCACCCCGTGTTCACCGCGCACCCCACCGAGGCCCGCCGGCGCGCCGTGTCGTCGAGCATCCGCCGCCTCTCCGAGCTGCTCACCCAGCACGACGCCGCGAGCGAGAGCGGCGCGGAGCAGCACCGGGCGCGCCGCCGCATGCTCGAGGAGATCGAGACCCTGTGGCGCACTGCGCCTCTGCGCGCGCAGAAGCCCTCGCCCACCGATGAGGTGCGCACGGTCATGAGCGTGTTCGACGAGACGCTGTTCACGACGGTGCCGCACGTGTACCGCCGCATCGACGACGCCCTGCGCGGCGACGACTCGGGCGCGAGCGAGCCCGTCGTGCCGGCTTTCGTACGCGTCGGCTCCTGGGTCGGCGGCGACCGCGACGGCAACCCGTTCGTCACGGCATCCGTCACCAGGGAGGCGTCGCAGATCGCCTCCGACCACGTGCTGCGCGGACTCGAGCGCGCCCTGGAGCGCATCGGCCGCACGCTGACGCTGGATGCCGAGGACACGCCGCCCAGCGACGAGGTGCTCGCACTGTGGGAGCGCTTCGCGACCGCCGAGCCCGGACTCGCCGACGAGCTCGCCGCACGGTCGCCCGGCGAGCCGCACCGCCGGGTCGTGCTCGCCCTCGCGCATCGCGTCGGCGCCACCCGTCGCGGCGACGACGAGCGGTACGGCGCCCCCGAGGAGCTCCTCGCCGATCTCCGCGCGGTGCAGTCGTCGCTCGCGGATGCCGGCGCCCGCCGTCACGCGTTCGGCGGTGTGCAGCACCTCATCTGGCAGGTCGAGACGTACGGCTTCCACCTGACCGAGCTCGAGGTGCGTCAGCACTCGCAGGTGCACGCGAAGGCGCTGGCCGAGCTCTCCGGTGACGAGCCGGTGAGCGCCCAGACCGAGGAGGTCCTCGAGGTCTTCCGCGCGATCGCCGACATCCAGCGCGACCGGGGTCTGCGTGCTGCCGGTCGCTACGTCGTGTCGTTCACGCAGGCCGCGTCCGACCTCGCGAACGTGTACACGCTCGCCCGCCACGCGCTCGGCGACGACGCCCCGGTGCTCGACGTGGTGCCGCTGTTCGAGACCTTCGCCGACCTGCAGGCCGCGCCCGCGATCCTCGCCGAGGCCGTCACGTTCCCCGAGTTCCGCGAGCGCATGGCCGCCACCGGCAACCGCCTCGAGGTCATGCTGGGGTACTCCGACTCGTCGAAGGACGTCGGCCCGGTCGCCGCGAACCTCGCGCTGTACGAGGCCCAGGAGAAGATCGCGCTCTGGGCCAAGGAGTCCGGCATCGAGCTGACGCTGTTCCACGGTCGGGGCGGTGCTCTCGGCCGCGGCGGCGGCCCCGCGAACTCCGCGATCCTCGCGCAGCCGCCCCACTCGGTGGACGGCCGTTTCAAGCTCACCGAGCAGGGCGAGGTCATCTTCGCCCGCTACGGCGAGCCGGCGATCGCGATGCGTCACATCGATCAGGTCGCCGCAGCGACGCTGCTCGCCTCCTCCCCTACCGTCGAGCAGCGCACGAGCGACGCCGCGCGCCGCTTCGCCGACATCGCCGAGGTCATGGACCGCTCGTCCCGTGAGCGGTTCTTCTCGCTCGTGAAGGCCGACGGCTTCGCCCCGTGGTTCGCGACCGTGACCCCCATGGAGGAGATCGGGCTGCTCGCGCTGGGGTCGCGCCCCGCGCGACGCGGCCTGTCGGTGGAGTCGCTGGAAGACCTGCGGGCGATCCCGTGGGTGTTCGCGTGGACGCAGGCGCGCATCAACCTCGCCGGGTGGTTCGGTCTCGGCACGGCCCTCGCCGCCGTCGGCGACGAGCAGCGACTGGCCGAGGCGTATCGCGAGTGGCCGCTGCTGCACACCATGATCGACAACGTCGCGATGAGCCTCGCGAAGACCGATGAGCGCATCGCCCGCCAGTACCTGGCGCTCGGCGACCGCGACGACCTCGCGCAGCTCGTGCTCGACGAGCTGGCGCTCACCCGCGAGTGGGTCATCCGTCTCACCGGCGGCGTCGGCCTGCTCGAGAACAAGCCGATCCTGCAGCGCGCCGTGCAGCTGCGCACGCCGTACGTCGATGCGCTGTCGCTGCTGCAGCTGCGCGCGCTGCGCGCCCTCCGCGACCCGGCCGAGGCCGTGGGCTCCGGATCGGAGGACGAGCAGCGTCGTCTGCTCCTGCTGTCGGTCAGCGGCGTAGCAGCCGGGCTGCAGAACACCGGATGACCTGATGCCGGAGAGGCGGGCGGGAGGCGGTCGCACCGCGTCCCGCCCGCCTGTCCGTGCGCTCGGCATGCCATATTCCGGCATCCCGATAGAGTGAAAAGCTCGCCCCATCCGGCGTCCCCTTCTTCACGCGACACGATCGCACGCCCCTGAACCCCGTCAGAAAGCCCTCTCGCGCGTGACCCCTTCACCTTCCCCCTCCGCCGACTTCCACCCGCTCGCCGACACCGTGCAGCCCGTCTTCGACACCGTGCTGGCGCGCAGCCCGCACGAGCCGGAGTTCCAGCAGGCCGTGCACGAAGTGCTGAACTCGATCGCCCCGGTGCTCGAACGGCATCCGGAGTACGTCGACGGCGGGATCGTCGAGCGCCTCGTCGAGCCGGAGCGGCAGATCCTGTTCCGCGTCCCGTGGGTCGACGACGCGGGACGGCTGCAGGTAGACCGCGGCTACCGCATCCAGTTCTCCTCGGTGCTCGGCCCGTACAAGGGCGGCCTGCGCTTCCACCCCTCGGTGAACCTGTCGATCATCAAGTTCCTCGGCTTCGAGCAGATCTTCAAGAACGCGCTCACCGGACAGGGCATCGGCGGCGGCAAGGGCGGATCCGACTTCGACCCGCACGGACGGTCAGATGCCGAGATCATGCGCTTCTGTCAGTCGTTCATGAGCGAGCTCTACCGTCACCTCGGCGAGCACACCGACGTGCCTGCCGGTGACATCGGCGTCGGCGGCCGCGAGATCGGCTACCTGTTCGGCCAGTACCGCAAGATCACCAACCGCCACGAGTCGGGCATGTTCACCGGCAAGGGCACCGGATGGGGTGGCGCCGAGGTGCGCACCGAAGCCACCGGGTACGGCGCGGTGTTCTTCGCGCAGGAGATGCTCGGCGTGCACGGCGACTCGCTCGACGGCAAGCGCGTCGCGGTCTCCGGCTCGGGCAACGTCGCGATCTACGCGATCCAGAAGGCTGCGCAGCTCGGGGCGACCGCAGTCACGGCATCCGACTCCTCCGGCTATGTCGTCGACGACGAGGGCATCGACGTCGATCTGCTGCGTCAGATCAAGGAGGTGGAGCGCGCCCGCATCGTCGAGTACGCGCGTCGCCGGCCGAGTGCCCGCTTCGTCGAGGGCGGCAGCGTGTGGGAGGTCCCCGTCGACATCGCGGTGCCCTCGGCGACGCAGAACGAGCTCGACCACGAGGCCGCGCAGGCGCTGATCGCGAACGGCGTCCGCGCCGTGTCCGAGGGCGCGAACATGCCGTGCGTCCCCTCGGCGATCGACGCCTTCCAGGCGGCCGGCGTGCTGTTCGCCCCCGGCAAGGCCGCGAACGCCGGCGGCGTGGCCACCTCGGCGCTCGAGATGAGCCAGAACGCCTCCCGTCAGCGCTGGAGCTTCGACGCGAGCGAGAACAAGCTGCGCGAGATCATGGCCGACATCCACCGGGCCGCGTTCGACGCCGCCGAGCGCTACGACGTCGCGGGCGACTACGTGGCGGGCGCCAACATCGCCGGCTTCGAGCGCGTGGCTGCCGCGATGCTCGCGCAGGGCGTCATCTGACGCCATCCGCGTTTCGAATCGCTTGAATGGCAGCTCCCACCCGGGGAATGCTGCAATTCAAGCGATTCGAAACCGGCGGACGCCTCAGCGCTCGTCGACCGGCACCTTCACGACCTTGTTGTAGCCCGTCACCGCCTGGTTCTCGTCGAACGCGACCACCTTCTTGCGGAAGCCCTTCGTGATGACCGCGAGGTAGATGAGACCGAGCACCGTCCAGGTGATGCCGCCGATCAGCGCGTCGGGGTGCAGGTTCACCCACAGCAGCCCCGTGAGCAGCATGCCGATGCCCGGCATCACGATGTACGAGAAGATCTCCCGCGGCGTGCGGCGCATACCCTTGCGGATGGCGAACCAGGCGATCACCGAGACGTTGACGAACGTGAACGCGATGAGCGCGCCGTAGTTGATCCACGCGGCGATCAGCTCGAGCGTGAACGGGATCGCGAGCAGCGAGATCGCCCCCACCAGCACGATGTTGAACGTCGGCGTGTGGGTGCGGCGGTTGATGTAGCCGAAGGCGCGCTGCGGCAGCACGTTGTTGCGCCCCATCACGAGGAGCATGCGCGAGACCGAGGCGTGCGAGGCGAGACCCGACGCGAGAGTCGCGCAGAAACCAGCCGCGGTGAGCACCGCCATGAAGACGTCGCCGCCCACGAGATCGCCGATGATCGGCAGGGTCGAGTCCTCGACGAACTGCATGTCGCCGCCGGGGGCGAACTCGTTCCAGTCGGGGAACCGCAGCTGCGACACGTACGAGGCCACGAGGAAGATCCCCCCGCCGAGGAGGACCGTGAGGAGGATCGCCTTGGGCATGATCTTCGGATCCTTCGCCTCCTCCGCGTACATCGTCACCGCGTCGAAGCCGATGAACGAGAAGCAGACGATGGTGGCGCCCGTCAGCACCGCTCCCATGGTCACGTCGTCGTGCAGGAAGGCGCCGACCGAGAGGATCGTCGCCGCGCCCTCCCCGCGCATGAGCTGCGCGACGACGAGCACCACGAACACCACCATGACGACGATCGAGAACACGAGCAGGATCATGTTGAGGTTCGACGTGCCGCGCATGGTCATGTAGATGATGCTCGTGACGAGGATGCAGTAGAGCACGACCCAGATCCAGGCCGGGACGTCGGGGAACATCGCCTCGAGGTAGCTCTTGATGATGAGGCAGTTCACCATCGGCAGGAGCACGTAGTCGATCAGCGAGGTCCAGCCGACCATGAAGCCGAGGTTCGGATGGATCGACTCGCGCACGTAGGTGTAGGCGGATCCGGCGCTCGGGATGGCGCTGGCGATCTTGCCGTAGCTGATGGCGGTGAACACCATGACGATCAGCGCGACGAGGTACGCGGCCGGGACGACGTCGTTCGTGTCGCGGGCGACCATGCCGAAGGTGTCGAACACGACGGTGGGCGTCATGTAGCCGAGACCGAGTCCCACGATCGCCCACAGTCCGAGGTTGCGTCGGAGGGTTCCGCCTCCCTGCGCGAGCGGCTTGGTCTTCGTGGCCATATGTACTCCTCCGGGAACAGCGCAGGGGCCGGACTTCGGGTCGTCCGACGCTGAGCATCAGTATGGACCCGGGCTATTCGTCAGCGGAAGAGCAAATCTCGTTCGAAATACGCATTTAACATGACGAACGAAGGCCGGATTCGAAGGCCGGGCTCACCATCCTTCCGAGAGCACCCGATCCAGCGAGGCGAGCACGTGGTCGGCGCTGTCCGCGGTCAGGCACAGCGGCGGCTTGACCTTGAGCACGTTCGACCGCTCCGATGTCGTGAGGACGACGACCCCGAGCTCCCGCATCCGTTCGCAGATCGCCGCGGCCTCGGCATCCGCCGGCTCCATCGTCTCCCTGTCGCGCACCAGCTCCACGCCGAGGTACAGGCCCGCGCCGTGCACGGGCCCGATCAGCGGATGCCGTCGCGCGAGCTCCCGGAACCCGTCAGCCAGCCGAGCACCGATCTCGCGGGCGTTGCTCTGCAGCCCGTCCGCCTCCATCGCGTCGAGCACGGCGATCCCCACCCGGCAGCTGAGCGTGCTGCCGCCCGCCGACGAGAAGAACTGCCCCTGGCTGCTGAGCGCGTCGGCGATCCGCTTCGAGGTGATGACGCCGCCGATCGGGAACCCGTTGCCCATGGGCTTCGCGATCGTGACGATGTCGGGCACGACGCCCGACTGCTCGAAGCCCCAGAACGTCGACCCCATGCGTCCGAACCCGACCTGGACCTCGTCGGCGATGCAGAGCCCACCGCGAGCACGCACGCGTTCGTAGGCTCCGGCGAGGTAGCCGTCGGGGAGCAGCACGCCGCCGGCATTGCCGAGCACGGATTCGCAGAGGAAGGCCGCGACGTCCCGCCCCTCGGCGGCGAGTCGGTCGAGGTCGGCGTCGAGGTCCGCGAGGTAGCGGTGGGCCGTGTCGTCGCCGCGATAGGCGCCGCGGTAGCGGTTGGGCACGTCGGCGACGTGCACCCAGTCGGGACGCGTCTCGAGCGCGAAGGGGTTGTCGTACGCGCTGGTCGTGACCGCGTCGCTCGCCATGGTCCACCCGTGGTACGCCTCGCGGAGCGCGACGACCGTCCGACGCGCGGTGGCGGCCTGCGCGAGCCGGAGGGCGAGATCGACCGCCTCGGAGCCGCTGTTGACGAGCAGCACCGTGTCGAGCGCACTGCCCTCCGGCATCAGCGCGATGAGCCGCTCGCTGTACTCGGCGAGGTCGCGGAACAGGAAGCGCGAGTTGGTCGCGAGCGTGCGCAGCTGACGGCTCGCGGCGTCCGCCACGAGAGGGTGCGCGTGGCCGAGTCCGGCGACGTTGTTCACCATGTCGACGTAGGTGCGGCCCGTCGTGTCGATCAGGTGGTGGCGCCAGCCGCGCTCGATCTGCGGCGGACGCTCGTAATACCGTTCCTGCGCCTCGGCGAAGATGCGCTCTCTCCGACGCAGCTCCTCCCCCGCTTCGTCGTGCTCGGCGTGCGAGGGGATGCCGAGCAGCGCGGCCGGATCCGCAGTGAGCCGCCGCCACGCGGGCACGGGGTCGGGGGTCACGAGGGCCGCGGCGTCGCCCCGACCGTGGTGAGGAGGCGCGCCGATCCGCCGGACTCCGATCACGAGCACGGCGGGGTCCCCGGCCGCCGCGACCGTCGCGATCTGCTCGCCCGCTCCCACGAGCCGGCCTGCGGGCCCGCCACGCAATCCTGAGCCACGCAGTCCTGAGCCGCGCAGTTCCAGCACCCACCCGTCGTCCGCGACGAGGCGGAGGCCTGCGTCGTCGTCCTGCAGGTCGCCGGCCCACGGAGCGATGATGCGCGACTCCCGTCCGGGGGCCACGTGCAGCTCGGCCTCGACCGGCCACGTCGCCGCCGGATCGGCGGCGTCGACCGTCGCACGGGTGAGTCGGAACGTGCCGTACGGCAGCACCGCCACGGCGGCTCCCCGAGCGTGCGCCTCGGCGACGAGGCGGGTCTCGGCCGCGGCATCCGTCCAGCGTCCTGCGTCGAGCTCGGCCGATTCGACGCCCGCATCGACGACGACGAGTCCGCCGGCGAGGTCGGGAAGCAGTCCGTGGGTCGCCCGCGGCCGGTCGGGCGCAGGCACGACGCCCAGTCGGTCGAGCACGTGCTCGACCGCCTCGGCGAGCGGCACGGCCGTGGCGGCGTCGAAGATCGCCTGCTCCGTCGCGATGCGCTCCCGCGCGTAGTCGTTGGCGCCGTCGATCGCGAGCTGCCGCCACCCGCTGGCGACGAGCAGCGCCGCTCGCAGCACGATGAGCGGCCACACCGCCCGTGCTTCCGCCCGCTGCAGCAGCACACGCTCGTGGAAGGCGACGATCGTGTCGAGCACCCGCAGCGGACGCTCCGGCTCGTGGTGCAGCATCGACGAGGCGCACACGGCGAGTTCCGCGACCCGCCATCCGAGTCCGAGGTCGCCGAGGTCGAGCACGACGTGCGGATGCAGCCGGGAGTCGGCTCCGCGGACACCTGTCACGTTGTCGTCGGTCAGGTCGCCGTGGATCGGCTGCACAGGAAGGTCGGACGCCACCGCGGCGAGCGCGGTGTGCGCCTCGTCCGCCGCCGACAGCACGCGCCGCCGAAGGTCGTCGTCGTCGATCGCGTCGGCGAGCGCGCGGACCTGGTCGTACGCGACGCGCATGTCCCACATCTGCTCCCGGTCGAGTCCCGGATGCTGCAGATCGGCGAGCGCGGAGACGGATGCCGCGGCGAGCGCGCCGAACTCGGCGAGCACGACCGGGGCGAGGTAGCCCTCATCGACGATCGGCTCACCCTCCGCGTACTCGCTGCGCCGCACCGCGAACCCCTGCCAGCGCTGGGTCAGCCGACCGTCGAGCCCGGCGAGCACCGCGGGCACACGCACACCCGCCGCGCGGTAGGCCTCGAGCGCAGCGTGCTGGGCATCGCGCGCCTCATCGCCGAACACGGGGTTGTCGACCCGCAGCACACTGCGTCCGCCGTCGGCCTCGTGCAGCACGAAGTTGCGGTCCTGGTTGCTGCCGAGCTCCGTCGCCGTCGCCTCGATGCCGTAGCACGCGCGGGCGATCGCCTCGGCATCCCCCGTCGTGACGTCCGGGCGCACCAGGCCTGTGCCAGCGCTCACTCCCCACCCGCCGCTGCACCGTCGACACGCACGTCCCGGGCGTGCCTGGCCAGCGAGCTGCCGTAGCGCTCGGTGAGCTGCACCATGAGGTCGGGGGTGTCGCGGTCGACCCCGAACACATGGCCGGGGAAGTCGAGCTCGGGCTGCGCGGCGGCGATCTCGTCTTCGCGATCCGGGGAGAGCAGCTGCACGGGGTCGCCGACGGCCACCCAGCCGATCGGCACCACGGTGCCCGACGGCAGCACCGCCCGCCGGTGCACGATCGCATTGACCCGCACCTCGCAGCGGTCGCCGACGATCGCGCCGTTGAAGATCCGCGCACCGGAGGCGAAGAAGACTTCTTCGCCCACCGTCGCGCCCGCGATGCTCGCGAGCGTGCCGATCAGCGTGTGCGGCCCGATGTGCACGGCGTTCGCCGCCGTCGCCCTGATCAGGGCGTTCTCCATCACGATGACGTGCTCGCCGATCGTGATCGGTCCGCCCTCGGCCGTGATGACCGCGCCGTGCAGGACCTGGCAGCCGGGCCCGATCTGCACGTCGCCGGAGATCACGGCGGTCGGAGCGATGACGGCGGTGTCGTGGATCCGGGGCCGAGCCCCGAGGTGCTCGTACAGCATGTCGTCAGCGTAGCGCCGACGAATGCGTGAACGAGAGACCTACTTCCTGGTGGCGGCGCCTCGGCGCAGCATCCCGATCACGAGCGTCGCAAGGAACAGCACGACTCCCAGGACCGCCAGCCACAGCAGCCCCTTGATGACGAAGCCGAAGACCGCGAGACCGGCCCACAGGACGAGGAGGATGATCAGCAGTGCCCACATGCATCCACTATCCCGCGGGCGCGCGGCACCGGTCACCCCGTTGACGTGCGGCTCGCCTGTCGCTAGTCCCGCTGCTACGCTGGCGCCCATGGCTGGCCTCTGACTCGATCCTCTCCCCCGCCGTTCGGCTGCGTTCCCGCGCGCCTCGGCACCTCCGATCGAAAGGCAACCCCATGCACGCTTCCCCTCTTCCCCTGCGCGGCAAGACCGCCCTCGTGACCGGCGTCTCGCGCCTCCGCGGCATCGGCTTCGCGACCGCCGTGCGCCTCGCGTCTCTCGGCGCGAACGTCGTGACCCACCATTACCGTCCGCACGACATCGACCAGCCGTGGGGCGCCGACGACCTCGACGCTGTG
The DNA here is from genome assembly GCF_038397715.1 of Microbacterium sp. LWO14-1.2. NCBI lineage: Bacteria > Bacillati > Actinomycetota > Actinomycetes > Micrococcales > Microbacteriaceae > Microbacterium > Microbacterium sp. LWO14-1.2. The sequence goes on from NZ_CP151633.1 coordinate 730,019, forward strand.
CGCGCGGAGATCGCCGACGCCCTCGCTCCCGGTGCCGCGATGAGCGATCACCACGCCGATCTGCGCGATCCGGCGACGATCGAGCCACTGCTCGACGCAGCATCCGCCCTGACGGGTCGTCTCGACATCCTCGTGTGCAATCAGGCTCTGACCGGAGGGGACGGCTCGATCTTCGACATGACGCCCGACCGGCTCGACGCCCACTGGCAGACCAACGCCCGCGCGTCGCTCCTGCTGACCGCGGGGCTCGCGCGGCGGCGGCGGACCGAACGGGGCGGCTCGCACGTCGATGTCGCACGGCCCGGCGACCGCGTTGCGGACCTCGGACCGTTCGACGCACCGACAGGCCACGTGATCTGGATGACCTCCGGTCAGGGACACGGCGCGATGGTCGGCGAGATCGCCTATGCGACGAGCAAGGCGGCGCTCGCCGGCATCACCCGGTCGGTCGCGAGGGAGCTGCTCGACGTCGGCATCGTGCTGAACACCGTCAACCCCGGTCCGGTGAACACGGGGTACCTCGATCCGGACACCACCGACCGCGATCTGTCAGGTGTCGCCGAATGGATCAGCGCGCAGCCGTTCGGTCGAGTGGGACGCCCCTCCGACCCCGCGAGCCTGATCGGCTGGCTCTGCACCCCGGACGGCTCCTGGGTGGTCGGTCAGGTGCTCACATCGGACGGCGGGTTCTCGCTCTGAGCCGTGGTCGCGAGGGGCCGCTACGGCTCAGCATCCTCACTCGGCCTTGACGGGCTCCGGGAAGATCGCCGTGAACAGCTGGCCGACCCACTCGAGCAGTTCCGCGTCGGGCAGGGACTCGAGGCCCACGCCGACCGCGGCCGGCACGGTCGGCATCGGCACGACCAGCGCCTCGCCGCCCGCCACGAGCTTGGCCTTGGGGTAGAGCCGCTGCAGACGCACCTTGATCGAGTCCTCGAGGCGTGCCGGCGCGATGCGCAGGTTCGACCCCATGACCACGACGTCGGCGAGACCGGCTCGTGCGGCGCGGCGCCGCAGCCGGGCGACGGCGATCAGACCCTCGACCTCCTCGGGAGGCGTGCCGTAGCGATCGGTGAGCTCGTCGATCACGAGGTCGATCGCGTCGTCCTTGGCGGTCGCGGCAGAGGCGGCGGAGAGCTTCTGGTACGCCTCCAGCCGCAGGCGCTCGCTGTCGATGTAGTGCTCGGGGATGCGGGCGTCGAGCGGCAGTTCCAGCCGCAGCTCCTGCCCGCTCTCGACCTCGTCGCCGCGGAACGTCGCGACGGCCTCGCCGATCATCCGCAGGTAGAGGTCGAATCCGACGCCGGCGATGTGCCCGGCCTGCTCGGCGCCGAGCATGTTGCCCGCTCCGCGCAGCTCGAGGTCCTTCAGGGCGACCTGCATACCCGAACCGAGATCGTTGTTCACGGCGATGGTCTGCAGCCGATCGGCCGCTGTCTCGGAGAGCGGCTTCATGTCGTCGTAGAGGAAGTACGCGTAGGCGCGCTCACGTCCGCGGCCCACGCGTCCGCGGAGCTGGTGCAGCTGGCTCAGGCCGTACTTGTCGGCACGGTCGATGATGATCGTGTTCGCGTTGGAGATGTCGAGGCCGGTCTCGATGATCGTCGTCGACACGAGCACGTCGAACTTGCGCTCCCAGAAGTCGTCGACGACCTGCTCGAGCTGGTGCTCTCCCATCTGCCCGTGAGCGACGGCGAAGCGAGCCTCCGGCACGAGCTCCGCGAGCTGCGCGGCGACCCGCTGGATCGACTGCACGCGGTTGTGCACGAAGAACACCTGACCCTCGCGCAGGATCTCGCGACGGATGGCGGCGGCGATCTGCTTGTCGCTGCGGGGGCCGACGAACGAGAGGATCGGATGCCGGTCCTCCGGCGGCGTCGCGAGGGTCGACATCTCGCGGATGCCCGTGACGGCCATCTCGAGGGTGCGCGGGATCGGGGTGGCGCTCATCGCGAGGATGTCGACGTTCGTCTTCATCTTCTTGAGCGCGTCCTTGTGCTCGACACCGAACCGCTGCTCCTCGTCGATGATCATGAGGCCGAGGTCCTTGAACATCACCTGGTCGGTGAGGATGCGGTGCGTGCCGATGACCATGTCGACCGTGCCGTCGAGCAGCCCCTCGAGCGTCAGCCGCGCCTCCTTGTCGGTCTGGAAGCGCGACAGCGGCCGCACCTTGACCGGGAAGCCCGCGAACCGCTCCGTGAACGTCTCGAGGTGCTGCTTGACGAGCAGGGTGGTCGGCACGAGCATCGCGACCTGCTTGCCGTCCTGGATCGCCTTGAACGCCGCTCGTACGGCGACCTCGGTCTTGCCGAAGCCGACGTCGCCCGACAGCAGGCGGTCCATGGGGATGGGCCGCTCCATGTCGGCCTTGATCTCGTCGATGGTCTGCAGCTGGTCGTGCGTCTCGGCGAACGGGAACGCCTCTTCGAGCTCCCGCTGCCACGGGGTGTCGGGGCCGAAGGCGTGGCCCTTGGCGCTCATGCGCGCCGAGTAGAGCTTGACGAGCTCGACGGCGATGTCGCGCACGGCCTTGCGCGCCTTGCCCTTCGCCTGCGCCCAGTCGCTGCCGCCCATCTTCGACAGGGTCGGCGCCTCGCCGCCCACGTACTTCGACAGCAGGTCGAGCTGGTCCGTCGGCACGAACAGCTTGTCGCCCGGGTAGCCGCGCTTCGACGGCGCGTATTCGAGCACGAGGTAGTCGCGCGTCGACTTGGTCGCGTTGCGTCCGCCCGTCGACACCTCGCGCTTGGTCATCTCGACGAAGCGGCCGATGCCGTGCGTGTTGTGCACGACGAAGTCGCCCTGCTTGAGCTGAAGAGGATCGACGACGTTCTTGCGCCGCGAGGCGAGCTTCTTCACGACGCGCTGGTCGCCGCCGATCGTGCGTCCGTAGAACTCGTTGTCGGTGAGGACGGCGAGCTTGGCGTCGGCGATCTGGAACCCGGACTCCACGGATCCCGTCACGAGCGTGGCGACCCCGGTGTCGGGAAGCTCGGTCAGCTGCTCGACGACCCGGGCGGCGATGCCCCGGTCGGACAGCACGTCGCGCGCCCGGTCGACGAGACCGGGACCGGTCGCGATCACGACGACGCGCCAGCCGTCCGACACCTTCGCCTCGACGAACGAGATCGCGCCGTCGACGTTGCCGTGGAATGACGGGATGACAGCCGCATCGATCGTCTCGGCATCCTCTCCCCCCATCGCGAAGGGACTGAGGCGCCACCAGACGCCGCCGCGCTCGCGCACGACCTCGCGCAGCCGCGCGATCGTGAGGAAGTCGCCGGCTCCGAGGTCGATGGGAGCGGACGCGCCCGACGTCGCGGCGCTCCACGCGGCATCGAGGAACTCGCGGTTCGTCTCGCCGAGCGTGATAGCGCGGGCGCTGGAGCGCTCGGGATCGACGACCGCGGTCGCGGTGCCCTCGGGCAGGTACTCGACGAGCGACTTCAGCGGTCCGGCCACGGCGGGCAGCAGCGACTCCATCCCCTCGACGGGGATGCCCTCCGCCATCTTCTCGAGCATCCCGGCGATCGCGGGGAAGCCGCCGATCAGAGCACGCGCACGGTCGCGCACGTCCTGCGTGAGCAGCAGCTCGCGGCTCGGCGGGAGGTCGACGAGGGCGACGTCGCCGGGGAGGGAACGCTGGTCGGCGACCGAGAACGCACGGATCTGGTCGACCTCGTCGCCGAAGAACTCGACGCGGAACGGGTGCTCGGAGGTCGGCGGGAAGACGTCGAGGATGCCGCCGCGCACCGCGAACTCGCCGCGGCGCGACACCATGTCGACCCGGGAGTAGGCGCGCTCGACGAGCTGCTCGGCGACGTGGTCGAGCTCGTACCCGCGGGTGCCGACGGAGAGCTCGAGCGGCACGATGTCGCCGAGGTTGCCGGCGATGGGCTGCAGGGCCGCCCGCACCGACGCCACGACGACGAGCGGGCGCTCCCCCGACCACTCGGCGATGCGGCGCAGGGTCTGCAATCGCTGGCCGACCGTGTCGGGGCTGGGGCTGAGCCGCTCATGCGGCAGCGTCTCCCACGCGGGGAAGGTGACGACCTCGGCCTCGGGCAGGTAGGCGGCGACAGCCTGCGACAGCGATTCGGCGCGGCGCCCCGTCGGGACGACGGCGAGCAGCGACGCCGGCTGCCCCGCGGCACGGCGCTTGTCGAGCAGCCCGGCGAGCGCGGGCGCGTCGAGCCCGTCGACCAGTCCGAGGTCGGCGTCGGTCTGCGCCCAGCGGAGGGCGTCACGATACAGAGACGCCTCTTCCAAGGCGCGCAGAATCCCCGGAACAGTCACCTGACAAGCCTAGCCGCGGCGTCCGACACTGCGGCGCGAACCCTCGCCTTCGCCGACGCGCTCGCCTTCGCCGACGCGCGCGCCCTCGCCGAGCCACCCCTGTGCGTGCGACCCACCCCCTTTGGGACCGCCTCTAAGGGGGCCGCTCGGAAGCAAGGGGGCCGCTCGGCGATCAGTAGGCTTTCGGGATGGAACCGGTCACCCTCACCACCGATCGCCTCGTGCTGCGCGCTCCGGACGCCTCCGACGTCGACGCGATCACCGACGCGTGCCAGGATCCGGACATCCAGACGTGGACGACGGTGCCGAGCCCGTATTCACGCTCGGATGCCGAGGAGTTCGTCCGTCTTGTGAGCGCGTGGTGGGCTGACGGGAGCGAGACGGTGTGGGCGGTGCGAGCCGACGGCATCCTCGTCGGGATGATCGGTCTTCACGACATCGCCTCGCATCGTGCAGGAGGTCGTGCCGAACTCGGGTTCTGGGCCACGCCTGCGGCACGGGGCAGAGGCTACGTCTCGGAGGCGGCGACCGCCGTCGTGGACTGGGGCTTCCGAGAGCTCGGTCTGGCCCGCGTCGAATGGCGCGCGGTCGCCGGCAACGTGGCCTCGGCGAAGACCGCGCGCGCACTGGGTTTCCGTTACGAGGGCCTCCTGCGACAGGCCTTCGCGAGCGGCGACCGGCGCGAGGACAGCTGGATCGCGGGCCTCCTCCGTGACGACGACCGCACCCCGGTGCCGTGGCCCATGCTGGACTGAGCCCCTCCCCTGGCCCGGTGTCGGAGGCGGGTGGCAGGATGGGCGCATGCCGGAGATGCCGGAAGTACAGGGCCTGACGACCTTCCTCGCCGACCGCGTGGTGGGGCGCACGATCACGCGAACGAGCGTCGGGGCGATCGCCGCGCTCAAGACCTACGATCCGCCGAACACGGCGCTGCACGGTGCCGAGATCACCGCGGCGACGCGGCGGGGCAAATTCGTCGTGCTGTCGGCGGGCGACGACCTGCATCTGGTCTTCCACCTCGCGAAGGCCGGATGGCTGCGCTGGTACGAGCTGCTTCCGACGACGCTCATCAAGCCGGGCAAGTCGCCGATCGCCCTGCGTGTGGCGTTCGACGACGACAGCGGGTTCGACCTCACCGAGGCGGGCACGAAGAAGTCGCTCGCCGTCTACGTCGTGCGCGACCCCGACCAGGTCCCGGGCATCGAACGGCTGGGGCCCGACCCCCTCGATGCCGACTTCACCCGTGAGGCCTTCGGCGACGTGCTCACCGGGCGACGGATGCAGATCAAGGGCCTCCTCCGCGACCAGGGCGTGATCGCCGGGATCGGCAACGCCTACTCCGACGAGATCCTGCACGCGGCGAAGATGTCGCCGTATGCGATCGCCGACAAGCTCACCGACGACGAGGTCGATCGCCTCTACGCGGCGATGCAGTCGACGTTGACGGATGCCGTGGCGCAGGCGTCGGGCAAACCGCCGGCCGATCTCAAGGATGCGAAGCGGCGAGGGATGCAGGTGCACGCCCGTCGCGGTGAGACCTGCCCCGTCTGCGGGGACACCGTGCGGAGCGTGTTCTTCGCCGATCGCTCCCTCGAGTACTGCCCGACCTGCCAGACCGGCGGCAAGATCCTCGCCGACCGGCGGCTCTCCCGTCTGCTGAAATGACCTGCCCGACGTGTCAGACCGGCGGCAAGATCCTCGCCGACCGCCGCCTCTCCCGTCTGCTGAAATGACGTGCCCGACCTGCCAGACCGGCGGCAAGATCCTCGCCGACCGGCGGCTCTCCCGTCTGCTGCAGTGACCCGAGTCTGCTTCTCGTCGTGTTACGGGGAATGAATCCGACGGTCACGCGGCTTGTACACTCAGAACATCAACGTGCTCCGGGGTCGGTGGGAATCCGAACCGGCGGTGACAGTCCGCGAGCGTCTCGATTCGTCGAGGTGCCGATCCGGTGGAAATCCGGAACCGACGGTGATGCGAGGCCCCGCCTCGCTAGTCCGGAAGGGAGGCAGCACGGTGGGCCGCCGCATGCGCGTTCCGCTCTCTCCTCCCTGCGACCCCTGAGTCCAGAGAGGAACACGGATGGCAGTGAACGAGGCGGAACGCCGGGCGATGACCCGCGCGCTCGAACTCGCGACCCTGGGCCCGCGCGGAGTGAACCCGCAGGTGGGTGCCGTGATCCTCTCCCCCGACGGCGATGTGCTCGCCGAGGGCTGGCATCGAGGAGCCGGCACGCCGCACGCCGAGGTCGACGCGCTGTCGAAGCTCGCGCCGGGCGCTGCCGCCGGCGCGACGGCCGTCGTCACTCTCGAGCCCTGCAACCACACGGGTCGCACGGGCCCGTGCGCTGTCGCGCTGATCGAGGCCGGCGTCGCCAGGGTGGTCTACGCGCTCGACGACCCCGGGGCCGTCTCGGGCGGCGGAGCCGAACGGCTACGGGCGGCGGGCGTGAGCGTCGACTCCGGCGAGCAGGCCGACGCCGCGCACCGGATCATCGACGGCTGGCTCACCGCCCAGCGGCTCGGACGCCCGCACGTCACCGTGAAGTGGGCGCAGAGCCTCGACGGCCGCGCCGCGGCATCCGATGGATCCAGCCAGTGGATCACCGGCGCGGAGGCACGCGCCGACGTGCACCGACGTCGCGCCGGGGCCGACGCCATCGTCGTCGGCACCGGGACTCTGCTCGCCGACGACCCGTCGTTGACGGCTCGCGACGGCGACGACCTGTACCCGACGCAGCCCATCCCGGTCGTGATCGGGTCGCGTCCGGTACCCGCCGATGCGGCCATCCGCCGGCATCCGCACACTCCCCTCGCCTACGACACGCACGATCTGCATGCCGTGCTCGCCGATCTGCAGGCGCGCGGCGTCCAGAGCGTGTTCGTCGAGGGCGGCCCCACCCTGGCCAGCGCGTTCGTGGCCGCGGGCCTCGCCGACCGCGTGCTCGCCTACGTCGCGCCGGTGCTGCTCGGCGGCGACCGGCTCGCGCTCACCGACATCGGCGTCGCCTCGATCGGCGAAGCGCGTCGCCTGACCGTCGACGAGTGGCTGCCGCTCGGCGCCGACCTGCTCGCGATCGCCCGCCCTGCCGTCGGCGGCGAACCGACGCCACACGGGCGTAGGACTGCACACGGACCAGACATCTCGCACGAAGGAGCACGCTGATGTTCACGGGAATCATCGAGGAGATCGGCGAGATCACCGCCATCGAGCCCTCCGGCGACGGGTGGCGGCTCACCGTCCGCGCCCCGAAGGCAGCGGCGGATGCCGTGCACGGCGAGTCCATCGCGGTCTCCGGCGTGTGCCTCACCGTCGTCGGATCGACGCCTGAGTCCTTCGACGCCGATGTCATGAAGCAGACCCTCGACGTCGCGGCGCTGGGCACGGCATCCGTCGGCACGCGCGTCAACATCGAGAAGGCCATGCCGGTCGGGGCCCGCCTCGGCGGCCACATCGTCCAGGGTCATGTCGACGGCACCGGCGCCGTGATCGACGTCCGCCCCGGCCAGGAGTGGAGCGTCCTGCGCATCTCGCTCCCCGCCGACCTCGCTCCCCTCGTCGTCGACAAGGGATCGATCTCGGTCGACGGCACGTCGCTCACCGTCAGCGCGGTCAGCGCGCCCGATGCCGTCGAGGCCTGGTTCGAGGTGTCGCTCATCCCGGAGACGCTCGCCGCCACCACCCTCGGCACGCGCGCGGTCGGCGACCGCGTCAACCTCGAGACCGACATCCTCGCCCGGCACGTCGAGCGCCTGCTCGCGTTCCGGGCCGCAGCGGAAGGAGGCTCGCGATGAGCCTGTCCACCATCCCCGAGGCGCTGGACGCGCTGCGCGCGGGGCGTCCCGTCCTCGTCGCCGACGACGAGAACCGTGAGAACGAGGGCGACGTCGTGCTGTCGGCGCAGCTCGCGACCCCGGAATGGGTCGCCTGGACCGTGCGCTGGTCGTCGGGTTTCATCTGCGCCCCGATGCCGGCCGACCTCGCCGACTCGCTGAATCTGCCGCCCATGGTGGCCGCGAGCGAGGACGCCCGCTCGACCGCGTACACGGTCAGTGTGGATGCCGCCGAGGGCGTGACGACCGGCATCAGCGCCCACGATCGCGCGCACACGCTCAACGTGCTGGCGAACCCCGAGTCGACGGCCACGAGCATCATCCGCCCCGGTCACGTGCTCCCGCTGCGCGCGGTCGACGGCGGCGTGCGCGAACGCAACGGCCACACCGAGGCCGCGGTCGAGCTCATGAAGCTCGCGGGCCTGCACCCCGTCGGCGCGATCGCCGAGGTGGTGGCCGAGGACGGCAGCATGATGCGCCTCCCCGGTCTGCTGGAGCTGGGCGAGCGCGACGGCGTGCCCGTCATCACGATCGAGCAGCTCATCGCCCACCTGAACGAGACGGATCCCGCCGGCGCCGCCCCCGGCGTCGGGAGTCGTCGGGTGAGCCTCCGCGCCGACGCGACCGTGCCCACCACGCACGGAGTGTTCCGCTTCCTCGCCTACAAGGACCGCGTCACCGGCACCGATCACATCGCCGTCGTCTCGGGGGAGGTCGGCGAGACCGCGCTCGTGCGCGTGCACTCGGAGTGCCTGACCGGCGAGGCGTTCGGATCGCTGAAGTGCGAGTGCGGACCCCAGCTGGACGCGGCGCTCGACGCGATCGAGCAGGACGGCGGGGTGGTGATCTACATGCGCGGCCACGAGGGGCGCGGCATCGGACTCATCAACAAGCTGCGCGCCTACAGCCTGCAGGAGGAGGGACTCGACACGGTCGACGCCAACCTCGCGCTCGGCCTGCCCGCGGACGCCCGCGACTACGCCGCGGCAGCCGGCATCCTGTCGGACCTCGGAGTGTCGAAGGTGCGCCTGCTGACCAACAACACCGACAAGGTGAACCAGCTGCGCAGCCTCGGCCTCGACGTCGTCGAGCAGGTTCCGCTGATCGTCGGCGTCGGGCCGAACAACCACCAGTACCTCGAGACCAAGCGTGACCGCATGGGTCACATCATCGGAGACGCGGAGCTCGCACAGGCTCTCGCCGACGGAAAGAAGGACGACGCATGAGCGGCGCAGGAGCAGCACCCCGCACGGAGAAGATCGACGGATCGGGCCTCGACGTCGTCGTGATCGCCGGCACGTGGCATGAGGTCATCACGAACGGGCTCATCGCCGGCGCGCAGCGCGTGCTCGACGGATCGGGCGCCTCGTACCGCGTGGTGCGCGTTCCGGGATCGTTCGAGCTCGCTGTCGCAGCGCAGGCCGCGTTCGCCGGCGGAGCGGACGCGGTCGTGGCGCTCGGCGTGATCATCCGCGGCGGCACCCCGCACTTCGAGTACGTGTCGGCGGCCACGACCGACGGCCTCACCCGGGTCTCCCTCGACGCGGGCAAGCCGGTGGGCTTCGGCGTGCTGACGCTCGACGACGAGAAGCAGGGCCTCGACCGCGCGGGCCTCGAACGCTCGCACGAGGACAAGGGTGCGGAGGCGGCGGATGCCGCGCTGCGCACGGCACTCGTGGTCAAGGAGCTCCGCGGCTGAGGTGAGGCGGACCTTGCTGGCGGGATAGCGGCAGCGGTCACTAGCGTGAGGGCATGGAGACCCTGCGCCACATCGTTCTCTTCGTCCACCTGATCGGCTTCGCCGTTCTCTTCGGAGCATGGGCGGTGCAGGCGTTCGGCGGCAAGCGCGAGTTCACGCGCCTCATGAGCATCGGCATGACGATCGCCGCCGTCGCCGGTCTCGCGCTGGCCGCGCCGTGGGGCATCGAGTACGACTTGAACTACGTCAAGATCGGGGTCAAGCTCGTGGTGCTGCTCGTGATCGGGGCACTGCTCGGCATCGGGACGGCTCGGCAGAAGCGCGGCGCCGGCGTCCCCGCCGCGATGTTCTGGCTCGTCGGCATCCTGACCGCGGCGAACGCGGCCATCGCCGTGATCTGGCGCTGAGGCCTCCGGGGATCGTCAGCGCGTTTCGTCTCGCTGCGCTCGCTCAACGACCCGCGTGAGGGGTCCGCTCAACGACCCGCGTGAGGGGTCCGCTCAACGACCCGCGTGAGGGGTTCGCTCAACGACCCGCGGCGGCGTCCCAGACCGCCTGCGTCGGTGCGCTGACGCTCGCGGCACGGATCCGCTGCCAGTTGCGACCGCCCCGGCCGAACGTCGCCTTCACGTCCGCCGGCACCACCGCGTCGGCGATGGGCTCCGCGAGCCAGTCGCACGCGCGGACGTGCACGAGGTCGACGGCATCGGCCTCGTCGTCGGTGTCGTACGTCCAGGGCCCGACGAGGCGGCCGAGGTAGGTCAGCCCGTCGACGTCCCTCGTCCAGACGAAGGAGCCGATCGGCGCCTTCGCGAACCTCTCGATGCGCCAGGCGAGGCGGATGCCGGACTGCGCGTCCGCCTTCGCGAGCGCATCCTCCAGAGAACGGGGCGCCGGATGCAGTCTCCCGCCGATGCCGCAGAGGCCGAGGGTCAGCGCGCGCTCCGGCCCCGCCCCGTCCGGCACGGAGTCGTCGCGCGATCGCATGGGCGCGCGGTACACGAGCGTCTCCTCACTCATGCGACCGGCACCAGACTCGCGTCGATCGCCGCACCGTCGATCGTGACGGTCATCATGGTGCACACCGGCTGACGGCGACGGTCGGTGGGCGAGCCGGGATTGAGCAGCCGCATCCCGGCGGGCGAGACGGTGGCCCACGGGATGTGGGAGTGGCCGAAGATCAGCAGGTCGATGCCGGGGAACGCCTCGTCCATGCGCTGTTCGCGGCGCGCGGCCTGACCGGTCTCATGGATCATCGCGACGTGCACGTCCTCGACCTCGAACTCGGCGATCTCGGGGAGTCGCTCGCGCAGTTCGGCGCCGTCGTTGTTCCCGTACACCCCGTGGAACTCGCGCGACCGCGCCTCGATCAGGTCGAGGGTCGCGACGTCGACCCAGTCGCCGGCGTGCGCGACGACGTCGGCGTCGTCGATCGCCCGCAGCACGAGGTCGGGCAGACGCCGCGCGCGCTTCGGCACGTGCGTGTCGGCGAGCAGCAGCATCCGGGTGGTCATCGGCATCCTTCCGCGGGGTGTCCTCCCGACTCTACGCAGACGGATGGCCTCGCGAACCGTCATCCGCGCCCAGCGAACTCTCAGGAAGGCGTAGGATCGGCCGGTGCGCTGGTATACCGGCGTACGGATCTAAGGAGCAGCATGAGTACGTCCACCGCCCCCGCGAATCCGCGCTCGCGGGTCATCACCGCCAGCCTCGTCGGCACCACGATCGAGTTCTACGACTTCTACGCGTACGCCACCGCTGCCGTGCTCGTCTTCCCCGTCCTCTTCTTCCCGACGGGCAACGACACCACGTCGCTCCTGTCGTCGTTCGCCGTGTTCGGCGCTGCGATGGTCGCCCGCCCGATCGGCGCCGTCGTGTTCGGGCATTTCGGTGACCGGTTCGGCCGCAAGGCCACGCTCGTGGCGTCGCTGCTCACGATGGGCATCGCGACCTTCGTGATCGGCCTGCTCCCCACGTTCCAGCAGATCGGCTGGTGGGCGGCTCTGCTGCTCCTCATCCTGCGTCTGTTCCAGGGCTTCGCTCTGGGCGGCGAGTGGTCGGGCGCCGCGCTCGTGGCCACCGAGAACGCCCCCGCGGGCAAGCGCGCCTGGTACGGCACCTTCCCGCAGCTGGGCGCTCCGCTCGGCTTCATCATCGCGAACTTCCTCTTCCTGGCGATCAACTGGCTGCTCCCGCACGCCGAGAACCCGGCGCTGAAGTCCGAGGCGTTCCTGTCGTGGGGCTGGCGGATCCCGTTCCTGTTCTCGGCCGTCATGGTCATCATCGGCCTGTGGGTGCGTCTCAAGCTCGTCGAGTCCGACACGTTCAAGAAGGCCGAGAAGGTCGGCGCGATCCGCAAGCTGCCGCTCGCGACCGTGTTCCGCCACCACTGGAAGGCGCTGATCCTCGGCACCTTCATCATGCTGGCCACGTACGTGCTGTTCTACCTGATGACGAACTTCACGCTCGCGTACGGCACCAAGCCGGCCTCTCTCGAGACCGCGTCCGCCGCCGCTCAGGCGGCCGCCGAAGCCGCCGGGAAGGACTTCGACGCCTCCGCGTTCGCCGCGCAGTTCTACCCCGGTCTGGGCTTCGGCTACACCGACTTCGTGCTCATGCAGATCGTCGGCGTCGTGTTCTTCGGCATCTTCACCCTGCTGTCGGGTCCGATCGCCGATTCCATCGGACGCCGCAAGCTGCTCCTGTGGGTCACGGGGCTCATCATCGTGTTCGGCCTCACGTTCAACGCGTTCCTGCTGCCGGCGATGGACCCCAAGTTCACCGGCGCGCTGGCGCAGGCCTTCCTCGTGTTCGGGTTCATGCTCATGGGTGCGACTTTCGGTCCGATGGGCGCGCTGCTGCCCGAGCTGTTCCCGACGAACGTCCGCTACACGGGATCCGCGATCTCGTACAACGTGTCGTCGATCCTCGGCGCTGCGGTCGCACCGCTCATCGCCGTGTGGCTGTGGGAGCTCGGCGACGGCGCGCCCTGGCTCGTGGGACTGTACCTCTCGGTCATGGGCGTGCTGACGTTCATCGCGCTCTTCCTGTCGAAGGAGACCAAGGACACCGACTACGAGTCCGACCTCGGGGTGGCTGCCGCCGTCGAGCTCTGACGCGTCCGTCCGCGAACGGCCGCATCCCGCACGGGGTGCGGCCGTTCCGCATCTGCCGCCACCCGTCAAAAGGAGCCGGTGACCGTGCGCGCTCGCGCGTCGAGAGCCATCATGCCGCCGTAGGGCACGATCCACTGCGGGCGCGTGTGCCCGAACGGCACGCCGACGCAGATGACCGCGTTCGGGTTGTACCGCGACACCGTCTCGATCACGATGTCACGCTGAGCGGCCCGGAGGGCGTCCGCCTCCTCGGGAGAGGGATGCACGTCGAAGTCGCTCACTGGCGGGCGCGCCACGACGACACCGGCGACCGCATCGAGGACGCCCCGCTCGCCGAGCCCGCGCACCCAACGGCCCACCCAGCTCGCGGCGGGGCGCTCCTCGCTCGTCTCGAGCAGCAGGATGCCGTCGCGCAGCTCCTCCACTGCGGGAAGACGGTCGGCGAACGCGAGCTGGTCGAGGACTTCGAGACAGCCGCCCCACGTGCGTCCTTCGACGCGGGTGGACGGTCCCGCCCACACCCACTCCTCGGTCGGCACGCGTTCGCCGTACTCGTGCAGCGCCCGGGGATCGACCCAGCGGCGTCCGACGTCCTCGGACTCGCCCGGCTCGGAGAGCGCGAGGTCGCCGCCCTCGAGCAGCGCCGCACGGAGCGAACGCCGGTGCACGTCGTCGACCGCCGGGCCGGGACCGAGGTGCACCGCGGTGGACCCTCCGTAATATCCGCGGATGCCGAGACGCCACAGCCAGTTGAGGATGTTGGTGTTGTCGCTGTAGCCGAGGAACGGTTTCGGATCGGCGAGCGCGAGCGTCTCGTCGAGATGCGGAACGACGAGGATCTGGTCATCGCCTCCGATGGTCGCGACGATGGCGCGGATGCCAGGATCCGCGAATGCGGCGTTGACGTCGGCGGCACGCGCCTCGGGACTCGCTCCGAGCTGTCGCGTCGTCGGGAACTCGACCGGCACGAGTCCGGTGAGGTCTTCGAGCCGGCGGAGGGCCTGTGCGTGCAACTCCGGCGCGACGGCCGGCGCGGCGAACGCGGGCGAGAGGATGGCGACCTTGTCGCCCGGCACAGGTCGGGGTGTCGACAGCATCTGCTCAGTCTGTCAAGGCGCCCCATCGTGCGACGAGTGACGCGCGCAGACATCAGCCATCGACGAGAAAGCGTTCGATCGCGGCGATCGTCGAGGTGTTGTTCCGGTGCAGGACACCGCGGATGCCGACGGCGGCCGCTCCGTCGATCGCGAGCTCATGGTCGTCGATGAAGAGCACGTCTTCCGGTTCGGCGCCGAGGGCCTCCAGCGTGCAGAGGTAGGCGTCTGGCTCGGGCTTGGCGACGCCGAGCTCATGGCTGTAGCAGATGGGGTCGAAGATCGCGGCGAATCCGAAGCGCCGCTCCTCCTCTTCGCGCGCACCGTCGGCCGAGTTCGAGAGGATCGCCGTCCGCGCCCTGCCGCGCAGCGAGCGCGCGTACTCGATCAGCTCGTGGTTGCCGGTGCCGCAGTACGCGTCCCAGAAGTCCGCGCGGATCGCCGCACGCTGCGCGTCATCGAGTTCGAGCCCCGCGGCGAGTCCCGCCCAGAACGCTCCCTCGGTACCGACCGTGAGGTCGATACGGGGCAAGTCCGCGGCATCGATGCGCGCGTCCAGCTCGTCCTGCGCGAGCCCGCTGACGGCGCGCACGCGCTCCCACCACTGCTCCTGCCAGGTGTCGTCGTCGACGACCTCGAGCACTCCGCCGACGTCGAACAGGATCCACGGCTTCTCCGGCATCCGCACACCCTATGCGAATCGGCTGTGGGACCTCCTGCGTCAATTTCTGTTGACATCCGCGGCGTCGTCAACAAGGATTGACGATATCCATCACGCAGGAGGTGTCCCATGACCCTGAAGACCGCACACGCGCTCGAGGACCGCGGCGAGCCGATCGCCGAGCTCCACCGCCTCGCCGGCCTGCGCACCGAGATCGCCCGCGCCGAGGAGGCGGAGGTGCGCCGCGCGCGCAACCTCGGCTACTCCTGGCAGGCGATCGCGGGGGCCCTCGGCGTGACCAAGCAGGCCGCGCACCGACGCTTCGGACGCCGCTGATCGTCGCCCGCGCACATACAGCCCAGCCATAGAAACCGACCGGACACGAAGTACGGTCGGAGTATCCCTTCAGAACGAGGTCACGCATGTCCAGCACGGCGACGTCACGCCGACGCGGACGGGGCGCATCGCAGGACGGTCCGCGCGCCACCTTCCGCCAACTCCTCCCCTTCCTCTTCGAACACAAGCGCACGCTCATCGTCGTCGCGATCCTCAGCGTGTTCGGCGCAGCGACGTCGCTCGTGCAGCCCCTGCTCGTCGGTCAGGTCATCGAGGCCGTGCAGTCCGAAAGAGACATCGGCATCCTCGTCTGGCTCCTGGTCGGGTTCGTGATCGTCTCCTCGATCATCTCCGGCTACCAGCACTACCTGCTGCAGCGCACCGGCACCGCAGTCGTCTACTCGAGCCGTCGCAAGCTCATCGCCCGCATCCTGCACCTGCCGATCAGCGAGTTCGACGCCCGCCGCACCGGCGACCTCGTCTCGCGCGTCGGCACCGACACGACGCTGCTCTACGCCGTGCTCACCCAGGGACTCGCGGATGCCGTGGGCAGCGCGATCCTGTTCCTCGGCGCCCTGATCGCGATGCTGCTGATCGACCCCGTCCTGCTGCTGCTCATCGTGATCGTCATCGGAGCGTCGGTCGCCGTGGTCACCGCGTTGAGCGGTCGCATCCGCACCGCCTCGACCGCGCAGCAGGAGAAGGTCGGCGAACTCGCGTCCGGCGTGGAGCGCGCGGTCGGCTCGATTCGCACCGTGCGGGCCTCGGGCGCGACCGAGCGCGAGACCGAGGCGGTGTCGACGCTCGCCTCGGACGCCTACGGCATCGGCGTGCGGATCGCGAAGATCTCTTCGCTCGTCGTGCCGATCGCCGGAGTCGCGCTGCAGGTCTCCCTGCTCGTGGTGCTGGGTGTCGGCGGATTCCGCGTCGCGGCGGGCGACCTCACGATCGCCTCGCTCATCACGTTCATCATGTTCCTGTTCATGCTCGTCATGCCGCTGGCGACGACCTTCGGCGCGATCACCTCGGTGAACCAGGCGCTGGGTGCGCTCGGACGCATCCAAGAGGTCCTCAACCTCCCGACGGAGACGCAGCGGGATGCCGAGATCGCCGCCGCCGTGGCGCGCGACGAGGCCGACCCCGGCGCGCCCGCGATCGAGTTCCGCGACGTGCGGTTCCAGTACCCCGAGAACGTCGTCGCGGCGCGGGCGGCCGCCGAGAGGGAGGCGCGCACGCTGCTCGCGGACGCGCACCTCGAACCGAGCGACGACACCGCCCCGGAGGCCGACCGCGAGGTGCTCCGCGGAGTGACGTTCGCCGTGCCCCGCGGCGCCCGTGTGGCCCTCGTCGGCCCGAGCGGTGCTGGCAAGAGCACGATCCTCTCGCTCGTGGAGCGTTTCTACGACCCCACGGGCGGATCCATCCGCCTGTACGGTCACGACGCGCGCACCTACCCGCGCGACGAGCTGCGCGCCCAGTTCGGCTACGTCGAGCAGGACGCCCCGACCCTCGCCGGCACGCTCGCCGACAACCTGCGACTCGCCTCCCCCGACGCCTCGGATGCCGCGTGCGAGCAGGTGCTGCGGGCCGTGAACCTCGGCGACGTGCTCGAGCGCAGCCCGCTGGGACTGCAGGCGCCGGTCGGCGAGGACGGCGTGATGCTGTCGGGCGGCGAGCGTCAGCGGCTCGCGATCGCCAGAGCACTGCTGACCGACGCGCCGATCCTGCTGCTCGACGAATCGACGTCGTCGCTCGACGGCGTCAACGAGCAGCGCATGCGCGAGGCCATCGACGCCGTGTCGACCGACCGCACGCTCATCGTGATCGCCCACCGCCTCTCGACCGTCGTCGACAGCGACCTCATCGTCGTCCTGCAGGACGGCGTGGTCGTGGGGCAGGGCACGCACTCCGAGCTCGTGGAGTCGACGCCGCTGTACCGGGACCTCGCGCGGCACCAACTGCTGGCGTAGGTTCTGCAGGGTACGACGCGTTTCGTCTCGCGGAGACCCGCACTGAGCGAACGAAGCGAGTCGGAGTGTCGCTCAACGACCGAGTGCAACGCGAGGGCGGGATGCCGGAGACCACTCAGCCATGGGTTCGTCTCTGACTTCCCGCCCTCGCGGGTCTGGGGTCCTCCTGGGGGAGGTGTGTGGGGCGCCGGCTCCCCCGAACCGGCGCCCGGCTCTCACGCCTTGTCGAGGCGGTAGCGCAGCGAGGCGAGCTCGGCGCGCAGCGCGGCGGGCACCCTGTCTCCGAAGGTGTCGTAGAACTCCTCGGTGAGGTCGGCCTCGGTCTTCCACGCCTGCGGGTCGACCGAGAACAGCTCGTCGAGGTCGGCCTCGGGCACGTCGATCCCGTCGAGGTTCAGGTCCGACACGATCGGCAGACGACCGATGGGGCTGTCGACGGCGGCGACGTCTCCCGAGATACGACGGATGATCCAGTCGACGACGCGCGAGTTGTCGCCGAATCCGGGCCACAGGAACCGGCCGTCGGCACCGCGGCGGAACCAGTTCACCTGGAAGATGCGCGGTGCGCGGTCGAAGCGCAGCGAGCGACCGACCTTGAGCCAGTGACCGAAGTAGTCGGCCATGTTGTATCCGCAGAACGGGAGCATCGCGAACGGGTCGCGGCGCAGCTCGCCGACGGTGCCCTCGGCGGCGGCGGTGCGCTCCGACGAGATGTTCGATCCGAGGAAGACGCCGTGGGTCCAGTCGGTGGCCTCTACCACGAGCGGCACGTTGCTCGCGCGACGGCCCCCGAAGAGGATGACGTCGAGCGGAACGGCTTCCTCCCAGTCCTCCGAGATCTGCGGGCACTGCGCTGCGGAGACCGTGAAGCGGGAGTTGGGGTGCGCGGCGGGGCGTCCGGAGTCGGGCGTCCAGGGGTTGCCCTCCCAGTCGATGAGCTCGGCCGGCGCGTTATCGGTCAGCCCCTCCCACCAGACGTCGCCGTCGGGCCGCAGCGCCACGTTCGTGAAGATCGTGTTGCCCCACAGCGTCTCGACCGCGGTGACGTTGGTCGACTCGCCGGTGCCCGGCGCGACGCCGAAGAAGCCGGCCTCGGGGTTGATCGCCCAGAGGCGTCCGTCCTCGCCGGGGCGGATCCACGCGATGTCGTCGCCGAGGGTCTCCACGCGCCAGCCGGGGATCGTCGGACGCAGCATCGCGAGGTTCGTCTTGCCGCACGCCGAGGGGAACGCCGCGGCGACGTGGTACGCCGTGCCGCTCGGATCGATGACGCGGATGAGCAGCATGTGCTCGGCGAGCCAGCCCTCGTCGCGGGCGATGACCGACGCGATGCGCAGCGCGAAGCACTTCTTCGCGAGGATCGCGTTGCCGCCGTACCCCGAGCCGAACGAGTAGACCTCGAGCGTCTCGGGGAAGTGCACGATGTACTTGTCGTCGTTGCACGGCCACTCGACGTCCGGCTCGCCCGCTGCGAGCGGCGCACCGACCGAGTGCACCGTCTTGACCCAGGGAGCGCCGTCGGCGATCCGACGGGTGACGGCGTCTCCGACGCGCGTCATGATGCCGATGGATGCGACGGCGTAGGCGCTGTCGGTGACCTGGACGCCGATGTGCGACAGGGGTCCGCCGACCGGGCCCATCGAGAACGGCACGACGAACATCGTGCGGCCGCGCATCGACCCCTCGAAGATCTCCGTCATCTTCTCGCGCATCTGCGACGGGTCGGCCCAGTTGTTCGTGGGGCCCGCGTCCTCTTCGCGCTCGGACGCGATGAAGGTGCGCCCCTCGGTGCGCGCGACGTCGCTGGGGTGCGAGCGGGCGAGGTACGAGCCGGGACGCCATTCGGGGTTGAGCTTGATGAGCTTGCCCTCGCTGACCAGGCCGCGCAGCAGCCAGTCGTTCTCAGCGCGGGAGCCGTCGACCCAGTGGATCGAGTCGGGCTGGGTCAGCGCCGCGATCTCGTCGACCCAGGCCGCCAGCTCCGCCATCGCCGGGGTGTCATAGGTCGGCGCCGCCCCGAACGTGCGCACGGGTGCGACGGATGCTGCACGAGGGGTGAAGACTTCGGCGATCGCCATGACTGCTCTCCTTTGAAGTGGGGCCGTTGCATCCATCTTCTTGTGGGTTGAGCGCCACTTTTCGCCAAAACCGGTGATAAGAATTGCGCTTCTTTCGCTAGGATCAAGGAATGGCACCCTCCGGCATCCATCTGGCGACCCTCGGCCACCGCATCCGCCACCACCGTCTCGCGAACGGCTACACGCTCGACGAGCTGGGCGCGCTGGTCGGCGTCGCCGGCTCGCAGCTGAGCCTCATCGAGAACGGCAAGCGCGAGCCGAAGCTGTCGCTGCTGCAGGCGCTCGCGCAGGCGACGGGCACCGAGGTGACCGACCTCATCTCGGGGGAGCCGCCGAACCGCCGTGCCGCTCTGGAGATCGAGCTGGAGCGCGCGCAGGAGAGTCCGGTGTTCCGGCAGCTCGGCGTCGCGCCGGTGCGTGTGACCAAAAGCATGAGCGACGAGACGATCGAATCGGTGCTCGGTCTGCACCGCGAACTGCAGCGCCGAGAGCGCGAGGCCATCGCGACTCCCGAGGAGGCCAGGCGCGCCAACACCGAGCTGCGTCTGCGCATGCGCGCTCAGCACAACTACCTCGGCGACATCGACACGCTCGCGGAGAAGCAGCTCCGCTCGGCCGGGCACGTGCAGGGGGCGCTCACGCACCGCACGGTGAGCATCATGGCCGAGAAGCTCGGCTTCGAGCTCATCTACGTGAACGACCTCCCCCACTCGACCCGGTCGGTGACCGATCTCGAGAACGGTCGGATCTACCTGCCGCCGGCGTCGATCCCCGGCGGTCACGGCCTGCGCTCGATGGCGCTGCAGGCGATGGCGCACCGCCTGCTCGGCCACACCCCGCCGACCGACTACGCCGACTTCCTGCAGCAGCGGCTGGAGATCAACTACTTCGCCGCGTCGTGCCTGATGCCGGAGACCGCGGCGGTGGCCTTCCTGCAGCAGGCCAAGAAGGACCGCAACCTCGCGGTCGAGGACTTCCGCGACGCGTTCGGTGTGACGCATGAGGCGGCAGGGATGCGGATGACGAACCTCATGACGCAGCACCTCGGCATGTCGCTGCACTTCCTGCGGGTCGACGCGACGGGCGCCATCACCCGCGTGTACGAGAACGACGGCCTGCCGCTGCCGATGGACGTGACCGGCGCGGTCGAGGGGCAGCGGGTGTGCCGCAAGTTCCAGGCGCGGAGCGCGTTCACCCAGCAGAACCGCACCACGGAGCACCACCAGTACACCGACACCCCGTCCGGCACGTTCTGGTGCTCGACCCAGACCGGGTCGTCGACCGACGGCGAGTTCTCGGTGACGGTCGGCGTGCCGTTCGACGACGCCCGGTGGTGGCGTGGACGCGAGACCTCCGACCGCGCCGTGTCGAGCTGCCCGGACGAGGCGTGCTGCCGGCGCCCTCCGGCCGACCTGGCCGAGCGCTGGAACGGCAAGGCGTGGCCCAGCGCCCGCGTGCACACCCACATGTTCTCGCCGCTCCCCCGCGGCGCGTTCCCCGGCGTGGACGACAACGAGGTGTACTCGTTCCTGGGGCGGCACGCGAGCGAGTGACGGTTCCCCCTCCGACGAGCAGCCCCGGTACTCGTTCCTCGGGCGGCACGCGAGCGAGTGACGGTTCCACCCTCTCCCCCTCCGGATCAGTCCAGGAACCTCGTGAATCGGGCGAGCGCGGCGCGCACGGCATCCTCGTCCACATGCTCCCGCCTCGGATGGTCGAAGAGCTCGGGCGGGGCGCCGAGGGATGCCGCGGCGTGCGTCCAGCATCCGATCACCCTCCCGTCGGAGACGAGGGTGGCTCGCACCATGCCGTTCTTGCCGGGGCCCACGGCCGCGAGGTGCTTCGGGGCGCACACCGCTGTGCGGTCGGCGTAGGAGATGTAGTACTCGTCGAACGCGCCGAGCGCGAAGACGGATGCCGTGTCCGACGCGCGCCGCGGTCGCTCGGTCGCGGAGAACACGCCGTCTTCAACCTCGGTGATCCGGCCGTCCGTGCGCTCCCGAGCCTGTCGTGACTGCCCGAGGGTGAGCCCGGACCACCACGCGAAATCCGCGACCGTCGCCGGTCCGTGCCCGGTGATGTAGCGGACGAACAGCTCGGCGAGGGGATCGTCCGGTCGGGCGTGCTCGCGGATGTGACCGTCGACGAGCACGAACCGCTGCTCACGCGAGATGCCGTCTCGTGCGACGACCGGCCCCTGGCAGAGGAGACCGGTCAGGGTCAGCTCGCTCAGCAGGTGGATGCCGCGCTGCCCGCTGGGGTCGACCCCGACGCCGGCGAACACCTCGAACATCTCGGACCTCGTGAGCCCGCCGTCGCGCAGCCTCGGCACGACGGAGTCCGTGACGGCGTTGATCATGGCGTCGTCGATGCCGAGATCGCGGCGGCGCCCCGCCGCCTGTCGGCGCTGCCGCTCCCCCGTGACCGACAGCACCCAGCCGAGGTCGCGCGCGGGGATGGTGTGCAGGGTGCCGCGCATGGTCCACGCGCGCACGAGGTCACCGCGGTCGAAAGCCCGGTCGACCGCGGCGAGGGTCGGTTCCCCGCGGGTGCGGCAGGCGAGCGCCCAGCGTCCCGCCGTGAAGTCCTGGCTCTGCACGGCCAGCATGTACGCGGCCGCGTCCGTCACGGCACGCGCCGGGGCCGACAGTCGGTGCGAACGGAGGCGCTCCGCCCGCAGGGTCGCGGTCTTCATGCCCCCATCATGGCGGGCACCTCCCCCGTCGACCCACCCCCTTCCGTGCGAGCCACCCCTTTTGTCGCCGTCACGAGAGGGGTGGCTCGCGCGCAGAGGGGTGGCTCGGCGTGCAGAAGAGAAGGGGAAAGGGACGGGGTGGGGTCAGCTGTGGAGAGTGACCTCACGGCGTTCGGGGAGCACGATCGGGTGCGAGCCCGCCATGACCTCGAGCACGCGGATGACCTGGCAGGAGTAGCCGTACTCGTTGTCGTACCAGACGTACAGCACGACGTCTTGGTCGTTCGCGATGGTCGCGAGTCCGTCGACGATGCCCGCCCGATGGGATCCGACGAAGTCCGTCGAGACGACCTCGGGGCTCTCCACGTAGTCGATCTGCTGACGCAGCTTGGAGTGCAGGGAGACACGGCGCAGGTAGTCGTTGAGCTCGTCCTTCACTGCCGGGCGTTCGAGCGTGAGGTGCAGCACCGCGAGCGAGACGTCGGGCGTGGGCACGCGGATCGCCGATCCGGTGAGCTTGCCCTCGAGCTCGGGCAGAGCACGGGCCACGGCCTTGGCCGCGCCGGTCTCGGTGATGACCATGTTGAGCACGGCCGAGCGTCCGCGGCGGTCGCCGCTGTGGAAGTTGTCGATGAGGTTCTGGTCGTTGGTGAACGAGTGCACGGTCTCGACGTGTCCTCGGACGATGCCGTAGGCCTCGTCGACCGCCTTGAGCACCGGGGTGATGGCGTTGGTGGTGCAGGAGGCCGCCGTGACGATCCGGTCGTCGGGCGTGATCGTCTGGTCGTTGATGCCGTGCACGATGTTCTTCAGCGCGCCCTTGCCCGGCGCGGTGAGCAGCACCCGTGCGACGCCGGTCGACTCGAGGTGGCGGCTGAGGCCGGCCTCGTCGCGCCAGCGCCCCGTGTTGTCGACGACGATCGCATCCCGGATGCCGTAGGCGGTGTAGTCGATCGATGCGGGGTCGTCGGAGTAGATCACCTGGATGCGGGTGCCGTTCGCGACGATCTGCTCGGCCTCCTCGTCGACGGTGACGGATCCCGCGAAGCGTCCGTGCACGGAGTCGCGCAGCAGCAGCGAGGCGCGCTTGACGAGGTCGTTCGCGGAGCCGCGGCGGACGACGATGGCCCGGAGCCGCAGTCCGCTCCCGCCTCCGGTGTGGGCGACGAGGATGCGGGCGAGCAGCCGACCGATGCGGCCGAAGCCGTACAGCACGACGTCGGTGGGCTCGGCGGCCGTCGCCCCGAACGCGGGGGCGAGCGCCTGAGCGAGGTGGTCGGCGAGCGGTGCGCCGCTGTCGCGGTGACCCTCGACGAGGCGCGCGACGTCGAGGGAGGACGCGCCGGGCGCCAGCGCGTGGATCGCCTCGATGACGGCGAGCGTGTCCTCGAGTGCGAGTTCTTCGTGTCCGAGCTGGGCGACGCGGTCGTGCACCTCGACGATGCCGGTCGCCGAGAGCCCCACGAGCCGGTGGCCGTGCAGCGAGGTGACCACGTCGCGGTCGCGCTTGAGTGCGCCGATGAGCGGGATCATCCGCTCGGCGAGCTCTTCGCGGGCCGTCCAGGCGTCGTGGGGTGCGGCGGTGTCGTTCATCTGCGTCCTTGCATGTGTGAGCGCGCCGAGGTCGCCGGCGCGCGGGTTTGCCGGGTGAGCTTCGGGGGATGCCACCAGGGTACGGGGCGCGCGACGGCGCGGGGAAATCGGGAGGGCGCCGAGCGCGGCGACGGTCTCGTCGGGCCCCGGAGCGGTGGCCCGGCTCCGCCTCAGACCGCGAGGCACAGCACGGCGACCCCTGCGGCCATCGCCCACGACTCGACGGCGAGCAGCGTGTCGGTGCGCCGGTCTGACGAGGGTTCGATCACGCGCTCCGACACGATCGTCCAGAGCACGACGCCGATGACCCCCACGATGCCGAGCACCGACAGCACCCCGGTGAACGCGGGACCGTGGTCGTGCGCGCCCGCCGAGACGCTCACGGGTGCGGCGGCCTGAGCCGCGACCGTGTCCCACAGGCAGATCGCGAGCACGAGCGACACCACGGCGCGATGGAAGCACATCGGGGCGGAGCGCGAACCGCGGACCCCGATGGTGCCGACCATGGCCGAGAGCAGGAGGGCGACGCCGATCACCAGCCGCGGCAGCGTCTCACCGCCCGCGACGGCGAGCGCGAGGAGCGACGCCGACCGCAGCAGGGCCATCTGCCGCGCCTGCCAGGGAACGCCCCTGCCCGCTGCGAGGCACGCCACGCCGGAGATCACGCCGGCGAGCGCCATCAACCACGGTGCCGCGGGAACGAGATGATCCACGGGGAGAGCCTAGTGGGACCCTCTCCCGCGCCCTCGGCCCGCGCTCTGGCGACGGGGCGATCTCACGCCGTGAGCGCCGCGATCGCCACGCGCAGGGTGCCGTCCGCGTCCGCGAGCGCGGCGCGCGCGGCATCCGGCTCCGCCCCCGTGGTGAGGATGAGGATGGCGAGCTTGACGGAGCCGTCGGCCGCGGCGAGCGCCGACGACGCCTGGCCGACGTCCGACCCCGTGAGCTCGGTGACGGTGCGGATCGACCGCGCGTGCAGCTTCTCGTTCGTGGCGAGGAGGTCGACCATCACGCCGTGGTAGGTCTTGCCGAGGTTGATCATCGACAGGGTCGTGAGCATGTTCACGACCAGCTTCTGCGCCGTTCCCGACTTGAGGCGGGTTGACCCGGAGATGAACTCCGGGCCGGTGACGACCTCGATCGCGATGTCGGCGACCGCACCGATCGCCGAGTCGGCGTTGGAGGCGATCGCGACGGTCAGCGCACCGATGCTGCGGGCGTACTCCAGTCCGCCGAGGACGTACGGGGTGCGCCCCGAGGCGGAGATGCCGACCACGGTGTCGCGCTCGGTCAGGTGCAGGTCGCGGAGCGATTCGCCGGCCGCGCGGTCGTCGTCTTCCGCGTTCTCGACGGCGGAGCGGATCGCGGTCTCGCCGCCGGCGATCAGGCCGACCACCATCGAGGGATCGGTGCCGAAGGTGGGCGGGCACTCGCTCGCGTCGAGCACGCCGATGCGTCCTGCGGTGCCTGCGCCGATGTAGATGAGGCGGCCCCCGCGGCGGAACCGCGCGGTGATGCCGTCGACGGCGGCGGCGATCTCGGCGCTGCGGTCGGCGACGGCATCCGCCACCCGCCGGTCTTCGGCATTCATGCGGCGCACGAGCTCGGCGGTGCCGAGGAGGTCGAGGTCGCCTCGTTCGGTCGTCGACGCCTCGGTGCCGAGGGTGGACAGCTCATCGAGCAGAGCGGACAGTCGCTGGTCTTCAGTGGGCACGGTGTGCGGACCTCTCGGGGATGGGGTGCGGGAGGCTCGGAGAGCCTCGGGTGCGGCGCTCGCGCGCTCTGGTTCTGCCGGTTCTCGTTCTGCCGGTTCTCGTTCTGCCGGTTCTCGTTCTGCCGGTTCTCGTTCAGCCGGCACGGTGCACGTACCTCTCGTGCGGGAGCGGGGCTCCGGGGTCTGCGCGTCGGGCGATGAGCAGCGCGCCGTCGAGGGCGTCGCCCGCGGCATCCACGGGTTCGCGACCGGCGTCGCGAAGGGCTCCGCCGAGGAGCTCTCCGAACCAGGGGTGCTGGGTGAGTCCGCCGTGCAGGGCCACGGCGGTGGTGTGCGCGGCAGCCGCGACGGCGGAGTCGACGAGGAGGCGCGCCCCCTCGTCGGCGACCGCGCGTGCGACGGGGTCGCCGTCGGCGGCGGCGTCGAGGACGAGGGGCGCGAGGGTCGCGAGCCTGCGGGCGAGCGGCGAGTCCTGCGCGAGCCACTGCTGGATCGCGTCGATCGGACCGATCGCCGCGGCGACGCGGGCGGAGAGGATGGTGGGGGCGACGAGTCCGGCGGACGCGCGGAGCACGGCGCGCAGGGCTTCGCGGCCGAACCACGATCCGCTGCCGAAGTCACCGACCTCCGGTCCCCATCCGTCGACGAGCCGGATGCCGTCTGCGTCGACGCCGAGGGCCGCAGCTCCCGTGCCGGCGATCAGGAGTACGCCCTCTCCCCCGTCGAGGGCGCCGACGTGCGCCGAGACGACGTCGGAGGTGACGGCGACCGGGACGCCGAGCAGGGCATGCAGTCGCTGCGCCAGCTCGGATGCCGCGGCGGGTGCGGCCCAGGCACCGGCGGCACCGACGGAGACGGCTTCGTAGCCGGCGATGTCGGAGGTCAGCGGGAGGATGGCGGCGAGCGCGGCGTCGATCCCGCCGGCGGCAGCGAGTCCCGGCGAGCCGATGCCTTCGACCGCGGCGCGGCGCTCGGGGCCGGAGACCACGACACGGCAGCGCGACTTGCCGAGGTCGACGGCGAGCACGGAGGGGTCAGGCATGAAAATAGTGTACGCATAAGCACTATGTCGTGAAAGAATTGTTCACGAATCGGACGTCGGGGAGACATGAGCATTCAGACGCGCATCGCGGGAGCGGCGGAGACGCTGCCCCCTTCCCTCGCGCGCATCGCGCGTGCCGTGAGCGACAATCCCGGGATCGTCGTCGACAGCACCATCACCGAGCTCGCGGCGATCTGCGAGACCTCCGTCGCATCGGTCGTGCGATTCTGCCGCTCTGTGGACGTCGACGGATACGCGGCGCTGCGCATGGCTCTGGCCGCCGAACTCGGGCGCGAGTCGGTGCAGTTCAGCGCCTCGACGGGGTTCGGCTCGGAGATCTCCCTCGACGATTCGCTGCGGGAGGCGACCGCGAAGGTCGCCGCTCTCGAGGTGCTGGCGATCGAGGAGACGATCGCCGGGCTCGACGACGAGCGGCTGGACGAGGCGGTGGCCGCCCTCGACGGCGCCCAGCGGATCCTCCTCTTCGGCATCGGTGCCAGCGGACTGGTCGCCGCGGACTTCGGGCAGAAGCTGCTGCGTATCGGGCGCGCGGCGGTCATCCTCACCGACGCACACGTGGCGAGCGCGGCGGCCGCCCTCTCCGCCGACGACACGGTCGCGGTGGGCATCTCGCAGTCCGGCACGACGATCGAGACCCAGCGCTTCCTGGAAGCCGCGCGCGGCGCCGGCACGAAGACCATCGCGATCACCGGTGTCGCGGATTCGACCGTCGCGGCGTCCGGCGACGTCGTGCTGCTCACGCACGCGAGGGAGCCGCGCCTCCGCGCCGGAGCGATGGTCAGCAGGATCGCGCAGCTCGCGCTCGTCGACTGCCTCTTCGTCGGGGTCGCTCGTCGCCGCAGAGCGGATGCCGTGGAGGCGCTGCAGCGAACGGCCGAGGCGACCCAGGTGCTGCGCGCGGAGTGAGCCGCGCGGCGCGACGGCACGGCGTCCTCCCGCGCGCGCGGATCTCGCGTCGGCGGGGTCTCAGCTCTGTCACTGACGCTCGTGCCGATGCGTGCCGACGGAGCCGGCCGTGCGGAGGAACACGATGATCCAGCTGAAGATGAGCACGGCGGCGATCAGCTCGACGGCCGTGAGGTTGTAGTAGCCGACCGCGAAGAAGGCGGCGAGCAGCACGATCACGAGCACGTAGGCCCAGCCGAAGGCGACGAACACTCGCGGGATGCTCCGAAGGAACCAGGGCAGCCCGATCACGACCACGGCGAAGACCACAGCCATCCCGGTGGCGACCGTGTTGTGGAGGAGGAAGAACTCGTCGACCGGGAAGATGCCCACGCACGCGAGGAAGATCCCGAGGAGGATCAGCCCGGTGCGCACGATGAGGCGTCCCCGTCGGTCGATCGGATCGTCGACGGGCAGCCCGGCCGTCGCGTAGCGGGCGATCGTCGTGACCATGACTCCCGCGATGATCAGCGTGACGTTGAAGGCGATCGAGGCGCTGTTCGTGCTCATCCCGAGCGCGGAGAGGTTGTCGCGCCACCAGTGCACGTCGCTGGAGGCGAGCATGCTGGCGAACGCTCCGACCACGAGGAACACGGCGAGGACGAGCGACAGGACCATCGGGGTCAGGGCCACGGCGCTGAGGAAGGCCACATAGGCGGTGAGCCCGAAAGCGACGGCGACGAGCACCGCGCCGGGGAAGGCGAAGACGGGTGCGTCGGTGAAGCTCCGCTCGAGCAGTTCGGCGATCCCCAGCCAGCCCAGGTAGGCGATGGCCGCGTGGGCGAAAGCGATCGCGGCGATGTCGTACCACCGCAGCCGGTCACCCGGCACGCTGAACCCGTCGCGGAGGCCGTCGACGCTCGGCTCGTCGGGGCGGACCGCAAGGCGGCCTACGGCGAAGGCGAGCGCAGCGGTGATCGCTCCGCCGTAAGCGGCGAACGCCCCGATCGAGCCCGGGCCGCTGATGGGGAGCTCTCGCCCCCAGAACACCGGGAAGGCGACGAGGAATCCGACGGCGAGCACGACCGCACCGACGATGAGGGCGGTGGCCTCGAAGACGGCATCCGAGGTGGCAGGTCCGCGCAGCTGGCCCAGCACCCCGGCGATCGCGTCGCGGATCCGGCGGAGCGCGCCCGTCCCGTCCCTCCCGTCGGCTGTCCCTGCTGCGTGTCCGCGCGCCGTGCCGGCTGCGTCGTCGCCCTCCGCGATTCGCATGCTGCCTCCTGCGGACAGCTTAGGACCGGGTCGCGGCACGCCCCCGAGGCTGGGCCGTGTGCGCCGCAGTAGCCTGGGGAGGTGACCGAGATCGTTCCCGCCCGCGCCGTCCTGCTCGACATGGACGGCACCCTCGTCGACTCGACCGCGGTCGTGGAGAGGCTCTGGCTCGCGTGGGCGGAGCCGCACGGCCTCGACCCGGCGACCGTGCTGAGCGTCGTCCACGGGCGGCAGGGTCATCAGAGCATGGCGATCATGCTTCCCGAGCGCGATCACGCGGTGAACCTGCTCGAGAACGAGCGGATGCTGGCGACCGAGGCGAGCGACGTCGACGGCGTCGTGGAGATTCGCGGGGCCGGCGACCTGCTGAGGGCGCTCGCGGAGGTGCCGCACGCGATCGTGACCTCGGCCAACGTGCCCCTGATGAACGCGCGAATGGGCGAAGCGGGGCTCACGGTCCCGCAGCTCGTCGTGACGGCGGAGAGCGTCTCGGCCTCGAAGCCCGATCCCGAGGGGTTCCTCCTGGGCGCAAAGCTGTTGGGCGTCGACCCGGCGGACTGCGTGGTGTTCGAGGATTCCGGCGCCGGTATCCAGGCCGCGCACGCGGCGGGCATGCGGGTGATCGGGATCGGCGCGCACGCCGCGGCCCACGCCCCCGAGTACCAGGTCGCCGACCTCACGCAGGTCTCCGTGCGAGCGGGAGCCGACGGAGGGTTCGAACTCGTCGTGGAGTGAGACTGCGGCTGTCCGGATGCACGGTCTCTGCGCTGCATTCCAGGGTTCCGGAGTACTTCATCTGATCGTCCGATTTCAGCGCTGATCTGGGTCTCGAATGTCAGTGGTCGCTGATTCAGTGGGGGTATGACAGCACTGGCGGACGCGACGGTCGAGCAGGTGGCAGCCGTGGGCGCGCTCACCGGAACGCTCGTGGCCGTCGACCGCGCGATCAGCTCCCTGATGGCCTGCCGCGACGGGCTCCTCGCCTCTGGTGGGCGGATCGCACTCGAGACCGTTCAGGACGCCGAGGAGCGCGATGACAGCCGGGCCCACGATCTCGGCGAGATGGCAGTGCGCGCCGTGGCAGCGGAGTTCGCTGCCGCGCTGCACCTCAGCGATCGCACCGTGCAGCGCCGCATGGCCGACGCCGAGCTGCTCGTTCTTCAGTTCCCCGTGCTGTGGCAGGCACAGGGAGACGGGCGGGTGAGCGCCGCACACTCGAGGGTGATCATCGACGCGGGGCTGCACCTCGACGACGCCGACGATCGCGACGCCTACACCGCAGAGATGCTCGAGTGGGCGCAGACCGAGTCACCGAACCGCCTGGCCCGCCGCGCTCGGCGCGTGGCCGACCGAATCCAGCGCCGCACCATCGATGAGCGTCACCAGAGCGCCCGCGAACAGCGCGCGGTCTGGGTGAAGGATCGGGCCGACGGGATGGCCGAACTCGGACTCCTCGGGCCGGCCGCCCTCGTTCACGGCGCCTACGACCGCATCACTGCGATGGCGAGGTCCGTCGTACGCGAGCAGAAGGAGCGCACCACCTCGGCGGCGAAGCGCACGACCCCGGCGGCGGGGCACACGACGCCGGCTGCGGAGCACACGACCCCGGCGACCGCGGCTCCAGACGCCGGGCGCGATGGCGCGAGCGCTCCGTCCTCGTTCGACTCGGTTCGCGATTCGTTCGGGATCCCGCGGGTCACCGAGCCCGCGCCCAGGACCCTCGCTCAGATCCGGTGCGATCTGGCACTCGACCTCGTCCTCACGGGGGCGCCGGCCGGTCACGATTCCGCCGACGGGATCCTCGCGGCGATCGCCGGATCGGTGAGTGTCACGGTTCCCGTGCAGACGTTGATGGGGACGAGCACGATGCCGGCGGAGCTCGACGGACGCGTTCCGATCGACACCGCCACCGCGCGACAGCTCGCCGGCGGCGCGAGCGGATGGGATCGGATCCTCACTCACCCCATCAGCGGTCGACTCCTCGCCGTCGACCGGTACCGTCCGTCAGCGGAGCTGAGACGGCATCTCAGAGCGCGCGATCAACGCTGTCGGTTCCCCGGGTGCGGTCAGCTGCCTCGCGAGTGCGACGTCGACCACACGCAGGATCATGCGCTCGGCGGCTCCACCGATGCGGGCAACCTCGGCACTCTCTGCCGCCGTCACCACCGCCTCAAACATCACACGCCCTGGCACGTCGAGCACCTCGGCGACGGTGTGTACGCGTGGACCAGCCCCACCGGGCGCACCTACCTCGACGCTCCTCCCGCACAGAACACGGACACGCGCCTGGAAGCGCAGACGAACACGGACACGCGCACGGACACGGACATGCGCGTGGACACGGCCACGGCCACGGACACGAACACGAACACCCGTGGCTCGGCACCACCGAGGGCAGCCCCTCCGTTCTGACGCCTCGACCGTTCTGACGCCTCGACCGTTCTGACACCTCGACCGTTCTGACACCTCGACGTGATGGTGCTGCTGCGAACGGTGTCAGTCCGTCGCGCGCTGCCCTCAGACCAGCGCGAAGTCCTCGAAGATCAGCGTCGTCCTCGTCGACCGGATCGACGGGATCGCCTGGATGTCCTCGAGCACGATCCGCCGCAGGTCCCGCGCGTCGTTGGCGCGAACCAGGAGGATCACGTCGAAGTCGCCGCCGACGAGCGCCATGTGCTCGATCTCGGGGATGGCGCGCAGCCGCGCGCTGACGTCCTGCCACGTCGCCTGCTCGATCGCCAGTGTCACGTACGCGCTGGCGTGATGCCCGAGCAGCACCGGATCGGTCCGCACCGTGTAACCGGTCACGACTCCGGCATCCGTCAGCCGCTTGATCCGCGCGTGTGCGCCCGCCCGCGAGATGTGCACCGCGTCGGCGATCGCCGTCATCGACGCCCGCGCGTCACGGCGCAGCTCATCGAGGATCGCGCGATCGACGTCGTCCAGCGTTATCATGGCACCCCTTCATCCTGTGCTCGAATTCTGACACTTCGCGCGCGTGGAGGGCAACCATCGAGCAGTCATCCACGAATGGCCTCATCCTCTTGGACGACTGCGCATCGCGATGCATCCTTTCTTCATCGGGTTCGACAAGGAGGGCGAACGGATGAATCACGCAGAACTGCTCCCGCGCGACGAAGCGGTGCAGCTGATCGACGCGACCGGCCGACCGGTTGCCGACGACGGTTACCCGCTGCCCGACGACGGGGCGCTCCTCACCGCCTACCGCGGACTGGTCGAGGGCCGCCGCATCAACGACCAGGCCAGCGCCCTCGTGCGTCAGGGGCGGCTCGCCGTGTACCCGTCCTCACACGGGCAGGAGGCCTGCCAGATCGGCGCCGCACTCGCCCTGCGCGACACCGACTGGCTCTTCCCCACCTACCGCGACTCCGTGGCAGTGATCGCTCGGGGCGTGGCACCCGCCGAAGCGATGGTCCTGCTCAAGGGCGATTGGCATTCCGGCTATGACGTCCGCGCTCATCGCGTCGCACCCCAGGCCACGCCGCTCGCCACCCAGCTGCTGCACGCGGTCGGCTTCGCCTACGCCGCCGCGCAGCGCGGCGAAGACACCGTCGTGCTCGCTCTCTGCGGCGACGGTGCGACCAGCGAGGGCGACTTCCACGAAGCCCTGAACTTCGCCGCCGTCTTCCACGTGCCGGTGGTGTTCTTCGTGCAGAACAACGAGTTCGCGATCTCCGTGCCCCTCAGCCGCCAGACCGCCGCGCCCTCGCTCGCGCACAAGGCGATCGGCTACGGGATGCCGGGGCGCCGCGTCGACGGCAACGACGTCGCCGCCGTCCTGTCGGTGCTCGGCGAGGCCGTCGACCGCGCCAGGACCGGCGGCGGCCCCACCCTCGTCGAAGCGCACACCTACCGGATGCAGGCCCACACCAACGCCGACGACGACACCCGCTACCGCGAGCGCGAGGAGGTGCAGGCCTGGGTCGCGCGAGACCCGCTCACCCGCCTGCACACCCACCTCACCGCGAGCGGAGCGCTGACCGACGAGCTCGAGAACGAGATCGCGGCGGGAGCGGAGGAGATCGCCGCGGCCATGCGCTCCGCGCTCAACACCGACACCGACCTCGACCCCGAAGACCTGTTCCGCTTCGTCACCACCGAACGCTCGCCCCAGCTGCAGGAGCAGTGGCACCAGCTGCGCGACGAGATCCAACGCGACGCGCTCGGAGACGACCAGGAGACCCACTCCGCAGGAGGCGTGCGATGACCATCACCCACGACCGCATCGACGTCGACACCCCGGCATCGACCGTCCAGACGCTCAGCATGGCGGCCGCCCTCAACCTCGCCCTCGCCGACGCCATCGCCGAGGATCCGGCAGTGGTCGTGTTCGGCGAAGACGTCGGCGCCCTCGGCGGAGTCTTCCGCATCACCGACGGACTGACCGCCCGCTTTGGCGAAGACCGCTGCTTCGACACCCCGCTCGCAGAGTCCGGCATCGTCGGCACCGCGGTCGGCATGGCCATGAACGGCCTCCGTCCGGTCGTCGAGCTGCAGTTCGACGCGTTCGCGCTGCCCGCCTTCGAGCAGATCGTCAGCCACGTCGCGAAGCTCTCCAACCGCACGCGCGGTGCCATTCGCATGCCGATGGTCATCCGCATCCCCTTCGGCGGAGGCATTGGCGGCGTCGAGCACCACTGCGACTCGTCCGAGGCGTATTACGCGCACACGCCAGGACTCACGGTGGTGAGCCCCGCCACACCCCAGGACGCCTACTCGCTGCTCCGCGCCGCGATCGCGTCGCCCGACCCCGTCGTCTTCCTCGAACCGAAGAAGCTGTACTGGACCAAGGGCGAGGTCGACACCGACGCGACCGTCGACATCGGCTCCGCCCGCATCGCGCGCGACGGCACCGACGTCACGCTGATCGCCTACGGCGCATCCGTCCCGCTCGCCCTCGACGCCGCCGACGCCGCGGCCGTGGAAGGACGCAGCGTCCAGGTCGTCGACGTGCGGTCGCTCACGCCCTTCGACGACGAGACCGTCACCGCCGCCGTGCGCTCGACGGGACGCGCTGTCGTGATCGCCGAGGCCCCCGGCTTCGCGAGCGTCGCCTCCGAGATCCAGGCCCGCGTGTTCGAGCGCTGCTTCGAGTACCTCGAAGCCCCGGTGCGCCGCGTCACCGGCTTCGACACCCCGTACGCACCGCCGAAGCTCGAGCACTGGTATCTGCCGGACGTCGACAGGATCCTGGATGCCGTCGACTCGCTGCACTGGGAGGACCGACCGTGAGCACCGGCACCCGCACCCCGACCACGACTGCCCCCGCCTCGCGGACCTTCCGTCTGCCCGACCTCGGAGAAGGACTCACCGAAGCCGGACTCGTGCAGTGGCTCGTCTCCGTCGGAGACACCATCGTCACCGACCAGCCGATCGCCGAGGTCGAGACGGCGAAGAGCATCGTCGAACTGCCCTCGCCCTACGCCGGAGTCGTGACCGCCCTCCACGGAGCAGCAGGCGACACCATCGACGTCGGCGCTCCCGTGCTCGACGTCGCGGAAGAGGGCGCAGCCGAGCAGAGCGAGAAGAAGACGGATGCCGAGGGCGCCCGCCCCGCCCCCTCCGTAGAGCACGACACGTACCGCGCGGAGGAGCGCGCCGGGTCGGGGAACGTCCTGATCGGCTACGGCACGTCGGGACGCGCGACGTCGGGACGTCGGCGCCGTCCGGCCACGGCGAGTGAGCGGCGACAGACCGCGAGCGTCGAGGTGGACACTCCGACCGAGCCGCCCGCCCGCAGGCCCGTCGCCGTGCGCTCCCCTCTCGTGCGACGCCTCGCGCGCGACCTCGGCCTCGATGTGCACGCGATCGTCCCCACAGGTCCGGATGGCGCCATCACCCGCGCCGACGTCCTCGCCGCGGCGGTCGACAGCGCCGTGGACGGGATCGGGAAGGACCCGGATCGAGCGAGTCCCGGCACCACCGGCACACCGGGCGACCGCGAGCACCCGACCGTCGACGGCCTCGCCATCCGCTCGCGGGAACGCCTGTCACCGCTCCGCAGAGCAGTGAGCGCGCGACTCTCGCGCAGCCGCTCGGAGATCCCGGAGGCGACCGTCTGGGTCGACGTCGATGCGACCGACCTCTGGAACCTCCGCGCCGACATGGCACCCGCGGGTGGCAAGGCGCCGTCGATCACGGCGATCCTCGCCCGCTTCGTGCTGCTGGCCCTCGCGGAGCATCCGGTCCTGGCCTCGCGCCTCAGCGACGACGGATCGGAGCTGCTCTCCTTCGAGGGCGTCAACCTCGGCGTCGCCGTCGACACCGACCGGGGACTCCTCGTTCCGGTCGTGCCGAGCGCGCACACGCGCAGCGTCGAGGAGCTCGACTCCGCACTGCGCGAGCTGTCGGCCACGGCCCGCGACGGACGCATGCCCCCGGAGCGACTCCGCGGCTCGACCTTCACGCTCAACAACTACGGCGGCCTGGGCGTCGACGGATCGGCCGCGATCATCAATCACCCCGAGGTCGCGATCCTCGGAATCGGCCGGATCATCGAGCGCCCCTGGGTGGTCGACGGCCAGATCGTGCCCCGGCGCATCGCCCAGCTCTCGCTCGTCTTCGACCACCGCGTCTGCGACGGCGGCTATGCGGCGAGTTTCCTCCGCCGCGTCACGGAACTGATCGAGCATCCGCTGCGCGCCTTCGGCCAGGTGTGAACAGCGGAGAGTCCCGACGCGACCCTCGCGGGCATCCGCACGTGCGCCCGGATCCTCGATTTCGCTCTCGCCATGCGCTACGCTCGGCAATTACTGACCGATCGATCGGTTGGAAATGCAGAACAATGGAGTTCGCCATGACGTCAGCAGTCTCGGAACCGACCTCGACCCGACGGATGCCCGCCGAGGAACGCCGCGTGCTCGCGAGCACGCTCGTCGGCACGTCAATCGAGTGGTACGACTTCTTCATCTACGCGCAGGCAGCGGGTCTGGTCCTCGCTCCCCTCTTCCTCGCCCCGATCGCCGAGAGCAGCCCCGGCCTCGCCCAGGTGCTGTCGTTCGCGACGATCGGGATCTCGTTCCTCTTCCGCCCGCTCGGCGCGATCATCGCCGGACACCTCGGCGACAAGCTCGGCCGCAAGAGGATGCTGGTCTTCACCCTCATCCTCATGGGCCTCTCGACCTCCCTCATCGGCGTTCTGCCGACCTACGCCGCGATCGGGGTCGCCGCGCCGATCCTCCTCATCGTCCTGCGCATCCTGCAGGGCTTCTCGGCGGGAGGCGAATGGGGCGGAGCCGCACTCATGGCCGTCGAGCACGCGCCGCGCGGGCGCCGCGGGCTCTTCGGCGCCTTCCCGCAGATCGGCGTCCCCGTCGGCATGATCCTCGCCACCGCGACGCTGTGGGTGCTCACGACCTCGATGTCGCCGGAAGCGTTCCTCGAGTGGGGCTGGCGCATCCCGTTCCTCCTCTCGATCGTGCTGATCGGCGTCGGCTACCTCATCCGCCGCGCCGTCGACGAGAGCCCGATCTTCGAGGAGCTCCAGCGGCGTCGCAAGGAGGCGTCAGCACCCCTCGGCATCCTGTTCCGCAAGAACACGAAGCAGGTCGTGCTCACCGCGCTGATCTTCATCGCGAACAACGCCGCCGGCTACCTCCTGATCGCCTTCTTCGCGACGTACGCGGTCACGGCTCTCGGCATGGAACGCGCTCCCGTACTGCTCGCCACGACCCTCGCCTCGTTCGGATGGCTGATCTTCACCCTGTGGGGCGGGCACCTGTCCGATCGCCTCGGACGCGTGCGCACCTTCCAGATCGGCTACGTGGCGCTCGCACTCTGGGCCGTGCCGATGTGGTTCCTCATCGACACGGCGAACATCTTCTGGTACTTCGTCGCCCTGTTCGTGATGACCTTCGCGCTCGGACTGTCCTACGGACCGCAGGCCGCGCTCTACGCGGAGATGTTCCCCGCGAACGTGCGCTACTCGGGCGTCTCGATCGGCTACGCTCTCGGCGCCATCCTCGGCGGAGCCTTCGCCCCCATGATCGCCGAAGCGCTGCTGAACCAGTTCCAGGCGGCATGGACCATCGGTCTCTACATCGCCATCGCCGCGGTGATCTCGCTCATCGCGGTGTCGCTGGTCAAGGAGACGAAGGGCGTCGACCTGCTCGGCTGATCCGACGCCGTCTCGGGCGACGCCCCCGTGTGCCATAATTACCATACGATCGGTCAGTAATTCGGTTCCGATCGCCGAGCCCGCCGCGACGACGCAGTCAGGAGATCGAGATGACGGACGCCTACCTCGTCGGGGGAACCCGCACCCCGGTGGGTCGCTACGGCGGCGCACTGGCCACGGTCCGCCCCGACGACCTCGCGGCGATCGTGGTCGGCGAGGCCGTGCGACGTGCGGGCATCGACCCGGCCGACATCGACGAGGTCATCCTCGGTGCCGCGAACCAGGCGGGTGAGGACAACCGCAACGTCGCCCGCATGGCCGTGCTGCTGGCCGGGCTTCCCGACACGGTTCCCGGGATCACCGTGAACCGCCTGTGCGCGTCGGGAATGTCGGCGGTGACCATGGCGGCTCAGGCGATCCGCGCCGGCGACGCCGACCTGATCGTCGCCGGCGGGGTCGAGTCGATGACGCGTGCGCCCTGGGTGCAGGCCAAGCCCGAGAAGGCGTGGGCCAAGCCCGGAGCCGCCTACGACACCTCGATCGGGTGGCGGTTCCCGAACCCGCGTCTCGCCGCGCGCGACAAGGCGACGTTCACGATGCCCGAGACCGCCGAGGAGGTCGCGCGCCTCGACCGCATCGGACGGGAGGAGGCGGATGCGTTCGCCGTGCGCTCCCAGCAGCGCGCCGCGGCGGCGATCGCCGCCGGCCGGTTCGCGGACGAGATCGTCGGAGTGGAGGTCGGAGACGACCGCGTGCTCATCGACGAAGGACCGCGCCCCGACACGACGCTCGAAGCGCTCGCCCGCCTGCGCCCCGTCGTGGCGGGCGGCACCGTCGTCACTGCCGGCAACTCCAGCTCGCTCAACGACGGGGCGTCTGCTCTCGTCGTCGCCAGCGGCGACGCCGTCGAGCGCTACGGGCTGGTGCCCCGCGCACGCATCGTCGTCGGCACGAGCGCGGCGCTCGCCCCCGAGGTCATGGGCCTCGGCCCCGTGCCGGCGACCGAGAAGGCCCTGCGCCGCTCCGGACTCCGGATCGACGACATCGGATCCGTGGAGGTGAACGAGGCGTTCGCCACGCAGTCACTGGCCTGCATCCGCCGACTCGGACTCGACGAGGCGGTCGTGAACGCCGACGGCGGCGCGATCGCCCTCGGCCACCCGCTGGGCTCGTCCGGATCGCGGCTGCTCGTCACCCTGCTCGGTCGCATGGAGCGCGAGGGATCCCGCTACGGCCTCGCCACGATGTGCGTCGGCGTCGGCCAGGGCGCGGCCATGATCCTGGAGAAGGTCTGATGGCGTCCACCGCCGACGGCGACTCCCCTCTGCTCGTCGAACGCTCCGACGGCCGGGTCGTCGCCACGCTCAGCCGCCCCGACAAGCGCAACGCCATCGACCAGGCGACGATCGATGCCCTGCACGAGCTCTGCGCGGAACTGGAGGCGGAGCCGCGCACGCTCATCCTCACCGGCGCCGCCGGCGTCTTCGCCGCGGGCGCCGATATCGCGGAACTCCGCGAACGACGGGCCGCCGATGCGTTGCGCGGCATCAACGCATACGCCTTCATCCGCGTCGCCGAACTGCCCATGCCGGTGATCGCGGCGATCGACGGCTACGCCCTCGGCGGCGGCGCCGAGCTCGCGTACGCCGCAGACATCCGCATCGGCACGCCCAGCCTCGCGATCGGGAACCCGGAGACCGGACTCGGCATCCTCGCGGCGGCCGGAGCGAGCTGGCGACTCAAGGAGATCGTCGGCGACGCGCGCGCGACCGAACTGCTGCTCACCGGCCGCACCGTCACGGCCGAGGAAGCGCTGCGCATCGGCCTCGTCTCGTCGCTGCACGACAGCAGCGACCTGCTCACGGCGGCCCACGCGATCGCCGACCGCATCGCCCGGAACGATCGCGCAGCGACGATCGCGACCAAACGTGTGTTCCGCGCACCGCGCGACCGGCATCCGTCCGTCGATCTCGAGGCGCAGGCGGAGCTGTTCGAGAGCCCCGAGAAGTTCCGGCGCATGACCGACTTCCTCGAACGCAGACGCAGGACGCACGAAGGAGAACGGGTATGACCGCCGCACGCGCAGACGTCGGAGTGCTCGGCGACGGACGCATGAGAGCAGGCAGCACGCACGCCCCCGCACACGTCGGAGTGATCGGCGGCGGACGCATGGGCGCAGGTATCGCGCATGCGTTTCTTCTCGCCGGCTCGCACGTGATCGTCGTCGAACGTGACGAGGAGGCCGCGCGCGCGGCATCCGATCGCGTCGTGACCTCACTCGAGGCGTCGATCGCGCGCGGCTCCGCGAGCGAGACCTCCGAGGCGTATCGCGCGCGGTTCTCGTCCACGGCCGACATCGCCGGATTCGCCACGTGCGAGCTCGTCGTCGAGGCCGTGCCCGAGGACATCTCTCTCAAGGTCGACGCCCTCACCCGGGTCGAAGCGCAGATCGCCCCGGACGCGGCCATCGCCTCGAACACCTCGTCGATCTCGATCGACGAGCTGGCGGCGACCCTCGACCGCCCCGCGCGCTTCCTCGGGATGCACTTCTTCAACCCCGTGCCCGCCTCCACCCTCGTCGAGATCGTGCGAGGCGCGGCCACCGCTCCCCCGCTCGTCGACGCGGCCCGCGAATGGGTCCAGTCGATCGGCAAGACGCCCATCGTCGTCGCCGACGCCCCCGGCTTCGCGTCGTCGCGCCTCGGCGTCGCTCTGGGACTCGAGGCGATCCGCATGGTCGAGGAGGGCGTCGCCTCCCCCGACGACATCGACGCCGCCATGACGCTCGGCTACAAGCATCCGGTCGGGCCATTGCGCCTCACGGACATCGTCGGGCTCGACGTGCGCCTCGGCATCGCCGAATACCTCGCCGCCCACCTCGGCGAGCGCTTCGCACCGCCCGCCCTGCTGCGCCGTCTGGTCGCCGACGGGCACCTCGGCCGCAAGACCGGCCGCGGCTTCTACGAGTGGGACGAGTGATGAGCAGACGCGACGGACGACGACAGACCCGACGGAAGGACGAGAGATGACCGACATCCTGCCCAGCTACGTGCAGGGCGCGTGGTGGACCCCCACGGATGCGACCGACGCCGCAGAGGTCCGCGACGCGTCGACCGGCGAGGTCGTCACCCGCGTCTCGACCGACGGACTCGACCTCGGCGCCGCCCTCGCGTACGCGCGGAGCACCGGCCAGGACTCCCTCGGCGAGCTCACCTTCCACCAGCGCGCCGTGCGGCTCAAGCAGCTCGCCCTCGCGCTCACCGAGCGCAAGTCCGAGCTGTACGAGATCTCCAGCCGCACCGGCGCGACCTCGCAGGACTCCTGGGTGGACATCGACGGCGGTATCGGCGTGCTCTTCGCCTACTCCAGCAAGGGCCGCCGCGAGCTGCCGAACGCGAAGGTGTACGTCGACGGCCCGGTCGAGAACCTTTCCCGAGACGGGTCGTTCATCGGGCGGCACATCTACACGCGCCTGCGTGGAGCGGCCGTGCAGATCAATGCCTTCAACTTCCCCGTCTGGGGGTCGCTCGAGAAGTTCGCCCCCGCGTTCCTCGCCGGAGTGCCCACGGTCGTGAAGCCCGCGACGCCGACCGGCTACCTCACCGAGGCCATGGTGCGGATCATGGTCGAGTCCGGCCTGCTCCCCGAGGGATCGCTGCAGCTCGTCTCCGGCAGCGTGCCGACCCTGTTCGACGATCTGCGGCTCGGCGACCTCGTCGCCTTCACCGGTTCCGCCTCGACCGCCGAGCGCCTCCGCGCTCACGACGCCGTGCAGACGGGCGGCGTGCGGTTCACCAGCGAGACCGACTCGATCAACGCCTCGGTCCTCGGAACCGATGCCGTCAGCGGCACCCCCGAGTTCGAGGCCTACGTGCGTCAGCTCGTCGCCGAGATGACGAGCAAGGCCGGACAGAAGTGCACCGCGATCCGCCGGGCGATCGTTCCGACGGAGCTCGTCGACGACGTGATCGGCGCCGTGCGCACCCGGCTCGCCGAGCGCATCGTCATCGGCGACCCCCGTGCCGAGGGCGTGACCATGGGCCCGCTCGCCTCCACCGCACAGCGTGACGAGGTGCTGCGTCAGGTCGAGCGTCTGCGCGCGGGCGGCGGCGAGCTCGTGGTCGGGTCGACCGACGCCCCGACCGTGCGCCGCGCCGACGGCAGTGAGGGCGCAGCTCCCGACGGAGCGTTCGTCTCGCCCATGCTCCTGCGCTTCCCGGATGCCGAGAGCGACGCCGTGAACGAGATCGAGGCGTTCGGCCCGGTGTCGAGCATCATCGGCTACGACTCGCTCGACGAGGCCAGCGCGCTGGTCGCCCGCGGCGGCGGCTCGCTCGTC
This sequence comes from Microbacterium sp. LWO14-1.2, assembly GCF_038397715.1. NCBI lineage: Bacteria > Bacillati > Actinomycetota > Actinomycetes > Micrococcales > Microbacteriaceae > Microbacterium > Microbacterium sp. LWO14-1.2. The sequence continues at coordinate 770,806 of NZ_CP151633.1, forward strand.
ACCAGCGTCGCCACGCACGACCCCGAGGTGGCCGTGACGCTGGCATCGGGCATCGCCGCGTACAACGGCCGAGTCCTGTTCCTCGACCGCGACGACGCCCGCAGCTCGACCGGTCATGGCTCCCCGCTGCCGAACCTCGTCCACGGCGGGCCGGGCCGCGCCGGCGGCGGCGAGGAGCTGGGCGGCATCCGTGCCGTGCTGCACCACATGCAGCGCACCGCCGTGCAGGGGTCGCCCGCGATGATGACCGCCCTCACCGGAGTGTGGCACCAGGGTGCGGCAGCGCGTCCGTACCAGGACAGCGACGGCGTGCATCCGTTCCGCAAGTCGCTCGCCGAGCTGCACATCGGCGACCAGGTCGCCAGCGCTTCCCGCACCGTGACGCTCGACGACATCGAGACGTTCGCGGCGTTCACCGGCGACACCTTCTACGCCCACATGGACGAGGCCTCCGCCGCCGCCAACCCCTTCTTCCCCGGACGCGTGGCGCACGGATACCTGCTGGTGTCGTGGGCCGCCGGACTCTTCGTCGACCCCGCACCCGGCCCCGTGCTCGCGAACTCCGGCCTCGAGAACCTGCGGTTCGTGACGCCCGTGTCGCCGGGCGATGAGATCCGCGTCGAGCTCACCGCCAAGCAGATCACCCCTCGCGAGACCGACGAGTACGGCGAGGTGCGATGGGACGCCGTGCTCAAGAACCAGGATGACGAGATCGTCGCCACCTACGACGTGTTGACCCTCGTCGCGAAGGAGCGGGACGCAGCGTAAGCGGCGGCGGAGTACGAGACGCAGTGCCGGTCTCTGCGGAGACGGCGCTGGGTTCCGGTCAGCGCTCGCCGGCGCTGTCGACGGTCAGCGCGTGCCGGCGCTGGTTCCCGGTCAGCGCTCGCCGGCGCTGGTTCCCGGTCAGCGCTTGCGCAGACCGTCGAGCGCGATCGCGACCACGTCGTCGGCCAGGCGGTCGGCGCCCTCCCGCCCGCCGGGGCGGTACCACTCCACGATCGAGTTGATCATCCCGAACGTGAGGCGCGACGCCACGCTCGCATCGATGTCGTCGCGCAGAGCCCCCTCGTCCTGCGCGGCCGTCACGAGCGCCGTGATCCGACGGTCGAAAGTGCGCCGACGTGACAGCGCCGTGCGCTCGACCTCGGTGTTGCCCCGCACTCGCAGCAGGAGGGTCACAGCAGGCAGCTGGTCGACGAGCACGTGCACCGCGCCCCTCAGCACCTGCTCCAGTCGGTCGGCCGCCGAGCTCGCCCCTGCCGTCGGCTCCTCGACCACAGCCTCGAGACTGCTCAGCGCCGAATCCAGCGCCCGATCGAGGATCTCGTCCTTCGAACCGAAGTGGTGGTAGATCGCGGACTTCGACAGCCCGAGGCGCTCGGCGAGCATGCCGATCGACGTCGCGTCGTATCCGTACTCGTTGAACGCGGCCACCGCGACGGCGAGGATCCCCTGCTGGTCATAACCGGGGCGACCGCGTCGCGCACTCTGCATCTCGGACATCACGACTCAGTCTCCCACCCGCGGACCGATCAGGCGCGAAGCGCACGGCGGGCACACATCCAGACGTTCAGCGCAGATCGTAGACCCGCTTGTACTTCCCCTCGCTGCGCGGCAGCGCGCCGGGCACACATCCAGACGCTCAGCGCAGGTCGTAGACCCGCTTGTACTTCCCCTCGCTGCGCGGCAGCGCGCCAGGCTCTTCGAGGCGCACGGCGACCGTCGACCCGATGAAGACCTTGATGCGCTGAGCGAGAACCTCCGCGGCGCTCTCGCACGTCTCGACCGACAGCTCGGGATGACGCTCGATGCGCACCGTGAGAGCATCCATCCGCCCGTCCTTGGTGAGTTCGAGGATGAAGTGCGGCGTCAGCTGCTCGATGCCGAGCACGAGCTCCTCGATCTGCGTCGGGAAGAGATTGACGCCCCGCACGATGATCATGTCGTCGTTGCGCCCGGTGACCTTCTCCATGCGCCGCATCCCCGGCCGCGCTGTGCCGGGGAGCAGCCGGGTGAGGTCGCGCGTGCGATACCGGATGACCGGGAAGGCCTCCTTCGTCAGAGACGTGAACACGAGTTCGCCGAGCTCGCCGTCGGGCAGCACGGCGCCGGTCTCGGCATCGATGACCTCGGGCAGGAAGTGGTCCTCCCACAGGTGCGGTCCGTCCTTGCCCTCCAGGCACTCGCTGCCGACCCCCGGACCCATGACCTCGCTCAGCCCGTAGATGTCGAGAGCGTCGATGTCGAGCCGCTGCTCGAGCTCGCGCCGCATCTCGTTCGTCCACGGCTCGGCTCCCAGCACCGCCACCTTCAGCGACGTCGACCGCGGATCGATGCCCTGCGCCACCATCGCATCGGCGATGGTCAGCAGGTAGCTGGGCGTGCACAGGATCGCATCCGGCTCGAAGTCGCGGATCAGCTGCACCTGCCGCGCGGTCTGCCCGCCCGAGACCGGGATGACGGTCGCACCGAGCGCCTCGATACCGGCGTGCGCGCCGAGGCCGCCCGTGAACAGCCCGTACCCGTAGGCGTTGTGCACCTTCATGCCGCGCCGGATACCGGCCGCGCGCAGCGACCGCGCCACCAGCGTGCCCCAGCGGTCGAGGTCGCCGGACGTGTACCCCACCACCGTGGGACGCCCCGTCGTTCCGCTGGACGCGTGGATGCGGGCGACGTCGCTCATCGGCACCGCGAACATGCCGAAGGGATAGGTCTCGCGCAGATCCGCCTTCGTCGTGAACGGCAGCCGCTGGACGTCCGCGAGCGTGCGGATGTCATCGGGATGCACGCCCGCCTCGTCGAAGGTGCGCCGATAGAGCGGCACGTTGGTGTAGGCGTGCCGAACCGTCTGCTGCAGCCTGGCCAGCTGCAGCTGCTCGATCTCGGGACGGCTCATGCGCTCCTCGGCGTCGAGCTCATCCGCGGATGGCGGACGGACGGAAGTCGCGGACGCGGATGATCCGGTGGCGGGTTCGGTCGTCATCGACATGAGTGCTCCGGGCGGGGATCAGAGGGACGGGTCAGAAGGCCTGCGAGGTGGTGCGCGAGCGCCCACGGAACTCGGCGACCGTGTCGCCGAGCTCATCGACGACGGTCACGTCGTAGATGCCGGAGCGCCCCGATCGGGAGCGTCGCACGGCGGTCGCGGTCAGGGTCTGACCGGCCGCCGTCGGCTTGAGGAACGAGATGTCGGCACCCGCGGCGACCGTCACCCGGTCGTCCTCGTTGCAGGCGATCGCGAACGCCGTGTCGGCGAGGGCGAACACGAACCCGCCGTGCGTGATGCGGAATCCGTTGGTCATGTCGTCGCGCACGAGCATCGACACGACCGCGTGACCGGGATCGTCTCGCACGACGACCAGGCCGAGGGATGCCGACGCGCGATCGCGCTGCATCATCGCCCGGTTCGGCGGCAGATCGGGTCCCGGGACGGGCGGTGCCCCTGCCACGGTCTGCTCAGCGGTGCGCGTCTCTGCCATGTCGACCTCCTCGTCGAGCCGGATGCCGCAGCATCCGACCCGACCATACTAACTGAACGATCGGTTAGTAAAGAGGATTCTCCGGATTCGCGAGCACGCGGCGGGCCGCAGCCCGGGCCTCCTCCGCCCCGGATGCCGAGCACGCGGCCTCCGCCGCCCGACGGCAGTCCTCGTGCGTGACCGCCGCAAGCGCCGCCGCCACACGCCCCAGCCCGCGGGACGACATCGAGAGAGACGTCACCCCGCATCCCACGAGCACCGGAGCCAGCGCCGGGTCGCCCGCGGCCTCTCCGCACACGCCCACCGGCTTGCCCGCGGCGCGGCCCGCCTGCCCCACGGCGTGGATGAGCCGCAGCACGGCGGGCTGCCACGGGTCGTTGAGATCACCCAGCTCACCGAGAAGACGATCGGCGGCCATCGTGTACTGCGCCAGGTCGTTCGTGCCGATGCTCACGAAATCGACGACGGCGAACAGCTCGGCGGCGAGGAGAGCCGCCGACGGCGTCTCGATCATGACGCCCACCCGCTCGAGGCCGGCCGAGCGACAGCGCTCGACGAAGCCCCGCGCCTCGGCGACGGTCGCCACCATGGGCGCCATCACTTCGACGTGCGCGGACTCCTGCCGAGCGGCGGCGGCAAGCGCCCGCAGCTGGTCGTCGAGCAGCTGCGGCGAACGCCGGGCGAGACGGAGCCCCCGCACACCGAGCGCGGGATTCTCCTCGGGCTGTGGATCGGTGAACGGCAGGGGCTTGTCGCTCCCGGCATCCAGCGTGCGCACCACGACTCGGCACCCCGCGAACGGCCGGAGCACCGCGCGGTACGCGGCCACCTGCTCGTCGACGCTCGGCGCGTCAGCGCGGTCGAGGAAGCAGAACTCGGTGCGGAACAGCCCGACCCCCTCAGCGCGGGCTGCGGCTGCGGTCTCCGCGTCGGCGGCGCCGCCCACGTTGGCGAGGAGCGGGAGCACTTCCCCGTCGGCGAGAGCGCCGCGACCGTCGAAGGCGATCACCGCAGATGCCGCCCGCGCCGCTTCGACCACCTCGGCGGACGGCTCGACCTCGATCGTCCCCCGGTCGCCGTCGACGAGCACGACGGAGTCCGCCGGGATGCCGGTGGCTCCCGCTGCGGCGACCACCGCCGGCAGTCCGAGCGAGCGCGCGATGATCGCTGTGTGGGAGGTCGGACCGCCGTCCTCCGTGACGAGGGCGACGCAGTTGCCTCCATCGAGAGCAGCGGTGTCGGCCGGCGCGAGATCGCGTGCGACGAGCACGAACGGCTCGTCGCGCTCCGGCACGCCTGGCAGATCCACGTCGAGGATCTCGGCGATGATCCGGTCGCGGACGTCGAGCACGTCCGCGACCCGCTCGGCCATCCGGCCGCCGAGGGCCGCGAGCTTTCGCGCGTGCGCACTGCCCACCTCCCAGACAGCGCGGGGAGCGGTGCGGCCCTTCGCCTGGACGAGCGCGGTCGCCTCGGCGACCAGCTCGGGGTCGGAGGCCAGCAGACGCGACGCGTCGAGGATCGCCCGCGACTCACCGCTCGCAGCGTCGGTGCGACGGCGCAGCTGGTCGGCGACGGCGACCGCCGCCCACTCGATCGCCGACACCGCGGCGGCCCGGTCGGCCGGCGCGACGGTCACCGCACCGTCGGGTTCGACGAGCGGTGCGCCGAGCAGCACGACCGGCGCGGAGACGACGCCCGGACTCACACCCCGACCCCGTAGCACGGCCCCCGGAGCGACGGTCGTGGAGCTCGGGTCGGGCGCGGAGGTGGCGGAGACGGAGGGGTCGGACCTCGTGGACGCCGGCGGCTCGGCGGGTTCGGATGCGGATGCGCAAGAAGTGCCCTCCCCGAACCCGTCGTCGAACAGCGCAGCGACCCGGTCGAGTGCGGCCTCGGCCCCCGGACCGTCCGCCGTCAGCTCGACCTCATCGCCATGACGCGCCCCGAGCACGAGCAGGCGCGACAGACTCGCCGCCGAGGCCTCGGGGCCGTCGGGCAGCCGCCGCAGCCGCACGACCGCCCCGGCCGACGCCTCGGCGATCAGCGCGGCGGGACGCGCATGGATGCCGAGGGCGTTGCGCACCCGGACAGTGCGGCTGAATGCGGAGCGTCGGGAGTCCGCGCCCGGGGCCGCATCGGAGTCCGCGCCCGGCGCTGGGCCCGGCGCCGCGTCGGGGGCCGCGGCCGAGGCCGCGTCGGCGGCCGACGCGAGGTCGTCGCCCAGCTGCCCCGTCTTGGCGGCGAGCGCCCCCGCGGCTTCGGCGGCGACGGCATCCAACTCGCCCCCGGCCGACGCCGACACCACCGCGGCGAGCAGACCCTCGACGAAAGGCGCGGGCGCCAACCGGACGGGAACGTCGCTGGCGCGGAGCTCGAGCGCGAGCTCCGCGCTCAGCACGGCCGAGCCGAGATCCATGAGCACGAGCACGCCGTCGCAGTCCTCCGCGAGCTCGTCGATCGCCGCCGCGACAGCGACGGCGTCGGTGCCGAGCACGGGCGAGCCGTCGGCATCCGTCCCGGCTCCGGCTGCGACGCGCACCTGCGCGCCGCCCGAGGGGACCATCTGCAGGGCAAGCTCGAGGGCCGCCTCCCCGAGCCGAGCGCTGTGGGAGACGGCGACGACGCCGATCATCAGGACGAGCCGGCGATCGCGGCGGCCAGGGCGTCGAACAGGAGCGTCACCGACGCGGCGCCCGGATCGAGGTGACCGGCGCTCCGCTCCCCCAGGTAGCTCGCCCGCCCCTTGCGTGCGACGAGCGGGAGTGTGGCGTCTCGACCCGCAGCAGCGGCGGTGGCCGCCGCAGCCGCGGCATCGGCGAGTCCTGCACCGCGCGCGACACCCGCGTCGAGCGCATCCACGGCCGGAGACATCGCGTCGAACAGCGTCTTGTCGCCCGCTTCGGCCTTGCCACGGGCGACGATGCCGTCGAGCCCCGCGCGCAGTGCGGCAGCGAGACCCGCGGCGTCGAGCTCTGTCACGGCGCCCGCCGTCATGCCCATCCGCAGGAACAGCGTGCCGTAGAGCGGGCCGCTCGCCCCTCCGACCGAGCTGACGAGGGTCATCCCCACGCTCTTGAGCAGCTCATCCACGGTGGCGGGCGCACCGGCGTCGAGCTTCTCGACCACCGCTGCCATTCCCCGTGCCATGTTCGCCCCGTGGTCGGCGTCGCCGATCGCCGAGTCGAGTTCCGTGAGCCACTCGCGCTTCTCAGTGACCGCGTCGCGGAAGCGGGTGATCCAGTCGACGAGCGTCGCCGTGTCGATCGTGTCGGTCATCGGGTCACACCCCCCCACCGGAGTCCGGGGGTGTTCACCGGAGCGTCCCAGAGCCGCAGGAGCTCGTCGTCCGCGGCCAGCACCGTCACGGAGCACCCGGCCATGTCGAGGGAGGTGATGTAGTTGCCGACGAGGTTCCGCACGATCTGCACTCCCGCCTTCTCCAGCAGGGCGGCGACCTCGGCGTACATCAGATACAGCTCGATCTGCGGCGTCGCCCCCATGCCGTTCACCATGACGATCGCGGGCCCGGTGCGGTCGAGGTCGGCGACGATCGGCTCGACCAGCTGACGGGCGATTTCGGATGCCGGGGCGAGGGGCTCGCGGTGACGACCGGGCTCGCCGTGGATGCCGATGCCGATCTCCATCTGATCGTCGGGCAGATCGAACGTCGGCTTGCCCGCGGCGGGGACGGTGCAACTAGTGAGCGCCATTCCCATCGAGCGCCCCTGACCGTTGATGCGCCGGGCGAGGTCGACGACCGACGCGAGATCCTGGCCCTCCTCGGCGGCAGCGCCGACGAGCTTCTCGAGCAGCACGGTGAGACCGACGCCACGCCGGCCGGCGGTGTACAGCGAGTCCTGCACGGCGACGTCGTCGTCGACGATCACAGTGCCGACCTCGATGCCGTCCATCGACGCGAGCTCGGCTGCCATCTCGAAGTTGAGCACGTCGCCGGTGTAGTTCTTCACGATGTGCAGCACTCCCGCGCCCCGGTCAACGGCCTTGGTCGCCGCCTGCACGCGGTCGGGTGTCGGCGAGGTGAAGATCTCGCCCGCGACGGCGGCGTCGAGCATGCCTTCGCCGACGAAGCCTCCGTGCAGCGGTTCGTGCCCGGAGCCACCGCCCGAGACCACTGCGACCTTGCCCTGCGCCTTGGGCGTCGCGCGGGTGATGACGTGCGTCTCGAGATCGACCGAGAGTTCGGGATGCGCGAGCGCCACTCCTCTCAGCGACTCGACGAGCACGTCTTCCGGAGCGTTGATGAGCTTCTTCATGGTGGATCTCCCTTGATCTCGGCCGCACGATCTTCCCGACAAAATCGGAAAGTTATTCGTCAATGTCGAATATGCTCGGGCAGAGTCCTCATGTCAAGGGAGAGGAGGACGGATGATCCAGGCAGAACCCGCGACAGGACGACACACGGACGTCGCCTGCGGAACGGAGCGAACGGGATGATCCAAGCGATCGATCGAGCCGCGAAGGTGCTGGAGCTGCTGCAGGGCGCCCGACACCTCGGCATCACCGACCTCGCGGCGGCCCTCGAACTGCCGCCGTCGACCGTGCACGGCATCGTCAAGTCGCTGCGGGAGCACGGCCTCGTCGCCAAGGAGCGCGGCGGCCAGCGCTACATGCTCGGGCCGACGCTGCTGCGTCTCAGCAACGTGTATCTCGACACCCTCGATGTGCGCGCACGGGCCATGCGCTGGACGCAGGAGCTCGCACGCCGCACCAACCTTCCGGTACGACTCGGCGCCCCGCACTTCCACGAGGTGCTGGTGATCCACCACGACCTGCGCCCCGACGACAGCCGACAGATGCTCGAGACAGGCGTCGCCATCCCTGCGCACGCCTCCGCCATGGGCAAGGTGCTGCTCGCGTACGACGCCGGATTCCAGCGCACCGTCTTCGAGCAGCCCCTCCGCAGCCTCACCGGCGACACGATCACCGACATCGCACGCCTCACCCTGGAGCTGCCCGCGATCGCCGAACGGGCGTCCGCCGTCGAGGCCGACGAAGCAGTCCTGGGCGAGGCGTCAGTCGCGGCGCCCGTCGCCGACGCGTCGAACGAGATCGTCGCAGCGGTGGCGGTGGTGATGCCGACATCGCAGGCGCCGGCGTCAGACAGCGTGCTCGACGCGCTGCGCGAGACCGCCCGCAACATCTCCCGCGAGCTCGGCGCCACCAACTGGCCGCCGCGCCTCGCCCCCGTCGAGGAATAGCGACGGTCGAGCAGAGAAGACGAGGGATGCCGGCGTGTGCGCCGCACCGGCTCGGGTTCAACCGCGCAGCGCCAACGCGAACGGAAGCACCGCCGTCGCACCCGCGCGACGCAGCTCACGCGCCGCCACCGTCACGGACTCAACCGCGCAGCGCCAACGCGAACGGAAGCACCGCCGTCGCACCCGCGCGACGCAGCTCACGCGCCGCCACGGTCACGGTCCATCGGCTGTCGACGAGGTCGTCGACGAGGAGGACCGGGCCCGACGGCATGTCGAGATGCTCGGCGCTGAGTCGGCCCCAGAGGCCGGCGAGGCGGAACACGCTGTTCCCTCCGGCCTGGCCGCTCGGCCCACCGCCGACCGGTTCGAGCGCGCCGAGATACGGGAGACGACCGACCTCGGCCAGGCCCCGAGCGAGCGAGTCGACGAGCAGCGGACGCGACCGTGACGGCATGGCCACCACGGCGACCGGCCGCTCACCCCACTCCCAGCGGGCGAGCACACGGATGCAGGCGTCGAGCAGCTGCGGCGTGACCGCGGCGTCGGGAGCACCGGCGGCGAACACCTGACGCAGGGCACCGCCCCACCCGAGGTCCGTCAGGCGCGCGAGCGCTCGACCTTCGTCCGCCTGCTCCTCGGCGGCGATCCGCCCGCGCACGGGGACGTCGAGCCGGTCGGCGCCGGTCGGCCAGGCGCGCCGCGGCTCGATCGGCACCCCGACTCGGTCGAGCGACTCGGCCGCCTGGGCCCCGGCCTGCGTGGCGATCTCCTGCGGGAACCACACCCCCGCGCAGTTGTCGCATCTGCCGCACGGCGCCGCTGTGTCGTCGTCGAGCGCCCGCTGCAGGAACTCCATGCGGCACCCGTCGGTCTGCTCGTAGTCGAGCATGTGCTGCTGCTCGGCCACGCGCTCCGCCGCGATCCGCTCGTACCGGGCGGCGTCGTACGTCCACGGCTCGCCCGTGGCGATCCAGCCGCCCTGCACCTTCCGCACCGCCCCGTCGACGTCGAGCACCTTGAGCAGCAATTCGAGCGGCGTACGGCGGATGTCGACCATCGCCTCGAGCGCCGGTGTCGAGATCGGCACGTCGCCGAGCGCACCGATCACGCGCTCGGCACGCTCGCGATCCGGCATCGAGGCCGTCGCGAAATAATGCCAGATGTCGCGGTCCTCGACACCGGGCAGCAGCAGCACGTCGGCGCTGTCACTCGCTCGTCCGGCGCGCCCGACCTGCTGGTAGTAGGCCACGGGCGACGAGGGCGCTCCAAGATGCACGACGAAGCCGAGGTCGGGCTTGTCGAAGCCCATCCCCAGGGCGCTCGTCGCGACGAGGGCCTTCACCTCGTTGCGCTTCAGCATCCCCTCGGACTCCTCGCGCTCCTCGGCATCCGTCTGTCCCGTGTACGCGCGCACGTCGTGCCCGTGCTCACGCAGGAGTCGCGCGGTGTCGACCGCCGCGGCGACCGTGAGCGTGTAGATGATGCCCGACCCCGGCAGATCGTCGAGATGGCTGAGCAGCCACGCCAGCCGACTCGCGGAGTCGCGCAGCCGCAGCACGCCCAGGCGCAGCGAGGTGCGGGCGAGCGGCCCGCGGATCGTCAGGACCGGCTCGGACGGAGACGCGTCGGGAAGAGAACCGTGCGTCAGGCTGCCGAGCTGCTCGGCCACGTCGGCCACGACGCGACTGTTCGCCGTCGCTGTGGTCGCCAGCACGGGGACTCCCGTCGGCATCTGCGCGATGAGGTCGCGCAGCCGCCGGTAGTCGGGACGGAAGTCATGACCCCAGTCGCTGATGCAGTGCGCCTCGTCGACGACGAGCATGCCGATGCGCTGCACCAGCGTCGGAACCTGCTGCTCGCGGAACGACGGATTGTTCAGCCGTTCCGGCGACACCAGCAGCACGTCGACCTCGTCGCGGTCGAGCTGTGCGAGCACGTCGCTCCACTCATGCGCGTTGGTCGAATTGATCGCGACCGCCCGCACCCCCGCGCGCTCCGCCGCGGCGATCTGGTCGCGCATCAGCGCGAGCAGCGGCGACACCAGCACGGTCGGCCCGGCGCCCTGGCGTCGCAGCAGCAGCGTCGCGACGAAGTACACCGCCGACTTGCCCCATCCCGTCCGCTGCACGACCAGCGCGCGGCGACGCCCGTCGACCAGCGCCTCGACGGCCTCGAACTGCCCGTCGTGGAAGTCGGCGTCGGAACGACCGACCAGCTCGCGGAGCGCGGCGAGCGCCTGATCTCGGATGCCGTCGCTCGACACGGTCGGGTACGCGGTGTCGGCGGGGGAAGTCATGCCTCCACTCTGCCCGAGGCGTCGGACATCCGCCGTCCGTCCGTCTACAGGGGATCCATCCCGGTGTCCACCGGCCGCAGCGGCAGCAGCTGCCCGGACCGGCAGCAGCTGCCCACAGCGGAGCCAGCCTCCGGCAACGCCGGTAGCGTGAGGACATGATCTCCCGCGAACTCGCCGTCCGCCTCCGAGACGCCGGGCTGGGCTGGCACCCCGCCGAGGGCGACCGCTTCCAGCTCGATCTGCCAGACGAGATCGAGCTCGAAGCCGAGGCCGACGTCTTCACCGTCAGCGCGATGACGATCGAGGCGCGGCAGACGCCGAGCGGCACCGACCTCGCCTTCAACGGCACGACCGAGTGGGCGCTCGACGCCGTGACGCTCGCCGACGCCGTCTGGCTGCCGCGCGAGGATCAGCTCCGGCAGCTGCTGCGCGGGACCTTCCGTGCGCTGGTGCGTCTCGAGGACTCGTTCCGCGTCGACGTCGAGATCGCCGGCGAGGCGCGGTCGTTCGAGCATCCCGAGCCGGCCGAGGCGTACGGGCGAGCGCTCCTCGAACTCGTCTCGCGCTCTCGCTGAGCGCACCCGGGCGCTCGGACAGCGGCCGTCTTGAAGACATCGCCACCGTGTGTCAGAATAACCTAACGATCGGTCAGTAAAGAGCGATCGTCAGGCCCGTCGCACGGAGGAGTCGATGATGACCAGCCCCGCAGACCTCTCCCTCATCGAGGAGACGTCCGATCACCAGCGCCTGTTCGACGAGCTCATCGCGAACGAGCAGCGCATCGAACCCCGCGACTGGATGCCGGACGCCTATCGCAAGACCCTCATCCGTCAGATCTCCCAGCACGCGCACTCCGAGATCATCGGCATGCAGCCCGAGGGCAACTGGATCACCCGCGCCCCGAGCCTGAAGCGCAAGGCGATCCTCATGGCGAAGGTGCAGGACGAAGCCGGCCACGGCCTCTACCTCTACTCCGCCGCGCAGACGCTCGGCATCACGCGCGACGCCATGATGGACCAGCTCATCAGCGGCAAGGCGAAGTACTCCTCGATCTTCAACTACCCCACGCCGACCTGGGCCGACATGGGCGCCATCGGATGGCTCGTCGACGGAGCGGCCATCTGCAACCAGGTGCCGCTGTGCCGTGCGTCCTACGGCCCGTACGGCCGCGCCATGGTGCGCATCTGCAAAGAGGAGTCGTTCCACCAGCGCCAGGGCTTCGAGATCCTCCTGTCGCTCATGCGCGGCACCGACGAGCAACGCCGGATGGCGCAGGATGCCGTGAACCGCTGGTACTGGCCGAGCCTCGCCATGTTCGGCCCGCCCGACGACCAGTCCCCCAACTCCGCGCAGTCCATGGCGTGGAAGATCAAGCGCTTCTCGAACGACGAGCTCCGGCAGCGATTCATCGGGATGCTGGTGCCGCAGGCCGAGATCCTCGGCGTCACGCTGCCCGACCCCGAGCTCCGGTGGAACGAGGAGGCGGGGCGCTACGACATGGGCGAGATCGACTGGGACGAGTTCTTCGAGGTCCTGCGCGGTAACGGTCCCTGCAACGCCGAGCGTCTCGAACGACGCCGCACCGCCCACGAGGAGGGCGCGTGGGTGCGGGAGGCCGCAGCGGAGTACGCCCGCAAGCAGGCCGCAGCAGATCGCGCGGTGGCATGATGGCGACCCCCGGGCACGACGAGCACGAGCCCTGGCCTCTCTGGGAGGTCTTCGTGCGGGCGAACCGCGGACTCAGCCACGTGCACGTCGGCTCGCTGCACGCCCCCGATGCCGACATGGCGATCCGCAACGCGCGCGATCTCTACACGCGGCGCGGCGAGGGCGTGTCGATCTGGGCGGTTCCCGCCGACGCGATCACCACGAGCGACCCCGACGCGAAGGGCGCGTACTTCGAGAGCGCCGCGGGCAAGAACTACCGGCACGCCGTGTACTACACGGCGTCCGAGGGGGTGCCGCACCTGTGAGCACGGAACCGGACGCCACCCTCCCGGTCGTCGAGCGAGCGGAGAGAGACGAAACTCACCACGATGACGTCCACGGAGACGTGTCGGTCGACGAGCGAGCGGAGCGAGACGAAGCGCACCACGACGACATCCACGGAGACGTGTCGGTCGACGAACTGCGCCTGAGCGCCGAGCTCTCCGGAAGCGGCGCGGTCGCGGCATCCGCCGACGTCGCCGAGTACGCGCTCCGACTCGGCGACGACGCCCTCATCCTCTCCCAGCAGCTCGGCGCCTGGATCTCCCGCGCGCCCGAGCTCGAGGAGGACGTCGCGCTCGGCAACATCGCGCTCGACCTTCTCGGCCATGCGCGCTCCTTCCTCCGCTACGCCGGATCATGGGACGGACGCAGCGAGGACGACCTCGCGTTCTTCCGCGACGAGGCGGAATTCCGCTGCGCGTGGATCGTGGAGCAGCCCAACGGCGACTTCGCACAGACCATCGCACGCCAGTTCGTCGTCTCCACCTACATGTTCGAGCTGTACGCGGCACTGCGTGCCAGCACCGACGAGACGTTCGCCGCGATCGCCGAGAAAGCGCTGAAGGAGGTCGACTACCACCGAGACCACTCCGTGCAATGGGTGCTGCGGCTCGCCGGAGGCACCGACGAGTCGCGCCGTCGCATGATCCGCGCGATCGGCGACGTCTGGCCGTACGTCGACGAGCTGTTCCGCGACGACGACCTCGTCGAGCGCCTCGGCGACACCGTCGTCCGCCCCTCGACCCTGCGGGCGGGCTTCGACGAGGTCATCGACGCCGTCTTCGCCGAAGCTCAGCTGGAGACGCCCTCCACCGCCGCCTCGTCCGCGGGTGGGCGCCGCGGTGCGCATGCGACGCCGTTCGGACATCTGCTCGCCGAGATGCAGGTGCTCGCGCGACGGCATCCGGGGGCGTCGTGGTGACCCTGCGCGACGCACGCTCCCTCTCCCGCGACGACGCGTGGACGATCGCCGCGGGCGTCGCCGACCCCGAGGTGCCGGTTCTCACGATCGAGGACCTCGGCGTGCTGCGCGCGGTTGAGATCGACGGCGAGACCGTGCGCGTCGACATCACGCCTACCTACAGCGGCTGCCCGGCCATGGACACGATCCGCGACGACGTCATCCTCGCACTCACCGCGGCGGGAGCCGCCCGCGTCGACGTCCGACTCGTGCTCTCGCCCGCGTGGACCACGGACTGGATGTCGGATGCGGGCAGGCAGAAGCTCGAACGCTACGGCATCGCCCCGCCCTCCGGACGCGCGGCCGTCTCGTCCGGACCCATCCGCCTCGCGATCAGCGTGCGGTGCCCGCGCTGCGGATCGCTCGACACCCGCGAGGTCTCCCGCTTCGGATCGACCTCGTGCAAAGCGCTGTTCGAATGCCGCGCCTGCCTCGAACCCTTCGATCACTTCAAGGTGCACTGATGAGCGGGGTGCACTGATGGGATTGTTCACGACGCGTCCTGCATCGAACGAAGCGCAGCGGACCGATGCGGCGCCGCGCCCGGCATCCGCAGACCGGCCCCCTGCTCGCCGGCGCGCGACGTTCCACACTCTCGCGGTCGAGAGCGTCCGCCCGCTCACCGACGATGCCGTCGAGGTGACGTTCGCGGTCCCCGCCGAGCTGGCCGACGACTACGACCATCTCCCCGGCCAGTACGTGGCTCTGCGGACGACGCTCGACGGCGTCGACGTGCGACGCTCGTACTCGCTGTGCCGACCACCGGAGCAGCGGACGCCCGAACAGGTGGCCGCCGGCGCACCGACCCGGCTGAGCGTCGCCGTCAAGCGCGACGAGGGCGGCCTGTTCTCCACGTGGGCGCAGACCGGACTGCATCCGGGATTCGAGATCGACGTCATGAGCCCGCAGGGCACGTTCACCTCGGGCCTCGACGACCTCGATCACCGGCACGTCGTCGGGATCGCCGCCGGTTCCGGCATCACACCCCTCATGGCTCTCGCGCACACGGTACTCGGCCGGTCGGCCACGGCACGGTTCACGCTCCTCTACACGAACCGGGCCACGGTCGACGTGATGTTCCTCGAGGACCTCGCCGACCTCAAAGACCGCTATCCGACCCGGCTCACGCTGCACCACGTGCTGTCGCGCGAGCAGCGCACCGCCCCCGTGCTCTCCGGGCGACTCGACGAGGAGCGGCTGCGCACCATCCTCTCCTCGCTCATCGACCCGGCCGACGTCGACGAGTGGTTCCTGTGCGGGCCCCTCGCACTGGTCGACCTCTGCCGAGACGTGCTCGCCGACGTCGGGGTCGCGAAGGAGCACGTGCGATTCGAGCTGTTCACGACCGGAGACGAGCCGGTCCGCACCGCGCGGCCGGTCGACGTGCGCGCCGGAGAGAAGACGGTGCGCATCGAGGTCACCCTCGACGGGGTGTCGTCGACCGTCGAGAGTCCGGTCGACGCGCACGAGTCCGTGCTGAACGCGGCGCTGCGCGTACGCCCAGATGCACCGTTCGCGTGCGCGGGCGGCGTGTGCGGCACGTGCAGGGCGCGCGTGCTGGCGGGCAGCGTCACCATGACCGAGAACTACGCGCTCGAACCAGACGAGCTCGAGCGCGGCTACGTGCTGACCTGCCAGTCCCACCCCACCAGCGAACGCGTCGTCGTCGACTACGACGTGTGAGCCGACGTGTCAGAAGGAGCATGAGGTGATCGAACTCGGGATCGCAGACGATGTCGCCACGATCGTCCTGAACGCGCCGTCCACGCTCAACGCGCTCGACGAGCAGGCGCTGCGAGACCTGGGGCGCGCCTACGACGACGCCGAGGAGTCGGGCGTCCGCGCGCTCATCCTGCGCGGTGAGGGGCGCGCTTTCTGCGCCGGACGGGACATCTCGCGCGTCGACCCCCGCGACGACGACGTGATCGGCTACCTCGGCGGCCTCGTGACGCCGCTGCTGCAGCGCATGTCGACGTTCCCCGCCCCGACCTTCGCGGTCGCGCACGGCGCGTGCCTCGGCGTCGGTCTCGGACTCCTCATCGCCACGGATGTCGTCTACGTCGCCGAGTCCGCGAAGATCGGGTCGCCGTTCGCGGCGCTCGGCGCGACGCTCGACTCCGGCGGGCATGCCCTCTTCGTCGACCGCCTCGGAGCGCACCGCACCCTCGACCTCATCTACACGGGTCGGCTCATGAGCGGAGCGGAGGCGGTCGGCGCCGGGCTGTTCTCGCGCGTGTTCCCCGACGACGAGGTCGTGCAGGCCACGACGGATGCCGCGGCCGCAGCCGCCCGCGGCGCCACCGCGGCGTTCCTCGCGAGCAAGCAGCTCGTCGCCCGCATCCGTGACGAGCGGCTCGCGCTCTGGGACTCCGTCGACGTCGAGAACGCCGCTCAGGCCGCGCTCTCTGACACCGACGACTACCGCGAGGGCTTCGCCGCCTTCCAGGAGAAGCGCCGCCCGGAGTTCCGAGGACACTGAGGCCTGGACTCCGGGCGGTCGCTCATCGCACCAGCTGGCTGAGGATCGTCGGATCCTTGATCCTGTCGTCGGCAGCCAGCATGACGACCTTCGAGACGATCTCGGCCGTGCGCGGATCGTCGTCGACGAACGGGAGGAAGACGCGACCGCGATGCTGTGCGCCGACCGGGATGATGAACAGGGTGTTGCCGGGGATCCGATGCACGGTGCCTGAGCCGAGATGCACCGAATACGTGCCGAGGGCCCCCTTCACGCGCACGTGATGACCGGACACCTCGATGTTGTCGATTCCGAGCATCAGGCACGTCTCGTCCACGATGCGCGAGCGCATCTCGACCGTCGACTCCGACGTCTGCGGGTCGACGCCGCTCGAGTGCGCGACGGAGACCACAAGGTCGAGATCGCGCATCGTCTCGGAGTACACCCTCGGCGGCACCTCTTCGAGCCCGATCGCATTCCATGAGCCCACCGGCCCGAAGCGAACGTCGTCGATCGTCGCGTCCTCGACCTCTCCGGCCGTCCCCCAGGCGTCCTCCACGTTGCAGAAGACGTGGATCCTCTCGTTGTGGAAGGTGCGCTCGAATCCACGACCGTAGTCCCGCACCCAGTTCCGCGCGGTGAACAGCCCGGAGGCGCGACGCGCATCGATCTGATGCCCGACGTAACGACGCGAGGACACACCGCCCTCACCCCGCTCGTTCTCGGTGGGCGTGTAGAGCTCGCGGAACACCTGCTTGAACGGCTGCGGGCGGCCGCGCATCATGATCAGGTGCTGGAGCTCGGGCCAGTCACCGCTGGCGAGGAGGTCGACGGGGTGGGCGATGCGGAGTCCGCCGACCGGCACGATCGTCGTGCCGTCGGCGGTCACGAGGTCGGCACCCGACACCCCGAGAAAGCCCACACGCCCCTCGGCGTCGACGAGCACGAGCTGGGTGAGCATCCGGCCGAGGACAGGGTGACCGTGCAGGAGCGCCAGCTCCTCGGTCTCGAACACATCGCCGAGCACGCACGCCGCCTCGAGGGACGACCGCATCCGCTGGGTCTGTTTCTTGAGCTCTTTGGCTCGGGCGGTGAGCGCCGCGATCGCCTCGACCTTTCGGCTCTTCGCGGGCACGGCCGCGAGGGCCTTCCCCGCACGGTCGACGGCGATGACCGGCATCCCCTGGTCGTCGATCGACAGGCTGACGGTCACGTCGCCGTCCACCGCGGTGACGGCTCCGTTAGCAAGGTCGGCCGCGGTGCGCGCCTCCATCGCCCAGATCAGCCGCTGCGGATCGCGGTACCCGGCGTTGCGCGCCAGGTTCTCCAGCGCGGTGTGCACCGCGGCGGTCTCGGCTGCGCGACGCTGCGGACCGTTGGATCTTCCCGTACCCACGAACGCACGCAGCACTTCGTAGCGCCGGAGCAGCACGTCGGGGTCGTCGTCCGGGAGCGGCAGCAGCGCGAAGGCGCGCACGGCATCCTGGTGGCGCTTCTCGTGCATGCGCGTCAAGAGCTCGTTCTCATCGACATGACCGCGCAGCGCGTTCGCGAACAGTTCAGCCTGCTTGTGCTCGCCCGACACGGAGGCGTATTTCGCGGCCTTGAGTACGCGGTCGAGGCGCTCGTCGCCGAGCTCGTCGTGCATCTGGTGGAACCACTCGGCGTCCGCGCAGCCGCGGTAGCGGTCCTCCGTCGGCACCGGAGTGCGCTTCGCGATCTCCCGCGCCCGCTGATTCTCGATCATTTGGCCGAGCTCCCAGGAATCGATCGGCGTGTGCGCGTGCAGCCACCAGACCGCCGAGGCGAAACCGACCCAGCCCAGGTGCTTCTCGACGACCTCGGCCCACTGCGGAGCGTAGACGGCCGTCTCGATCACGCGACTCTCCGGGATCTTCGACCCGGCGAGCGCCCTGGCGAGTGTCTCACCGGACTCGTCCGGAGCCGGATGATGGACGCGCAGCAGGTGGGCGAACACCGCCTCGCGGTCGCTCCAGTAGAGGTTCACGTAACGGCGCATGATCGGTCGACGCCCGAGCGCACGCAACGTCGCGACGAGGGTCTCCGCACCCGTCGCTCGCGACAGCGTCGCCGCCATCTTCGTGTAACTGGTCGCCACGTCGCCGCGCGGCAGCTCGAGTTCGATCACGGTGCGCTGCACGGCCTCGACCACGGCCTGAGTCTCGGGAGCGGCATCGGTGATGGCGCTGAACGCCGCGAGCGGGTTGTCAACGGTACCGTGCGGCTCGTTGCGCACCGCTGGACGGGTGAACGCCCAATCCACGAGGTCTTCGCGCGAGGCGATCCCTCGTTCGAAGGCCGCACGGACGATCGCGAGCGGCGGGCGGAACCGGAACGGCTGGTCGACGACGGACTCGGTGGCGCCCCGATGGTGAGGGTCGGCCCACTCGACCTTCGGCCCCGCCCACTGGTCGACCGCGCCCTCGGGCTCGTCGATGAACCGGAGGATGCCCCACAGTCGGCGCAGTTGCTCGTCGTCGAGGGTCGCCGGATCCAGATAAGTGAGCGCATCGTCGAATACGCTTCTTTCCCGTGGATCCCAGTCGGCCACGAGTCTCGGGCCCCCGGAGAACTTCACGGTACGCGGGGTGAGAAGATCGCTGACCGCAAGTTCGGCTGCGGTGAGCGCGAGCAGATCGATGATCGGTTCCGCCCAGGACGCTCGGCGCTCGCGGCGGGCGAGGTGCCCGAGGAGCGTCGAGCGCAACGACGAGTGCCTGTCGCTCCCGTCCCTGCCGATGTCTCCGAGAACGCGCAGGCCGAGGTAATGGTCGGCGCCGAGCACGTCGAGCAACGCGAGTTCAACGCCCCCGTCGACGAGTTCACCGCGCACGCGCTCCCACCACGGGTCGACGAGCTCGGCCAGCGGTATGGTCCCGTCCTCGCCGGCGCGGACCTGATGCCAGTCGACGTTCTCGAGCAGCTGGACGCCGTTCGTCGACTGCACCTCGACTCCGGCGTGCTCGTCCATCCATGCCTCGAACGACAACCAGATGCGGCGCGCTCCGGGGTGATACTGATCCCAGCGCGACCGCGGTGGAGCCGAAGGTCGCACGGCGGGGGTACGCTCCTCGACACCGAATCGGAGGAGGGCCGGGCGGTCCGCATACGGGTTTCCTTCGACGGGAACGGCGTCGGTGGTCGCCTCTTCAGCGGGAGTCGCCCCTGCCACCCCCGCGACCTCCGCAAGGTCCTCGGCCGCTCGACGTTGCAGCGCCGCACCAGCACGAAGGCGCTCGACCGATGCCGCGATCCCCTCGGCATCCTGCAGCTGCAGCAGACGGAGCGCGGTCCTGCGGACGTCGTCGGCCTTGCGGGTGAGAGAGCCCTCCAGCTCGACGGCTTCTTCGGCGGTGATGCGGTCGACGTCGAACTCCCTGCGGGCGACCCACCTCACCTGCGACGAGGAATCGAAGAGGAGTGCGAACAGCGGCACGCGGTGCAGGTCGACGTCCCTGCCGTACCGCATGGCTGTCGCGCGGCGCACGTCCGGCGATGCATCCGACAGCTCGACTTCATCACCGTGCGCGTAGACACTGATGACGTCGGCGATTCCCGTCGGTGTCACCGACACCGGGCGCCGGACGAGGATGCCGGTGTCGACCTCGCGCGCGGCGGTCGACTCGCGGCGGCGCCGCCGCAGAGCGGACACCCCCTCCGGCGTCAGGGGGAGGTCGCGCAGCGCCGAGCCATTGCTGACGGGCCACGCCTGTAGGGCCGCAGTGAACACCGCCAGGTCGTCGTCTCCGAGAGCGCGGACGAGCGGTTCGGTGGTCGACGGATGCCACAGCGCGACCAGCATCCGCGCCGCGGCGAGGCGGTGACCGGCATCGCCCGTGCGCAGCAGCTCCGACGCGACGTCGACCGCCACCGCGACATCCCGCGCCGACAGGGCCCACAGGCCGAAGTAGGCGTCGACACGGTCGAGATCGCGGAGACGCTCGGCCGTCGGCGGGTTTCGCAGGAAGCCGACGACCGTTTCCAACGCCGTGCGCACGGCATCGGCGTCCCGCACGGTCAACTCCTCGCCGACCCACCCCGCCAGGGTGCGGACCGTGCTCGAGAACCGCCCGAGGCCTTCGTCGACGACGACGCCGAGCACGCGCTCGATCGCGTCGGGGTGACCGCTGTCGAGAGCGGCGAGGATCGTCGTTCGCAGGCCCTCCTCGCGCCCGGCACCACGCAGCAGCTCCACCACGACGTCCCAGGCGCGCGGGTCGGCCGATGCGAGCAGCGCGACATAGGCATGCGCTGACGGCCCGCCGATCGCGGGCGAGCCGGTGAGGCTCTCGACCAGGATGCGACGAACCTCGCTGTCGCCTGCGTCCACCGCCGAGGCGAGGAGATCGCCGAGACGGGTGTGCTCCGACAGGTGCATGAGCCAGGTGGCATGCCATGCCATCGGCTGAGGGTAGTGCGTGAAGTGCCGGATGAGCCACGTGAGACGATCCCAGCGCGAGGACAGCGTGGACGCACTGTCGGAGGAGCGGAAGGGTTGCGAGCCCCACCGGCCCTGCAGGTACGGGCGCGACCGCGACCAGTCCCACCAGAATGCGAGCGCGTCGCCGGCTGTCGGACACAGCGCCGACAGCACCTTGGTCGCCGCTCGTCCGTCCAGAGCATCGAACTCGTCGGCGAGACCGCGTGCCGTGGCCCGCACCACCGCGCTGGCCGCCTCGTCGTGGGCACCGCTCTTGTCGTTCAGGTTGTCGGCGATGCGGCGCGCGAGACGCGGGGCGGTGATCCCCCGCACGCGGACGGGCTGCGTCACTCCCTCCTTGCACGAGCAGAATGTGTTCAGCTGGGCGGTCGCCTGGTCGGCAGTCAGCACGGGAGTCCTATCCGGTCAGGGCGACGAGGCGCACGAGCCGAAGGCGGGAGTGCGGTCCGATCGTCTGTATGGCGTCGAGATCGGTGATCCGGACGTCGTCGAGGAAGACGAAGAAGAGCTGGTCGTCGAACGCCTCGATCGCGCGAGCGTGGGCGTCGTCGGGGGGAGGCGCTGCCGGCAGCTCGCGTCCCTCGTTTCCGTATCGCCCGGTCTCGGCTCCCCGCACCAGATCCACGGGCGTGAGGACCCGCAGCATCGCCGACCTCTCGCGATGCGTCGCGTATTCCGCCAGTTCGTGATCGACGAGGATACGCAGCAGGGCGCGCAAGCTCAGGTCACCCTCGGCGCCGCGGATCGCGAGCGGTTCGCCGAGCGTGCGTCTTCCCATGGCAGCGGTCTCGACGAGCATGCGAACAGTGTGGCATGCGGCGCGGACATCGGCGCGCAAGGGCCTGGGCGAATGTCCTATGTCGATGCCAGACTTCGGGGATGAAGCTCGCTGACGTCGTCGCCACCGCCGAGAAGGTGACGTCGACCTCCTCCCGTCTCGCGAAGATCGACGCCCTCGCGACCCTGCTCTCGACGGCGGATTCCGAGGAGCTGCCGGTTCTCGTCGGTCTGCTCCTCGCCGCCCCGCGGCAGGGCAAGCTCGGAGTCGGATGGCGCGGGCTGTCGGCGCTCGACGCCACGCACGCCGCAACCCCGGGTCTGTGTCTGTCAGACGTCGACGCTGCGCTCGACGAGCTCGCGGCGTCGTCCGGGTCAGGATCCGCTGCGGCTCGCACCCGCCTCCTCACCGACCTCGCCTCGCGCGCGACGGCGACCGAGTGGGACTTCCTCTCCCGTTCCATGCTCGGCGAACTGCGCACGGGCGCCCTCGCCGGGGTGCTGCTCGACGCGGTCGCCAGGGCATCCGATCGCCCGTCCGAAGTCGTGCGCCGCGCGGCGATGCTCTCGGGAGACCTCGGAGAAACGGCCGTGGTCGCGCTCACCGGAACAGAGGAGGAGCTCGACGCGATCGGACTGGCCGTCGGACGCCCCGTGCTGCCCATGCTCGCGGGGACCGCCTCCAGCCCGACCGCTGCCCTGGAGGTCACCGGCGAGGCGTCGGTCGAGTACAAGCTCGACGGCGCACGCATCCAGGTTCACCGCCACGGCGACGACGTCCACGTCTACACGCGCAGCCTGGCCGACGTGACGCACCGCGTTCCCGAACTGGTCGAGATCGTCCGTGGCCTGCCCGTCGACGACGTCATCCTCGACGGCGAGACGCTGTCGCTCGACGAAGACGGCGGCCCCCGCCCCTTCCAGGAGACAATGTCGCGTTTCGGCGCCGATGCCGCCCGCGAGCTCGCGCTGCGCCCCTGGTTCTTCGACGTCCTGCACGTCGACGGCCGCGACCTCATCGACGAGCCGCTGTCGGTGCGCCTCGCCGAGCTCGAGCGCGTCGCGGCAGAATGGCGGATGCCCGGGATCATCACCGCCGACCCGGCGGCCGCCGAGCAGCTGTCACGCGACGCGCTCGCCGCCGGCCACGAGGGGGTGCTCGTCAAAGGCATCGATTCGACGTACACCGCAGGCAGACGCGGCAAGGCCTGGGTCAAGGTCAAACCGGTCCTGACCTACGACCTCGTGGTCCTCGGTGCCGAGTGGGGATCGGGGCGCCGCCAGGGATGGCTGTCAAACCTGCACCTCGGCGCACGCGACCCCGACGGGGAGTTCGGCGAACCGGGCGGTTTCGTCATGGTGGGCAAGACGTTCAAAGGGCTCACCGACGAGCTGCTGCGGTGGCAGACCGAGCAGTTCCCCGAGCACGAGACCCGCCGCACCCAGAGCACCGTCTTCCTCGATCCGCATTTCGTCGTCGAGATAGCGATCGACGGCGTGCAGCGGTCACCGCGCTACCCGGGCGGGATCGCGCTGCGCTTCGCACGGGTGAAGAGCTACCGCACCGACAAGACCCCGGCCGAGGCCGACACGATCCAGACGCTGCGGGGACTACTGCGCGGGTGACACCCCGGCACCTGCATGGTCAGGCCGTGGGCGGGAGGCCCAGGTCCTCCTCGCGCACCGTCCCCTGGAACGACCACGGGAAGTTGATCCACAGGTCGGTGTCCTTCCAGGCGTAGTCCGGCTGGATGATCGTCGACGGCTTCGTGTAGATCGTCACCGACCGCACGTCGGCGCCCCTGTCCTTCAACAGCTGCACCGCGAGCGCGAGCGTCCGCCCCGAATCGGCGACGTCGTCGACGAGCAGCACGCGGCGCCCGTCGAGGTAGTCCATGTCGAGGGCGGGCGGCAGCACCTCCGGCGCGTCCAGCACCGTCCCGATCCCGGTGTAGAACTCGACGTTGATCGCGCCGCAGTTCTTCGCTCCGAGCCCGTAGGCGATGGCCCCGGCCGGCAGCAGTCCCCCGCGGGCGATCGCCACCACGACCTCCGGTTCGAAGCCGCTCTCCAGGATCGACCGCGCGAGATCCCGCGTCGCCGAACCGAAACCATCCCAGGTGAGCGTCTCGCGCTCGATCGAAGCATCCGTCACCGGTCCATTCTCCCTCACGCTCCCCGGCGCCCGACCCGCACTAGAATCGAGGAGTCCGGCTCCGAGCCGGTGCCTGAAAAAGAGGCACGAAGCCCCTCGCAGCGACGCGGCGGCGAGACACATACGGAACGCATCTCTCTCCGTCACTGTCTCGAAAGGCCCTCGCATGCCCACCGTGTCCGCGCACGTCGCCCTCACCCTCGCCCAGCACATCGACGCCGTCTTCGGCGTCATGGGCAACGGCAACGCCTACTTCCTCGACGCTCTCGAGACCCGCACGGATGCCGTGTTCACCGCGGTCCGCCACGAGCAGGGCGCCGTGGTCGCCGCCGACGCCCACTTCCGCGCCTCAGGGCGCATCGCGGCCGGCACCTCCACCTACGGCGCCGGGTTCACCAACACCCTCACCGCGCTGGCCGAGGCCGTGCAGGCGCACGTGCCCCTCGTGCTCGTCGTCGGCGACGAGCCGACCTCGGGCCCCCGGCCGTGGGATGTCGATCAGATCGCCCTCGCCTCCGCGGTCGGCGCCCGCACCTATACCGTCGGACGAGCGGATGCCGCAGCCACCACCGTCATCGCCATCGAGCACGCCCTGACCTATCGCGTGCCCGTGGTGCTCGCGATCCCCTACGACGTCGCGGCCCTGGAGGCCGGCCCCGTCCCTGCCGCGCCGGAGCCCCGCATCCCCGCACCGCTGGCTCCTCGTGGAGCCTTCGCGGAGGGCATGCTCGACGAGATCGCCGCCGCCCTGCGCGGCGCTGCGCGTCCGTTCCTGCTCGCCGGCCGTGGAGCGTGGCTGGCCGGAGCGAGCGACGCCCTCGGAGAACTCGCGGCCCGCACCGGGGCCCTGACCGCCTCGTCGGCGCTCGGCCGCGGAGTCTTCCCCGAGACCGCCTACGACCTGGGCGTCACGGGCGGTTTCGGCGCCGACGGAGCCATGGAGCTCGTGGGCTCCGCCGACGTCGCGGTGGTGTTCGGAGCGTCGCTCAACCAGTTCACGATGCGCTTCGGCGAACTGTTCGCACCCGGCACCCGCGTGTTCCAGATCGACACCGCGCCGGCGGCGACGCATCCGCACGTGGGCGGCTTCGTGCGAGCCGATGCCCGGCTCGCCGCAGAAGCACTGTTGACTCGACTGCGAGCCGAAGATGCACCGTCGCACACCGCAGCTGGCCCGTGGCGCGAATCCGTCGACGTCACCGCGGCGCGCGCCTACGAGACCGGTGACGAGCTCGCACCCGATGGCCGGCTCGACCCGCGGTCGGCGGCCACGCGCATCGGCGAGCTGCTGCCGGACGACCGCGTCGTCGTCTCGGACGGCGGCCACTTCATCGGCTGGGCGAACATGTACTGGCCGGTCGCCGCGCCCGATCGCATGATGATGGTCGGCACCGCCTTCCAGTCGATCGGTCAGGGCTGGCCGAGCGTCGTCGGCGCCGCCCTCGCCCGCCGCGACTCCACGATCGTGCTCACCTCGGGCGACGGCGGAGGGCTCATGGCGATCGCCGACCTCGAATCCGCCGTCAGAGCAGCCGGCGGCCGAGGCATGGCGGTCATCTGGAACGACGCCGCCTACGGTGCCGAGGTGAACCTCTACGGCCTCAAGGGCCTGGCGGAGGGACCGATGCGCATCCCCGAGGTCGACTTCGCCGCGTTCGGTGCTGCGGTCGGCGCGGAGGGCGTTGTCGTGCGCACCCTCGGCGACCTGGAGCGCCTGCGCACCTGGGCGGCCGAAGCGCCCGCCGATCGCCGCTTCCTCCTCCTCGACCTGCGGATCTCGGGCGACGTGATCGCGCCGTATCAGCAGGAGATCATTCGCGTGAACTCCTGACCGCGCCGTCTCGGTAGGCTCACGACATGACCGATTCCGATGTGCTGCGCTACAGCGCTTTCGCCGCGACGCCCGACGGAGGAAACCCCGCCGGCGTCGTCCTCGACGCCGCAGGTCTGAGTGCCGAGCGGATGCAGCAGATCGCCGCCGAGGTCGGATACTCCGAGACCGCGTTCATCGTCGCGCGCGCCGCCGATGCGCCGACTCCCCGATACCGGGTGCGCTACTGGTCGCCCGCCGCGGAAGTGCCGTTCTGCGGACACGCGACCGTGGCCACAGCCGTCGCCCTCGCCGAGCGCGACGGGGTGGGCGACGTGGTCTTCGACACGGATGCCGGGCCGATCACGCTGCATTCCCGCATCGCCGATGGCGACGTCGTCGTGTCGTTCACGAGCGTCGCCCCCGAGGTGCGCGCGCTCGACGACGACGTGCTCGACCGGCTGCTCGCGCTTCTCGGAATTGCCCGCGCCGACCTCGATCCCCGCTTCCCGCCGAAGGAGTCGTTCGCGGGCAACTGGCACCCCGTCGTGACGATCGCCGGCCGGGAGCTGTTCGACCAGTTCCGGTTCGCGCCGCCGCAGATGGCTGCGCTCATGCGCGAGCAGAGCTGGCTCGGCACGGTGACCGTACTGCACGCCATCGGTCCCACTGACTTCGACGCGCGCAACCTGTTCCCCGTCGGCCGCATCACCGAGGACCCGGCGACCGGCTCCGCCGCGGCATCCGTCGGCGCGTACCTTCGCGATCTGGGCTACCCCGAGCGCAGCATCCGCATCCACCAGGGAGCCCACGTGCGCCGGCCGAGCCTGCTCGCAGTCACGATCCCCGACGTCGGCGGCATCGAGGTGACCGGTGGTGCGACCAGGCTGCAGGGCTGACGATCCAGCCCGGCAGGCATCCTCTGCCCACGGCCCCTGCCCCAGCCCGACCTCTGTCCCTCCCCGCACCTTCTGCGGCCACGGGTGACTTCTGCGGCCACGCCGAGCGCGAACGGCCGCAGAAGTGACCGATCACCGCAGAACGTGAGCGTGCGTCGCTGCGCTAACCTGCCGGGATGCCTGCCATCCGCAACATCGCCGTCGGTCTTCCCCTCAAGCAGGGTCACGTGCTCGCGCTCGAGGGGTATGACGGCTCCCGCGACCTCCACTTCCTCCGCGCGATCGGCGGGGGAATCGAATTCGGCGAGACCGCCGTCAAGGCACTGCATCGCGAGTTCATGGAGGAACTCGGAGTCGAGCTCGACAGCGCGGAACCGCTGGGCGTCTTCGAGAACATCTTCACCTACAAGGGCGAGCCGGGACACGAGATCGCCCACGTCTTCGCCCTGACGAGCAGCGCGCTGGATGCCGTGCCGCTCGACGCCGTGTTGGAGATCCTCGACCAGGGCAGTCCGGTGCGGTGGATTCCCGTCGCCGACATCACCTCCGGCGCCCGCGTGCTGTTCCCCGCCGGCGCCCCGGAAGCGCTGCTCGCCCTCGCGGAGCGATGACGAGCAGCGAGGAGGTCAGGACTGCGCGCTGTAGTCCGGGAGCTCCTGCAGAGTCCACGTGTTGCCGTCCGGGTCGTCGAACCAGACGAACCGCCCCCAGCCGAGGTCTTCCACTCCCCTGGCCCCGACCCCCTGGGCGGTCAGCTGCGCCTTCGCCTCTTCGGCGTTGGGAACCACGACCTGGATCGTCTTCTGCTGACCCGGCTCGAGCGGGATGTCGAGCCCGGTGCCGAACGCGATCGAGCACGCCGACCCGGGCGGGGTCATCTGCACGAACCGCAGCCCCTCGGTCGGCGTGTGATCGTGATCGGGGTTGAACCCGATCTTCGTGTAGAACTCCTTCGCACGGTCGACATCGCTCACCGGCACGAAGATGAGCTCGATCTTCCACGACATGGCACACACCCTTTCCGGCGGGCGACCTCGCCCGACGGGACTCACCGTACGCCGGGCCACCGACATCGCACCAGTGCTCGCGCCGCCCTCTGGCGGTATATCGGAATGGCGACAGCATCCCGCCGCGAGCGAACCGGAGATCACACGCAACGAAGGAGATCACACACAACGAAGGAGATCACGCGTAACGAAGGAGATCACACGCAACGAAGGACCCGAGCGCGGGGAATCTCCTGCATTATGGGCGTTCTCCTTCGATACGCGCGATCTCCCGCATCACGGGCGATCTCCCGCATCACGCGCGATCTCCCGCCTCACGCGCGATCTCCCGCGTCACGCGCCACACCCACGAGCCCGTGCACCCACGAGAGGGCGCGCACTCGCGGCGGCGGACCGCTCAGGATGCCGGCAGCAGCATCCCCTCCAGGAACGCACCCAGCTCGTCGACCGCGCTGAGCGGCAGCACCGCCGCCACGTACTGGTCGGGGCGCACGACCACGACGACCCCGTCACGGGACAGCTCACGGGCCTCGAAGATGTCGACCTCGGTCCACTTCGAAGGTCCGGCCGCATAGACCTTCTCCCAGTCGGTGAGCCCGAGCGGCCCGGTCCGCGGCTGGAACAGCGCCGGCGCGGTCGTGACCTCGACCTCCTCGTAGGGCTGCTGATACACGGCTTTCACGTCGAACACGGCGTCGACATCGGCATCCGACGGGGTGTACCGCGCGAACACCGCAGCGGCCTCCTCCGCCCACGCGGCGAGCGCCGACCCGTCGCGGTCGCCGAACGCGTAGACACGCCACCGCCCGTCGGCGCGGGCGTGGTGCCCGAGATGGGTGACGTTGCCGTCCGCCACGCGCACGACCTCCGCTGAAGCGAACCTCTTGCCGACCGGGAATCCCGCCGCGAGCCGCTGATGCGCATCCGACGCGGTGATCATCGACGGCGTGTACTGCGTCATGAACCCGGAGGGGAACTCGGCGGTCGCGAGGTAGTAGGTCGCGAGGTCACCGGGGTCGGTGATCTCCGAGGGCTTGCGCGCCATGAGCGACGACCACTCCCGGTCGAAGTCGATGAGCTGCTGCGCGACCGGCCGCCGCTCGGCCGAGTAGGTCGCGAGCAGGGCCTCCGGCGCCAGCCCGGTGAGTACCGATCCGAGCTTCCAGCCCAGATTGAAGCCGTCCTGCATCGACACGTTCATGCCCTGTCCGGCCTTGGCGCTGTGGGTGTGGCAGGCGTCTCCGGTGAGGAAGACCCGCGGCGTGCGCCCCGAGCCGTCGATCACGTCGTCGAAGCCGTCGGTCACGCGGTGCCCCACCTCGTAGACGCTGTGCCAGGCGACCTCCTTCACGTCGAGCGTGTAGGGGCGAAGGATGTCGTTGGCCCGCCGGATGATCTCCGCGATGGGCGTCTGGCGCACGCGGTGGTCGTCATCGGCCGCGACCTCGCCGAGGTCGATGTACATGCGGCTGAGGTAGCCGCCCTCGCGAGGGATGTGCAGGATGTTGCCGGCCTCGGAGTTGATCGCGCACTTGGTGCGCCAGTCGGGGAAGTCGGTGTTCACGAGCACGTCCATGACGCCCCAGGCGTGCGCGGCGCTCGCGCCGACGTGCGTGCGGCCGATGGCCTGGCGCACTCCGCTCCGCGCGCCGTCGCACCCGACGACGTACTTCGCGCGGATCGTGCGCTCCTGGCCCGCCCGCTCCCCGGCCGAGTGGCGCACGCCCACCTCGACCGGGTAGTCGCCCTCCTCGTGCACGGTGAGGCCCGTGAACTCGACGCCGTAGTCGGGCGCGATGCGCCCCGGCCCGTTCGCGGCGGCCTCCGCGAAGTAGTCGAGCACGCGCGCCTGGTTCACGATCAGGTGCGGGAACTCGCAGATGTCGTACGCGTAGTCGGCGGTGCGCGCCGTACGGACGATCTCCTCGGGCTTCTCGGGGTTCGGCCCCCAGAAGTTCATCCAGCCGATGTTGTAGGCCTCGGCGATGATCCGCTCCGCGAACCCGAACGCCTGGAACGTCTCCACGCTGCGCGGTTGGATGCCGTCGGCCTGCCCCAGCACGAGGCGGCCGTCGCGCTTCTCGATGATCCGCGTGGTCACGTCCGGATACTGCGACATCTGGGCGGCGAGGAGCATCCCCGCCGGCCCCGACCCGACGATGAGGACGTCGACCTCGTCCGGCAGATCGGCCGGACGGTCGGCGGAACCCGCCGGCAGCACGCGCGGGTCTCCGGACACATAGCCGTGGTGGTGGAACTGCATCGGGGTCACACCCTCGCCAGGCCGTAGACGGGACTCACCGACTGCTCCTCTTCGTGGTCGGGTCCGAGCGGGATCCGCGAGCGGTCGCGCAGCAGCAGCGTGGCGACGAGTCCGAGCACGGTCATGCCCGCGAGGTACCAGGTGACGGCTTCGGTCGAGCCGGTCGCGCCGACGATGGCGGTGGCGATGGTCGGGGCGAAGGCGCCGCCGGCGATCGCGCCGATCGCGTACGAGATCGAGACGCCCGAGAAGCGGATGCTGGCGGGGAACAGCTCCGTGTACAGCGCCGCCTGCGGGCCGTAGGTGAAGCCGAGGCCGATCGTGAGGATCGCGAGGCCCGCGAACAGCAGACCGATCTGCCCCGTGTTGACGAGCGGGAACAGCGCGAACACGCCGACGAGCTGCAGGATCCAGCCGATGATGTAGGTGGTGCGCCGGCCGATGCGGTCGGAGATCCAGCCCGCGAGCAGGGTCGTGATGAGCCACGTCACCGCGGAGCCCGCGACGGCCCACAGCACGGGGCCGCGCTCGAGGCCGATCGGCCCCTCGGCGTTCGTGGCGTAGCCCTGGATGTATCCGCCGGTGGTCATGTATCCCACGGCGTTGTTGCCGGCGAACACGAACGCCGCGATGATGACGAGCAGCAGGTGCTTCCTGAACAGCTGCACGATCGGCATCCTGGCCTTCTCCTTGCGCTCGGCGAGCTCGGCGAACACCGGGCTCTCCTCGACACGACGACGCACGTAGTAGCCGACGAGGATCAGCACGACGCTGAGCAGGAAGGGCACGCGCCATCCCCAGGTGAGGAACTGGTCGCCCGGCGCGATCGCCGTCATGAGCGCCATCACGCCCGACGCGAGCAGCAGGCCGAGCGGCACGCCGATCTGCGGCGAGGCGCCGAAGATGCCGCGCTTCGCCTTGGGGGCGTGCTCGACGGCCATGAGCACGGCGCCGCCCCACTCGCCACCGGCCGAGATGCCCTGGATGATGCGCAGCAGCACCAGCAGCACGGGGGCGGTGATGCCGATCGCCTCGTACGTGGGGAGGATGCCGATGAGGGCGGTCGCGGCACCCATGAGGATGAGTGTCCACATGAGCACGGACTTGCGTCCGAGCTTGTCGCCGTAGTGCCCGGCGAGGAACGCTCCGAGCGGGCGGAACAGGAAGCTCACACCGACCGTGGCGAAGGCGATCAGCGCGCTGTTGGCGCCGAGGGGCGCGAAGAAGAGCTGACCGAAGACGAGTCCGACGGCGGTGGCGTAGATGAAGAAGTCGTACCACTCGACCGTGGTTCCGACGACGGTGGCGAAGACGACGCGACGCCGGTCGGCTGCCGTCGCGATGGTGCCGGTGGGGGTGAAACCGGCTTGTGGCTGCCCGCTCATGGGGTATCTCCTTTGATGGTGACCGCACTGTCACGGCACGCCCCTCGATCGGGTCGAGTGCTTGCCTGGCGTGGACACGATGATATACGATTTCGAATACGACGCACAAGCGTCCGGCACGACACCGCAGACGACGCGCGAGGAGGCGCCCCGTGACGGCATCCATCACCCGCCCCGGCAAGATCATCGCGATCCATCTGAGCTACGGATCCCGCGCCGATCAGAGGGGCAGGCGCCCCGCCGCCCCGTCGTACTTCTTCAAGCCGGCGAGTTCCGTCGGCGTCTCCGGGGGAACCGTCGAGCGTCCAGCCGGCACCGAGCTGCTCGCCTTCGAGGGCGAGATCGCGCTCGTCATCGGCGCCCCCGCGCGCCGGGTCGCGCTCGCCGACGCATGGGACCACGTCGCGTGGGTCACCGCATCGAACGACCTCGGCCTCTACGACCTGCGCGCCAACGACAAGGGCTCCAACGTGCGCTCCAAGGGCGGCGACGGGTACACCCCGCTCGGACCGGAGCTCATCGACGCCCGCACCGTCGACCCGACTGCCCTGCGCGTCCGCGCCTGGGTCAACGGAGAGCTGCGGCAGGACGACACCACCGCCGGCCTGATCTTCCCGCTCGCGCAGCTCGTCGCCGACCTCTCGCAGCACTTCACGCTGGAGACCGGCGACGTCATCCTCACCGGGACTCCCGCCGGGTCGTCGGTCATCGTGCCGGGCGACGTCGTCGAGATCGAAGTGGATGCCCCGGATGCCGCGGGCGCGCCCTCGTCAGGACGCCTCGTCAGCACCGTGGTCCAGGGCGACGTGCCCTTCGATCCGGAGCTCGGCTCGCTGCCCGCAGTCGACGACCTCCAGCGCACCGAGGCCTGGGGGTCGGCAGAGGCGGCCGGACTCGCGGCATCGACCGACCCGTCGTCGCGCGAGGAGCGCAGCGACGAGACGAAACGCCGCGAGAGCCACGGAACCCTCTCCCCCGAACTCCGCCGGAAGCTCCTCGCCGCCCCGACCGCCGGCCTCTCCGCGCAACTGCGAAAGCGCGGCCACCACTCCTGCTTCGTCGACGGCCTCGCCGCGAACATCCCCGGCGTGAAGATCGTCGGCACGGCGAAGACGCTGCGGTTCGTGCCGTTCCGCGAAGACCTGTTCGCGGCGCACGGCGGAGGCTACAACGCGCAGAAGCGCGCGTTCGACGCGGTCGGCGAGGGCGAGGTCATCGTGATCGAGGCGCGAGGCGACGCGACGAGCGGCACCCTGGGCGACATCCTCGCGCTGCGCGCCCAGACCCGCGGCGCGGCCGGCGTCGTCACCGACGGAGGGGTGCGCGACTTCGACGCGGTCGCCGAGATGGGGCTCCCGGTGTTCTCGCAGGGCGCGCACCCCTCGGTGCTCGGTCGCCGTCACGTCCCGTGGGACGTCGACGTCACGATCTCGTGCGGCGGGGCGACCGTGCAGCCGGGCGACGTCATCGTCGCCGACAGCGACGGCGTGATCGTCATCCCGCCGGCGCTGGTCGAGGACGTCGTCGACGCGACCCTCGCCCAGGAGGACGAGGACACGTGGATCGCCGAGCAGGTCGCCGCCGGTCACCCGGTCGACGGGCTCTTCCCGATGAACGCCGAGTGGCGCGCGCGGTACGAGGCCCGGTCGTGACCGCGGTGGCGACGAGCAAGTCCGAGGTCGCGTACGAGTGGATCCGCTCGCGCATCACCGGCCACATGTTCAGCCCCGGGTACCGGCTCGTGCTTGGCTCGATCGCCGAGGACCTGAAGATGAGCGTCGTCCCGGTGCGCGAGGCCATCCGCCGTCTCGAAGCCGAGGGGCTCGTCACGTTCGAGCGCAACGTCGGCGCACGGGTCACCCTCGTCGACGAGAGCGAGTACGCGCACACCATGCAGACGCTCGGGATCGTCGAGGGTGCGGCCACCGCGCTCTCCGCTCCCCTGCTCGACGAGGACGCTCTCGACGAGGCCCTGCGGATCAACGACCGCATGGCGCGGATGCTCGACCACTTCGACGCGCACGCGTTCACCGAGCTCAACCGGCAGTTCCACTCCGTGCTGTTCGAGCCGTGCCCCAACCCGCATCTGCTGGAGCTCGTGCACCGTGGATGGTCGCGGCTCTCCGGCATCCGCGACTCGACGTTCGCGTCGGTGCCCGGTCGCGCTCACCACTCCGTCGAGGAGCACGCGCAGATCGTCGAACTGATCCGCATCGGCGCCGACCCC
The DNA here is from genome assembly GCF_038397715.1 of Microbacterium sp. LWO14-1.2. Taxonomy (NCBI): domain Bacteria; kingdom Bacillati; phylum Actinomycetota; class Actinomycetes; order Micrococcales; family Microbacteriaceae; genus Microbacterium; species Microbacterium sp. LWO14-1.2. Next base: position 804,199 of record NZ_CP151633.1, read on the forward strand.
CTGGAGATCGAGCTCGCGGCTCGCAACCATCGCTGGCGCACGAGGGACGCCTTCCTCGACGCCCTGCACACCCGTACGCCTCACCCCGGCTTCCTTGACACCTCTGGAGACGAGTCATGACCGATTCCCGCATCCCCGCAGACCTGCCCGACCACATCCAGCACTACATCGACGGCGCCTTCGTCGACTCGGTCGACGGCGACACGTTCGACGTGCTCGACCCCGTCACCAACCAGAGCTACACGACGGCGTCCGCCGGCAAGAAGGCCGACATCGATCTCGCCGTCGCCGCAGCGACGCGCGCCTTCCAGGAGGGCCCCTGGCCCCGGATGCTGCCGCGCGAGCGCTCGCGCGTGCTGCACCGCATCGCCGACATCGTGGAATCGCGCGACGCGCGCCTCGCCGAGCTCGAGTCGTACGACTCGGGCCTCCCCATCACGCAGGCCCTCGGCCAGGCCCGCCGCGCCGCCGAGAACTTCCGCTTCTTCGCCGATCTGATCGTCGCCCAGTCCGACGACGCCTTCAAGGTCCCCGGCAAGCAGATGAACTACGTGAACCGCAAGCCGATCGGCGTCGCGGGCCTCATCACGCCCTGGAACACGCCGTTCATGCTCGAGTCGTGGAAGCTCGGCCCGGCGCTCGCCACCGGCAACACCGTCGTGCTCAAGCCCGCCGAGTTCACCCCGCTCTCGGCGTCGCTCTGGGCGGGGATCTTCGAGGAGGCAGGTCTGCCCCAGGGCGTCTTCAACCTCGTCAACGGGCTGGGCGAGGATGCCGGCGACGCGCTCGTGAAGCATCCGGACGTCCCCCTCATCTCGTTCACCGGCGAGAGCCGCACGGGGCAGATCATCTTCGGCAACGCGGCGCCGTACCTGAAGGGCCTGTCGATGGAGCTCGGCGGCAAGTCGCCGGCAGTCGTGTTCGCCGACGCCGACATCGAGGCAGCGGTGGATGCCACCATCTTCGGCGTGTTCTCGCTCAACGGCGAGCGCTGCACCGCCGGGTCCCGCATCATCGTCGAGCGGTCGATCTACGACGAGTTCGTCGAGCGCTACGCAGCACAGGCGAAGCGCGTGAAGGTCGGCTACCCGCATGACCCCGCCACCGAGGTCGGCGCCCTCGTGCACCCCGAGCACTACGACAAGGTGATGAGCTACGTCGAGATCGGCAAGACCGAGGGCCGCCTCGTCGCCGGCGGCGGCCGTCCGGACGGGTTCGAGGAGGGCAACTTCGTCGCCCCGACCGTGTTCGCCGACGTCTCTCCCGACGCACGCATCTTCCAGGAGGAGATCTTCGGCCCGGTCGTCGCGATCACGCCGTTCGACTCGGACGACGATGCTCTCGCGCTCGCGAACAACACGAAGTACGGCCTCGCGGCGTACATCTGGACCAACGACCTGAAGCGCGCCCACAACTTCGCGCAAACGGTGGAGGCCGGCATGGTGTGGCTCAACAGCAACAACGTGCGCGACCTCCGCACCCCGTTCGGCGGCGTGAAGGCGTCCGGCCTCGGTCACGAGGGCGGCTACCGCTCGATCGACTTCTACACCGACCAGCAGAGCGTGCACATCACACTCGGCGGGGCGCACAACCCCACTTTCGGCAAGAACTGACGACCGCCACGAGACAGCAAGGACGCTGACATGACCGACCGCCACGAGATGACCCTCACCTCCGCCGGCTACTACGTGAGCCAGGAGGCGCCGATCCGCACGGAGAACCCGATCGCGACGCCGCAGAGCACCCCGCCCGACGTCCTGCGCTGCGCGTACATGGAGCTCGTCGTCACCGACCTCGCCGCGTCGCGCGTGTTCTACGTCGACGTGCTCGGCCTGTACGTGACGGAGGAGGACGACGAGGCGATCTACCTGCGCTCGACCGAGGAGTTCATCCACCACAACCTCGTCCTGCGCAAGGGCCCGGTCGCGGCGGTCGCCGCGTTCTCGTACCGCGTGCGCTCTGCCGAGGACCTCGACCTCGCCGTCGCGTTCTACTCGGAGCTCGGCTGCGACGTGCGCCGCAACCCGGAGGGCTTCGTGAAGGGCGTCGGCGATTCGGTGCGCGTCGTCGACCCGCTCGGCTTCCCGATCGAGTTCTTCCACCGGTCGGACCACGTCGAGCGGATGTCGTGGCGGTACGACCTGCACATCCCCGGCGAGCTCGTCCGCCTCGACCACTTCAACCAGGTCACGCCTGACGTGCCGCGCGCCGTGAAGTTCATGCAGGACCTCGGATTCCGCGTCACGGAGGACATCCAGGACGACGAGGGCACGGTCTACGCGGCCTGGATGCGGCGCAAACCCACCGTGCACGACACGGCCATGACCGGCGGCGACGGACCCCGCATGCACCACGTGTGCTTCGCGACCCACGAGAAGCACAACATCCTCGCGATCTGCGACAAGCTGGGCGCTCTGCGGCGGTCCGACGCGATCGAGCGCGGGCCGGGCCGCCACGGGGTGAGCAACGCGTTCTACCTGTACCTGCGCGACCCCGACGGGCACCGCGTCGAGGTCTACACGCAGGACTACTACACGGGCGACCCCGACAACCCCGTGATCACGTGGGACGTGCACGACAATCAGCGTCGCGACTGGTGGGGCAACCCGGTCGTGCCCTCCTGGTACACCGACGCCTCGCTCGTTCTCGACCTCGACGGCAACCCGCAGCCGGTCGTCGCGCGCACCGACAGCTCGGAGATGGCCGTGACGATCGGCGCCGACGGCTTCTCGTACACGCGCGCCGACGAGGGCGAGAAGAAGCTCGGCAACCAGCTGTAAGGGGACACGGATGCTCTCTCACGACGACATCGCACGGATCGCCGCCGAGCTGGCGGAAGCCGACCGCGCGCACGGCGTCATCCAGCGCATCACCGCGCGCTATCCGGAGGCGACGGTCGAGGACTCCTATGCGATCCAGGGCGTGTGGCGCGATGCGCAGATCGCCGCGGGTCGCCGTCTGGTCGGCCGCAAGATCGGCCTGACGTCGAAGGCGATGCAGCAGGCGACCGGCATCACCGAGCCCGACTACGGCGTCATGTTCGACGACACCGTGTACGAGTCGGGGGCCGAGATCCCGACCGACCACTTCTCGAACGTGCGCATCGAGGTGGAACTCGCCTTCGTGTTGAAGACCGCGCTCGAGGGCCCCGACTGCACGCTCGACGACGCACTCGCGGCGATCGACTATGCCGTCCCCGCCCTCGAAGTGCTCAATTCGCACATCGAGCTCGAAGGGCGCACGATCGTCGACACGATCAGCGACAACGCGGCGTACGGGGCGATGGTGCTCGGCACCGAGCGCCGGAGGCCGGACGAGATCGACCTGCGCTGGGTGCCCGGCGTGCTGTCACGCAACGGAGAGATCGAGGAGACCGGCGTCGCCGCCGGAGTGCTCGGGCACCCGGCCACGGGCGTGGCCTGGCTCGCGAACAAGTTCCATCAGCACGGCGCGCGCCTGGAAGCGGGCGAGATCATCCTGGCAGGATCGTTCACACGCCCCCTGTGGGTGTCGCGCGGCGACGAGGTGCTGTGCGACTACGGACCGATGGGAACCATCACATGCCGCTTCGTCTAGACGCGTCGTTCCGCGAAGCCCTCACGGGATCACCCCGTCCCCTGATCGGGATGTGGGCGTGCTCGGGCAGTCCGCTCGTCACCGAGGTCGCCGCGGGATCCGGGCTGGACTGGCTGCTGATCGACATGGAGCACTCGGCGAACACGCTCGAGTCCACCCTGGTGCAGCTGCAGGTCGTCGCGGCGTATCCGATCACACCCGTCGTGCGGGTGCCGTCGAACGACCCCGTGTCGATCAAGCAGGTGCTGGATCTCGGCGCGCAGAACATCATCGTGCCGATGGTGTCGTCCGCCCAAGAGGCCCGCGCGGCCGTCGCCGCCACCCGCTATCCGCCCGACGGCGTCCGCGGCGTCGGCAGCGCGCTCGCCCGCAGCGCCCGGTGGAATCGCGTCGACGGATACCTCCGCGACTCCTCCCGGCACACCTCGCTCACGGTGCAGATCGAGACCGCGGCGGGCGTCGCCGCGGCATCCGAGATCGCAGCCGTCGACGGAGTGGATGCCGTCTTCGTCGGCCCGTCCGACCTGTCGGCCTCGATGGGACTGCTCGGTCAGCAGACGCATCCCGACGTGGTCGCCGCCGTCGAGAGCGTGTTCGCGGCCGTGCGGGCGGCGGGGAAGCCGGTCGGCGTGAACGCGTTCGATCCGACCGCCGCTGATGCGTACATCGCCGCCGGCGCCGCCTTCGTCGCGGTCGGCGCCGACGTGGCACTCCTCGCCCGCGCGTCCGAGGCTCTCGCCGCGCGGTTCATCCCGGCATCCGACGGCTCCGACCGCGCGAGCTACTGATCAGTCCTTTCGAATCGCGCGAATCGCACTTTCGGCAGGTCCACAGTCGCCATTCGCGCGATTCGAAGTCGGCCGGCCGGTGCCAGGATGGTCTGATGCACACGAGTGACCCCGCGCGATGATCCGCGCTCTCGCCGCGATGCAGGACCGTGGATTCCGCTGGTTCTTCCTCGCCCGCGCGATCACGATGATCACCGGGTCGATGTCGTCGATCGCGCTCGCGTTCGCGGTGCTCGAGATCGACAACGACCCGCAGTCGCTGTCTCTCGTGCTCGCCGCTTTCACGCTCAGCAACGTCGTCTTCCTGCTGTTCGGCGGCGTCGTGGCCGACCGTCTGCCTCGGGCGCTCATCATCCAGTCCTGCTACGTGATCGACATCGTCAGCATCGGCGCGATGGCCGCCCTGCTGTTCACCAGCACGGCGACCATCCCGCTGCTCGCGCTGCTCTCCGTGCTCAACGGCGCGTCGACCGCGTTCGTGCTCCCGGCGATGCAGGGCATCATCCCGCAGCTGACCACGCCGGAGCACCTGCAGCAGGCCAATGCGATGTTGTCCTTCGTGCGTTCGGCGACCACCATCGGCGGACCCATCATCGCCGGCATCGTCGTCGCCACCGCCGGCCCCGCCTGGGTCATGGTCGCGCAGGCCGTCGCGTGGGCCGTCGCGATCCCGATCCTCGCGATGGTGCGACTCCCTCCCCCCGTGCACGGGGGCGGCACCTCCCTGTTCCACGACCTCCGTGTCGGCTGGCAGGAGTTCTCGAGCCGCACCTGGCTGTGGACGATCGTCGTGGCGTTCATGATCATGAACGCCATCCACATCGGAGCCTGGGGCGTCGTCGGCCCCTACATCGCGAAGAACGACGACCGGCTCGGCGTCGCCGGGTGGGGGTGGGTGGTGAGCGCCGAGGGCCTCGGCATCCTCCTCATGACGCTGGTGCTGATGTGGTTCCCACTGAAGCGCCCCCTGCGGTACGGCATGATCGGCATGGCGACGTTCGCGATCCCCCTCACTGTGCTCGGCGTCCACCCCGCCGTGGTGCTCCTCGCGATCGCCGCGTTCGTCGCGGGAGCGGGCGCCGAGGTCTTCAGCACCGGATGGAACGTCGCCATGATGGAGAACGTGCCGGGCGACAAGCTCTCGCGCGTCTACAGCTACGACATGCTCGGCAGCTACGTGGTGCTGCCCGTCGGCACCCTCGTCTACGGCTGGCTCGTCTCGCACAGCGACGTCGTCACCGTGCTCATCTGGTCGGGGACCGCATACGCCGTGATCGCCCTGCTCGCCCTCGCGGTGCCGAGCGTCTGGCGCATGGGTCGGCCCGCCGAAGCACTCGGCAGCTGACCCAGCGGGTTGGCGGATTCATAGCAATCCGGGTGAGACTGTGAGCATGACCTTCGCCGCGCTCCAGCCCCTCGCCGACCGTGCCGCACTGTTCACCGCCCTCCGTCAGGACGCCCTGGCGCAGGAGCTCGAGAAGCTCGGCGACAACCGCTGGGATGCCGACATGGCCGCCGGCACGATCACGTTCACGTCGAACGCCGATCCGGCACGCCAGCTCGTCGCCCGCGCGCACCTCGTCGCCACGATCGCCCCCGGACCCCGCTCGCTGCTCTGGGCATGGGCGCACCCGCAGGGCGATGCCGCGGGGATCGCGGCCCAGCTGCGGGACTACGGCACCGAGCACGGCATCCCCGCGCTCAGCGACGCCGAGCTCCCCTTCCCCGCCGACGCCGGGGGCGACGAGTGGATCGCCTCGGCGGGCCACACCGTCGGAGCGGTCGCGGTCGAGCTGACCGGCCGCTCGCCGTACTACGTGGCCCCGGTGGGTGGCGGGACCTCCGCGGTGTTCCTCCTCGACGCCCCGATCGCACCGCTCACGGTCGCGTCCGCCGCGATCGCGCTCCCCCGTATCCTGTCGGGCCTCGCTCTTCCCGACGCACGCACCTCGGTGTGGGACGCCGCTCGCCTCGCCGGCTGGAACCTCAGCTGGACGGACGAGTCGTTCTCGGGCGCGACGGTGACCGACTCCAGCGGCTCGGCGACGTTCCGCTTCGACGACCAGGCGCGCATCGCGAACATCGAGAGCAGCCTGCAGCCCCAGGGCTAGGTCGAACGACTCGGCCGGGCGTCCGACAGCTGACCCGCGCGTCGCACACATGCAGCGGTGTCGCAGGAATCCGGAGAATCCCTGCGACACCGAAGCTGATCTGCGACCGTAGCGCCTGTCAGGCCAACCGCTCCGCGGCCTCCACCACGTTCGTCATGAGCAGCGCGACCGTCATCGGCCCCACGCCACCCGGGTTCGGCGACACCCAGCCCGCGACCTCGGCCACGTCGGGGTGCACGTCGCCGAAGACGAGGTTCTTGCCCGTCTCGGGGTCGGTCTCGCGCGTCACGCCCACGTCGAGCACCGCTGCGCCCGGCTTGACGTCCTCGGCGCGGATGAGGTGCTTCACCCCGGCGGCGGCCACGATCACGTCGGCCTCACGCAGGTAGCGCGGCATGTCGACCGTGCCCGTGTGCGTCAGCGTGACGGTGGCGTTCAGGTCGCGGCGCGTCAGCAGCAGCCCGATCGAACGACCGATCGTCACGCCGCGGCCGACGACGACCACGTGCTTGCCCTTCAGGTCGTAGTCGTTGCGCAGCAGCAGCTCGATCACTCCGCGCGGCGTGCACGGCAGCGGGGTGTGGATCGGGCTGTTGACGTTGAGCACGAGGCGCCCCAGGTTGGTGGGGTGCAGGCCGTCGGCATCCTTCGCCGGGTCGATCCGCTCGAGGATCGCGTCGGTGTCGATGTGCTTCGGCAGCGGCAGCTGCACGATGTAGCCGTGGCAGCTGTCGTCGGCGTTGAGCTCGTCGATCAGAGCCTCGACGTCGGCCTGCGTCGCATCGGCCGGCAGCTCGCGCTGGATCGAGTTCATGCCGATCGCCTCGGACTGCCGGTGCTTCATGCCGACGTAGAGCTGGGATGCCGGGTCGGCGCCGACCAGCACCGTGGCGATGCCGGGGACGATCCCCTTCTCCTTCAGCGCGGCGACCCGCTCGGTGAGCTCGGCCTTGATCGCGGCTGACGCCGCCTTGCCGTCGAGAACGCGAGCGGTCACTGCTGCAGGTCCGGGTACAGCGGGAAGGCGGCGGCGAGCGCGTCGACCCGAGCGCGGAGCGCCTCGACGTCGGCACCGGGGATGAGCGCCAGAGCGATCACGTCGGCGACCTCGGTGAACTCGGCGTCGCCGAATCCGCGCGTCGCGAGGGCGGGCGTGCCGATGCGCAGACCCGAGGTCACCATCGGCGGCCGCGGGTCGTTCGGCACCGCGTTGCGGTTCACGGTGATGTGGATCTCGTGCAGCAGGTCTTCGGCCTGCTTGCCGTCGAGCTCGGCATCCCGCAGGTCGACCAGCACGAGGTGCACGTCGGTGCCGCCGGAGCGGACGCCGATGCCGGCATCCTTCACGTCCTGCTGCGACAGACGCTCGGCGATGATCGAGGCCCCGCGGAGGACGCGCTGCTGGCGCTCCGCGAACTCGGGCGTCGCCGCGAGCTTGAACGCGGTCGCCTTCGCCGCGATCACGTGCATGAGCGGGCCGCCCTGCTGACCGGGGAAGACCGCGGTGTTGATCTTCTTGGCGATGTCGGCGTCGTTCGTGAGGATGAAGCCCGAGCGGGGGCCGCCGATCGTCTTGTGCACGGTCGACGACACGACGTGTGCGTGCGGCACGGGGTTCGGGTGCAGACCGGCGGCGACGAGGCCGGCGAAGTGCGCCATGTCGACCCAGAGCAGCGCTCCGACCTCGTCGGCGATCGCGCGGAATGCCTCGAAGTCGAGGGTGCGGGGGTACGCCGACCAGCCGGCGATGATGACCTTGGGCTTGTGCTCGAGAGCGAGGCGGCGCACCTCGTCCATGTCGATGACCGAGGTCTCGGGGTTCACGCCGTAGGCGACGATGTCGTAGAGCCGGCCGGAGAAGTTGATCTTCATGCCGTGCGTGAGGTGGCCGCCCTGGTCGAGCGACAGACCGAGCAGGGTGTCGCCGGGGCGGGCGATCGCGTGCAGGACGGCGGCGTTCGCCGACGCGCCGGAGTGCGGCTGGACGTTGGCGAACTCGGCGCCGAACAGGTCCTTCGCGCGCTGGATCGCGAGCTCCTCGGCGACGTCGACCTCTTCGCAGCCGCCGTAGTAGCGACGGCCGGGGTAGCCCTCGGCGTACTTGTTCGTCAGGACGGAGCCCTGCGACTGCAGCACGGAGACGGGCACGAAGTTCTCGGACGCGATCATCTCGAGGAACGTCTGCTGACGGGCGAGCTCGCGGTCGAGTACCTGAGCGATCTCGGGGTCGACCTCGGCGAGCGGGGCGTTGAAGTAACGGTCGGTCATGGTGACATGCTCCTCTGACAACGGAATCGAAGGGTGTTCCTATCGGCCCAGGCGCGCGGTCGAAGTCCGTGGTCAGTCGCTCCCCGGTGGTAGTCCACCCAGACGCCAGTCGCGACGGTTCGAGCATACCGGATCCGCCCTGTCGTGGCGGCGCGTCCGCAGGGTAGGTTTTTGTTCATGGTCCGTCCTCTTCCCCTCCCTCTGGTCCCCCTCCCCGCCTCCGCCATCGTCGGCGAAGGGCGGATGCCGGTCACCGAGAGCATGCGAGTCATCGGCGACTCCCCCGCCGCGATCCAGCTGATGGATGCCGTGGCGCACCGCACCGGCATCCGCCTCACCACGACCGACGTCGCCGAGCCCGGCGCGATCACCCTGCGCGTGGAGTCCGGCGCCGCACCGACGGAGGGATACCGCCTCTCGATCGGGGAGAACCTGCAGATCGTCGGCGGCGACGAGGCGGGGCTCTTCTACGGCGTGCAGACGCTCCTGCAGCTGCTGACCGAGGAGAGCGGCGTCTGGAGCCTCCCCCGCGTCGAGATCACCGATGCTCCGCGGTTCCCCCGCCGCGGAGTCATGCTCGACGTCACCCGCCACTTCTTCGACGTGGCCGAGGTCAAGCGCTTCATCGACGAGACCAGCGCGCTCAAGTACAACCACCTGCACCTGCATCTCAGCGACGACCAGGGCTGGCGCATCCAGATCGACTCGTGGCCGAAGCTCACGGAGCTGTCATCGGCGTCGGCGGCCGACGGCGACCGCGGCGGCTTCTACACGAAGGACGAGTACCGCGACATCGTGGCGTACGCGGCCGCGCGGCACATGATCGTCATCCCCGAGATCGACCTCCCCGGGCACACGCACGCGATCGGCGTCGCCTACCCCGACCTCGTCGAGGAACCCGTGCTCAACGACGCCCTCGTGTCGCAGGCGAAGGAGCTCGATCAGCCGCTCCCCGTGAAGGGCGAGCCGTACCTCGGCTGGGGTGTCGGCCACTCGAGCGTCCGGATCCACGAGGAGCGCACGTACGACTTCGTGCGCGATGTGATCCGTGAGCTCGTCGAGCTCACCCCCGGACCGTACATCCACATCGGGGGCGACGAGTCGCTCGGCACTCCGCAGGCCGACTTCGACCTGTTCGCCGAGCGCGCCACCGCCATCGTGATCGAGGAGGGCCGGATCCCGGTCGCCTGGCACGAGATGGGGTCGGCCGCCGGCATCGCCGAAGGCACCGTCGGCCAGTACTGGGGCATGACGACGCCCTCCGAGACGCACGCCGCCGAGGCGGCGCGCTTCGTCGAACGCGGCGGAGCGCTCATCGTGTCGGCCGCGGACGCCGCCTACCTCGACATGAAGTACACGCCCGACTTCCCGCTCGGCCTCACCTGGGCCGCCGTGGTCGACGTGCAGCGCGCGTACTCGTGGGACCCGACCGCCGTGCTCGACGTCCCCGACACCGCGATCCTCGGCATCGAGGCGCCGCTGTGGAGCGAGACCACCCGCACCTACGCCGACGTCGAGCAGCTCGTGTTCCCGCGCGCGGCGGCGCTCGCGGAGGTCGCCTGGTCGCCGCAGGAGGGCGAAGGGCGCGACTGGGAATCGTTCCGCGACCGCATCGCGACGCTCGCACCGGGGTGGCGCGCCCGCGGCGTGAACTTCCACGCCTCACCCGAGATCGACTGGGTCGAGCAGTGACGGTGGCGCCGACCGCCTCTGGGTCGCTCGTGATCCACCGCGCACGGCTGGTGCACGGCGGCACCGTCGTCGACGACGCCTGGGTGCGCATCGAGGACGGCCTCGTCGTCTCGACCGGCACCGGGAGCACGTGGGATCCGGCTGATCTGATCGTCGATGCGCAGGAGGCCGCAGGCCGGGGCGCTGTGCTCACCCCCGGCTTCGTCGACATCCACGGGCACGGCGGCGCGGGAGCGGCTTTCGACGACGGGATCGACGCGATCCGCACGGCCCGTGCCCTGCACCGCGCACACGGCACCACCCGCGCCGTGGTGTCGCTCGTCACGGCACCGCTCGACGACCTCGCGCACCGCGTCGCCGAGATCGCGGAGCTCATGCGCAGCGACCGCGACATCCTCGGCTCGCACCTGGAGGGGCCGTTCCTCGACCCCGGACACCACGGCGCCCACGAACCGAGCCTGCTCCGCGCTCCGGTGGCGGCGGACGTGGCCCGACTGCTCGAGGCGGGCTCCGGCACCGTGCGCCAGGTCACGATCGCGCCGGAGCTGCCAGGCGGGTTGGATGCCGTGCGGCTGATCGTCGAGGCGGGAGCGGCGGCGGCCGTCGGCCACACCGACGCAGACGCCGAGATGGCCCGCGCGGCGTTCGACGCCGGAGCGTCGATCCTCACCCACGCGTTCAACGCGATGCCCGGCATCCATCACCGCGCGCCGGGCCCGGTGCTGACGGCAGCAGCCGACCACCGCGTCGTGCTCGAGGCGATCGCCGACGACGTGCACCTCGACCCGCATGTCGTGAAGCTGCTCTTCGACTCCGCTCCCGACCGCGTGGCGCTGATCACCGACGCCATGGCCGCAGCGGGAAGCGCCGACGGGCACTACGACCTGGGCGCCGTGAGCGTGACCGTGCAGGACGGCATCGCCCGTGCCGACGACACCGGATCGATCGCCGGTTCGACGCTCACGCAGGACGTCGCTCTGCAGCGCGCGGTGGCCGCAGGAATCCCGCTCCCCGTCGCGGTCCGCGCCCTCACGCGCACCCCCGCGTCCGCGATCGGATACGGCGACCGGCTCGGCGCGCTCTCCCCCGGGTACGCCGGCGACGCCGTGCTGCTGGATGCGGAGCTGCGCGTCGCGCGCATCTGGGTGGGCGAACTCCCCTAGCTCGCTGCGCGACGACGCGCAGCTCTGCGCTCTCCGGTCTTCTTTTCAGGGTGGAGGGCCGCCTTTCCCCAGAATGGCGGCCCCCGCACTTTCCCTTCTCAGAGCTGGCGGGCCGGGAACTCCTCCCCCGAGGTGCCCGACCCGCCATTCACCGGTGCTCATGCCCCTCGGCACCAGCGCCTGGTCCTTCCGCCCCCCGGTGGAGGACCATGGCTGTCTCTATGGGATGAGACGAAGGTCCTCGCGATTCATTACGCGACTTCTCAGATTTTCTTCGGACTTTTTCTGAGCCCCCATGTGGAATCGCTCTGACCTGGGATTTTCCCGTCGGGAGGCGATCGATGAGAGTTCCAGCCCGGGGTGGCGAACCTGGGAGATCGGAGGGAGAATGGAGGAGGCGCGTGATGAAGGACGGTCTCACGCGTCTCTTCATGTGGAGACGCATCCGCTCTCCATGACAGATGGATGACAGTGAGCCAGGACACCACAGCGAACGACCAGAAGGTCTCGAACGAAGAGATCATCGCCGACGCCGACCTCGTACTGCGCACCCGCTCGGGTGACGCCGCCGCCTTCGGCGAACTCTGGAGACGTCACTACCCGTCGGGCATGTCCGTCGCCCGCTCCATCACCTCGTCCATCGACCCCGACGACCTCGTCCAGGAGTCGTACACGCGCATCTATCAGGCGATCATCAAGGGCGGCGGCCCGAACGGCTCCTTCCGCGCGTACCTGTTCACGAGCATCCGCAACACCGCGGCCGCATGGGGGCGCTCGCGCCGGGAGTCGGCCATCGACGAGCTCGACACGGTCGCCGACCCCGACAGCACCGAGCAGGCCACGAACGAGGCTCTCGACCGCAGCCTCACCGCCCAGGCCTTCCGCAGCCTCCCCTCGCGGTGGCAGGAGGTGCTCTGGTACACCGAGATCGAGCAGATGAAGCCGGCCGAAGCCGGCCCCCTTCTCGGCATGAAGGCGGGTGCCGTCTCGCAGCTCGCCTTCCGCGCTCGCGAAGGTCTGCGCGAGGCCTGGATCCAGGCGCACCTGCGCAGCGCCGAGCCCGGCTCCGACTGCCAGTGGACCATCGAACACCTCGGCGCGTACTCGCGCGGCAACCTGGGCGTGCGCGACAAGAAGCGTCTCGAAGCACATCTCGAGGACTGCGCGCGCTGCATGATCGTCGCCGCGGAGGCCAAGGACGTCTCGACGCGCCTCGCCCTCGTGCTCCTTCCGCTCGTGCTCGGCGTCACCGGCGCGACCGGTTACCTGGCCACCCTGCAGGCGGGCGGAGCCCCCGTCGTCGCGCTCGCCGCGATGCCGTCGGCCATCACCCAGGGCGCCGTCGTCGTCGGCTCCGGCGCCGCCGCCACCGGAGGCGCCTCGTCGGGCGCCGGAGGAGGCTCGTCGGGCGCCGGAGGAGCAGGAGCAGGCGGGTCCGGTGGTGCCGGCGCCGCAGGCGGAGGCGTGCTCAGCGGAGTGGGGGCCCTGGTCGGCGCAGGCTCAGCCGCCCTCATCGTCGCCGGCGTCGTCACGGCGGCGACCATCATCCCCGGACTCGCCGGAGCGAACCCCGCGGCGTCTCTGCCCAGCGCGGGCGACAGCGACTCGTCGTCGATCAGCGCCGACGTCGGTCCCGACGAGGCGATGGCGGCCGACAAGCCCGTCACCGTCGAGACCCCGGCCCCCGAGCCCGTCGTCCCCCCGGTCGAGACTCCGGTGACGCCCGAGCCCGCCGAGGACCAGGCCCCCACGACCGCGCCCGCCGCGGCAGCGCCGGTCGCCCCGATCGCGCCGCCCGTCACCACGCCCGGTGGCGAAGAAGCCGGCGGCGAAGAGCCGGGAACGGAAGAGCCCGGCACGGAGCAGCCCGGGGTTCCCGCGGGGTCACCCGGCTTCTCGCGGGCGACTGCGGAGTTCGTCATCGGCGGCCCCAACATCGTCACGACCCACTACGTCGTCCCCGTGTCGGGTGCCACAGGCGCCACGGTCGGGTCGCGCATCGGCGGAGGCTCCGGCGGTACCGGTCAGACGGTGCTCACGGCTGCCGACACCGACCCCGCCGTCGGCTACGGCACGATCGACCTGCGGCCGACGCTGCAGCAGCTCTGCACCAACGCGACGGTCGAGTTCTTCTACGTCGGCGACGGCGTGACCGGCACCGCCACCACGACCACGCTCCGCGACCTGCACTCGTTCGATCCGGGCATCATCCTCTGCTCCCTGGTACCGGAGGAGGGCGCTGACGCTCCCGCCGACGTCCCCGCAGACGCCGAGCTTCCCGCAGACGCCGAGCTTCCGGCAGACGCCGAGCCTCCCGCAGACACCACCTCGCCGGCGGATGCCGACACCAGCCCCGCACCCGTCGTCGAGCCAGCGCCCGTCGTCGAGCCGGCCCAGGTTCCGGCGGAGCAGGCACCGGCGCCGCAGCAACAGGTCGAGCAGGCACCGGCCGAGAACGAGGCGTTCACCGTGGTCGACGCGCCTGTCCAGGAGCTCCTCGTGGACGAGTCGACCTCGATCGACGCGGTTCTTCTCGTCCCCTGATCGCGGCCGACCGCTCGCTCGCGAGCTCCGGCGGCGAATCGGCCTGATCCGCGGCGAATTAGACTGGAACCATGCCCGAGGAACCCTCCGCCGTACCCGGCGTGAACCGCCCGACCATCACCGCGCTCGACGTCATCCGCTCGATCGTCCTGGTGATCTCCGTCGCGACGCTCGCGCTGTGGGGCTTCGCCACCTGGCCGCTGCCCTGGAACATCGTCCTCGGCATCGGGGCACCGGTTCTCGTCATCCTCGTCTGGGCTCTGTTCCTGTCGCCGCGACCGGTGCTGCGCCTGCACCCCTTCCTGCGCGCGGCGGTGGAGCTGCTCATCTACGTCAGCGTCACGATCGCGTGGTGGCTCATGGATCAGCCCGTCATCGGTCTGGCCTTCGCCCTCGTCGCCGTGGGCGCCGGGGTCGTCAGCGGCCGGCGGCGCATCGCATGACGACCGGCGACTCCGGCATCCGCGCTATCGAGCCCGCGCCTCGGGCGTGAGGGTGCGGCCATGACGACGGCGTCCGGCACGACGACCCTCGACCTGCTCGTCGACGCGCTCGGCGGTCTCGTCGACACCGACGGCGCCGTGCTCGAACAGGCCAGAGCCGACAGCTCCGGTCACGCCGCCCCTGGTCGCCCGATCGCGGTCGTTCACGCGGAGACCGTGGAACACGTGCAGACCGTCATGCGCATCGCGACCCGCACGCGCACGCCCGTGGTCGTGCGCGGAGCCGGCACGGGACTCGCCGGGGCGGCGAACGCCGGCGACGGCGAGATCGTCCTCTCCACGCGCCGCATGACCGCGATCCGTGAGGTGCGCGCAGACGACCTGCTCGCGGTCGTCGAGCCAGGCATCCTCAACGCCGACCTCAACGACGCCCTCGCCGAGCACGGGCTCTGGTGGGCTCCCGACCCCGCGAGCCGTGCGATCTCGACGGTCGGCGGCAACATCGCCACGGGCGCCGGCGGCCTGCTGTGCGCGAAGTACGGCGTCGTGCGCGATGCCGTGCTCGGCGTCGACCTCGTGCTCGCCGACGGCCGCCTCCTGCACCTCGGCCACCGCAGCGTGAAGGGGGTCACGGGTCTCGACCTGACCTCCCTCGTGATCGGGTCCGAGGGCACGCTGGGCGTGGTCGTCGGCGCCACGCTGAAGCTGCGCCGCCTCGTCGCCGGGACGACGTGCACGATCGCCGCCGTCTTCCCCGACGTGCGCCGCGCGGCCGCCGCGTCCGCCGCGGTGACGGCATCCGGAGTCCAGCCCGCGATCATGGAGCTGATGGATGCCGCGAGCCTCGCCGCCGTGGCGGCCCTGCTCGACCTGCCCTCTCCCGGCGAAGGCAGCGCTCAACTGACCATCCAGACCGACGGACCGGCCGCGGCCGCCGAGGCCGCGGTGATCGCCGACGTCCTCGCGGCCCACGACGGTGCGGTGCAGGTGTCGTCCGACCGCGAGGAGGGCGAGCGACTGCTGGCGATCCGCCGGTCCATGCACGCGGCGATGGCGTCGCTCGGCACGACCCTCATCGAAGACGTCTCCGTGCCCCGGAGCGCGATGCCCGCGATGTTCGACGAGATCGCCCGCATCGAGCAGGCGTACGGGATCACGATCCCCACCGTCGCGCACGCCGGCGACGGCAATCTGCACCCCAACTTCATCTTCGAGGGGTCGGAGACTCCCCCGCACATCTGGGCGGCTGCCGACGAGCTGTTCCGTGCAGCCATCGCCCTGGGCGGCACCCTGACGGGCGAGCACGGCATCGGCACGCTCAAGAGCCGCTGGCTCGCCGACGAGCTCGGCGACGATCAGTGGCAGCTGCAGCGGCAGATCGCGCGTGTCTTCGACCCCCTCGGCATCCTCAACCCGGGGAAGGTGTTCGCCGCCGATGCCTGACATCCACGTGAGCGCCGCCGTGATCGTCGACCCCGCCGGTCGCGTGCTCGTCGTCCGCAAGCACGGCACGACCCGGTTCATGCAGCCGGGTGGCAAGCCGGAGGCCGGCGAGACCCCGGCGCAGACACTGATCCGCGAACTGCACGAGGAGCTCGGCCTGCGTCTCGTCGACGCCGACCTCGCGCCGCTCGGCCGTTTCGTGTCGGCCGCCGCGAACGAGCCGGGTCATCGCGTGGTCGCCGACGCGTTCGCGGTCGACATCGCCCAGGCCGACGTGACCGTGCAGGCCGAACTCGCCGAACTGCGCTGGATCACGCCTCAGGATGCCGAGACGCTGCCGCTCGCGCCCCTCAGCGTGGAGCACCTGCTCCCGCTCGCCTGGGCGCGCGGGAGCTGACAGACGTGCAGGGTCAGATGCCCTGCCAGGCCGGCTTGTTCGCGAAGGTGTAGCGGTAGTAGTCCGCGAGCTTCAGTCGTGACGCCGCGGCCTCGTCGACCACGACCGTCGCGTGCGGGTGCAGCTGGATCGCCGAGCCGGGGAGGATCGCCGACAGCGGCCCCTCGACGGCATCCGCCACGGCCTGGGCCTTGCCCTCGCCGAACGCGAGCAGCACGAGGTGGCGCGCGCGCAGGATCGTGCCGAGCCCCTGGGTGATGCAGTGCATCGGCACGTCGTCGATCGAGTCGAAGAAGCGGGCGTTGTCCTCGCGGGTCTGCGCCGTCAGGGTCTTGACCCTCGTGCGCGAGGCGAACGACGACCCGGGCTCGTTGAAGCCGATGTGCCCGTCGGTGCCGATGCCGAGGATCTGCAGGTCGACGCCACCGGCCTCGTCGATCGCCGTCTCGTAGTCCTCGCCGGCGTGCTGGATCGTCGCCTCGGCGCCGTTGGGCACGTGGATGCGCTGCGGGTCGAGTCCCAGCGGCTCCACGACCTCCTTGGTGATGACCGAGCGGTAGCTCTCCGGGTGCGCGGGGTCGAGACCGACGTACTCGTCGAGCGCGAATCCCCGCACCCGCGAGACATCGCGACCGGCGAGCTGCGTGCGCAGCGCCTGGTACACGGGCAGCGGTGTGGATCCCGTCGCGAGGCCGAGCACGGCATCCGGACGCGCGTCGATGAGTTCGACGATCTCCGCGGCGACCAGGGCGCCCGCGGCGGCGGCGTTCTCGACGATGACGACTTCAGCCATGGGTGACGATCTCCTTGAGTGGTGAGGTGGCTCCGACAAGCGCGGCGCCGACGGCAGCCGCCGGCGAGCCGAGCGGGAGCAGTTCGATCCGGTCGTCCAGGTGCAGGGAGCGCATGAACGCGGAGGCCTCCGCACCCGCGTGCAGGGCGTCTCGGACGCCTGCCTCGAGGCGGGCGCCGAGAGCCGTCAGGCCCCCGCCGATGATAACGCGCTCGACGTCGGCCGAGAGCACGAGTGCACGGACGGCCGCTGCCGCCCCGTGGAACAGGTCGGCGCGCAGCGACGCGGCGAGCGGATCGCCCTCGTCGGCGGCGTCGAGGATGTCGCGCACGGGGTGCGCGCCGGGGCGTCCCCAGGCCTTGGCCAGGGCTCCGCCGCCGCAGAAGGTCTCGATGCAGCCGCGCTGGCCGCAGCCGCACAGGCGACCGGCCGGGTCGACCGAGAGGTGGCCCACCTCCCCCGCCGTACCGCGGGCGCCGCGCCAGATCGCGCCGTCGACGACGATGCCGGCGGCCACTCCGGTGCCGAGGTTCAGATACGCCATCGATCCCTCGATGCGGCGCAGCGCTGCAGCACCGAGGGCCGCGGCCTTCACGTCGTTCTCGACCCGCACGACCGCTCCGAGCCGGGCGGCGACGCGCTCGGCGAGGTCGAGCGACTCGACGCCGAGGTTCACCGCGTGCAGCACCCGTCCCGATACCGAGTCGACGAGACCGGGGATGCCGATGCCGACGGAGTCGATGTCGGCGACGGTCAGACCGGCCTCGGCGGCGAGATCGACCACGGCCGCGGACACGCTCTCGACCACCGCGTCCTCTCCCCAGCCGGTCGGGCGGCGCAGGCGGGCGAGGATCTCACCCGATGGCGCGACGGCGACCGCGTCGATCTTGGTGCCTCCGACGTCCAGGCCGACGCGAATGCGTCGACCGGCGAGGTCGACGGTGATGGCATCCGTCATCGGATGGTGCTCCTGCCCGTGGTCGAGTCGAGGGCGCCGCTCACGAGACGCCCAGCTGGCCGGACAGGACCATCACGGCTGCACCGCGCAGCACGATGTCGGACTGCAGAGTGCGCCGGATCACGACGTCTTCGAACACGCCCTCGAGCGTGCGGGCGTGCAGGGTCTCCACCGCCGCGTCGATCAGGACGCCGTCGAGCAGGTCGCCCTGCCCCGACAGCACGACCTCGGAAAGGTCGAGGGCGGCGACGATGGGGGCGATCGCGATGGCCATCCGCGTCCCGGCGTCGCGGAGGATGTCGTCGCGGGAGTCCGGTGCGGCCTCGATGGCCGCGCGCAGGCGGCTCTCGCTGAGCCAGGCCTCGAGGCATCCGTCCTTGCCGCAGGCGCAGCGCGGGCCGCCGTCGGTGCCGACGACCACGTGCCCGATCTCGCCGGCCGCGAATCGGCTCCCGAGCAGCGGCTGGCTGCCGGTGATGACGCCGGCGCCGACGCCTCGACCGATCTTGATGAGCATGAAGTCGGCCTCGGCCTCGCCGAACGTGTACTCGGCGAGCACGGCGGCATTCGCGTCGTTGCGCACGAGCACGGGCAGGTCGAGATCGACGCCCAGCTTGGCCTCGAGCGGCAGGTCGGACCAGCCGAGGTTCGGCGAGCTGAGCACCATCCCGTCCGGACGCACGACACCGGGGGTGCCGATGCCGACGCCGAGGATGGGCTGCGTGGCGTCCGCGACGAGCTCACGGGCGAGCTGCAGCAGGGCGGCGTACGCGGCGTCGCCGTCCGGCGTCTCCGGACGCGGCACCTCGCGGCGGCCGATCACGTCGCCGTCGAGACTCAACAGCGCGCCGGTGAAGGCGCTCGGGGCAGAGAGGTCGATGCCGATGATCTGGTGACCGACGCGGTCGATGTCGATGAGGATGGGCGGCTTGCCCGGACCGACCGTCTCGCGGACACCCATCTCGATGACGATGCCGTCGGCGATGAACTCCGCGACGAGGTCGGAGATCGTGACGCGGGTGAGTCCGGTCTCCCGGGAGAGGTCGGCGCGGCTCATCGCGCCGGAGTGATAGAGCGTCTGCAGCACGAGGGCCCGGTTATGGCCGCGGGCGTGCTCGGGCAGCACCTTGGCGCGCGAGCGCAGATGCCGCGCGGGGCCAAAGGCGTGGGCGTTCGTCCCGACGTACTCCGACGTCGTCGACGGGCGCGTTTCATCCGATACGGACATGTTTGTTAGTAGACCTTACGAACAAAAATTGTGCAACCCCACCGCGCAGAGCGCCCGGGAGGGTTACCGAAACGTTACATTACGATGACGACCGTATGTCAGCCGTCCGAGTCGACCTCTCCCGCCCGCTCGACGAGCCGGGCGACGAGGCCTTCCACGATGCCCTCCCGCGCCTCCCGCGTGAGCGGCTTCCCGGGGACGCCGGGGCGGCGCTGAGCGGGCGTCGGACCGTCGAGAGGACGATACCGCACGCCCCTCTCGGCCAGCCGGCGCAGGTGCACGGGCAACCGCCTGGCGAAGTCCTCGAACGGCGCCGGTTCCCCGCCCTCCCACAGCCGCTCCGCGACCGCGGACAGCCTCGGGAACATCGCGAAGTCCACACGGTCTCGCGACGGCAGATGCTCCGTCCAGACGTTCGCCTGCCCGCCGGAGGCCCCCTCCTCCACGCGCAGTCCGTACACCTGCTCGATCGGCAGCGGCGGTCCGACGCGGATCGGCTCCTCCTCCGAGTCGGACTGCGGGTAGTCGAGGTAGACGCTCAGATCAGGGCATGCGATCACCGGGATGCCGCGGCGCAGCGCCTCCCGCATCGCGACGGGACCACGCCAGGCGAGGATCTCGACGCCGTCGGGCACGTCGCCCTCCAGCACCTCGTCCCAGGCGAGCGCCGTGCGCCCCCGTGCGCGGACGTGCGCGACGAAGTGCGCCGTGAACCAGGGCTGCACGTCGTGGGCCGACGCGAGGCCCCGTTGCCGCATCCGCTCCTGCGCCGCCGCACTGTGCTCCCACTCCGTCACGGGAACCTCGTCGCCGCCGATGCCGATCCACGGTGAGTCGAAGAGGTCGCACAGCGCGTCGATGGCCGCGCGCCCGAAGGCGAGCGACTCCTCGGTCGGCGCGAGCGTGCGCGGGTTGACCCCGAACCTCTCCCAGGGAGCGGTGACGGGACCGCCGACGTCGGTGTTGCCGAGCTCCGGGTAGGCGGCGAGACCGGCCTGGATGTGACCGGGCAGCTCGACCTCCGGCACGAGCGTGACGTGCTGCGCTGCCGCGTATGCCACGAGGTCGCGCAGCTCGGCATCCGTGTAGTGCCCCTCGTGCACGCCGGGCTCGACCGTCGCGAGCGGACCGTGCCCGCGCTGCGTCGCCTCCCGCCGCGCGCCCACCTCGGTGAGACGCGGGTAGCCCGGCACCTCGAACCGCCAGCCCTGGTCGTCGGTCAGATGCAGGTGCAGGACGTTGAGGTGGTGGTCGGCGAGCAGATCGACGAGTCGACGCACGTCGGCGGCCGGTCGGAAGTGACGCGCCACGTCGAGCATCGCCCCACGCCAGGCGTACGCCGGTGCACCGGTCCACTCGCCCGCGGGGATGCGCGACTGCTCGGTGCCGGGCTCGCGCAGCTGTCGCAGCGTCGTCGCACCGCGGAACACGCCGGCGACCGACGCGCCGGTCACGGAGACGCCGTCGGCGGAGACACGGATGCGGAACGCCTCCTCGCCGACACGTCCCTCGGCGAAGGGCGCGTCGGCCAGCACGGCGTCGATACGCAGCGTGATCGCGCGCTCCGCACTCCCGGAGACCCGCAGCCCACCGAGGCGCTCAGCGCTCGCGGCGAGGTCGTCGGTGGCGACGACCGGCGTCTCCGCGGTCCAGACGAACGGAGCGGCCGCGGGGTCGATGCGCGAGTGCGCGAGCGGGACCGTCGCCCGATGCGGGGGTGGCGGCATGCGGAGCGCGCGCCCCGGAGTGCTTCCGGTGGCGTGCCCCTGCTGCACGACCGGCTCGCCGGCGACCAGCACCTCCACGACGCCGACGGGCGCCGCGTGCGGGTCGTCGAACGTCGCCCCGGCGGCGATCGTCTCGGGGTCGAACAGCACGAGATCGGCCGTCGAGCCCTCGCGGATCACCCCGCGCGGCGCGTCGCCCCTGTCCAGACCCAGCCGCGCGGCCGGCGTACCGGAGAGGTGCCGGACGGCCTCCTCGAGCGACAGGATGCCGAGCTCCCGCACGTAGTGCCCCAGGTAACGCGGGAAGGTGCCACGGCCCCGCGGATGCGGACGAGCACCGATCAGGATGCCGTCGCTGCCGCCCGTGTGACGGGGGTGCCGCATGATCTCGCGGACGTTGTCCTCATCGCCGATGTGCATGAGGATGCTCGTGGCACCGGCATCCTCGATGATCGTGTCGAGCACGACGTCGACCGCGCGCCGACCCTCGGTCGACGCGATCTCGGCGACTGTGCGGCCGATGAGCCCGGAGAGAGCGGCGTCGCCCGTGCCGGCGATCTGGATCGCGTCCCAGTCGGCTCGCTCCCCGTGAAAGCCGTCGCAGCCGATGTCCTCGAGCTCGACCCGCACGGCCTCCCGCCCCGCGGCGTCGAGCGCCGCGATCGTCCCGAGCAGGTCCCCGCTCTCCGACAGCCTGCTCGGCAGCAGCGCTGCGAGGGTCGTCGCACCCGGGAGGTACGGGTAGGTGTCGAGCGTGACGTCGACCCCGTCGGCGAGCGCCTCGTCGACGAGCGCGAGCAGCTCGTCCGCCCTGCCGCGGTTGGGGAGGAAGTTCATGGTGGCGTGCGTGAGGTGGATCGGGCACCCCGTCCGGCGTCCGATGTCGAGCGCTTCGCGATACGCGTCCAGCGCCGCGCCGCCGTAGCTGCGCGTATGCGGCGACCAGTAGCCGCCCCGTTCGGCGACCACGCGGCACAGGGCCTCGAGCTCCGCCGTGTCGGCGTACATGCCCGGCGTGTACGTCAGGCCGCTCGACATGCCGAAGGCGCCGGCGTCCAGCGCCGCGCCCAGCAGCTCCCCCATCGCCGCGATCTCGGCATCGGTGGCTCGGCGGTTCTCGTGGCCGACCACCATCATGCGCAGGTTGCCCTGCGGCACGAGCACCGCGACGTTCGCGACCGCCGCGGCATCGAATGCGGCGAGCAGGTCGCCCATCGTGCGCCACGGCACCGACGCCGGCGCACCGTTCCAGCCGGCGATCTGCGCGGGGATGACCGAGGCCGTCGCGTCGTCGAGCGGCGCATAGCCGAGACCGTCCTGCCCGACGACCTCGGTGGTCACGCCCTGGCTGATCTTGGCGGTGTGCGCGGCGCCCTCCAGCACGGCGAGCTCGCTGTGCGCGTGCATGTCGATGAAACCCGGTGCGAGCACGAGCCCGGCGGCGTCGACCTCGACAGCGGCATCGGGCAGCTGAGGCGCCTCACCCGCCCCCTCGCGCACGAGCGCGACGACCCTCGCGCCCTCGACGTACACGTCGGCGCGGTAGCGCTGCGCGCCCGTGCCGTCGACGACCGTGCCGTCCCGGTAGACGCGCACCGGCTTCTCGCTGCTCAGAAGCACGTCGCCACCGCTCCGATCACGCGCGGGTCGTCGGCGTCGGGGTCGTCGATCACCGCGACGACCTTCCACTTGTCGAACGCGGTGCACGGGTGCGAGAGGCCCAACCGCACCACGTCGCCCTGCGCGACAGCCGCGTCGGCGTCGAGGCTCAGGAAGGCGTGCTGGTCGTTCAGCGCCGTGACCGAGCCTGCCACCGACTGCGGGACGGGAAGGTCGATGTCGAAGGGCACGTCCCGACGCCCCGCGTCGAGCAGGGCGAGGCCGGGCTCGGGCTGCGAGACGACGCGCGACCACGCGTGCATGGCCGACCGCAGGGACGCGGTGCCCGTCAGCGGACCGAACGGCGACATGCGCGAGTAGAAGCCGTCGTCGTGGATCTGGAACGCGCCGGAGCGCAGCACCACGTCGGCCGCGTCGGCGTGCGGTGCGAGCACGGCCGCCGCACGGTCGGGGAACGAGCTGCCGCCGGCGCTCAGCACGGGCCGCACGCCCTCCGGATAGGCCAGGCGCGAGTGCAGCTCGACGAGCGTGCCGAGATAGGCGTCGACGGCGGCGATCGAGGTGTCGCTGCGGTCAGGGCCGAACGGGCCCTCGTAGCCCGTGACGCCGGCGAGGCGGAGACCGGATGCCGCGGCGATCGCGCCCGCGATGCGCTTGCCCTCCTCGATCGTGCGGGCCCCCGTGCGTCCCCCTGCTCCGCCGAGCTCGACGAGCACGTCGAGGGGACGAGCGGCGCCCTCGAGCGCACCCGCGAGGATCTCGACCGTCCGCTCGGAGTCGGCCCAGCACAGGATGCGCAGCTCGGGGTCGGCGGCGAGCAGCTCGCCGAATCGCCGTGCTGCTGCCGCATCGGTGACGGCGTTCGCGATGAGCACGGTCGACACGCCGGCCTGAACCGCGACCTCCGCCTGCCACGGCGTGGCCATCGAGATCCCCCAGGCGCCCGCGTCCAGGAGACGCTGCCACAGCGCGGGAGCCATGGTCGTCTTGCCGTGCGGCGCGAGCCGGACGCCCTGCTCGGCCGCCCAGGAGAACACCGTCGCCTCGTTGTGGGTCAGTGCCGCCTCGTGCACGGTGAGCACCGGGGTGACCAGATCCGAGAGGTGGAGGTCGGCGTCGGCGATCTCGGAGAGACGCAGCCCTGCCGCCAGGGCCGGGAAGCCCTTCGCCCAGGTGCCGAGTTCGGGATCCGGAATTTGTAGAGGCATCTAACAAGGCTACTAGGCTTGCAGCATGACTTCGAAGACCCGCATCACGACAGACGCCGCCCCCGCCCCCGCCCACACCTTCTCGCAGGGCGTGCGCAAGGGCCCGTTCGTCCAGGTCTCCGGCCAGGGCCCGGTCGACGCCGTCACCAACGAGTACCTCTACCCCGGCGACGTCGCCGCGCAGACCACGCGGACGCTCGAGAACGTCAAGGCCATCGTCGAGGCCTCGGGAGCGACGTTCGACGACGTCGTGATGCTGCGCGTCTACCTCACCAAGCGCGAGGACTTCCCGATCATGAACGAGGCGTATGGCGCCTTCGTCGAGGCGAACACGCCGAGCGGCGTCCTCCCCTCGCGCACCACCGTCTTCACGGGTCTGCCCCGCGAAGAGATGCTCGTCGAGATCGACGGCATCGCCGTCGTCGAGTGACCGCGGGCGACTCCGTCGCCTGATCTGTGCGGGTCCGAGAGGGCCCGCACGACCGTTGCCCCCTCGTTACCTTCGATCCCGTAGCATTGAATGTGATAAAGGCCACGTGAGAACCGGGGGGTGAAGTTCGTGACCGATCTGATCTCAGCGCAGGATGCGAAGACTGAGAAACTGACCGAGGCGGGCTCCGCCGACACGGTCGCTCTGACTCCGTCGGGTGATGACACCCCGACCGACTCGATGCCGCCGCAGAGCGGCGACCAGCCGCTGGCCTGGGCTCCCATCGAACCGGCGCCCAAGAAGAAGCGCCTCGGACTGTGGATCGGCCTGGGCGTCGGGGCCGTCGTGATCGGCGCCGGTGCCGCCTCGATGATCCTGATCGCCCCCGGCACCACGGTCGCCGGCATCCCCGTGGGCTGGCTCACGCCCGGCGCGGCCGCCGATGTCATCAGCGCGCACGTGGCCGAGACCGAGGTCACCCTCACGGGTGCGGGCGACGACGTCGTGCTCACCGGCTCGGAGCTCGGAGCAGCCGTCGACGCGAGCGCCCTCGCCGACAAAGCCTTCGCCGAGCACCCGATGTGGAACGTCGGCGCCTGGACGGGCGAGCCCGTCGCGGGTGAGATCACCCTCGACCCCTCGACCGCCGACGCCGCCCTGCGCGACGCCGTGCCGACGAGCTTCGAAGACCCGGTCGACGCAGGCGTGGTCTTCGACGCCGCCACCGGCAGCTACGTCATCACTCCGTCCGCGACCGGCACCGGCGTCGACGTCGCGGCGCTGAGCGAGGCGTTCACCGACACGATCGCCGACGGCGGCAAGAGCTTCGAATTCCCCGGCGGTCCCGCCGAGGCGGCTCCGGCCGTGACCGATGAGGACGCCACGACCCTGGCGACCTCGATCAACACGATGCTCGGCACGATCGGCTTCTACCTCGGCGAGGAGCGCACGGTCCCCGTCGACGCCGCCACCGCCTCGACCTGGTTCACCGTGGTCGACGACGACGGCACGCTCCGCATCGAGGCGGATCAGGCGGCGATCCAGGCGACCGTCGACGCGCTGCCCGCAGCCGTCGACCGCGCACCGGTCAACGCCACGCAGATCGTCGACTCGTCGGGCAAGGTGCTGCGCACCGAGTCCGAGGGCGTCAACGGCCGCGCACTGAGCGACACCTCGAACCTCGCGTCCGACGTGGCCGACAAGCTCGAGGCCGGCGAGGGCGTGTTCCCGATCTCGGTCACCGAGACCCCGTTCACCGCCGTCACGCTCCTGCGCAAGATCGACGTGAACCTGAGCTCGCAGACCGCGACGCTCTACGAGAACGGCGCCGTCGTGCGGTCGTGGAAGATCTCCTCCGGCAAGGCTGCGACGCCGACCGACGTCGGCAACTTCAAGGTCTACGCCCACGTGCGCTCGCAGACCATGAAGAGCCGCGAGCCCGACGGCTCGATCACCGAGACGCCGAACGTCCCCTGGGTCACCTACTTCAACGGCGACGAGGGCTTCCACGGCACCTACTGGCACAGCAACTTCGGCAACCGCATGAGCCACGGCTGCGTGAACATGCCGATCGACGTCGCCAAGTTCGTGTACGAGTGGTCGCCCGTGGGCATGGAGGTCTCGGTCCACAACTGAGTCGCTCGCCCCGACGGGCGCCGAGCGGATACGCGAAAGGGCCGGATGCTGAGCATCCGGCCCTTTCTCTGTGCGGAATCAGCTGAGCGCGTCGACGATCTCGTTCAGCGTCGTCGAGGGGCGCATGACCGCGGAGACGAGCGCGTCGTCCGGGCGGTAGTACCCGCCGATCTCGACGGTAGAGCCCTGCACGGCGTTGAGCTCGGAGACGATCTTCTCCTCGTTCTCGGCCAGCTTCGCGGCGACGGGCGCGAAGGCTGCGGCGAGTTCGGCGTCCTTCGACTGCTTGGCCAGCTCCTGCGCCCAGTACAGGCCCAGGTAGAAGTGGCTGCCGCGGTTGTCGATCGTGCCGAGCGCGCGTCCGGGCGAGCGGTCCTCCTCGAGGAAGGTGCCGGTCGCGGCATCCAGCGTCTCGGCGAGCACGCGCGCCTTCTCGTTGCCCGTGCGGTCGGCGAAGTGCTCGAGCGAGGCGGCCAGCGCGAAGAACTCGCCGAGCGAGTCCCAGCGCAGGTAGTTCTGCTCGACCAGCTGCTGCACGTGCTTCGGCGCGGAGCCTCCGGCCCCCGTCTCGAACAGTCCGCCGCCGGCGAGCAGCGGCACGATCGAGAGCATCTTGGCGCTCGTGCCGACCTCGAGGATCGGGAACAGGTCGGTGAGGTAGTCGCGGAGCACGTTGCCGGTCACCGAGATGGTGTCCAGGCCGTGACGCATGCGCGCGAGCGTGTAGCGAGTGGCCTCCTCGGGAGCGAGGATCGTGATCGTGAGGCCCTTGGTGTCGAGCGTCGCGAGACCCTGGTGCACCTTGGCGATGATCTGCGCGTCGTGCGAGCG
This sequence comes from Microbacterium sp. LWO14-1.2, assembly GCF_038397715.1. Lineage (NCBI taxonomy): Bacteria > Bacillati > Actinomycetota > Actinomycetes > Micrococcales > Microbacteriaceae > Microbacterium > Microbacterium sp. LWO14-1.2. Next base: position 831,054 of record NZ_CP151633.1, read on the forward strand.
GTTCGCATCGAGCCAGAACACCGCGGGCACACCCGTCGCGCGGGCGCGCGTGACGGCGAGCTTGACCCAGTCCATCACGGGGATGTGCTTGGTCTGCGTGGCGCGCCAGATGTCGCCCTCGCCCACCTCGTGCTCGATGAGCACGGTGCCCTCGCTGTCGAGCACCTGCACGGTGCCGGCGGCGGCGATCTCGAAGGTCTTGTCGTGGCTGCCGTACTCCTCGGCCGCCTGAGCCATGAGCCCGACGTTCGGGACGGTGCCGATCGTGGCGGGGTCGAGCGGGCCGTTCGCGATCACGTCGTCGATCACGGCCTGGTAGACGCTCGCGTACGAGGAGTCGGGGATGACCGCGAGGGTGTCGGCCTCGCCGCCGTCCTTGCCCCACAGCTTTCCGCCGTTGCGCACCAGCGCGGGCATCGAGGCGTCGACGATCACGTCGCTGGGGACGTGCAGGTTCGTGATGCCCTTGTCGGAGTTCACATACGAGAGGCGCGGCCCCTCGGCGATCGCCTTCGCGAACGCGGCGGCGATCTCGTCTCCCCCGGCGATGCCCTCGAGCCCCGCGAGGATCGAGCCGAGGCCGTCGTTCGGGTTGAGACCGGCGGCGGCGAGCTGCTCGCCGTACTGGGCGAACACGTCGGCGAAGAACGCCTTCACGACGTGACCGAAGATGATCGGGTCGCTGACCTTCATCATCGTGGCCTTGAGGTGCACCGAGTAGAGCACGTCGTCGGCCTTCGCGGTCTCGAGCGTCTCCGCGAGGAACGCGTCGAGGTGGGACGCCGACAGGAAGGTCGCGTCGACGATCTCGCGGGGCAGGACCTTGAGGCCCTCCTTCAGCACGGTGACCGTGCCGTCGGCGGCGATGTGGCGGAAGCTCAGCACGTCGTCGTGGGCGGCCACCCAGGAGCGCTCGTTGTGCTTGAAGTCGTCGTGACCGAGCGTCGCGACGCGGGTCTTCGACCCCTCGGCGAAAGGCTTGTTGCGGTGCGGGTGCTTCTTCGCGTAGTTCTTCACGGCGAGCGGCGCGCGGCGGTCGCTGTTGCCCTCACGCAGCACCGGGTTCACGGCGGAGCCCTTGATGCGGTCGTAGCGCGCGCGGATGTCCTTCTCCTCGAGCGACGAGGGCTCGTCGGGGAAGTCGGGGATGTCGTAGCCCTGAGCCTGCAGCTCGGCGATCGCGCCCTTCAGCTGCGGGATGGATGCCGAGATGTTCGGGAGCTTGATGATGTTCGCCTCGGGCAGGGTGGCGAGTCCGCCGAGCTCGGCCAGTGCGTCGCCGACCTGCTGCTCCGGAGCGAGCTTCTGCGGGAAGGCGGCGAGGATGCGACCGGCGAGGGAGATGTCCCGCGTCTCGACGTCGATGCCCGCCTGGCCGGTGAAGGCCTGGATGATCGGGAGGAAGGAAGCTGTGGCGAGCGCGGGAGCCTCGTCCGTGTAGGTGTAGATGATGGCGTCGTCGGTCACCGGGAGGTTCTCCGTTCACGAGGGCAGAATTGTCTCGATACCAAGATACCTGAGGGCTTCTCGACCCCGAGAATCTGCTCGTCTCTGGGTAGGAGCGGGCCGGAGGGGTTAGCCTGTGTCTATGTCCGAACTGCGCATGGTCGAACTCTCCGCTGCGACGATCGTCGCCGTGAACAACCTGTCGCTCAAGCCCGGACAGGAGCAGTTCCTCGCTCCGGTGTCCTACGGCATCGCGGCGACCGTCATCAACCCGCAGACCTCCTGGCAGCGCGTCGTGCTCGACGGCGACCAGGTCGTCGGCTTCGTGAGTGCGAACTTCGACTCGGAGGCGCCCGAGGAGCACTTCCGCTCCGTCCTGTGGCGCATCAACGTCGACGCCGACGATCAGGGCAAGGGCGTGGGTCGCTTCGCCGTCGAGCAGCTCGTGGAGGAGGCCCGCTCCCGCGGCGTCGACCACGTGAACGTCATCTACGAAGCCGGGGAGGACGGCCCTGAGGCCTTCTTCCTGCGCGTCGGCTTCACGCCGGTCGGCGAGACGGAGTACTCCGAGGTCATCGCCGAGATCCGCGTCACGCCGTAGGCCGGCGGCGGGGTCGCCGCCCCCACCCTCATCGAGGCCCGTCGCCCTGTCGGCACGGGCCTCCGATGTTCTCCCGCGGCGGAGATCACGTATTTGTTGCGAGTCGCCACAAAAAGCTTGCGCTCCCCTGCCGAGCGTGCCTATCATCGCTTCAGAGCGCTGGCGAAGCGCTTCGACGATGTTCCCGAACGAGCGACGACGGAGTCCCGATGACGACGATCCATGAGGTGGCGCACGCCGCCGGGGTGTCGATCAGCACCGTCTCCTACGCGCTCAGCGGCAAGCGCCCGGTCTCCGAGAAGACGCGACGCCGCATCGAGGATGCGGCTCGCACGCTCGGCTACGAGCCGGACGCCGGCGCCCGCATGCTGGCGGGCCGCCGTACCCACATCTTCGCCCTCACCGAGCCGCTGCGCGCCGACACGCACGCCCCCACCCACATGGCTTTCGTGCTCGCCACGGCTGTCGCCGCCCGGCGCCGGGGCTACGACATCCTCCTCCTCACCGACGAGCAGACCTCGGACGGGATGAACCGCGTCGCGGCGAGCCGCCTCGTCGACGCGATCCTCGTGCTCGATGTCGCGCCGGACGACGACCGCGCCGCCATCGCGCGCAGCGTCCGCACGCCGACGGTGTTCATCGGCATCCCCGACGACGCGGAGGGCCTGACCTGCGTCGACCTCGACTTCGAGGCGGCGGGCGCGCTCGCGATCGACCGGCTCGCCGATGCCGGGCACCGACGCGTCATGCTGCTCGGCCAGACCGAGGTGTCATACCGCAAGTCGAACTTCCCCCGGCGGCTGCTCGCCGGCGTCACCGACCGCGCCGCGCACCGCGACATCGCCCTCGCCTGGGCGACGACCGGCGACACGACGACGGATGCCGCGTCCGTGCGCTCCACGTGCGAGGCCGCCCTCGACCGCGGCGACCGCGCGTTCATCGTGCACGCGGTCGGCGACGTGCACGAGATCCTGCTCGCGACCGTCGCCGACCGGGGACTGCGCGTCGGCGAGGACGTCTCGGTCGTCTCGGCCGCGGCATCCTTCGACACGACCGAGCTGTCGGTCGCCGTCGACACGATCCCCCTCGTGCCGCAGCAGTCGTGCGAGCTCGCGGTCGACCTCGCCGTCGGCAGCGTCGAGAGCGGCGGATCGACGCCGCGCATCCACCTCATCCCACCCGAGTACCGCGAGGCCGGCTCGATCGCTCCCGCCCGGGGGTAGCGAACCGCTCCTCGTCGCGATCGTCTGCGCGTTGTCGAAACGCTTCGATGACGTGCAGGCCACAACTGAAGACGACCCGAAGAAGTGTCCCGGCCCGAGAGGCCACCGAGAAAGGAGTGCCGACGATGGCACGCAACATCCGCACGACCAAGACGCTGGCCGCCGTGGCCGCGCTCACCGCGGCAGGGCTCGCCCTGAGCGGCTGCGGCGCCGGCTCAGGAGACGAGGGCGGCGACGGCCAGACCCTGAAGCTCTGGCACTACGAGGGCGCGGACAGCGCCATGGGGAAGGCCTGGGCGGAGGCCATCTCGATCTTCGAGGAGGAGACCGGCGCGAAGGTCGAGTTCGAGGAGAAGTCGTTCGAGCAGATCCAGAAGACGGCGAGCCAGGTGCTCGACACCGACGCCGCCCCCGACCTCATGGAGTTCAACAAGGGCAACGCGACGGCCGGATTCCTGGCCTCGACCGGCCTGATCGCCGACATCTCCGACGCGGTCGACGAGTACGGCTGGGACGAGAAGCTCGCTCCCTCGCTGCAGACCACCGCGAAGTACTCGGAGGACGGCGTGATGGGCGGCGACACCTGGTTCGGCATCCCGAACTACGGCGAGTTCGTGGGCGTCTACTACAACCAGGACGCGTTCGCCGAGGCCGGCCTCGAGATCCCCACCACCTACGAGGAGTTCGTGGCCGTGCTCGACGCGTTCGTCGCGAAGGGCGTCACCCCGCTCGCCGAGGCAGGGGCCGAGTACCCGCTGGGTCAGCTCTGGTACCAGCTCGCGCTGCTCGAGGGCGACCGCAGCTTCGTCGACGCCTATCAGCTGTACGACGGCGAGGTCGACTGGCAGGGGCCGGAGATCAGCTCCGCGACCGAGACGCTGAAGGAGTACGTCGACAAGGGGTACATCGCCTCCGACGTCTCGTCGGTCAAGGCCGAGGACGCGGGCGTCTCGTTCATCAACGGCACCTCGCCCATCTTCGTGTCCGGCTCGTGGTGGTTCGGCCGCTTCGTCGCCGAGGCGACCGGCTTCGACTGGACGATGACCGCTTTCCCCGGTGCCGACCTGTCGCTCGGCTCCTCGGGCAACCTCTGGGTCGTCCCCGAGAACGCCGCGAACAAGGAGCTGGCCTACCAGTTCATCGACATCACGATGCGCCCCGAGATCCAGGCCATCATCGGCAACAACGGCGGGCTGCCCGTCGCCGCCGACACCGCCGACATCACCGACGAGAAGAGCGCCGCGCTCATCGAGACGTTCAACGGCGTGCTCGACGCCGACGGCCTCTCGTTCTACCCGGACTGGCCCGCACCCGGCTTCTACGACGTCATCGTGCAGGAGCTCCAGGGCCTCATCACGGGCTCGCAGGACGCGGAGACCACCGACAAGAACCTCGGCGAGCAGTACGACGAGGGCACAGCGGAATTCCGTTGATCGATTCGCGGAGGGCGGCGCCCGCGTCGCCCTCCGCATCCTCCTGGAGAAGAACATGACACTCGCCACGCGCGAACCCCGCACGAGCAAGGGCCGCACCAAGCTGCCGCCCGAACAGCCGTCGATCCCGCAGCGCCGCGGCGGCACCGGCGCGTACTGGATGTACCTGCTGCCCGGCTTCGTCCTGCTGCTGGTCGTCGTCATCGTGCCGCTGATCTGGAACGTGTACCTCACCTTCACGAAGTGGAAGGGCGTGCGCACGCCGGAGTTCATCGGACTCGAGAACTGGCAGAAGATCCTCACAGACAGCGACTTCTGGACCTCGTTCGGGAACTCCGTGTGGATGATCATCGCGATGGTGGTCGTCCCGACGATCGTCGGACTGGTCGTGGCCGCCCTGCTCTTCGACGTCGTCGGACGCAAGTTCGGCGGCAAGGTCGGCAGCTTCCTCCGCGCGACGTACTACCTCCCGCAGATCCTGCCCATCGCGGTCGCCGGCATCGTCATCGGATGGATCGTGCGGCCGGGCGGCGACGGCGCCCTCAACCAGATCCTCGGCGCCTTCGGCATCCCGTCCTACGACTGGCTCGGCCAGATGCCCTCCGCGCTGATCGTGCTCATGGTCGTCATGGTCTGGGTGCAGCTCGGCTACCCCGTGGTGGTGTTCATGGCCGCGCTGCAGCGCGTCGACCCCGAGCTGTACGAAGCGGCAGAGCTCGACGGCGCGAACTGGTTCCAGCGCTTCTCCGCCATCACCATGAGCATCATCCGTCCCGAGATCTTCGTCGTGACGCTCACCTGCACGATCGCCGCGCTCAAGGTCTTCGGCCCGGTCTACATCATCACGCGCGGCGGACCGGCCGGTTCGACTCTCGTGCCCGCGTACTACGCGTACCAGGAGTTCTTCACCAAGCGGAACGTCGGATACGGCGCGACCATCGCGACCGTGCTCACCATCGTCGTGGTCATCGTGTCGATCATCTTCATCCGGGTGCAGAACTCGCTCGAGCGCAAGGAAAGGGCGGGTCTGTGATGCACGCCACCACCGCCATCGTCACCGGCAAACCGACCAAGACCCGTCCCCGCGGCGGCATGACGAAGAAGCGCCCGGTCGACTGGCTGCTGCTCGCGCTCATCGTGATCGGTGCGCTGCTCGTGATCGCGCCGTTCTACCTCGTGCTCGTGAACTCGTTCAAGTCACCGGTCGACTACGCGACCTCCGGCCCCCTCGCGTTCCCCGAGAGCCTCGACTTCGGCGGGATCATCAAGTTCTGGGAGCGGGTGAACTTCCCCGAGAAGGTCTGGAACTCGATCTTCATCTCGGGCATCGTCGCCGTGCTGGCAGTCGTGATCTCGATGCTGAACGCCTTCGCGATCGGCATCGGACGCGTGCGCGGTCGCTCCTGGATCGTGCTGCTCTTCCTGCTCGCGAACCTGCTGCCCCAGGAGGCGCTGCTCTACCCGCTCTACTACATGTTCAAGTCCGTCGGGCTCTACGACAACGTGTGGTCGGTCATCATCGTGTTCACAGTGATCCAGGCGGCGTTCGGCACCTACCTGCTCTCGTCGGTCTACGGCACGTTCCCCAAGGAGGTGCTCGAAGCCGCGTCCCTCGACGGAGCCAACCGCTGGCAGATCCTCTGGCGCGTCGTGTTCCCGATCAGCCGCCCGACGCTGTCGGTGCTGCTCATCTTCTTCTTCATCTGGACGTGGAACGAGTTCCTCATCCCCCTGACGTTCCTCGCCTCGAACGCCAACCAGACCGTCCCGGTCGCGATCAGCGTGCTGCAGGGCGACCGGTTGATGGACGTCACCACCACGAGCGCGTCGGCCCTGCTGGGCATCATCCCCACGCTCATCTTCTTCCTCATCTTCCAGCGCACGCTGACACGCGGCATCACGGCAGGAGCAGTCAAGTAATGAAGTTCACCGACGGGTTCTGGCAGCTGCGTCCGGGCGTCACGGCGCTCTACGCGCAGGAGGCCTACGACATCGCCGAGACCTCCACCCCCGACGGTCCGGGCATCGTCGTCACCGCGCCGACCATGGTGATCGCCAAGCGAGGCGACACGCTCAACCGCCCGGTGCTCACGACGACGCTCTCCTCCCCCGCGGAAGGAGTCGTCCGCGTGCGCATCGCCCACCACGAGGGCGCGCAGTGGCACGGCGGCTTCGCGCTCACGGGCGCCGGTACGGGCTCGGCTCGGGTGTCGCTCGGCGACGCCGGCGGGTCCCTGGATGCCGGTGCGCTCGTCGCGCGCATCGCACCGGGGGCGCCGTGGGACCTCTCCTTCGAGATCGACGGACGGCGCGTCACGGGCAGCGGCCACAAGGCCCAGGGCTACGTGCGCCTCGCCCCCGACGCGCAGGTCGACGCGGGCATCGTCGACAACGCCCGTCAGGGCGGGTCTCCTGCGACCGCGACGGCATTCGTGCACGAGCAGCTCGACCTCGGCGTCGGTGAACTGGTGTACGGACTCGGCGAGCGCTTCGGCCCACTCGTCAAGAACGGCCAGTCGGTCGACATCTGGAACGCCGACGGCGGCACGTCCAGCGAGCAGGCCTACAAGAGCATCCCGTTCCACCTGTCGAACCGGGGCTACGGCGTGCTCGTGAACGATCCGGGCCACGTCTCGTACGAGATCGGCTCCGAGGCGGTCGAGCGCGTGCAGTTCTCGGTCTCCGGCGAGGTGCTGGAGTACTTCGTCATCGCCGGCCCCACCCCGAAGGACGTGCTCGGCCGCTACACCGCGCTCACGGGCCGCCCGCCCGTCGTGCCCGCCTGGTCGTACGGCCTGTGGCTGTCGACGAGCTTCACCACCGACTACGACGAGCAGACGGTCACGTCGTTCATCGACGAGATGGCGGCACGTGAACTGCCAGTGTCGGTGTTCCACTTCGACTGCTTCTGGATGCGCGAGTTCAACTGGTGCGACTTCGAGTGGGATCCCCGCGTGTTCCCCGACCCCGACGGGATGCTCGCGCGCCTGCACGAGAAGGACCTGCGCGTCTGCGTGTGGATCAACCCGTACATCGGTCAGCGCTCCCCCCTGTTCCGCGAGGCGGCCGACCAGGGCTTCCTCGTGCGCCGCCCCGACGGCTCGGTGTGGCAGTGGGACCTGTGGCAGGCCGGCATGGGACTCGTCGACTTCACGAACCCCGAGGCGACCGCCTGGTACCAGGCGCACCTGCGCCGTCTCGTCGAGCAGGGCGTCGACTGCTTCAAGACCGACTTCGGCGAGCGCATCCCCACCGAGGTCGTCTGGGCCGACGGCTCCGACCCCCTCCGCATGCACAACCTCTACACCGACCTGTACAACCGGGCCGTGCACGACGTGCTGACCGAGGCACGGGGCGCCGACGACGCCGTGCTCTTCGCCCGTTCCGCGACGGCGGGCGGCCAGAGCATGCCGGTGCACTGGGGCGGCGACTCCACGTCGACGTACGCGTCGATGGCGGAGACGCTGCGCGGCGGGCTCTCCCTCGCCCTCAGCGGCTTCGCTTTCTGGAGCCACGACATCGGCGGCTTCGAGGGCACGCCGGACGCCGGGGTGTTCAAGCGCTGGACGGCCTTCGGTCTGCTGGGCTCGCACTCGCGCTTCCACGGGTCGAGCTCGTACCGCGTGCCGTGGGCGTTCGACGACGAGGCCGTCGACGTGACCCGCCGGTTCACCCACCTGAAGATGCGGCTCATGCCGTACCTGTACCAGCAGGGACTGGATGCTGCCGCGACCGGCATCCCCCTGATGCGGCCCCTGCAGCTGGAGTTCCCCGAGGACCCAGCGGTCGGGTACCTCGACCGCCAGTACATGCTCGGGTCGAACCTGCTCGTCGCTCCGGTGTTCTCGGCCGACGGGTCGGTGGAGTTCTATCTGCCCGACGGCGAATGGACGTCGCTGCTCACGGGCGAGACGGTCACGGGGGGCGGATGGCGTCGCGAGACCCACGACTTCGACTCGCTGCCCCTGTACGTCCGCCCCGGCACCGCTCTGCCGTGGGGCGCGCGCACCGATCGCCCTGACTACGACTACCACGAGGGTCTCGAGGTGCGGGTGTTCCCCGGCGGCGAAGGGATCGTCGCGGTGACCGTGACCGCCCCCGACGGCGACCGCAGAACGTACGACGTCGACCTCGGCCAGGTGACGCGATGAGCCACGACACGAGGGGGCTCGGGCCGGCGGGCGACTACCGCGGCAGCGGCCTCGTGCTGCCCGAGGGTTTCGTGTTCGGCTCGGCGACCGCCTCGTACCAGATCGAGGGGGCAGCAGCCGAGGACGGCCGCACCCCCTCGATCTGGGACACGTTCAGCCGCACGCCGGGCAAGGTGTGGAACGGCGACACCGGCGACGTCGCCTGCGACCACTACCACCGCGTCGAGCAGGACCTCGACCTCATGGCCGACCTCGGGCTGCAGGCGTACCGGTTCTCGATCGCCTGGCCGCGCATCGTGCCCACGGCCTCGGGTGCCGTGAACCAGGCGGGCATCGACTTCTACTCGCGCCTCGTCGACGGTCTGCGCGACCGCGGCATCCGCCCGGTGGCGACGCTCTACCACTGGGACCTCCCCCAGTACCTGGAAGACGCCGGCGGCTGGACCGCCCGCGAGACGACGGACGCGTTCGAACGGTACGCCGAGGTCATGGGCGCAGCGCTCGGCGACCGCGTCGACACCTGGACCACGCTCAACGAGCCATGGTGCTCCGCCTACCTCGGATACGGGCAGGGCGGTCATGCGCCAGGGCGCCACGAACCGGCATCCGCTCTCGCCGCCGTGCACCACCTCAACCTCGCCCACGGTCGAGCGCTGCAGGCGCTCCGCGCCACCTCGACGGGCGACCCCGACTACTCCGTGACGCTGAACTTCCATGTGCTGCGCGGACAGGGCGACGGGGCGGCCGAGGCGATGCGACGGATCGACGCGCTCGCGAACCGCGCATTCACCGGTCCGATGCTGCGCGGCGAATACCCCTCCGACCTGCTCGCGGACACGGCCTCCGTGACCGACTGGTCGTTCGTCCGAGACGGCGACCTGGCGACCGTGCACCAGCCGATCGACGTGCTGGGCGTCAACTACTACTCCACCGCCACCGTGCGACTCTGGGACGGTGTGTCGGAGAAGCAGCAGAACGACGGCCACAAGGGCGCCGAGGGAGGCACCGCCTGGCCAGGCAGCGACCAGCTCGTCGAATTCGTCGAGCAGCCGGGCCCGTACACGGCCATGGGCTGGAACATCGCACCGGAGGGTCTCGAAGAGCTCCTCGTCTCACTCTCGCAGCAGTTCCCCGAGCAGGCGCTCATGGTCACCGAGAACGGCGCGGCGTTCGACGACGAGGTCGCCGACGACGGCAGCGTCCCCGACCCCGAGCGCACCGACTATCTGCGGAGGCACTTCACGGCCGCGCACCGAGCCCTGCAGCGAGGCGTCGACCTGCGCGGCTACTTCGTGTGGTCGCTCCTCGACAACTTCGAGTGGGGCTACGGCTACGCCAAGCGATTCGGCATCGTGCGCGTCGACTTCGACACGCTCGAACGCACCGTGAAGGACTCGGGACACTGGTACCGCGAACTCGTACGGTCGCGAATCATCCGGGAGTGAGGTGAGCCCGCGAGGGCACGTGGCGTGAGCGCGTGAGCGCGAGGGCGGCGGTGAGCGGGCCCCCACCGCGTGAGCGCGTGAGCGCGTGAGCGCGTGAGCGCGAGCGCGGCGGTGAGCGCGTCCCCCACCGCGTGAGCGCGTGAGCGCGAGCGCGGCGGTGAGCGCGTCCCCCACCGCGTGAGCGCCTCGACTAGCGCTTGTCGGGCCGCTGCTTCCGGTCGTTCCACGCGGCGAACGCGGAGGCGGCGGCTCCGGCCGCACGGTCGAAGGCCTCCGCCGACCGCGAGATCATGTCCTGCGCGGCATCCTGCCAGGTCGGCGCCGCAGGGGCTTCCCCGGCCTGCACCCGCGCCGCGTGCTCCGCCGCCTCGAACGCCCGCTCCAGATCGGCGACCGCGTCGCGATAGGCGGCGAACTCCGCCGGCGTCGTGACCTTCCCGCCCGCAGCGCGGCGCGCGTCGACCGCGGCGCCCGCCGCCCGCAGGTAGGCCGCCGTCTCGGGCTGCTTGACGTCGGTCATCGCCGGATAGGCGATCTGCAGCGACGCATCCGTCTCGTACCGCATCCACCGCGCGGTGATCGCCTCGTGCTCGGCCTGCAGCCGCTCGAGCGGTCGAGGAGCGGATGCCGCGGGCAACGCCGCCCGCGCAGCGCTGAGCCGCACCTGCTTGGCTCGGACGTCGGCCGCAGCGGCCTTCGCGTCGTTCTCCTTCTCGCGCAGCATCCGTTTGGCTCCGGCGACCTGCTCGGGCGTCGCCCGCCGCGCGCTGCGCTCGGCCGAGACGCGCGCGTACTCGGCCCTGGCCAGTCGGGCGGCCATGCGACGTTCGGTCGCGAGCTGCTGCGCCTGTCTGAGGTCGTGCCGCGCGGCGTCGACCGCGAGCCGGCGTCCGCTCTTCATGCTCCGCCTCCGCATCCCGATGCCTCCCGCGGCGACTCCTCCGGCCGCGACGGGCGCGATCCACCACCACTCGATGAGCAGCAGCGGATCCATGCTTCGATGCTACCCAGTGCCCACGACTCTGTCCCCCGCCTGCCCCCTGCCCTTCCTGCCCCTGCCCCTAACCTCCTGCCCCTGCCCCTCCCCTCCTGCCCCTGCCCGTGCCCTCCTGCCCCTGCCCTCCTGCCCCGCAACTTCTGCGGCCTTTGCCACCTTGTGCGGCCATCACGGAGGCCTGTGGCCGCAGAAGTTCGCCGTGGCCGCAGAAGGTGACGCGCTCATCCCTTCTGCACACCGCGGGCCAGCGCCCGATTCTCCCCCGATCGGGTTGCGGGCGGCATTCCCGGGGGCATCGACGCCGCATCCTTGGTCGATGGACCTGACCGCATGGCTCGCCGCGCACGGCGGTATCGCTCACCGATCGGATGCCGCAGCGCACGGCTTCTCGCCTCGCCACGTGCGGGCGGCGATCCGGGCGGGTGATGTGCGGCGCATACGAGCGCAATGGGTGGCGCTCGATTCCGCGCCCGACGACCTCACCGCGGCCGCCGCCGCATCCGGCCGGCTGACCTGCGTCTCGCTCGCCCGGCGCCGCGGATGGTGGATGCCCGATCGCGTGGATGCCGGACTGCACCTCCAGGTCGGTGCGAACGCGCATCGGCATCGCGACGATGCGAGGCTGCACTGGGGCGCGCCGCTCATCGATCGCGGCGCCCGAGAACTCACGGCCTCCGTCGAAGACGCGTTGGCGCATATCGCGGTGTGCTGCTCCCACGAAGAGGCTCGGGTGATCTGGGAGTCGGCGATCCGTGTGGAGGGCCTCGACGTCGAGGCCCTCCGGCTCGTGCGGTGGCGCGACCAGCGCTCGCGCGGTCTCGCCGACGAGGTCGTCGGGTTGTCCGATTCCGGTCTCGAGACCATCGTCGTCGTGCGACTCAGCGGGTGGGGCGTACCGGTGCGGCAGCAAGTGCGGCTGGCAGGAAGACGAGTGGACATCGTGATCGGCTCGCACCTGGTGATCCAGATCGACGGGTACGCGCACCACTCGTCGTCGGCGCAGCGTGGTTCCGACGTCGCCCACGATGCGGAACTGAGACTCCGCGGCTACACGGTGCTGCGGTTCACCTTCGGCCAGATCGTGCACGACTGGCCGAAGGTGGAGCGCACTCTGCAGGCCGCCATCGCGCGCGGCCTGCACCTGCCGCCCGGACGTCGCACCTGACAGGAGCATGTTCTGCGGCCATGAGCGACTTCTGCGGCCACGACGCAGGGTCGCGGCCGCAGAAGGCGACAAGGGCCGCAGAAGTTGCGCGCACCCGAGGGCGTGCGCGCACTCTGCGAGCTAGACGAGGGTCTCCTGCCAGGCCGCGTGCAGCTGCGCGAACTTGCCCGTGCCGCCGATGAGCGCGTCGGGGCTGTCATCCTCGATGATGCGGCCGTGCTCCATGACCAGCACCCGATCGGCGATCGCGACCGTCGACAGGCGGTGCGCGATGATGATGGCCGTGCGGTCCTTGAGCAGCGTCTGCAGGGCATCCTGGATCAGACGCTCCGACGGGATGTCGAGCGACGCCGTCGCCTCGTCGAGGATCAGCACCGAGGGGTCGGCGAGGAACGCGCGCGCGAACGAGATGAGCTGCCGCTGTCCCGCCGACACCCGACCGCCGCGCTTGTTCACGTCGGTGTTGTAGCCGTCGGGCAGCGACGAGATGAACTCGTCGGCGCCGACCGCACGGGCCGCGGCACGGATCTCGTCGAGCGATGCGTCGGGCTTGCCCAGCGCGATGTTGTCGGCCACCGTCCCGCTGAAGAGGTACGCCTCCTGCGTGACCATGACGATCGCACGCCGCAGATCCTTCGGGTGCAGGTCGCGCAGGTCGACGCCGTCGAGCGTGACCGTGCCGAGCGACGGATCGTAGAACCGCGAGATCAGCTTGGCCAGCGTCGACTTGCCCGCACCCGTCGTGCCGACGAGCGCGATGGTCTGCCCCGCGGGGATGTCGAGGGTGAAGTTCGGCAGGATCGTCTTCTCGCCGTTGTACCCGAAGGTGACCTCGTCGAACCGCACGTGTCCGCGTGACTCCCACAGGTCGACCGGCTTCTCGGGGTCGGGCACCGTCGGCACCTCTTCGAGGACGCCCGACACCTTCTCGAGTGCAGCCGTCGCCGACTGGTACGAGTTGAGGAACATCGCGATCTCCTGCATGGGCGCGAAGAAGTTGCGCACGTACAGCACTGCCGACAGCAGCACGCCGACGGTGAGCGCGTCGGCCGACACCCGGATGCCGCCCCACAGCACGACGATGCCGAGCACGAGCGCCGCGACGCCCATGAGCCCGGGCTCGAAGGTGCCGAACAGCAGCATCGAGCGACGGTTGACGTCTCGGTACTCACCGGCGATCTGCTGGAACGAGTCGTCGTTGCGGCGTTCCTTCCGGAACGCCTTGACCGCGCGGATGCCCGTCATGGTCTCGACGAACTGCACGATGACCTTCGCGCTGATGACGCGCGACTCCCGGTACACGAGCTGCGATCGCGAGTAGAACCACCGCATCAGGAAGAACAGCGGGATACCGCCGATAGCGAGGATCAGTCCCGACTGCCAGTCCCACACGCACAGGGCGATGAACGTGAACAGGCCGAACAGGACTCCGGAGACGAGCTCGTTGAGACCGCCGTCGAGCAGCTCGCGGATCGAGTCCAGGTCGCTCGTCTGCCGCGAGATGATGCGCCCGGACGTGTACGACTCGTGGAACTCGAGGCTGAGACGCTGGGTGTGCAGGAAGATCCGCTTGCGGAGGTCGAGCAGCACCGCCTGGGTCAGCTTCGCCGCGATGATCACGTACCAGGCGATCATGGCCGCGGCGACGGCACCCGCGAGCAGGTAGACGCCGCCGATCATGAACGTCGGCATCCAGTCGGCGCGCTCGATCACGGCGGGCAGGGCGCGGTCCAGGCCGATGCTGATCAGGATGGGTCCCGACACCTGCAGCGCGGTGGAGATCACGAGCACGACCGCGGCGAGCACGATCTGCGGCTTCAGCGGGCGCACGAGCGACCCGAGCAGGCGCAGCGATCTGCGGCGGATCGCCCTGCTCTCCTCGCGTGTGTAGCGGGAGCGGTCCTCGTCCTGGGTTCCGGTGATCGCGGAGCTCATCGCTGCACCTCCTTCTCGGTGAACAGGTCTTCGTCGTCGGGGGTCTCCTCGCGGATGCCCTCGCGCACGGCATCCTCGATCTCGTCCTGCTCGTCGCGGATGATCGGGATCGCGCCGGTGCGCGCGGCCTCCTCGGCCTCGAGGCTCGAGATGACGTGCCGGTAGTGACTGCTCGACTTCAGCAGCTCGGAGTGCGTGCCGACCGCCGTGACGCGCCCTGCCTCGAGCAGGGCGACCCGGTCGGCGAGCGCCACCGTCGAGGGACGGTGCGCGACGATCAGCGCCGTCGTGTCGGCCAGTACGTGGCGCAGCGCCTCTTCGACGAGTGCTTCGGTGTCGACGTCGAGCGCCGACAGCGGGTCGTCGAGCACGAGGACCTTGGGCTTCGCGGCGACGGCACGGGCGAGGGCGAGTCGCTGACGCTGCCCACCGGACAGGCTCAGCCCCTCCTCGCCGATGATCGTCTCGACGCCCTCGGGGAGCGTGTCGACGAACGACGCCTGTGCGACCTCGAGCGCTTCGCGCAGCACCCGCTCGGCCTCGTCGCTGTGCACGTCGAGGTCGGCGCGACCGAGCAGAACGTTCTCCCGCACGGATGCCGAGAACAGCGTGGCATCCTCGAAGGCCATCGCGATGTGCTGACGCAGCTCCGCGAGCGGCAGGTCGCGCACATCGACGCCGTCGAGGGTCACGCGGCCGCCTGTCACGTCGTACAGACGCGTCGGGAGGGTCGTGAGGGTCGTCTTGCCGCTGCCGGTCAGGCCGACGAGCGCCATGGTCTCGCCCGGCCGGAGCACGAGGTCGATGCCGTCGAGCAGGTCGCGCTCGTGCGCCCCTGCGTCTTGGTAGCGGAAGTGCGCACCGTCGAAGGCGAGCTCGCCGCGCGGGTTCTCGATGTGCACCGGGTTCTCGGGATCGGTGATCGTGTTGATCTCGGCGTAGATGTCGAACACGCGGTCCGTCGCCGTGCGCGCGTCGAGCATGAACGAGAACAGGAACCCGATCGACTCGATGGGCCACCGCAGCACGGTCGCCATGGCGAAGAACGCGAACAGCTCGGGCAGCTCGATGGCGCCCTGCGAGATCAGCCAGATGCCCGACATGAGGCTCAGACCGAACGCGATCTGCGGCATGAGGTCGAGCCAGAACCAGATCGACGAGATCGCTCCGGCCTTGCTCATCTCGGTCTCGCGCAGCGTCTCGGCCTGGCGGCTGAACCGACGGAGGGCGTGCTTGCCGCGCCCGAACGCCTTGAGCACGCGGATGCCGTGCACGCTCTCCTCGACGCTGGTGGCGAGGTCGCCGGCCTGGTCCTGGCTGCGCCGGGTGAGGGCGCCGTAGCGCTTCTCGAACAGGTAGCCGCGGATCCAGAGTGGGATGGCCGTGACGATGAAGATCGTGCCCAGCAGCCAGTGCCAGCGGAAGAGCAGCACGGCGCCGATGATGATGGTCAGGACGTTGACGACGAGCAGCACGAGACCGAACGCGAGCCAGCGGCGGATCAGGCCGATGTCCTGCATCATGCGGCTCAGGAGCTGACCCGACTGCCAGCGGTCGTGGAACGCGACGGGCAGCGTCTGCAGCCGCGAGTACAGCTCGGTGCGCATCTTGTACTCGACCTGCGTGGCGGGATTGAGCACGAACTGGCGGCGCAGCCACACCATGAGCGCCTCGCCGAGGGCGAGGCCGAACACGGCGAGCGCACCCCAGACGATGGCGTCGATGGCTCCGGTCTGCACCGGCCCGCGGATGATCTGCTCGAGAACGATCGGGATCATCAGGGCGATGACGGCGGCGGCGAGCGCGCTGAGGGCGCCGCCCGCGAGCCGCCAGAGGACGGGCTTCACGAACGGCTTGAGCCGCCACAGGGCTGCCGGTGTGGAGAGGGATGACGACGGTGAGCTGTTCGACGATGAAGGCGAGGAAGACATGTCTCTCAGACGAGTTTCGTATGGAAAGCGGTTACTGAACGGGGGCGGGCGCGGAGAAGACTCTCGGAGTCCGGCGTCCGAAGCGATGGAGTCGCGATGCGGCTCCGAGTGGGCTCTAGCGGAGCGGACGCGCCGGGGTCGAGCCGTGAGCGGCGATCGGCGCAGTGACGATCGATGTCATGATGTCCTCCTCAGGGGCTCGGCGGTGTCGTCCGGTCGGCGCGACAGCCCACCAGCCTATTCCTGAGAACCAGCTGAGCGCAAGAGAGATTCCCGATCCGCAGAAAGAGGTCGGCGCCTCTCCTCTCGCGCGGGAGCCGGTCAGACGGCGGCCTCGCGGGCGAGCAGGCTCTGCTTCACGGGCAGACCCCAGGCGAATCCGCCGAGGGTTCCATCGGTGCGCAGGACGCGGTGGCACGGCACGAACAGCGCCGGAGCGTTCCTGGCGCAGATCGAGGCGGCGGCCCGCACGGCCTGGGGATTGCCGAGACGAGCGGCGAACGACGTGTACGTCAGCGGCTCCCCCGGGGCGATCGCCCGCAGTGCCGCCCACCCGAGCTGCTGCAGCGCGGTCCCGTGCTGCGACACCGCCACGGCGTCGATCGCCGTCACGTCGCCGGCGTAGTACGCGTGCGCGGCCGCTGCGGCATCCGTCTCGCCGTCTCGCACGTCGACGGGGCGGTGCGCGGCCGGGAGGCGGAAGAAGGTGGCCTCGCGATCCGCGGTCCAGCCGGAAGCGAGCACGCGCTGCTGCTCGTCGGCGAGGATCGTGAACGGCCCGTCGGGAGTGTCGATGGTCTGGATGAGGGCGGTCATGAGGACTCCTTTACAGGGGACGGGACGCTCGCAGAGCGCGGGAGGCTCGCGGGAGGCGGCGTGTTCGAGGAAGGTGACGCAGCTGGGACAGACGGCACGGCTGGGACACGCACGCGCTGGGGGCGCACCGGGGCTGCGCGCCACAGGTGTGCGCTGAGGTAGCTGCGCCAGGGCGCGACGCGCTCCGCCCACGCCACGAGCGGGCGGGGTTCGGCGGGCAGTCCCGCGGCGGCTGCACCGGCACGCAGCGCGACGTCGCCGGGAAGCATCACGTCGGGGTCGCCGAGCACCCGCATCCGTACGTAGTCGGCCGTCCACGGCCCGATGCCGGGCATCGCGAGCAGCGCCGCGCGCTGCTCGCCGGCATCGTCGCCGACCGTGAGCTGCAGCGATCCGTCGGCGAGAGCCTCGGCCGCTCCCACGATCGATCTGATGCGTGCGGCGGGCCCGCGCAGCACGTCGGCGCCATGCTCGGCGATCGCCGCCATGGTCGGGAACAGGATGCCGCCCTCGATGCGCTCGCCCAGCGCCTCGGTCAGCGCGGTCAGCGCCGTGCGCGCGGCGACCACCGTGATCTGCTGCCCCACCATCGCCCTGATCAGCATCTCGTGCGGGTCGGCGGAGCCGGGCACCCGGATCCCCGGCGTGCGCGCCACGAGAGGGGCGAGTTCGGGGTGCGCGCTCAGCGCCTCGTCGATCGCGAGCGGATCGGCGTCCAGGTCGAAGAGGCGCCGGGCCGTCGAGACGAGCGGTGCGAGGTCTCCCAGCTGGGTGACGCGCGTGCGCAGGTGCAGCCGCTCATCGGCATCCCGATGCACCTCGAACCAGGCCGGTCCGCCGACCATCCGCAGGTGCCGGGAGAACGAGGACTCCCCTGCCTCCTCCGCACCGGGGATCGCGCGAGCCGCCATCCATTCGAAGATGCCCGACGAGTCCAGCGGACCGCGATACGGCAGGATCAGGTCGATGGACCCCGGCGCGGCGGTGATGCTCCCCCGCCGCCGAGCACGCAGCTCGCCCGGTGTCAGACCGAAGACCTCGCGGATCGTGTCGTTGCACTGTCGGATGCTCGCGAAGCCCGCCGAGAACGCGACGTCGGACACCGGCAGGCTGGTGCCGACGAGCAGCATGCGCGCGGTATGAGCCCGATGCGCTCTGGCCAGTGCAAGCGGCCCGGCGCCGAGCTCGGCCGACAGCAGACGCGTGAGGTGCCTGGTCGAGTACCCGAGGCGCTGCGCGAGGCCCGAGACACCCTCGCGCTCGACGACTCCGGAGGAGATCAGGCGCATGGCCCGCGCGGCGACATCGCTGCGCACGTTCCACGCGGGCGAGCCGGGCGCTGCCTCCGGCAGACACCGTTTGCAGGCACGGTAGCCCGCTTCGTGGGCAGCCGCGCTGGTCGGATAGAACGTGACGTTCGCCGGCTTCGGCGTGCGGGCGGGACAGCTCGGTCGGCAGTAGATTCCGGTCGTGCGCACCGCCGTGACGAACTGGCCGTCGAAGCGGGTGTCGCGCGCGCTGATCGCGCGATACCGCTCGTCGAAGTCGATCACGGGGAAGCTCATGCCTCCACTCTGTCACGCGCCTCCGACATCGGCTGGCGGAAATCGGACACGGCTGTGGACGGCGGCCGAGGCCCCAGAACACACCGAAGACCCCGGCCCGCTGACGTCAGCGGGCCGGGGTCCGGATGCGAGCCGGGGTCGAGGCGAGAGCGTCAGACCGCGTCGGAGACGGCGCGGATCTCCTCGTCCGGGTGGTCCTGCGCATAGCGAGGACCGGCCTCGCCATTGCGCAGCCGACGCCGCAGCACCAGCAGCCACCAGACCAGGGCCAGCGCCATGATGCCGGCGAAGACGTAGGCGTTGCCCGCGAACGGCGGGAGGAAGACGAGCGCGAGGTCCACCCCGGCGAAGACGACGACGCCGATCACGAGCAGCGGGATCCTGGCCCGCCCGAGATCGAACGCGCCCTTCTCCGGCGCGGGCATGCGTCCCCGCACGGCCGCGATGAGCAGGCCGATGGTCTGCAGCAGGTACGTCGTGAAGAACGCCAGCGTCGCGATCCCGAGGAAGTAGTTGAACGCCTGCGGGCTGACGAGCGCCGACAGCAGCAGCAGCACCGACACGACGCCGAGGGTGATGACCGAGGTCGACGGCGTCTTGCGCTTGGGCGCGACGTGCCGCAGCGTCCGGGAGAACGGCATCATGTTGTCGCGCGACAGCGAGTAGAGCAGGCGGGTGCCGACGAGCACGTTCGACAGCAGGCAGACGAGGATGTTCGTGAGTGCGATCGCGATCACGATCCGGGCGACCACGGGGCCGAGCTGCTGACTGATGATCTCCTCGATCGGCGCGCTGGATCCGGCCACGGCATCCGCGTCCTTGATCGCCAGCACGTAGACCAGATACATGGCGAACTCGATGACGCACGAGACCGCGAAGGCGTAGAACATCGTGCGCGGGATGACACGGCGGGCGTCCTTCGTCTCCTCGGCGACATCGGCGACGGCCTCGACGCCCACCAGACCGAAGAACGGCCCGAGCGCGGCGGTGAACCAGGCGACGATGTACGGCACGGTCTCGTCGGGGCTCTTGCCGACGAAGAGCGACGAGAACGGCTGGGCGTTCTCGGGCGCGAAGATGAGCACGAGCGCGATGATGAGCGTCACGACGACGGTGACGACCAGCTCGAGCCCGACGCCGATGTTGTTGATGAACGTGGCAAGACGCACCTTGTAGGCGTTGATGAGCACGCACACCACGACCACGGCCACCGCGATGAGGATCTGTTCGCGCTGTTCGAGCTCCCACCCGAACACGCTGCCGAGATACCCCGCGAAGATGTAACCGAGGCTCGTCATGCCGCTGATCCAGCCGATCAGCGCGCAGAAGCCCGTGAACCAGCCGAAGGTCGACCCGTTGAGTCGGCTCGTCCACTGGTACGCGTACCCGGCGAGCGGGATCTTGCCTGCGACGTCCGCGGCGATCAGCGTCCAGATGAGGAACACGGGGATGGCGAGGAAGAGCGTCCAGATGAACGGGGCGCCCGCGTTGAGGTAGCCGGCCGAGAAGCCGGTGAAGACGGCGGTCGTCGCGCTGATCGTCGAGAAGCCGATCGCGAACGACGCGATGCGGCCGACCGACCGGTCGAGCTTCTGCGAGTAGCCGAACTCGGCGAGGCGGGCGTCCTCGTCCTCGTCCGATCGACGCGGCGGCGGTGTCAGCGATGTGACCGGCGGGTCCTGCGGTGTTCGGGAATCGACCATGGGGCTCTCCTAGCGTCCTTGCTGAGGTCGTGGGTGACCGTTCGCTGTTGCCCAGTGAAGCGAGCGCGCCCCGGACGGCGGAAGGTCGAGACTCTTATGTCCCGACAACCTCCGTCGATCAGTCCGACCTCTCACCCGCCGGCGCGTTCCCGAGCATGTGCTCGACGAGGCGGCGTCCCGGTGTCGTGAAGCGGTCGGGTCGCCACGCCACCGCCGTGTAGCTGATCGGGCGATCCACGATCGGCACGAATCGGAGCCCCGGTCGGTCGTACAACCGCACCATCGACGACGTCGTGAAGCTGATGCCCACCCCTCGGGCGACGAGCGTGACCTCGGCCTCGTAGGTCGCGGCCTCGGCGGCGATCTGCGGCGGCCTCCCTCCCCTGGCGTCGGCGGCGAACCAGAAGTCCCGCCACTGGCCGGCCGACTTGGGGGCGACGATGATCGGCTCGTCGAGCAGCTCGTCGATGCGGAGCTCGTCCCGGTCGGCGAGCCGGTGCGTGCGCGGCAGGCACGCGACCCAGGTCTCCTCCGCCACCACCGCCATCGCGATGTCGGGCACGTCGACCGGAGGGCGCAGCAGCGCGATGTCGGTCTGCCCGCCGGCGAGGCCCGCCGTGGGGTCGGAGAAGTCGAACTCGATCGTCTCGATCGTCACGCCGGGCAGCGCCTCCTCGACGCCGTCGAGCAGCTCGAACAGCAGGTCGGCCCCCGTGCCGATCAGGTAGCCGAGGCGCACGTGGGCGTGGTCGATGAGCGTGACGACCGCCTCGAGCGCCGCGTCGACCTCCGCGAGAGCCTTCTCGACGTGCGGCAGCCATTCCCGGCCCGTCGCCGTGAGAGTGACCGAGCGCGTGTCCCGGTCGAACAGCCGGTCGCCGATGATCCGCTCGAGGCTCTGGATCGCGGCCGACAGGGCCGGCTGGCTGATGAACAGCCGCTCCGACGCGCGCCGGTAGTTGAGCTCCTCGCCCAGCACCGCGAAATAGCGCAGGGCACGCAGGTTCACGTCGGGCAGCGATCGCATGCGGACATCCTATTGATAGGTGCAGGTTATGTGACCATCGCCGTTCGGTCTTTCCGCCCGGCCGCTCCCCCGACCCAGACTGATGCCGACATCACCACGGTCGAGACAGGAGCCTCCCATGACCGCCCACCACCACTCGTTCACGATCGAGACCCCGGCACGTCAGGAGTTCTTCGACGTGACCGAACGGATGCTGGAGTTCGTGCGCTCCTCCGGCGTGCGCGACGGCATCGCCGTCGCCTACTCCGCCCACACCTCGTGCTGCGTGCTGCTGCAGGAGGAGTCGGAGGACACGACGTACTACGGCACGCAGCTGCTGCTGCAGGACACCCTGAACGTGCTGGCGAAGATCGCGCCGCCGACCCGACACGAGGGTCAGTACCTGCATCCCGGCCCCGTCCACATCCGCAACGCGGCCGCGCTCCGCGACGAGCTGCCGGAGTGGGGCCTGAACACCGACGGGCACATCCTCTCGTCGATCCTCGGTCGGTCCGAGAGCATGCCGATCGTCGACGGCGAGCTCGTGCTCGGCGAGTTCGGTCGCATCTACTTCGGCGACCTCGACTCGGTCAGGGCCCGAACCCGCACCGTGCACTTCCAGCTCATCGGAGACTGACGTGCTGATCTACGCGGTCGATCTCGGCACCACGAACCTCAAGGTCGTGCTGTACGACGAGGAGCTGCGCCGTCTCGCGACGGCCGCGGCATCCGTCGACTACGACCGCGACGGCGTGCGCGTCGAGTTCGATCCGCGACGGATCCTCTCCGCGGTGCTCGACCTCATCGGCCGCTGCGCGAGCGAGGTCGACACGAGCGGGCAGGATGCCGTGATCGCGCTCACCGGACAGGCGGAGTCGCTGGTCCTCACCGACGGCCGCGGCGACGCGGTGCGGGCGGGGATGTCGTGGCTCGACGATCGCGCGACGACCGAAGCCGCCGAGCTCGAGCAGCGCTTCGGCGTCGACGAGGCCTTCGCCGTGACCGGCGAGCCGGCGGCGTCGGCGACGTGGCCGGCCGCGAAGCTGCGCTGGCTCCTCGCCCACGAGCCCGAGAGCCTGCGCCGCACCCGCTCGGTGTCGATGATCAAGGACGACCTCGTAAGACGCCTCGTCGGCACGCCGATCGGCGAGGTCACGACCCGCGGGTTCACCTATCTGTGGGACGTGCGGGCTGGCCGGTACTGGTCGGATATGGTCGAGCACTGCGGCATCGCGTCCACGATGCTCCCCGAGGTCGTGCCCGCCGGCACGGACGTGGGCCGGGTGACCGACGAGGTCGCCGCACTGCTCCCGCCCGCCGCCGGCTACCGCGTGAACATCGGCGCTCTCGACCACTTCTGCGCGATGGCCGGCACCGGCTCATATGTCGAGGGCAGCGTGAGCGAATCCGCCGGCACGGTGCTGTCGGTCTCCGCTCTGCAGCGCGACTGGCGCTTCGACCCCGCACGCCGGGTGTCGTTCCATCGCGGGCTCTCCGACGGCGACACCGTGCTCTTCAACGCCTCCGACACGGGCGGAATCGCTCTGGAATGGTTCCGCGCGCAGGCACTCGGAGGGATGCCGTACGCCGACCTCGAAACCGCGCTCGCCGACCGGGTGCTCGCCGACCCTCCCCTGTTCCTCCCGTATCTGTCGGGCATCAGTCCGCCCGATTTCCTCCCGCGCGCCAAGGGCGCCTTCGTCGACCTCGACCTGTCGCACGACCGCATCGATCTCGCCTATGCCGTCGAAGAGGGCATCGCGCACCTGGTTCGGCGGAACGTCGAGTACCTCGACCCCGCGGCACGCGAGCTGGTGTCGACCGGCGGCGGCGCGGCATCCGCCTACCTCACCCAGCTGAAGTCCGACGTGTGCGGCGTCGAGGTGATCGTGCCGGACGAGCTCGAGGCGACGTGCCGCGGCGCGGCCGCCCTGGCCCTACGCGCTGCCGGCCGGATCGACTCGCTCGACGACGTCGCAGCCCTCAACGCTCCCCGATCGACCCGGTACCGGCCTCGGGCCGGTGGGATCGACAGGGCCGCACGCTACGACCGGTTCGCCGGCGCTCTGCACCGCCTGTACGGCGAGTGACAGCATCCCCTCCTCCTCTCGACACGACAGACGACACGAACGGAACGACCACCATGAACCTCTGCTGCTCCTCCCCGATGGTGCCGGGGAGCACCCTGACCGAGAAGGCCGACCTGCTGCGCGAGTGGGGGTACGACGCGATCGCCGTCTTCCAGCCCTTCGCCGACTGGACCCCCGCCGTGCGCCGCGAGGTCGCGCAGCTCGAGCAGCGCACCGGGGTGCGTCCCGTCGAGTTCGTGCTCGTCGACGACATCTACGGCACGGCGATGTCCGACGACGCGGACCTGCGCGAGCGCTGCCGCGCGATGTACCGCGAGAGCGCGTCGGTGTGCGCCGAGATCGGCGCGGTCATGGAGATCGAGTTCGAGTACGGGGCGCAGGATCCGCTGCCGCTCTTCGACGTGCACCGCCAGCTGAGCGCCGCGCAGACCGACGCCTTCGTGGAGTTCTACGTCGAGATGCTCGACCTCGTCGCCGGCACGGATGCGCGCGTGCTGCTGGAGCCCATCAACCGCTACGAGAGCGGCTACCTCAACCGCGTGTCGGACAACCTGCGGATCATCGAGGCCGTCGACCACCCGAACGCCGGCCTGCTTCCCGACCTCTTCCACATGTCGATCGAGGAGTCCGACCCCGTTCAGGCCCTGCGGGACGCCGGAGACCGCATCGTGCACGTGCACCTCGGCGACAACAACCGGCTGCTGCCCGGCGATGGACACCTCGACTGGCCGGGCATCATCGACGCTCTGCGCGACGTCGGCTACACCGGCTCGCTGAACCTGGAGTGCTCGACGAACGGAGACCCTGCCGTCACCCTGCCCCGCACCGCCGCATTCCTCCGTGAGCTGATCGGCTCATGAGCCCGGCGCTGAGCGCGCCGTTCTTCGAGATCGGGCCGAAGAACCTGCTGCGGCGCACGCAGCTCGAAGAGCTCGCCGTCGCCGCCGGCCGCGCGGGACGCGCGCACGGCATCGCCGTCGTCTTCACCGTGCCCACCGCCATGATCGCGCCGATCGTCGCGCTCGACAGCGGCGTGCTCGTCTTCGCGCAGGGGATGGATTCCGAGCCGCTCGGCCCGTCCATGAACCGGGTGACCGCGGAGGCGCTGAAGGATGCCGGAGCCGCCGGCGTCATGCTCAACCACGACGCCGATCCGCTCGACGACGACGCCCTGGAACGCGCCCTGCGGCGCGCGGACGATGTCGGCCTGGCCACGATCGTCTGCGCGGGGACGGATGCCGAGGCCCGCCGCTTCGCCGGCCGGCACCCCTCTGCCGTGCTCTTCGAGCCGCCGTCGCTGATCGGCGCAGACGGTTCGGGCGCCCGCGACTGGATCGCTCCGTCGACACGGGCGATCCACGAGGCCGCTCCCGGGGTGCTGGCCATGCACGCGGGTGGCGTCTCGACACCGGAGGTCGCCCTGCGCATCATGGCGGCTGGCGCCGACGCGACCGGGTCGACGAGCGGCATCCTCTCGTCGACGGACCCCGCCGTCGCCGCTGCGGAGTTCATCCGCTCGGCACGAGCCGGCTGGGACGCAGCGCGCGCCGCCGCCTGACGACCGATCACTCCCGCATCTCACTGACGACCATCACCTACGACCACCACCTCGGAAACACCGGACAAGGAGCATCATCATGGACACCAGCCTGAAGGGCAGGACCGCCGTCATCACCGGCGGCGCACGAGGCATCGGACTCGCGGTCGCGCGATCACTGGCCGCCGAAGGGGCTGATATCGCCCTGCTCGACCTGCTCGACGTCGTCGACGAATCGGCTGCGGCGATCGCGCGCGACTTCGGCGTGCGGGCGATCGGACGGCGTCTCGACGTCACCGACCAGGACGCGACCGACGCCGTCTTCGACGAGATCGCCGCCGAGCTGGGCGTGCCGCAGGTGCTGCTGACGGCGGCGGGAATCGAGATCAACGAGGACTCGATCGACGTGTCGGCGCGCAACTGGCGCAAGGTCATCGACGTGAACCTCACCGGCACGTTCTTCTCGGCGCAGGCGTTCGGACGCGGGCTGCTGCGCGCGGGGGTGCCGGGCAGCGCCGTGCTCATCTCGTCGATGTCGGGCGAGATCGTCAACGTGCCGCAGTGGGCGGCGTCGTACAACTCGTCCAAGGCCGCGGTCGCGCATCTCGCGAAGTCGCTCGCCGTCGAGTGGGCCGCCTCCGACATCCGCGTCAACTCGATCGCGCCCGGTTACGTGCTCACCGACCTCACGAAGGAGATCCTCGAGCGGGAGCCCGAGCTCGAAGCCGACTGGGTCGCCCGCATCCCGCAGGGCCGCATGGCGACCCCGGAAGACCTCACGGGTCTCGTCATCTTCCTCGCGTCCGATGCGTCGAGCTACCTCACGGCGCAGCAGATCGTCATCGACGGCGGCTACACGGCCGTCTGAGTCCTCCCGAAGCGCGAGACCCCCTCCTGCCGACATCGGCGGGAGGGGGTCTCGGTGCAGGAAGGGTCTCAGTGGAAGAAGTGACGCTCCCCGGTGAAGAACATCGTCACGCCGGCCTTGCGCGCGGCGTCGACGACCTCCTCGTCGCGGACCGATCCACCCGGCTGCACGATCGCCGTGATGCCGGCGTCGAGGAGCACCTGGGGGCCGTCGGCGAAGGGGAAGAAGGCATCGGATGCCGCGACCGACCCGGCCGCGCGGTCGCCGGCGCGCTCCACGGCGAGGCGGCAGGAGTCCACACGGTTGACCTGACCCATGCCGACGCCGACCGTCGCGTTGTCCTTCGCGAGCACGATCGCGTTCGACTTCACGGCGCGGCAGGCCTTCCACGCGAAGATGAGGTTTTCCATCTCCTCGTCGCTCGGACGCTCGCCGGACACGAGCTCCCAGTTCTTCGCGACCGAACCGATGTCGTCGGGGAAGCGGTCGGCGTCCTGCAGCAGCAGCCCGCCCGAGACGAGGCGCACGTCCATCCGCTCCTGCTGCCAGTCGGCGGGCAGCTGCAGCAGACGCAGGTTCTTCTTCGCCTTGAAGACCTCGAGCGCGGCGGGCTCGAACGACGGAGCCACGATGACCTCGGTGAAGATGTCCTTGAGGTTCTCGGCCATCTTCAGGGTCACGGTGCCGTTCGCGGCGATCACTCCGCCGTACGCCGAGACCGGGTCGCACTCGTGGGCGCGCAGGTGGGCGCTGGCGATCGGGTCGAGGGCGTTCGGCGCCGTGGTCGCGATGCCGCACGGGTTGGCGTGCTTGATGATCGCGACGGCCGGCTTCACCATGTCGTACGCGGCGCGCAGCGCGGCATCCGCGTCGACGTAGTTGTTGTACGACATCTCCTTGCCCTGCAGCTGCGTCGCCTGGGCGATGCCGTGGCCGCCGGAGCGCGTGTAGATCGCACCGCGCTGGTGCGAGTTCTCGCCGTAGCGGAGCGTCGCGAGGCGCTCGGCCTGGATCGTGAGGTGCGCGGGCAGGTCGCCGCCGTCGTTCAGCGTGCCCTCCGCGAACCACGAGGCAACCGCGGTGTCGTAGGCCGCGGTGTGGGCGAACGCGCGCGCGGCGAGCTCGCGCCGCTGCGTGAGCCCGGTGCCGCCGGTCTCGATGGCGCTGATGATGCCGGGGTAGGACTGCGGCGAGACGACGATCGCGACGTTCGCGTGGTTCTTCGCCGCGGCGCGGACCATCGCCGGACCGCCGATGTCGATCTGCTCGACGACGTCGTCGCCCTCGGCACCCGAGGCGACGGTCTCGACGAACGGGTACAGGTTGACGACGACGAGCTCGAAGGGCTCGATGCCGAGGTCGGCGAGCTGACGCTCGTGGTCCTCGAGGCGCAGATCGGCGAGCACGGCGCCGTGCACCTTCGGGTGCAGCGTCTTCACGCGGCCGTCGAGCATCTCGGCGACGCCCGTCACCGCAGCGACGTCGGTCACGTCGTAGCCGGCTTCGCGGATCGCGGCGGCGGTCGAGCCGGTCGACACGATCTCGACGCCGGCGTCGGCGAGCGCCTTCGCGAGCACCAGCAGGTCGGTCTTGTCGCTCACCGAGACGAGTGCACGGCGGATCCGGACGGTGTCGCGGTCGCGGTACAGCGAGTGGTCGTGGCGGGGGCCGGCCATGAAGTGCTCCTTCTGCGAGAGGTCGTGGTGCTGCGAGAGGTCGTGGTGCTGCGAGAGGTCGTGCGTGGTGCGGTTTCAGGAGGTGAGCGACAGCTCACCGGTCGCGATGCGGCGCACCACGTCGATGAGCAGGCGCCGCTCGACGGGCTTGATGCGCTCGTGGAGGGTGTGCTCGGTGTCGCCGTCGAGCACGGGCACGCGCTCCTGGGCGAGGATCGGTCCGGTGTCGACGCCGTCGTCGACGACGATGACGCTCGCTCCGGTCTCGGCGACGCCCGCGGCCAGTGCGTCGCGGACGCCGTGCGCTCCGGGGAACTCCGGCAGGTACGCGGGGTGCGTGTTGATGAGGCGCGGCGAGTACGCGGCGACCAGGTCATGGGGCAGCAGTCGCATCAGACCGCTCAGCACCACGAGGTCGGGGTTCCAGACCGCGAGCTGGTTGCCCAGCTCCTCCCCCCATGCCTCTCGGCTCTCATGCTCGTGCCACGGCACGGTGAAGCTGGGGATGCCGAACTCCTCGGCCTGCGCGAGCCCGTCGGCCTGGCGGTCGGCTCCGACGACGACGACCCGCGCGGGGAAATCGGGGTCACGAGCGGCCTCGAGAAGGGCACGAAGATTCGAGCCGGTGCCCGAGATGAGAACGGCGACCGTGAGCACGCGCCCAGTCTACCGGGGGCGGCGCGCCGGCCCGCACCGCATGTCAGGCGATCGGATCGGCCGGATCGCGGCGCGGCAGACGGAATCCCGTCGCCTGGTCGGACGGGTCGGAATCCGTCCACGACGAGCGTTCCGGGTCCTCCCACGACCGGCGGTCGCCGTCGTCCCACGTGATCGCGACGCCGCCGGCCGATGCGGTGTCGGATGCCGTCATCGCGGCCATCCACCGGTCGGTGCGCTCTTCGGCGACCTCGTCGCGGTGGCGCGGAGACAGCAGCAGGATCGCCGCGCCCAGCATCACCTCGCCGCCGAGCGCGAGAGCGAACGGGAGCGGCGCGGGGCCGGCCTCGGCGAGGCGGCCAGGCCCGATCGACCCGGAGGCGAGGACCGCGGCGAGCGCGGCGACGATCGCCGTGACGGCGCCCATGCCGACCGCGATGACAGCGCGTGGGGCGGTGTGGAGCGGCGTCCCCTCCCACACGAGCCGCGAGCGGACGGCCCACCCGGCGAACGCGCCGGCGCCGATCGGGAGCAGCACGACGATCAGCATCCAGATCGTGGTGTGCTCGGGGAGCAGCCCGAACACGGGGATGCCGGGCACGACCCCGAGCTGCGTCCCGGCCGGCGAGACGGCGGAGCCCACGCCCACCGAGAAACCGGGGCCGGCGAGCCACGACGCGGTCCACACGAGCATCGTGGGCAGGTAGGCGAGCTGGCCGAGGGTGATGACCGTCGCGCCCAGGCCGTCGACCCGCGTCGCCTGGAACAGGGCGACCACCTCGCCTCCCCTGACGAGCGTGAGGATCGCCAGCGCGAGTCCGGCGATCGCGACCGTGGTCGTGATCGCGAACGCGGCGCCTCGGGCGACGGATGCCGGGACGGGCCCCCATCCGCCCCAGGAGTCCACGACGTCGTGGATGCGGTCGACGACGCTGCCGTCGCCGTCCTGCCAGGCGACGCGCACCGCGCCGACGAGCGCGCCGGCGAGATACACGAGAGGGGGCAGCGCGATCGCGAGGAGCAGGGGCGTCTCGGCCGCGGCGAGGCGGCCCGTGAACGCGACCGCTGCGGCGATCACGGCCATCGTCGCGGTGCCCGACGCGACGCCGAGCACCCACGCCCCTGCCCGAGCAGCACGGGCGCCGGAGCGCGCCGCGAACAGGAGCGTGAACAGCAGGAAGGCGAGCGGCGTCACCGACAGGGTGAAGACCGCGGCATCCGGAGCGACGCCCGCCGCCCGCAGCACCTCCGTGCCGATCTCGATGTCGAGAGGCGCTCCGTGCCCGAACTGCCACAGGGTGCCGGCCAGCGGCCACAGCGCCCCCCAGTCGGCCGTCGCTCCGAACGCGAGGGTCCACAGCAGGGTGAGCGGCGCCAGCAGGACAGCGAGCCCGACGGCGGCCGCGATGGCGGCGTCGAAAGCGGCGAGGAGCGCGACGAGGAGGCGTTGCATGACGATTCGAGACTACGACGAGAAGGCCGTCGCCGCCCGCGGGCGCGCGCGAGGCGGCGGACACGATATCGTCTCCTCCGGAGGTTCCCCGATGTCAACTGCCCCGTCCCCCACCGCCTCAGAGACCGAACCGGCGAACGCGCTCGATCGCTTCTTCGAGATCAGCAAGCGCGGTTCCACCCTCGGCACCGAGATCCGAGGTGGCCTGGTGACGTTCGTCACGATGGCCTACATCGTGATCCTCAACCCGATCATCCTGTCCGGCTCCGCCGACGTCGACGGCAACACGCTCGACTTCAGCGCCGTCGGCGCCGCGACGGCCCTGACCGCCGGCATCATGACCATCCTCTTCGGAGTCATCACGCGCCTGCCGTTCGGCTTCGCCGCCGGTCTCGGCATCAACGCCTTCGTCGCGTTCTCCGTCGTCGGCCAGGTCACCTGGCCCGAGGCGATGGCGCTCGTGATGATCAACGGTGTCGTCATCGTGCTGCTCGCGGTCACCGGCCTGCGCAAGATGATCTTCGACGCCGTGCCGTTCCAGCTGAAGATCGCGATCACGGTCGGCATCGGCCTGTTCATCGCCTTCATCGGCTTCGTGAACTCCGGCTTCGTCACCGCGACCGGCTCGGCATCCCCGCCCGTCGGCCTGGGCGTCGGCGGATCCGTCGCCACCGTGCCCACCGTGCTGTTCATCGTGACGCTGATCATCACCGGCATCCTCGTCGCTCGCAAGGTGAAGGGCGGCCTGCTCATCGGTCTCGTCTCCGGCACCGTGCTGGCCGTGATCGTCGAAGCGATCTGGCACCTGGGCGCAGCGGCCGAGGGCAACGCCGGCGGATGGGGCCTCACGGTCCCCGCGCTCTCCGGCGTGCCGTTCAGCCTTCCCGACCTGAGCCTGGTCGGCGCCGTCGACTTCGGCTTCGATCTGAGCAAGGTCAGCCTCGTCGCCATCGTCATGATCGTCTTCACCCTCGTGTTCTCGAACTTCTTCGACGCGATGGGCACCATGACGGGCCTCGCCAAGGAGGCGAACCTCGCCGACGAGAAGGGCGACTTCCCCCGCATCAAGTCGGCGCTGGTCGTCGAGGGCGTCGGCGCGATCGTCGGCGGTGGCACCTCGTCGTCGTCGAGCACCGTGTTCATCGAGTCCGGCGCCGGCATCGGCGAGGGCGCGCGCACCGGCTTCGCGAACGTCATCACGGGCGCGATGTTCCTGCTGGCGATGTTCCTCACGCCGCTCACGTCGATCGTGCCGACCGAGATCGCGGCCGCAGCGCTCGTGATCGTCGGCGCGATGATGATGGCGCAGATCAAGTACATCGACCTGACGGACTTCAGCGTGCTGCTGCCGGTGTTCCTCACGGTCACCGTGATGCCCCTGACCTACTCGATCGCCAACGGCATCGGAGCGGGCTTCGTGAGCTGGGTGCTCGTGCAGGCCCTCTCCGGCAAGGCGAAGCGCATCAGCCCGCTGCTGTGGGTCGTCGCGGTCGGCTTCGTGCTGTTCTTCGCCCGCGGACCCATCGAGGCCCTGTTCGGCGTCGCCTGATCGCACCACGACAGAGGGGCGGATGCTGCGGCATCCGCCCCTCTTCGTGTCTGCAGCGGGCTCGGTGTCTGCACACCCCCGTCGCCGGGCATGAGAAAGGCCCCGGGGTGGAGCCCGGGGCCTTCTCGTACAGCTTAGCGCGTCAGAGCGATTCGACGATCTCGCGCATCAGGGCTGCGGTCTCGGACGGCGTCTTGCCGACCTTGACGCCGGCGGCCTCGAGGGCCTCCTTCTTCGCCTGAGCGGTACCGGCGGAGCCGGAGACGATGGCGCCGGCGTGACCCATGGTCTTGCCCTCGGGAGCCGTGAAGCCCGCGACGTAGCCGACGACCGGCTTGGTGACGTGCGCCTTGATGTAGTCGGCGGCACGCTCCTCGGCGTCGCCGCCGATCTCGCCGATCATGACGATCGCCTTGGTCTCGGGGTCGGCCTCGAACGCGGCGAGCGCGTCGATGTGGGTCGTGCCGATGACCGGGTCGCCGCCGATGCCGATGGCGGTCGAGAAGCCCAGGTCGCGCAGCTCGAACATCATCTGGTACGTGAGGGTGCCCGACTTCGACACGAGGCCGATCGGGCCCTTGCCGGTGATGTTCGCCGGGGTGATGCCGACGAGCGCCTCACCGGGGGTGATGATGCCGGGGCAGTTCGGGCCGATGATGCGGGTCTTGTTGCCCTTGCTCTGGGCGTAGGCCCAGGCCTCGGCCGAGTCGCCGACGGGAACGCCCTCGGTGATGACGACGAGCAGCGGGATCTCGGCGTCAATGGCCTCGATCATCGCGTCCTTCGTGAAGGCGCCGGGAACGAAGGCGATCGACACGTCGGCGCCGGTCTCCTTCATGGCCTCGGCGACCGAGCCGAACACGGGCAGCTCGACGGCTGCGCCGTCCTTGTCGGTGTGCGAGACGGTCGTGCCGGCCTTGCGGGCGTTGACGCCGCCGACGACCTGGGTGCCGGCCTTCAGCATGAGCGCGGTGTGCTTCGTGCCCTCGCCGCCGGTGATGCCCTGGACGATGACCTTGGAGTCCTTGTTGAGGTAGATCGACATTCTTCTAGTCCTTCAGTCTCAGGCGTTGGCGAGCTCGGCGGCCTTGTCGGCGCCCTCGTCCATCGTGGCGGCCAGGGTGACGAGCGGGTGCGCGTACTCCGCGAGGATCGCGCGTCCCTCCTCGACGCGGTTGCCGTCGAGGCGCACGACGAGCGGCTTGGAGGCCGCGGAGCCGAGCGTCTCGAGGGCGCCCTTGATGCCGTTCGCGACGGCATCGCACGCGGTGATGCCGCCGAAGACGTTCACGAAGACGCTCTTGACCTGCGGGTCGCCGAGGATGACGTCGAGGCCGTTGGCCATGACCTCCGCCGAGGCGCCGCCGCCGATGTCGAGGAAGTTGGCCGGCTTGACGCCGTTGTGGTTCTCGCCGGCGTAGGCGACGACGTCGAGCGTCGACATGACGAGCCCGGCGCCGTTGCCGATGATGCCGACCTCGCCGTCGAGCTTCACGTAGTTGAGGCCGGACTTCTTCGCCTTTGCCTCGAGCGGGTCGGCCGCGTCCTTGTCCTCGAGCTCCTCGTGCTCCGGGTGACGGATCTCGGAGGCGTTGTCGTCGAGCGTGACCTTGCCGTCGAGGGCGATGATGTCGCCCTCCTCGGTGCGGACGAGCGGGTTGACCTCGACGAGCGTCGCGTCCTCGCCCTTGTAGACGTCGAACAGCTTCACGAAGACGTCGGAGACCTTCTCGACGAGGTCCTCGGGGAAGTTCGCCGCGCGGGCGATCTCGACGGCCTTCTCCTTGTCGATGCCCGTCAGCGGGTTGACCTCGACGCGGGCGAGGGCCTCGGGGCGCTCCACCGCGAGCTCCTCGATCTCCATGCCGCCCTCGACCGAGCAGAGGCTCAGGTACGAGCGGTTGGCGCGGTCGAGCAGCACGGAGAAGTAGAACTCCTCGGCGATGCGCGCACCCTGCGCGACCATGACGCGCTTGACGACGTGGCCCTTGATGTCGAGGCCGAGGATGGCCTTCGCGGCCTCGTACGCCTCGTCGGGGGTCTTGGCGACCTTGACGCCGCCCGCCTTGCCACGGCCGCCGGTCTTCACCTGAGCCTTGACGACGACCACTCCGCCGATCTTCTCGGCTGCCGCCCTCACCTCCTCAGGGGTGTCCGCGACGATGCCGGCGAGGACCGGCACTCCGTACTTCTCGAAAACGTCTCGTGCCTGGTACTCGTACAGATCCACTGTGGTTCCTTCACTGGGCTGCTGTCTGGTAATTCTCTCGATGTCGAGACATCGACCAGTCCCCCAGCCTACTACCTCGGCCTGAGCGCCCCGGAGCGCGGGAACCGCTGGCGCGAGGCCACGGAGGTTCTAGGCTTTCGCTATGCGAGACTTCTCCGATTCGCGCGACGCCGTCGTCGCCGCAGCACTCGAGCTCTTCCAGGCCCAGGGCTTCGATCAGACCTCCGTCGAGCAGATCGCGAAGGCCGCCGGCGTCTCGCGGTCGACGTTCTTCCGCCAGTTCGGCGGCAAGGAGGACGTCGTGTTCGCCGACCACGAGGTGATGCTCGGCCAGCTGCGCGAGTACCTCGCCGAAGGGCATGACGACCCGTGGGGCGCGGTGTGCGCGGCATCCGAGTCGGTCTTCGCGCATTTCGCACGCGACCCGGAGCTGGCCCGCCGTCGCTATCAGGTGGTGCGCCAGGTGCCGGTGCTGCGCGAGCGCGAGATCATCACGGTGTTCCGCTACGAGCGCCTCTTCGACGACTACCTGCGCAGTGCGCTGCCCGGGGTCGACCCTCTGGATGCCGTCGGCTTCGCCGCCCTGGTCACCGCGGTGCACAACCACGTGCTGCGGCAGCTGCTCCGCGGCAAGAAGAAGGTGCCGCTGTCGACCCTGCAGACCGCCCTCGCCGATGTGCGACGCCGCTACGGCGTGCCGGCGGAGCCCGAGACCGGTGCCCCCGACGACGTCGTGGTCGCCGTGTTCCCCCGGTCGATGCCGGTCGCGGAGATCACCCGCCGCCTGCGGTCGCAGCTGGACTGACCCCACGCCGACCCGGGCGACAGCCGTCCGCGCGCCCGCCTTCGTGAAACCGAGTACCGAGGAGTACGATACTCAGGTCCACGAAGGAGTCCCCATGAGCACCGAAGCCTCCCCCGTCCCCGGCGAGCGGATCGCCTCGTACGACATCACCGCCCGGCAGGACAGCGACTACTACGCGGTGTTCGCCGACATCCCCGAGGCCGACCGTGCGGCGTGGGACCGCGCGAAGGCGTACATCGACGAGGTCGGGCCGCAGATGGCGGATGCCTGGGACCGGGCCGAGTACCCCCTCGACGCCGCCCGCCGCATGGGCGAGATGGACCTCGTCGTCGACGGGATCGAGCATCCGGCCCTCACACACCTCTCGCCGCTCGCCGCCGGCCTCGTCAACATGGAGATCTCGCGGGGCGACGGGTCTCTCGGCACCGTGCTCGCCGTGCAGGGCGGTCTCGCCCTGCGCACCCTCGCCCTGTTCGGTTCGCCCGCCCAGCAGGAGCGCTGGCTGACGGCCCTCGCCGACGGCTCGGTCCTCGGCTCCTTCGCCCTCACCGAGCCCGACCACGGCTCCGACTCGGTGTCGCTCGAGACGGTCGCCCGGCGCGACGGCGAGGAGTGGGTCATCCGCGGAGCGAAGAAGTGGATCGGCAACGGCGCCTCCGGCGGCATCACCTTCGTCTGGGCGCGCGTCGACGACGAGACCGCCGCCGAGCACGGGGCCGTCCGCTGCTTCCTCGTCGAGCAGGAGACCGCCGGGTACACGGGCACCGCGATCCGGGGCAAGGCGTCGCTGCGGGCGATCCACCAGGCACACATCCGCCTCGACGACGTGCGCGTACCGCTCGACGCGGTGCTGCCGGGCACGAAGAGCTTCAAGGACGCCTCGATCGTCCTGTACGCGACGCGTTCCGGAGTCGCCTGGTCGGCACTCGGGCACGCGACCGCCTGCTACGAGGCCGCCCTCGCGTACGCCACGCAGCGGGTGCAGTTCGGCAAGCCGCTCGCCGGCTTCCAGATGGTGCAGGAGCGACTGACCCACATGCTTGAGGACCTCACGGCGATGCAGCTGTACTGCCGGCGCCTCGCCGACCTCGAGACCGCAGGCCTGCTGCGGCCCACCCAGGCGTCGCTCGCGAAGTTCCACAACACCCGCGCGGCGCGGCGGGTGGCGTCGACCGCTCGCGACCTGCTCGGCGGCAACGGGATCCTGCTCGAGTACGGCGTGATGCAGCACATGGCCGACATCGAGGCGATACACACCTACGAGGGGACGGAGAGCGTGCAGGCCCTGCTGCTCGGGCGCGACATCACCGGCAGGAGCGCTTTCGCCTGAGCGCTCCCGCGACGCGGGTGCGTGAACGCCGAGATGACGCGGGACGTGCCGGTCAGTCGCAGCCGCAGCCGCCGGCCGGCGTCTTCACCATGAAGCACACGTCGCAGACGCCGTAGTCGCGCTCCACCGGCTTGGGCGTCGCCGCGACGCGGGGTGCGGCGGCCGCGCGGGGCGTCGAGGACCGCTTCGCCTTCACCGGGGCGATCGGCCGGAACTCGCTCGGGTGCGTGACGTAGAAGTACGGCGCGCGACCCTCACTCGCCCGCAGGCGCAGCGGCGTCGATCCGACGACGATGACCTCGTCCTCGGCGAAGCCGTTGGTGTAGGTCTTCCCGATGTGCAGGCTCGCGCCCTCACCGCGACGGATCGCCTCGATGTACCGGCCGCGGTCGATGTAGGAGGAGATGCCGACGGCATCCGTGATCGCCGTGATGAACTCGTGGTTCTCTTCGGCGATGCGGTGGGCGCGGAGCGCCTCGCGGAGCGATCGGTACGGACGGGAGGTTCCGGTGGGGGTCGGGCCCTGGACTTCGTTCATCTCCTCCAGGATCTCACGTCCTGACGTGGAAGACTGGCGGCATGGTTCGCGCGACGATCATCGGATCCGGTCCGAACGGCCTTGCGGCGGGGGTCTCCCTCGCCCGCGCCGGCTACGAGGTGCGGGTGCTGGAGGCGGCCGACACGATCGGCGGCGGCGTCCGCAGCGCCGAGACGACGCTGCCCGGGTTCGTGCACGACATCTGCTCGGCCGTGCACCCCGCCGCACTGTCGTCGCCGTTCTTCCAGGCGTTCGGGCTCGCGGACCGCATCGACTGGATCGTGCCGGACATCTCGTACGCGCACCCTCTCGACGGCGGCCGCGCGGGCGTCGCCTGGCACGACATCGAGAAGACCGCGGCGGGACTGGGCGTCGACGGCAAGGCCTGGCTGGCGCTGCTGCGCCCGTTGAGCCGGCACATCGAGGGCGTCGTCGACTTCACCGGGAACCAGATGCTGCGCATCCCTCGGGAGCCGCTCACCGCCCTGCGCTTCGGCCTGCGCATGATCGACCAGGGCACGCCGTTCGCCTCCCTCTCGTTCCGGACCGACGAGGCCGCCGGTCTCATCTCCGGCGTGCTCGCGCACGCGCCGGCGCGGATGCCGTCGCTCGCCGCCTCCGCCGCGGGGCTGCTGCTCGCTGCCGCGGGTCACGCCGGCGGCTGGATGTACCCGCGCGGCGGTGCCCAGCGCATCGCCGACGTCATGGTCGCCGACATCGAGGCGCACGGCGGCACGGTCGAGTCGGGGGTCCACGTCACCGACCTCGGCGATCTCGATTGGGGCGACCCGGATGCCGGCGACCTGCTGCTGCTGAACACGTCACCGCGGCTGCTGCTCACCCACCCCGACATCCCCGACCGCTACGCCAGGGCGATCCAGGGATACCGCTACGGCGCCGCCGCCGCGAAGGTCGACTTCGCCCTCGACGGGCCCATCCCCTGGACCAACCCCGACGTGGCCCGGGCGCCCACCGTGCACCTCGGCGGCACGAGAGCCGAGGTCGCCGCGAGTGAGAACGCCGTGGCGCGCGGCCGGGTCAGCGACCGTCCGTATGTGCTCACCGTGCAGCCGTCGATTCTCGACCCGACGCGCGCCCCCGAGGGCAAGGCCGTGCTGTGGGCGTACATCCACGTGCCTGCGAACTCCGACCTCGACCCGACCGAGCTCGTCACCCGGCAGGTCGAGAGGTTCGCTCCGGGTTTCCGCGACCGCATCCTCGCGCACCACGCAGTCCCGGCCTCGGCGCGCGAGGCCGTCAACCCGGCCGAGATCGGCGGCGACATCCTCGGCGGCGCCTTCACGATCCCGCAGGCCATCCGGCGGCCCGTGCTGAGCGCGGCCCCGTGGCGCACGCCGATGCGCGGCGTGTACCTCGCCTCCTCGTCGACCCCGCCCGGTCCCGGCGTCAACGGCATGGCCGGGTGGCACGCCGCGCGCACAGCGCTCGCGGACGCCGGCGAACGAGCCACGCTCGCCGACCTGTTCTGAATCCTCCCCCCGCCGTCCACCCCCTTCTGCGCCCGCCCGTCCGGGGCCAGGATGGGTGCATGCGCTACGAGATCCCCGCTCCCATGCTCGCCAAGGCGGCGGCATCCGTCCCCGACCCGGCGAAGACGACCGGCGGGCTGCTGTTCGAGCCGAAGTGGGACGGGTTCCGCGGGCTCATCGCGTGGGACGGCGAGACCGTGGAGATCGGGTCGCGGGGCGCGAAACCGCTCACCCGCTACTTCCCGGAGCTCGTCGAGGCGATCCCGGAACTCCTCCCCGGCCCGTGCCTGCTCGACGGCGAGATCGTCGTCGCCACCGGCCGCGAGGGCGCACAGCGGCTCGACTGGGAGGCGCTGAGTCAGCGCATCCACCCCGCGGCGTCACGCGTCGCGAGACTGGCGGCGGAGACCCCCGCGATGTTCATCTCCTTCGATCTGCTCGCCGAGGGCGACGACGACCTGCTGCAGACGCCCTTCCGAGAGCGCCGCGAGCGCCTCGAAGCACTGATGGCGACGGTCGAGCATCCGCTGCACATCACCCGCACCACCACCGACCGCGACGCGGCCGTCCGCTGGCTCGCCGAGTTCGAGGGTGCCGGACTCGACGGCGTCGTCGCGAAGCCGCTGGACCAGCCCTACGCGCCGGGGAAGCGCACGCTCATCAAGGTCAAGCACGCGCGGACCGCCGATGTCGTGGCGCTCGGCTACCGCATCCACAAGTCGGGCAGCGGGGTCGGATCGCTGCTGGTCGGGCTGTACGACGCCGACGGGGTGCTGCGCCAGGTCGGCGGGGTCGCCGCGTGGAGCGACAAGCGCCGCGCAGAACTCGTGGACGAACTCGCTCCCCTCGTCGAGCGCGACGACGACGGCGCGGCCGTGACCGGCGAGAGCGAGCGGTCGCGGTTCAGCGGGTCGAAGGACGTCTCGTTCGTGCGGTTGCGGCCCGAACGCGTTCTCGAGGTGCGCTACGACCAGCTGGAGGGGGCCCGCTTCCGGCACACCGTGCAGTTCGAGCGCTGGCGCCCCGATCGCGACGCGCGCTCGTGCACGTACGACCAGCTCGACACGGTCGCCGGGTACGACCTCGCCGACGTGATCGGCTGACGCGCGGCATCCGGAGCCGGCGCCTCACTCCCCGGTTGGCTCGCCGTTCTCGTCCCAGTTCGCGGCGACCTTCTTGCTCGGCTGCACACGCGGCGGCTCGCCCGGCATCTTCGGGAACTCCGGAGGGAACGGCAGCTCCCCGAGCCCGTCGGCCTTGTCGCGCTCCCACCACTCCAGCAGGGTGTCGATGCGCCCCGGCGACGCCTGCTTGTCCGCCCACGGATCACCGATCTCGTCGAGCCGTTTCGGGATGCTGCGCACGGTGAACTGCGAGGGATCCAGATCGTCCAGCTCGTCCCAGTGCACGGGCGTCGACACCGTCGCCTTCGGCAGGGCGCGCGGGCTGTAGGCGCCCGCCATCGTGCGGTCCCGGTTCGCCTGGTTGAAGTCCACGAAGATCCGCTGACCGCGCTCCTCCTTCCACCAGTTCGTGGTCACCTGCTCCGGCATCCGACGCTCGAGCTCACGTCCGGCCGCGATCACCGCGTGCCGCACATCGAGGAACTCGTGCGTCGGCTCGATGGGCGCGAAGACGTGGAGGCCGCGGTTGCCGCTCGTCTTCGCGAACGCCTCCAGACCGGCCTCGCGCAGCACCGTCCGCAGCTCGTGAGCGGCGGTCACGGCATCCGCGAAGTCCGTGCCCGGCTGGGGGTCGAGGTCGATGCGCAACTCGATCGGGTTGTCGGGATCGGTCGCGAGCGACGCCCACGGGTGGAAGACGATCGTGTTCATCTGGGCGGCCCACACGATCGCGCTCGGTCGATTCAGCACGATCTGCGGATGCCGTCGCCCGCTGTTGTACGTCAGCGTGACCGCGTCGACGAAGTCGGGCGTGCCCTTCGGCGGGTTCTTCGAGAAGAAGCCCTCGCTGCCCACGCCGTCACGGAACCGCTCCAGCGAGACGGGACGGTTGCCGTTGGCCGCGAGGAACGGCACGCTCGCGAGCTGGAAGTACTCGGCCAGCTCCGCCTTGGTGATGCCCACCTCGGGCCACACGACGCGGTTGGGGCTCGACAGCGCGACCTCGCGCTCTCCGTCCGGATCGACGACGGTCAGGGTCACGCGTTCGGAGGCCATGCTCCGACCCTAGAGCGCGAGCGAGACGCGCGGAACCCCCGCGAAGGGCGACATGCGCCGAGCGTCATCCGCGGGACCGCGCGCCGGTCGCCGAGCGTCATCCGCCGGATCGCACGCCGGTCGCCGAGGTCGTGCGTCAGTCGCTCAGGTCATGCCTCAGTCGCCGAGGTCGTGCGTCAGTCGCCGAGGTCGACCGCGAGCACCAGCACCGGCGCGAGAGCCTCGCGGTCGACGGCCAGCGTCGGACCGGCGGGATCGAGGATCACACCCGCCATCTCCGGGTGGCTGGCGAAGAGCTTGGCCAGCTGCTCGGGGTCGAAGGGCAGCGGGCGGTCGCCGCGTCCGAGTGCCAGCACCTCGAGCGGGTGCGAGAACAGCTGCAGGAACCGCTTGCCGTCTGGCGTCTGCGCCTCCGCGATGCCGGGCTGGCCCGTTCCGGTGCCGTCGTTCACGGCCACCCACATGCGCTTGGTCGCCAGCGCCTGACCGATCTTCGCCGCCGTGTCCTGCTCACGCGGCTGCGCGAGCAGAGACTTGACGGTCATCTCGACGTCTGCCTGCTCGAGCGTCTTCTCGAGGAGCTCGGTGGGGAAGACGACGCGGTGCGGTGCCGAGGCGTTGTCGACGATGAGTCCGGCGAAATCGCCCGCGACGACCTGCTGCAGCACCGAGGTGACCGGCTGGGCCACGGCCGAGGTCGCGGTGGGATCCTTCTCGAGCTGCACCGAGTCGCGCACGGCTCCTGCCGAGCTGAAGGCGAGCATGAACTGGCGGTCGCCATCGCGCACGACGGCGACAGAGAGCGGCTTGCCCTCGCTGATCTGCGCGCGCGCATCGCCGTTCACACGGATGTACAGGTGCGCCTGCAGCGCCTGACGCAGCACGCCGAGGAGCTGCTCGTTCGTGGCACCCTGCTCGACCTGCGCGAGGGCCTCGCGCAGCAGCACGTTGTCCTTCATGCCGGCGACCGTCTCGGTCTGCTCCGGCGGGAGGGCGGGAGCGAGCGGCAGCCGGCGTTCGGCCTGGGCGTCGATGAGGCGCGGGGCGGGTGCTCCCCCGAACGTCGGCTGGACGGGCGTCGTGGAGGCCGACGCCGGAGTCGAGGGAGCGGCTGCGGCGTTCGGATCGGGCAGCGACACCTCGGGCCCGGCCTGAGCGCCGACACCGCGGAAGGCCTGCACCGAGATCCCGACGGCCGGAGGCGCCTCCTCGACGGGAGCCTCCGTCGAGGAGGGAGCTGCCTCCTCGATGCCGGAAGCAGACGACTCGGATGCGGACGACTCGGATGCGGACGACTCGGATGCGGACGACTCGGATGCGGGAGCCGAATCGGATGCCGCGCCGGCGGGGTTCTGCGGATCGCTCGTCACGGCGTCGCCCGACTGCGACGCGGTGCCGACGCTCTCGTCGGTGGACGCGGTCGCGTCTGCCTCGGTCTGGTCGGCGACGACGTCGTCAGCGGACTTCTTGCGGCGGGAGAACAGGGCCATATCAGCCAGCCTAACCCGCGATCCCGCTAGATCTTGTCGATCGGCGCGACCTTGATCAGCAGCT
This sequence comes from Microbacterium sp. LWO14-1.2, assembly GCF_038397715.1. Classification (NCBI taxonomy): domain Bacteria; kingdom Bacillati; phylum Actinomycetota; class Actinomycetes; order Micrococcales; family Microbacteriaceae; genus Microbacterium; species Microbacterium sp. LWO14-1.2. Next base: position 872,428 of record NZ_CP151633.1, read on the forward strand.
TCTTCTGCCCGGCGGAGTCGAACCGCACGTGCGCGATCCGCTTCGCACCTTCACCCGTCACGGCATCCACTCGCCCCTCGCCGAAGTCGGAGTGCCGGATGCGGTCGCCCGCCGCCAGCTCGAGGTCGCCGTTGTCGCGCATCTTCGCCGTGACGCGATTCGGGAACTTGTCCATCGCCGTCGACAGGGGCTTCAGCGAGTCGCTGCCGGGCAGCGGCTTCACACCGAAACGGTCGCCCGATGCGCCGAACCCGCCGCCTCCGCGGCGAGCGTTCAACGCCCGGGACTGAGTGCCTCCCCGCGAGTTGACGTCGCCCGGCGACTGCCGCCAGTCGATGAGCCCCGCCGGGATCTCCTGCAGGAACCGGCTCGGCATCGCGACCGACACCTCGCCGAACTGGGCCCGCGTCATGGCGAGCGACAGGTGCAGACGCTTCCGCGCCCTCGTGATGCCCACGTAGAAGAGTCGACGCTCCTCCTGGGGACCGCCCGGCTCACCGGCCGAGATACGGTGCGGGATGAGGTCCTCCTCGACTCCCGTCACGAAGACCGCGTCGTACTCGAGCCCCTTCGCCGTGTGCATCGTCATGAGCGACACCGTGCCCGACTCGTCGTCGAGGTCGTCGGCATCCGACACGAGAGCCACCTCGGTGAGGAAGTCGACGATCGTGCCCTCCGGGTTGTTGCGCGCGAAGTCCCTCGCGACCGCGACGAACTCATCGAGGTTCTCGACCCGCGCCTCATCCTGGGGGTCGCGGCTCGCGCGCAGAGCATCGAGGTACCCGCTCTTCGACAGCAGCACGCTGAGGCCGTCGGCGACAGACGTCGGCGGCGGCACCTCCCCCGACGCCGGGAGCATGATCTCGGTCGCCTCGGCGAGGGTCGCATCGAGCTGCGCGATGCCTGCCTGGATCTTCGGGCCAACCCCGAGCTGGCCCGGCACCGACAGCGCCTGCCGGAAGGTGATGTCGTGATCCTCGGCGAACCGGGCGATCGCCGTCTCGGTCACGTCGCCGATGCCGCGGCGCGGCTTGTTGAGGATGCGGCGGACCGCCATCTCGTCGGCGGGGTTCGCGACCGTCACGAGATAGGCGAGCGCATCCTTGATCTCCGCGCGCTCGTAAAACTTCGTGCCGCCCATGATCTTGTACGGCACGGCCGAGCGGATGAAGATCTCCTCCAGCGCTCGCGACTGCGAGTTCGTGCGGTAGAACACCGCGATCTCGGAGTAGGGCATGCCGGCGCGGCGCAGCGCCTCGATCTCGTCGGCGACGAACTGGGCCTCGTCGTGCTGCGAGTAGCCCGTGAAGCCGATGATCTTGTCACCGTCGCCCTTGTCGCTCCAGAGCTTCTTGTCCTTGCGGTCGAAGTTGTTGCCGATGACCGAGTTCGCCGCGGAGAGGATGTTCTGCGTCGACCGATAGTTCTGCTCGAGCAGCACCACCTTGGCTCCGGGGAAGTCGCGCTCGAACTCGCTGATGTTGCGGATGTCGGCGCCGCGGAAGGCGTAGATCGACTGGTCGGAGTCGCCGACCACCGTCAGCGATGCGCCCTCGAGCTCGGGGGTCGTCTCCGGCTCGAAGATCATCATGCCGTTCGAGGCATACGGGTCGGGAGCGTCTCCGGAGACGGGACGCGTCAGCTCGTGGATGAGCGCGTACTGCGCGTGGTTGGTGTCCTGGTACTCGTCGACGAGCACATGACGGAAGCGCCGGCGGTACGTGTCGGCCACCTGGGGGAAGGCGCGGAACAGGTACACGGTCTGGCCGATGAGGTCGTCGAAGTCGAACGCGTTCGCCTTCTGCAGCTGCCGCTGGTAATCGGTGAAGAGCTCGACGAAGATGCGTTCGGCGGGGTCGCTCATGTTCGCCTGGCGCGCGTACGCCTCGGCATCCGACAGCTCGTTCTTGAGCTTCGAGATGCGCCCCTGCACCGACGCGGGGGTCAGACCGTAGGCGTCGGCCTCGTGCTCCTTGACCAGGCGCTTGATGAGGGCGCGCGAGTCGCCCGAGTCGTAGATCGTGAACGACTTCGTGAAGCCGAACTGCTGCGCCTCTCGGCGGAGGATGCGCACGCACGCGGAGTGGAAGGTCGAGATCCACATGCCGCGGGCCGCCTCGCCGACGATCCCCTCGACGCGCTCGCGCATCTCGCCGGCGGCCTTGTTCGTGAACGTGATCGCGAGGATCTGGCTCGGCCACGCCTCGCGCGAGCGCAGCAGCGAGGCGATGCGTCGGGTGAGCACACTGGTCTTGCCCGACCCGGCGCCCGCGACGATGAGCAGCGCGGGGCCGCGATAGGTGACGGCCTCGAGCTGCTGGGGGTTGAGTCCGGCGAGGAGGTCGTCCTGACCCGGCTCCCCGGTGGAGCGAGGGCCGACGGATCCGGGAACGATGAGGGGGGCTTCGGTCATGGCCTTATGAGTCTAGGCGTCACCACCGACACCGGGAGCCGGGGAGGGGCGGGGTGCCGGAGCGCCCCTCCCCTCCCGTCGCATGACGCTACGCGGACTGCCGCCGGCGGCGCATGGCTGCCGCGCCGGCGACCAGCAGAGCGATCGCGAGCAGGATGCCGAACGTGGGCGCTTCGGCGCCCGTCGCGGCGAGCGCTCCCCCGGCCGTGATGCGGATGTCCGCCCAGCCCACGAGCTCGCCGGACGCGGTGTAGATCGCGATCCGGTGCGCGCCGAGCGGCGCGTCGGTCGGGATCGTCACGGTGAACGTGCCGGCCGCCGAGGCCGCGCCGCTGGCAAGCAGCACCGGGTCGGAGTACATCCACACCGCGATGCCCTCGCCCGCGCGGTCGGCGCCGACCGACACCGTGACGCGATCGCCGCGCCTCGCGACGCTCGGGTTCACCGTGACGCCGTTGCGATTGCCATCCGTGAGCGCAGTGCCCGGAAGCGGCGGCGTCTGGCCGGGGTTCGCGCCGGGGTTCCCGCCTCCGGGGTTCCCGCCGCCGGGATTCCCGCCCACGTTCGCGGGGAGCGTGCCGGTGCGCAGAGCCTCGGAGGCGAATCCGTCGGCGAACCACCACACGGGGCGCTGCCCGTTCACGGCGAGCGAGGCCGGCGCGGTGGCGAAGCCCTCGTTGTTGATGTCGGGCATGCCTGCGGGGCGCGCGAAGTGGGCGATACCGGGCTGGGCCGTGCCGTTCAGCGTGATCTGCGCCGAGCGTCCCTGGCATCCGTCGTCGCACACGGCCCAGAGCACGCCGAGCACGCTGTCGTAGTCGAGCGCCATGACCCCGGCGAGCCCCGGCGCGATCTCCGAGACGAGGGTCGCCGACCCGTCGTCGTTCAGCGCGAAGGCGTAGACGTGGCCGTTGTCCTCCACCGCGACGAAGAACAGGCCGTCACCTCGACCGGCGTAGTCGGTCGGGTCGTAGGCCGCACCGGTGTTCCGGTCGAAGAGCTTGCCGTCGAGCGCCGAGTCCGGCACCCACTGCACAGCCTCCATGCCGAGGTTCGCACCGACGGCAGGCAGCAGAGACGTGAGGTCCCATTCCTGCTGCGCGACGAGGTCGCCCTGGGCCGCCTCGGGATCGACCTTGAGGATCGTGCTGAGATTCACGCCCTTCGCGCTGTTGTCCCGCTCGGAGGCGACGTAGACGAGCCCGTCGCCGTCGACCGTGATCCCCTCGGTGTCCGGGCCGGCTGCGGCGGGGTTCGCGGCATCCTTCTGGAAGCGCACGCGCTTGCCCGCCTCCCAGCCGGGGATGGTGGCGAAGGAGCCGTCGGCCTGGACGGCCAGCTTGAAGATGCGCCCCTCGCCGTTGTCGACGGCCCAGAGGACGGCGCCGTCCGCCGTCTCCTGCACGTCGAGGCCCGAGCTGTCCTCGAGGAACGTCGGCGCGGAGTCGAGCACACGAACCTCGGGCGAGCCGGGCCACGCTGACACGGCGATCTCGCCGGCGCACGCATTCGCCGCGCCCTTCGTCGCGCGCTCCGTCACTCCGAAGACGCCGGTCGTATCAGGGCAGCGTCCCCACGTGGTCGCCGCATGGCCCTCACCCCAGCTCGTCGAGTCGACGAGCAGGTCGCCGTCGAACACGCGCACCGCGTCGCCCGCTCCGAGTCCGAAGCCGAGGTCGGCGCCCTCGATCACGAGGTAGCCGCCGGCGACGATCGTCGTGCCGGTGGGGATCGCGTAGGCGTGCGCGTCGTCGTCGTCCTTCACCACGAGTCCTGACACGTCGAGCGCGGAATCGGTCGGGTTGACGAGCTCGACCCAGTCGCCGGGCGTTCCGCCGTCCGACTCGATCTCGTTGATGCGCACCGGGTTGCCGCACGCGTTGCGCAGACCCTTCGTGGAGGTCGCGATGTCGACGACATCGCCGGTGCCGTCGGGGCAGCGCGCGAGGACGCCTGCGGCGTGCGCGGTGTAGACGTGCTCATCGACCGTGTTGCCGTTCGCGTCGCGCAGGGTCACGGTATCGCCGTTGCCCAGCCCGAAGACGAAGTCCGTCGGCTGGTCGAACACGAGGTACGCCCCCGGAGCGAGCACGGTGCCCGCGGCGAGGGGCGTCGCCTCCGCCGCGTGACCCACGGGGTCGTTGTCCATGACGGTCCAGCCCGACAGGTCGACGGGCGTGCTGCCCGTGTTGAGCACCTCGACCCAGTCGGTGGTGTCGCCGTTCGACTCGATCTCGTTGATCACCACGTCGGGGACCACGCAGGAGTTCGGAGCGCCCTGGGTCGCGTACGCGAGGGCGAACACGCCGGCCCCATCCGGGCACCGCGCGAAGGTGGCCGCGGCGGCGTCGCCGTCGATCGCGGCGTGGCCCGTCCACGGCAGAGTGTCGTCGATCATCGCGCCCGCAGCGTCGAACAGGCGGATGCGGTCGGCGCTGCCGATGCCGATCGGCTCGCGGAACGGCGCCTCGACGCCGCCGACCAGGCCGACGGACGCCTCGTCCACGACGAGGAATCCGCCGGCGGCGATCGACGTGCCAGGGAGGAACTGCCAGCGGTGATCGTCGGAGTTGTCGCGGATCTCGTACCCCGAGATGTCGAGCGCCTCGTCGCCCGGGTTGTAGAACTCCACCCAGTCGGCCGGCTGCGAGTCCACCTCGTTGATCACGAGGGATCCGCCGACCGGCTCCGTCGACGGGAACACGTTCTCGGCGCCCTTGGTGGCCTCGGCCGTGACCGCCCACTCGACGGCGCCGTCGACATCGCGCACGCCCCGGGTCGTCACGGCGTGGCCGGTCCACGAGGTCTCGTCCACGAGCGCGCCGAGCGGGTCGAACAGGCGCACCTGGTCGTCCTTGCCGAGGCCGAAGTCGAACTGCCCGGCGCCCGACCCGGAATCCCGCTGGTCGATCACGAGATAGGCACCGGCCGCGACCACCGTGTCCTGCGGGAACGTGTAGGAGTTCCCGTCGCTGTTGTCCTTGACGACGAAGCCACTGAGATCGACCTCGGTCTCGGCCGTGTTGAGGAATTCGATCCAGTCGCCGGGGATTCCCCCGTCGGACTCGACCTCGTTGATGCGGATGCCGGTTTCGGCGCCCGAGGCGGACAGGGGGACGGCGAGCAGGGCGGCGGCACCGAGCGCGCCGACCGTGATGATCGCCGCCGCAGAACGCAGGCGGGACATGGGTCTCCTGAAGGGATGCAGACGGGTGTCACCCCACACCACCGAATCCGCCTTGCCGCGCGGCATCCCCCTGGTGCACGGAGGGTGAACGCGGGGTTGCCATTGCGTCCGCGGGGACGGCCGCGCCCCGCGCCGCGTCAGGCGATGCGCGTACCGGGCGGCAGCGTCTTCGCGGGCGTGCGCGTGCGCGCCCACGCTCCGGCGAACAGCCCGCCGGCCAGCACGACCTGCACCCCGAGCCCCACGAACCAGCTGGGTACCGTCGAGTCGATGATCTGCTTCGGGGTCGGGTACTGCGTGAACTCGGACTCGGAGTCGCACGGATTCCACCGCTGCTGCGGCGACTGCTGCGCGCTCCGCACGGCGTATTTGATCTGCCCGAACATGTCGATCGGGTACCCCTGGACCGTGTAGTCGGTCGGTGTCGCGTCGGCCAGCACGACGAACGGGTTGGCCGCGAGAGCACCCCACACGAGGTCGAAGCGGGGAACCTCGTAGGTGGTCGTCCCCGTGACCGTCTCGCACTGCGGCTGTCCCGACTCGTCGTAGGCGTACAGCTCCTCCTCCATCTGGGTCCGCACCGCCATCCCGCCGAGGCCGAACGCGATGACCGTTCCGAGCACCAGTCCCGCCACGACGAGGTACGTCGTCGCGACCGAGAACAGCGGGCGGGCGATGAGGCCGCTGAGCGCGACGCCGATCGTCGCGACGATGATGATCTCGGCGATGAGGACGAGCAGGGACACGAGCAGGGTGAGCGGGCTCGCGCCGCCGCCGAGCAGTCCGACGCCGAGGAACGGCACGGCCACGATGAGGAAGGCCCCGCCCGTCGCGACGGCGGCGAGCAGCTTGCCGAGCATGATGTCGCCGGTGGATGCCGCGGTGACCTGCACCGCGGCGAGTGTCGCTGCGTCGCGGTCTCCGTTGATGGCGTTGCCGCTCAGGGTCGGCGAGACGAGCACGACCAGGAGCAGCACCATGTTCACGACGATCGAGTACACGCCTGCACCGACGAAGTCGCCCCACGAGTACACGGCGAAGGCGAGGACGGTGACGCCGATCATGATGACGGCGAAGACGCCCAGCAGCACGTACCAGCCGACGCTGCGCAGCCGCTGGGTCAGCTCGAGGCGGGCGATGATGCCGATGTTCGTGAGGCTCATGCTCCGACCTCCCGGTCCTCGGTGCCGCGAGCGGTGGGCATCCCTGGCGCGTCGCCCGACGGGGACGCGGGCGGGGCGGGCGGGCGTGTCGTCCCCTGATGCAGCTGCAGGAACGTGTGCTCGAGGACACTCTGCGCCGGGGCGTACTCCGCGACCCGCAATCCCGCCGCGACGAGCGCGTGCAGGGCCGACGCCGCCTGATCCTCGTCGGCGAATGCGGTGAGCACGGCTCCCCGGTCGACCCCGACGGACTCGACGGGGATGCCGAGCGCGGACGCGACCTGCCAGGCATGCGACGACTGTCTCGCCGCATCGGACCCGACCAGGCGGATCCGCCACGCGCGTGCGGTGGCCTCGGCCGGGGCGGCGTCGACGACCGTACCCGCGACGAGGAACACCGCGTCGTCCACCACCTCCTCCAGCTCCGACAGGATATGGCTGGAGATCAGCACGGTGCGGCCGTCGGCCGCGAGCTGCCGGAGCAGCAGGCGCAGCTGGATGCGGGCTTCGGGGTCGAGACCCGAGGCCGGCTCGTCGAGCAGGAGCACCTGCGGATCGTGCACGAGAGCTCTGGCGAGGCCGAGCTTCTGCTTCTGGCCTCGCGACAGCACCTTCGCGGGGGAATCGGCGAGGCCGACGAGGTCGACGATCCCGAGCAGCTCCTGCGCTCTCGCGGCCGCGTCGGCGGCCGTCATCCCGTACAGGCGACCGGTCGTCGTGATCGTCTCGCGGGCCGTGAGCGAGGGCCAGGCGCCCAGCGAATCCGGCATCCATCCGAGCAGGCGACGGGCGGCGAGCGGATCGACCGAGGGATCGACCCCCGCGATCCGGATCGTGCCCGCGTCCGGGGCGAGCAGCGAGGCGAGCATGAGCAGCAGCGTCGTCTTGCCCGCACCGTTCGGCCCGACCAGGCCCGTGACCCGCCCTGGCGCCGCTTCGAGGCTCGCGCCGCGGACGGCATGGACGGACCCGAAGGATCGGCTGACGTTGTCGACGACGATTCCGGTCATCGGGCCAGTGTGCCATCGGAAGTGCGCCTCGGCGGGGACGGCCGCCCCCGCGTGTTCGGGTCGCCGCTGAACTTCGGCGGCCTCTGTCATGTTCTGCGGCCATTCCGCGGGGCAATGGCCGCAGAACCTGCCACTGGCCGCGGAAACGGTGCCGTCGTCCAGGTCCGCGGCCCGCGCTGAGCCCCCTCAGTCGCGGAAGAAGGCGACCCCCAGGTCGGGGTGGTCCACGAAGACGCCGTCGACACCGCTGCGGGCGATGACGCCCCACTCGGCCTCGTAGTCGCCGAAGGCGTCCTTTCCGCCCTGGCCCCGGAACTCGGCAGCCAGGAAGCGGTTCTCGGGACGGCACGTCCAGGTGAAGACCCTCAGGCCCGTGGCGTGCGCGTCGGCGACGATCGTGTTGCCCCGCGCCAGCAGCATCTTCTTGTCGACGCTGATTCCGTCGACGGATCCGACCAGCTCGTCGAGCCCCTTCGGCTCGACCGTCGCCTTGTACGTCCGCGCGCGGGTGCCGAGCGCGGCGAACTGGTCGTAGGGGCGTCCGCCCGCCTCGATCAGGTACACGTACGAGGCGGGGATGCCGAGGTCCCGCAGCTCGCCCAGCACAGTGGACTCGAACGACTCGACGATGAGCGGCAGCGCGCCCTCGCCCCAGCCTGCCGACCGCAGCTCCGCGGCGATGAGCGGCGCGAGCGGCATCCCGATGCTCGCGAAGTAGGTCGCGTGCTTCACCTCGAGCACCACGCCGATCTCGCGGCCGTGCTCGATCGAGCCCTCGCGCACGATGTCGAGCACGTCGACGAGCCGCAGGATCGCCTGCGCGCCGTCGAAGCTCGCGCTCGAGAGGCGCACGTCGGGGAGGCGTTCACGGCTGCGCAGCGTCGACAGCTCCTCCCATGTGAAGTCCTCGGTGAACCAGCCGGTCAGCGCCTCGCCGTCGACCCGCTTGGTCGTCTTGCGGTCGGCGAACTCCGGATGCTGCGCCACGTCCGTCGTGCCGGAGATCTCGTTCTCGTGGCGGACGACGAGCACGCCGTCCTTCGTGGCCACGACGTCGGGTTCGACCGCATCCACCCCCATCGCGAGCGCGAGCTCGTACGAGGACCGCGTGTGCTCCGGTCGGTAGCCGGGGGCACCGCGATGCCCGATGACGAGGGGGGATTTCCTGGGCACGCTCTCAGCGTAGAACACGCGCGCGACACGCCAGGGCGGGTATCGTGGAGGAAAGCGACCTACAACCCCTTTGGAGTGAGGCCCACCATGAGCAATTTCGCTTTCAACAACCCGGCGTTCCAGCAGCAGGATCCGCGGAACGTCGCGACCTACCCCGGGGCTCCGCAGGGCGCTCAGGGTGCGCAGGCCGCCTCGTTCCAGCACGGGACGATGGATGCCGCCGCGAACGCGCAGCTGGAGGGCATGTACGCCGCTCCGCCGGCCGGCGCCATCGAGACCGACCGCATGTCTGTCGAGGACACGGTGTGGAAGACCGCCGGTCTCTTCGCGATCCTCCTCGTCACGGCAGCCGTCGGCTGGTTCGTGACTCTCGGCGGCGTCAGCGCACCGGTGCAGAACCCGTACGACCAGTTCCAGCCGAACATGCTGCCGTGGATCGTCGGCGCCCTCGGCGGCTTCGTTCTCGCCATGGTGATCTCGTTCACCTCGCGCAAGAAGGTCCGTCCCGCGCTGATCTTCGCGTACGCGGCCTTCGAGGGTCTCTTCATCGGAGGCATCTCGGCGTTCTTCGAGGTCCTGTACCCGGGCATCGTCTTCCAGGCCACGCTCGCCACGGTCTCGGTCGTCGGCGTGACCCTCGCGCTCTTCGCGAGCGGCAAGATCCGCGCGACGAAGAAGGCCACGAAGATCTTCATGATCGCGCTGGTCGGCTACCTCGTCTTCTCGCTCATCAACGTCATCCTGACCTGGACCGGCGTGCTGGGTGAAGGCGCGGCGTTCGGTCTGCTGAGCAAGGTCGAGATCCTCGGCATCCCGCTCGGTGTCATCATCGGCGTCCTCGTCGTCATCATGGCCGCGTACTCGCTGGTGCTCGACTTCGACCAGATCCAGCAGGGCGTGCGCAACGGCGCTCCCCGCAAGTACGGCTGGCTCGGCGCCTTCGGCATCATGGTCACGGTCGTCTGGCTCTACGTCGAGATCCTGCGCATCATCGCGATCGTCCGCGGCAACAACTGACCGCTGCGCTCCACGAAAGGCCCGCTTCCCCAGGGAGGCGGGCCTTTTGCCATATCCGAACCGGAGAACGCAAGGGGTTGCAGGGATTTCCCAGCAAAGGCACGCTGGTTAACACGAAGCCCCGGCACCCCGGGGCTCCCGATTTATAGGAGCTGACCATGAGTTTTCTCGGCTTTCTTCTTCTCGGCCTCATCGCCGGAGCCATCGCCAAGCTGATCCTTCCGGGTAAGCAGGGTGGCGGCTGGTTCGTGACCCTTCTGCTCGGCGTCGTCGGAGCTCTGCTCGGCGGCTGGCTCGGTTCCGTGATCCTGAACCGCCCGCTCACGGAGTTCTGGGACCTCGGCACGTGGCTCCTCGCCATCGGCGGATCCATCATCGTTCTGCTGATCTACGGCCTCATCGCCGGACGCGGCAGCAAGTCGCGCGCCTGACACCCGCCGCGCACGCGGTGGCGCAGAGAACCCCCTCGGATCGCTCCGAGGGGGTTCTCTCTTGTTCAGGCCCCTGTCGCCTTGGCCTCGAGCAGCGCTCGTTCCCGGTCGTTGCCGGCGAGAGAGGCAGCGGTCGCGAACTCGCTGCGCGCCTCATCGACCCGTCCGAGACGCAGCAGCAGCTCGGCACGTGTCGCCGGCAGCAGGTGGTAACCCCGCAGGGCTCCGGATGCCGCGAGTTCGTCGATGATGCGGAGGGCCGATGCCGGCCCCGTGGCCATCGCGACGGCCGCCGCCCGGTTGAGCTCGACGACGGGCGACGGCGCTATGCGCCCGAGCGCCTCGTAGAGCAGCACGATGCGCTCCCAATCGGTCTCCTCGACCGACGGCGCGACCGCGTGGCACTCCGCGATCGCGGCCTGCAGCCCGTACGCGCCGCGTCCGGTTCCCCGAGAGTCGGCCGTCGCCAGCGCGGCTCTCCCCCGCGCGATGCGGCCGCGGTCCCAGCGACGGCGATCCTGATCGGCGAGCAGCACGGGGTCGCCGTTCCTGTCGACGCGCGCAGGGAAGCGCGCTGCGGTGAGCTCCATGAGCGCCAGCAGGCTGTGCACCTCGCGCTCCGCGGGCATCAGGGCGGCGAGCACGCGGGTCAGCCGGATGGCCTCGGCGCTGAGCTCCGGACGCATCCAGTCCGCGCCGCTCGACGCCGAGTGCCCCTCGTTGAAGACGAGGTACAGCACGCCGAGGATCGCTCCGAGACGCGCGGCATGCTCTTCCCGAGGCGGCACCTCGAACGGCACGCCGGCTGCCGCGAGGGTCTTCTTCGCCCGCACGATGCGCTGCTGCACGGTGGCTGTCGGCACGAGGAACGCGCGGGCGATCTCCTCGCTCGACAGGCCGCCGACGACGCGCAGGGTGAGGGCAACCTGCGCCTCCCGCGACAGTACGGGGTGGCACGAGATGAAGATCAGCCGCAGCACGTCGTCGTCGACGGCATCCGGGTCCCACGGCGGGGCGTCCGCCGCCTCCGCCTGCTCGCGCTCGAGGTCGTGCGCGATGACCGCGATCCGGTCGTCGAGTCGTTCACGGCGCCGCCAGCCGTCGACCGCCTTGCGCTTCGCGACCGCCGTGAGCCAGGCCGCACCGTTGCGCGGCACCCCTTCACGCGGCCACTGCTGCAGCGCATCCACCAGGGCCTCCTGGGCGAGGTCCTCGGCGAGACCGAAGTCGCCGACCAGACGGGTGAGCGTGGCCACGATCTTCGCCGACTCGATGCGCCACACCGCGGCGACGGCGCGCTCTGCTGCGTCTCTGTCGTGAGCCGAGCGCGCCGTCTCGCTGTCGTCGGGGACGGTCATGTCACTGATCGGCGCGCTGCGCCTGCTCCTGCCGCCAGCCCTCTTCCTTCTCGATCCACTCGTTGTCTGCCGGGAAGTCGGAGGCGTCGGTCACGCGACGCACCTCGAGGAACGAACCCTTGCCGAGAGGCGCGCGGCGAGCCCACTCGGCGGCCTCCTCACGGCTCGACACCTCGAGGATCCAGAAGCCGTTGAACAGCTCCTTGGTCTCGCCGTAGGGGCCGTCGGTCACGAGCGGCGTCTCGCTGCTGAAGTCGACGACGAAGCCCTCGGCGGCATCCGTCAGCCCCTCGCCCGCCGCGAGCACGCCCGCCTTCATCATGGACTCGTTGTAGGCGCCCATGGCCGCGATGACCTGCTCGAACGGCATCTCCTTGTACGCCTCGACGGCCTCGTCGGTCGCGCGCATGATCAGCATGTACTTCATGATGTTCTCCTGTTCGGTGAGGCCGGGATTCGACCCTCTCATTGAAGACGTCGAACGGGAACGACGCGGATCGACATCGCTCCGGGATTTTCTCGAACTTTCTCCGCGGAGGTCAGATCAGGGCGTCGACAGCCGTGCGGATGGCATCGGCGGAGGCCCGCAGCAGCCCGAGCTCGCGCTCGTCCATCGGCGTCTCGCCGAGCGGCACCGCCCCGGCCGCTCCCACGACGGAGGGCACCGACATGGCGACGCCCTCGATGCCGTATTCGCCGCCCAGCACGGTCGCGACCGGCAGCACGGCCCGTTCGTCGCGCAGCACGGCCTCGGCGATGCGCGCGCAGCTCACGCCGATCGCGAGGTTCGTCGCACCCTTGCCCTGGATGACCGTGTACGCCGCATCGCGCACCTCGATCGCGATGCGGTCGAGTTCCTCGGCGGTGAACGGCTCGTCGGCGGGCCAGTCGAGGATCGGCACCGATCCGATCGTCGCGTTCGACCAGAGCGGGAACTCGGTATCGCCGTGCTCCCCCACGATGTCCGCGTGCACGCTCGACGTGCTCACCTGTGCGCGGTGCGCGAGCCGCCATCGCAGTCGCGAGGTGTCGAGCACCGTACCCGACCCGAACACCCGGTGCGGCGGGAGCCCGGTGACCCGCTGCGCGACGACCGTCATGACGTCGGCGGGGTTCGTGACGATCAGGAACACCGCAGACGGCGCCCGCTCGACGAGCTGCGGCAGCAGGCGCTGGAGGAGCCGGGCGTTCGTGCTCGCGAGCTCCATCCGCGTCTGCCCCGGCTGCTGCTTCGCGCCGGCGGTCACCACGACCACGTCGCTGCCGTCCACCACCGAGAGATCCGACCCTCCGCTCACGGCCGCCGAGGTGAACTGCGTGCCGTGCGCGAGGTCGAGCACCTCGGCATCCACTTTCGCCGTGTCGATGTCGTACAGCGCGACCTCCGCCGCGCTCCCCCGGATCAGCGCCGCGTACGCCACGCTCACCCCCACGCTTCCCGCACCGATCACCGTGAGCTTCGTCCGCGCTGTCGTCATACGGCCATCCTGCCCGAAGACACGAGAACGGGCACGGACCGCATGGCCCGTGCCCGTTCGTCGTCGACGGCGGAGGAGCGTCCTGCTCACTCCCACTCGCCCGCTGGCGCGGTCGAGTGCCACCAGCGCTCATCAGACGAGCGGGAGCTCCTTCGTCACTCCCACTCGATGGTCCCCGGCGGCTTCGACGTCACGTCGAGCACGACGCGGTTGACGTCGCGGACGCTGTTCGTGATCCGGTTCGAGATCTTCGACAGCACGTCGTAGGGCAGACGCGTCCAGTCGGCGGTCATGGCGTCCTCGCTGGAGACGGGACGCAGCACGATCGGGTGCCCGTAGGTGCGGCCGTCGCCCTGCACTCCCACGGAGCGCACATCGGCGAGCAGCACGACGGGGCACTGCCAGATGTCCTGGTCGAGGCCGGCCTTCGTGAGCTCCTCGCGGGCGATCGCGTCCGCTTCGCGCAGGATCTCGAGGCGGTCCTTCGTGACCTCGCCGATGATGCGGATGCCGAGACCGGGCCCGGGGAAGGGCTGGCGTCCGACGATCGCCTCGGGGATGCCGAGCTCGCGGCCGATCGCGCGGACCTCGTCCTTGAACAGGGCACGCAGCGGCTCGATGAGCTCGAAGTCGAGGTCGTCGGGCAGACCGCCCACGTTGTGGTGCGACTTGATGTTCGCGGTGCCGGCGCCGCCGCCCGACTCGACCACGTCGGGGTACAGCGTGCCCTGCACGAGGAACTTCACCGGGGCGCCGCCCGAGGCCTTGGCCTCGGCGACCAGGTCGAGCTGCACCTTCTCGAACGCGCGGATGAACTCGCGGCCGATGATCTTGCGCTTCTCCTCGGGGTCGGTCACACCCTCGAGGTGGCCGAGGAACGTGTCGGCCGCGTCGACCGTGATGAGCCGCACGCCGGTGGACTCGACGTAGTCCTTCTCGACCTGCTCCCGCTCGCCCTTGCGCAGCAGACCATGGTCGACGAACACCGCGGTGAGCTGGTCGCCGATCGCCTTGTGCACGAGGGCCGTGGAGACCGCCGAGTCGACGCCGCCCGACAGGGCGGAGATGACGCGCGCGTCGCCGACCTGCTCGCGGATGCGCTCGACCTGCTCGGCGATGACGTTGTCGGGGTTCCAGTCGGAGGCCAGCCCCGCTCCCTTGTGCAGGAAGTTCTCGAGCACGCGCTGGCCGTGGTCGGAGTGCTTGACCTCGGGGTGCCACTGCACGCCGTAGAAGCGGCGCTGCTCGTCGGCGAACGCCGCGACCTTCGTCGCCTCGGTGGTGGCGAGCACCTCGAAGCCCTCGGGGGCCGTGGCGACCTGGTCGCCGTGACTCATCCACACGTTCTGCTCGTTCGGCTGACCGCCGAGCAGCGTGCCGCCGTCACCCGAGATGACGGCGTCCGTGGCGCCGTACTCGCGGAGGCCGGTGTGCGCGACCTCGCCCCCGAGCGTCTGGGCCATGTACTGGAAGCCGTAGCAGATGCCGAGCGTCGGGACGCCGAGCTCGAACACCGCGGGGTCGAGGCGCGGAGCACCCTCCTCGTACACCGACGACGGGCCGCCCGACAGGATGATCGCGACGGGGTTCTTCTCGGCGATCTCGGCGGCGGTCGCGGTGTGCGGCACGATCTCGCTGTAGACACCGGCCTCGCGGACGCGGCGGGCGATCAGCTGCGCGTACTGCGCGCCGAAGTCGACGACGAGCGCTGGGCGCTGCTGGGTCTCGGTCTGTTCGGTCACCGGGCACCTTCCGTGGCAGGGGCGGAGGCCTCGGCGGCCTCCCGAGTGGCGAGGTAGGCCTTGACGTCGCGGGCGACGATGGCCTCCATGAAGAACGAGAGCAGCGGGATGACGCCGCCGAGCGCGAGGAGGATGAACCGCAGGAACGGCCACCGCATCAGGCTCCACATGCGGAAGCATGCGAAGAGGTAGACGACGTAGAACCAGCCGTGAGCGACGAGGATGCCGAGCGAGAGGTTGAATCCGTCACCGGTCGACTCGAGGCCCTCAGGGCCGTCGACGACCTGAGCGAACCACAGCGGCCCGCCGGAACCGCCCGCGAAGAGCTCGAGGTGGATCGGCGTGTACTTCAGCACCATCTCGGCGACCAGCAGGAGCAGCATGACTCCCGTGATGATCGAGGCGATCTGGTAGAACTTCAGCGCACCACGGATCGCCGGAAAGCTGGCGACTTTCGGTTCGGGCATGGGTCCAGTCTAGTCGGCGTCGCCCGGTGCCCGACGGAGGCCAGGATGCTGGTCTGGTCAACCTGACCAGACCAGGGTACCCTGGCACGATGACGACGACCGTGAATGTGCAGGATGCCAAGACCCGGCTGTCTGAACTGCTCCGACGGGTCCAGACGGGCGAGGACATCGTGATCGCGCGCGCAGGCACGCCGATCGCGCGGATGACCGCAGCGACGCCGCCCCGGCGATCCCTCGATGCCGCGCTGCTTCCCGAGATCCCGCCGATCTCGGCGGACGCCCTGCTCGTCGACGCCACCGCAGCAGAACTCGCCGACTGGGAGGGCGATGATGCCGACGACCCGCTGACCTCTGCGCGATCGTGAGCGCCTACCTGCTCGACACGCACGTGCTTCTGTGGCTGGCGACCGACCCTGAGCGCGTACCGAGCGCCCTCCGCGCCCTGCTCACCGAGGCCGAGTCGGTGTACGTGTCAGCGGCCAGCCCCCACGAGATCGCGCAGAAGACCCGGCTCGGGCGCCTTCCGCACGGGGGCCGCGTGCTGACGCGATGGCAGCCTCTGATGCAGCTGCTCTTCGCGACCGAGGTCCCCCTGAGCGCCGCGCACATGCGCGCCGCCGGCGAGCTCGCATGGGAGCATCGCGACCCGTTCGACCGGATGCTGGTGGCGCAGGCACAGCTCGACGGGCTGATCCTGGTCACCGCCGACGAACGGATCCTCGCGTACCCCGAGGTGTCGTGCGCCGCGTGGACGTGATCGCCACCGCTATGGCGTGGGCGGCCGCGCGACCAGCACCTCCCCCACGCCCGTGACTCTCAGCGCTCCCGCGGCGTGCGGCACCACCAGGGTGCTCCCCGCGCCGAGCGCGTCCGAGCCGACGGTGAGCGCACCGCTCGCCACCACCGCGATCGAGAACCCCTGGTCGATCACCGCCTCGCCATCGACCGGCATCCGCTCGAGTCGGAAGTAGCGATCGGCGTCGGAGGGGAACACGGATCCGGATGCCGGGGCGGCGCCCACGAGCGTGCGCACCTCGTGCGGGGTTCGCACCCCGCGGTTCACCGCGGCGAGCGCGACCTCGAAACCCAGTCCGAGGTGTCCGAGGGCGGGGCCGTCGATCGCGAACCCCTGCCATTCGAGCAGGATCGACAGATCCTCCGGCTGCTGGAGCTCGAGCAGCAGCACGCCCTCCCCGATCGCGTGCAGCTCGCCCGGCGGCACCCAGACGACGTCGCCCGGCACCACGTCGACCGCGTGCAGGAGTGCGAGCAGGGCGTCCACGTCCTGCCTCTCCACGAGGTCGGCCAGCTCGGCGGACCCGACGTCGCGCCGCAGCCCGACGTGCACCGTGCCGCCCTGCAGGATGTACCAGGCCTCGGCCTTGCCGTGCGCGCGACCCAGGTGCGAGGCGGCGAAGTCGTCGTGCGGATGCGCATGCACGGGCAGCCGCTGCCCGGCGTCGAGCAGCTTCACGAGCAGGCGGGTGTCGGCTTCCCAGCGACGGACGTGTTCCTCGCCGAGCCAGCCGACCGGGTCGGCCTCGACGGCATCCCGCAGCAGTCGCCCGTCCGGCAGACGAGTGAGCCCGACCTCGCTCTCACCGTTGACGTTGGTGGTCGATCCGATCCAGTCCTCGGGCTCGCGCGGGGCGCTGCCGCTCTCGCCGCGGAACGCGCTGATGCGGGCTCCTCCGAGATAGAACCGCTCGGCGGGGCGGTTCGACGGGAGGATCACCGGTCGGGGCATCATGCTCTCTCCTGCTTCTGCTCATGCTCGTGCTTCTGATCGGTGACGACCCCCGCCAGGAAGCCGCCGACGAACGTGTCGCCGAGTCCGATGGTGGTGGGGGTCGCGACATCGAGGTCGAAGGCGGCCACACCGACGGCCCCCGCAAGACGCTGTTCGACCGAGGCGACGACCGCCGCGCCGCCGCTGTGCTGCGGCATCCCGCGCGTCTCGTCGACGTCTCGCACGGTCAGCGCGTCGCCGACCCGGTACCGCGTCGCGGCCACGACGACCGCGCTCACGAGGGCGGACCGATGACGGTGCGCCGCCTCCCCGACCGCGATGGCCCAGTACCTGGTGTGCACGACCAGGGCCGCCGCGGGGACGATCTCCCGCACGTCGGCGAGCGCCCGCGCGACGTCGTCGGCGTCGAGCAGGTCGACGCCGCGTCCCAGATACTCCTGCAGCTCGTCCTCGTTCATGCCGTACACGTCGATGAGCGGCAGCAGCCGCGATCGGACGGTGGCGGCGAACTCACGCGTGTAGAAACCCGCGTCCTCGTAGTAGACGAGCGCCTCCGCCGGCAGCGATGCCATCGCCGTCCTCACCTCGTCGAGCCGCTGTTCGAGCAGGCCGTGGTCCTGCATCGTGTTGAATCCCGAGACGAGGAAGACGCGCGCCCGCGCGAGCTCGTCCGCCAGCGCCGGAGCGATCGCCATCGTGCGGTTCGGCGGATCGTTCGCGAAGATGAGTCGGTTCGACGCCGGAGCGACGAGGACGGCGTCGTCGAGCTGCACGCGGGTTCCCGCCGGGTACTGCACGATCAGATGCGGATCCAGGGTGTCCTCCGCCGCGGACGACACGTACGTGATCGCGGGCGGGAGAAGACGGCGCACCGTGTCGTCGATGCTCACCAGATGCTGGATGCTGGGGATGCCGAGCGCGTCCAGCACGAGGCCGGCCCGCACCCCCGTGCCGCCCAGGGTCACGGCGAAGGCGAAGTGGGCGGCGAAGCGCTCGACGATCTCGGACGATGCGACGAACCGCTCAGCCCCCGCGCCCGAAGCGACGAACGCCAGGACCGTGACGAGCAGCGAGCGCTCGTCGACGATCGGCGCCGAGGTGGTGAGCTCGCCGCGTCGCACGCCGTGCTCGCGCGCGAGACGCTCGATCACCTCGGCATCCCACGCGAGCTCGTAGTCGACGGTGCCGCCGAGCCCCAGCACGAGCGTGCCGCCCGCGTCTCCGGCGGACCCGTCGCCCATGAGCGAAGCCGTTTCGTCCACGACGCCGATCCTCCCCCGTCCGCCGCTCAGTACAGCGACGCCTTGCCGTCGGCGCCGAAGAGCTCGATCTTCTCGGCGGCCGTCGCCTTCATGGCCTTGAGCGCCTCCGGCTGGATCGCGTTGGGCTCTCGCAGACGACGGTCGGTGCCGAGCACCTCGCGCATGCGGTCGTGGTACGAGACCTTGATGTCGCTCGAGATGTTGATCTTGTTGACGCCGAGCTCCACCGCGCGCCGCAGCTCGGCATCCGGGTTCGACGATCCGCCGTGCAGCACGAGCGGGATCTTCACGGCCGCCTTGATCTGCTCGAGCAGGTCGTGGCGCAGTTCCGGGTTCTTATCGCTCGGGTACAGGCCGTGCGAGGTGCCGATCGCGATCGCCAGGCTGTCGACGCCGGTCTCCTCGACGAAGCGCACCGCGTCATCCGGGTTGGTGTAGATGATCTCCGCCGCCCCCGACTCGCCGTAGCTGTCGTTCGCGCCGATGGTGCCCAGCTCGCCCTCGACCTGGATGCCGGCGGCGTGCGCGGCCTCGACGACCTTGCGCGTGATCGCCACGTTCTGATCGAACGGCTCGAGCGAGGCGTCGATCATCACCGACGTGAAGCCGGCGTGGATCGCCCGGATGATCTGCTCGTAGCTGCCGCCGTGGTCCCAGTGGATCGCCACCGGCACGCTCGACCGGTGGGCGCGGGAGTGCATCGCGGGGATCAGGTCGGTCGTGATGTGCGACACCTCGTCGGGGTGGATCGCGATGATGACCGGAGCGGCCTTCTCCTCGCTGATGTCCATGACGCCGGTGAACATCGCCCAGTCGCTGATGTTGAAGGCGGGGATGGCGAAGTCGTGCGCGTTCGCGACGTCGAGGATGGATTTGCCGGTGTAGAGCACTTGTGTTTCTCCTGTTTCGTGATGGTCGTGGACGGTCGAGCGGGGATCAGCTCTTGACGGACCCAGCCGTGAGTCCGCTGATGAAGTACCGCTGGAAGAAGAGGAAGAGGATCAGCACCGGGATCGACCCGAGCACGCTCATCGCCATGATCTGGTTCCAGTCGTAGGAGTGCTGCCCCATCAGGAGCTGGATGCCGATCGGCACCGTGCGCATGTCGATCGACCGCGTCAGCGTGAGCGCGAAGAGGTACTCGTTCCACGCGATCATGAACGTGTAGATGCCGACCGAGACGATGCCGGGAACCGAAATCGGGACGAGGATGCGCCACAGCGCCGTCATGGATCCGGCGCCGTCGACGCGGACCGCCTCGTCGAGCTCCTTCGGGAGCGTGTTGAAGTACCCGGTCATCATGATGATCGCGTACGGCAGCGTGAACACCATGTAGGTGAGGATCAGGCCCGCGTACGAGTTGTACAGCCCGAGCGCCACCATGAGTCCGAAGTACGGGATGAGGAGCGTGATCGGAGGAACGGCCTGCACGCTGACGATGACCACGTTGAGGATGCGCTTGCCGCGGAACTCGAAGCGGCTGAAGGCGTATGCCGCCTGGATCGCCACGAGCAGCGTGAGGATCGTGACGGAGCCGGCGACGACGTAGCTGTTCAGGAAGAACCGCATGGTCTCGGGGTTCGTGAAGATCGCGACGTACGCGTCGAACGAGAACGTGTCGGTGATGAGCCTGGGCGGGAGCTCGAAGATCTGCGTGTTCGACTTGAACGAGCTCGACAGCATCCACAGCACCGGACCGGCGGCGAACACCGCTCCGAGGATCAGCGCGACGATCAGACCGGACTTCGCGAGAAGGTGGGACCTGGTGCGCCGGCGCACGGTGTCGGCGGTGAGAGCCATGATCAGTCCCTCGCTTTCTGGTGACGGACGTAGAAGACGGCGAGCACCATCGACATCAGCAGCACGAGCACCGCGGAGGTGGCGGCGAGCGAGAAGTCGTACTTGGCGAACGCGAGCTTGTAGGTGAAGGTGCTGAGCACCTCGGTGACGTCGATCGGACCGCCGCCCGTCGTCATCCAGATCAGGGCGAACTGCTGCGAGGTCCAGATCAGGTCGAGCAGCACGAGGCTGATGATGATCGGACGCAGCTGCGGGATCGTGACGTTCCAGAAGCGCTGCACGGCATTGGCGCCGTCGACGCGGGCCGCCTCGTGCAGGTCGGCCGGCACGCCCTGGAGCCCCGCCAGCAGGCTGACCATGAAGAACGGATACCCGGCCCAGATGTTGATGAAGATGATGGTGCCGAGCGCGAGCTGCGGGGAGGCCAGCCACTCGATGTCGGTGTTGAGCAGGAAGTTCACGACGCCGTTGGGCGCGAGGAGCATGCGCCAGAGGACCGCGATGACCGCGACCGTGAACAGCCACGGAAGCACGTACAGCGCCCGGAAGATCGAGCGGGAGAACCGGCCGAGCAGCGGGCTGTTGAGCATCATCGCGAAGGCGAGGCCCAGCACGAGGTGCGCGGCGACGCTCGTCACCGTGAAGAGGATCGTGTTGCCCGTGGCCTTCCAGAACCCGGGGTCGGAGAGGATCTCCACGTAGTTCGCGATGCCGACGAACTCCGGCGACTTGTTCAGGATCACGTTGTCCTGGAACGAGTAGCCGATGACCATCACGATCGGGACGATCATGAGGACGAACAGCAGGATGATCGTCGGCGAGAGGAAGCCGTACGACTCGGTGGTCTTGCGCAGCTGCCGCCTGCGGCGCGACGGGGCGGCGCCGGTGACGATCACCTCGGTGTCGTCGGACAGTTTCAGGCTCATGGGAACCGGTGCTCCTTGGTTGGTCGGGTGCCGCACCGCCGCAGCGGTGCGGCACCCCGTTCATGCGGGAGTCGCGAGGAGGGTCAGAACTCCTTCAGCCACGACTCCTGCGCCTTCTTCAAGGCGTCGTCGATCGACTGCTGGCCGTCGAAGGCCGACTGCAGCTGCTCGCCGAGCTGACGCATCAGGTCCTCCGCGACGGGCAGACCCGTGAACTCGTTGGCCGGGTAGCCGGCCTGGTAGATCTCGAACGCCTTCGCGAAGAGCTCGTCGTCGTTCACGAAGTCCGGCACCGACTCGGAGTTGCCGGGGAACGCCTTCGCCATGGTCGACAGCTCGGAGTTCGTGTCCTCGCTCATGAGGAACTCCACGAGCTTGAACGCGGCATCCTTGTGCTCGGAGTTCTCGGCGACGCCGATGCCCCAGGATGCGTAGGGGATGCCGCGCTCGCCGTCGTAGCCGTCCTCCGCGGGGATCGCGGAGATCGAGAACTTCAGGTCGGGGTTCGACTCGCGGATCAGGTTGATGTGGGCGAGGGAGTCGATCATCATGCCGACGCGGCCGTTGGTGAACTCCTCGACCTTGTCCTGCTCCTTCATGGTGAACGAGCCGGACGCGATGACCCCGTCGTCCCACAGGCCGCCGATGTAGTCGATCGCCGAGGTGACGTCGTCGTTCGTGAGATCGGGCTGGCCGTCCTTCAGCATGGAGCCGCCGGAGGCCCACACCCACGACATGACGTCGTTCTGCACGCCGTTGGGCGCCTCGAGCGAGAGCGGGAGCACCCACCCGGAGACGTCGCCGCCGAGAGCGGTGACCTTGGCCGCGGCATCCGCGAACTCCGTGCGCGTCGTGGGCGGCGCCGTGACACCGGCGTCGGCGAGGAGGGTGTCGTTCGTGAACATCGGGTAGACGAAGTTGACGACGGGGATCATGTACGTGCTGCCGTCGACCTGGATCTGGCTGGCCAGTTCGCTGTCGTCGTAGTCGTTCTCCTTCATGAGCTCCGTCAGATCGGCGATCACGCCCTGAGACGCGAAGTCGTTGACCCATGCGCCGTCGAGACCGACCACGTCCGGCATGGTGCCGGATGCCGCACCGGCGAAGAGCTGCTCCTTGGTGGAGGCGTACGGTCCACTGACCAGATCGACCGTGATGCCGGGGTTCTCGTCTTCGAACTTGTCGATGAGTGCTCGGAACTCGCCGTCGGGCAGCTCGGGCTCCCACCACTGGGCGAACTCGATCGTGACGTCGCCCCCGTCGGAGCCCTCGTCTCCGCCGCCCGTCGAGCATCCCGCAACGGCGAGAACGGTCACGGCTGCTGTCGCTGCGCCGGCGAGCTTCAGGGTGCGTCGCCCACGTCCTGCTGTGATCATCACTTCTCCTCTTCGAGATCGTGCCGCATCACGCGCGTCAATGCTTGTTCATGCGGTTTTGAGCAATGTTATGCCGTGCTTTGCTGTTGCGCAAGGGTTTTCACCCCGGTTGTACCTGCTTGTTCTTCGGCCGCGCCCCGCGCTACCCCGAAATACAGGCGAAGTCCCATGTGCGGCTTTCTGCCGAAATCTGCCGCTATTTCTGCCGAATGTGCTAGAGATGGGGGCATGGAAGCACGCGCATCCTCGAAACGACGCCTCCCCGCCGGCCGCAAGGCCGACCTCGCCGCCTACGTCGAGCACGAAGGCGAGGTCACGGTGGGCGGGCTCGCCGAGCACTTCGGCGTCTCGATCGACACGATCAGACGAGACCTGGATCAGCTCGACCGCGAGGGCGTCGTGATCCGCACCCATGGCGGCGCCGTGAGCGCGGAAGGTCAGCTGAAGGACCGCGCGCTCGACGTGCGCCTGCGGATGCAGACGGAGGAGAAGGAGAAGATCGCGCGGCTCGCAGCCGGGCTGATCGACGACGGCGCGGTGGTCATGCTCAACGCCGGCACGACGACCCTCGCGGTCGCCCGGGCGCTGCGGAACCACCGCGACCTGACGATCGCGACGAACAACCTCCGCATCCCGGCGGAGATCTCCCCCTCCGCATTCCGCGACCTGTACGTCTTCGGCGGCGCAGTGCGGGCGATCACGCAGGCGACCACCGGACCCGTGGCGTTCACGATGACGCCGGGCGGGCCGGAGGTCGACATCCGCTGCGATCTCGCCCTCATCGCCGTCGGCGCGGTCGACGAGGAGGGGTTCTCGACCTCGAACATGGGCGACGCGACGATGATGGCCGAGATGATCCAGCGGGCGGAGCGCACTGCCATCCTCGCCGACTCATCGAAGTTCGGTCGTCGGCTCTTCGCCCAGGTCACCACGCTCGACCGCGTCGACTACGTCGTGACCGACGCACCGCCCGCCCCGGCGTTCGCCACCGCGCTCGCCCAGGCGGAGGTCGAGCTCCTCACCCCCTGATAACGCGGATAGACGACGGAGGCCGCCGGGATCGCTCCCGACGGCCTCCGCCTGCGTCATGCGCGCGCTGTGATCAGAACCACCCGGTGATGAGGTCCCAGATCCAGTCGATGATGCCGCCGATGATGCCGCCGATGCCGCCGGCACGGTTCACGGTGACGGTGGCCGTCGCCGCGTCCCCGTCGGCCTGCGAGACCACGACCGTGTACTTGCCCGGCTGCGTGTTCTTCGGCACCGTCACGCTGGTCGAGAAGGTCCCGTCGGCGGTGACCTGCACGGTGCCGACCTGGACCGGCTTGCCCTTCTTCGGCTCGAGCACGACCGTCAGGGTCTCCCCCGGCTCGAAGTTCGCACCGGTGATGCGCAGCTTCTTGCCCGCGGCGACCTTCGAATCGGTCGTGATCGTGCCGGCGAACTCCTCGGGCTCCTCACCCGAGATCGTGAACGGCACCTGCACGGTCGTGCCGGTCGACGGAACCGTCACGGTGAGCGGCTGCTCGCCGAACACACCGGACGGGACCGTGAACGTGAGCGACGCGCGTCCGGCCTCGTCGGTCGTGTCGACGATCGTCGGATCGATCGCTCCCGCGGCGACCTGGGTGCCGCCGAGCGACAGGGTCACCTCGCCGGGGGCCGCCTCTCCGCCGCTGAACGCCAGAGAGGAGAGCGCGACGGTGACCTGGTCGCCGGCGGTGTAGCCGTCGGCATCCGGAGCACTCACCGTGAGACCGACCGCGCGCTGCGCGAGGTCGGGCGTCGCGGTCTTGTTCGCGTCGAACCAGTCGACCATCGACTGCAGGTCGATCTTGCCGGTGTCGCGCTTGCCCGTGCCCTCGCGGAAGGTGAAGAAGTTGTCTCCCCCCGCGGCGAGGAACGAGTTCGCGGCGACCGTGTAGCTCGCCGACGGGTCGATCGGCGTGCCGTTCAGCGTGATCGAGGTGATGCGCGATCCCTGCGCCGCGGTCGGGTCGTACGTGTAGACGAGCCCCTCCGAGACACCCAGCTTGAGGAACGGACGCGCCGCTCCCGACGGCTGCCACTGCTCCTCGAGCACGCCCTTCAGCTGCGTTCCGGTGAGGGTCAGCGTGACCAGCGTGTTGGCGAACGGCTGCACCGTCGCCGCCTCACGGTACGTGACGTTGCCAGCCGGATCGTTCGCGTTGGACGACGCGTACGTGAGGTTGGCGCGGATCCCGCCCGGGTTCATGAGCGCGATGTCCGCGCCCGTCGACCACTTCTGCACGTCGGCGACGAAGTTGCCGATCGTCGACTCGCCACCGCGGTTCTCCGACCCGTTCGCCTGACGCGCCCGATTGAAGTCGGCGGTGATGTCGCCCACCTTGACGGCGCCGAGCACGTCGGCGTCGGCCTTCGCCTTGGCGACGATGTCGGCGACCTCCGGAACGGCCGGGTACAACGGCTGGCCGTTGGCGGTGAGCGGCTTGATCTCGTTGGTGATCGAGAGCAGCTCCTTCGTCTTCGGGTCGACCTGGATGTTCATCAGCCCGAGGTTCTCGCCGTACTGACCGGCCGAGATCACGGGGCGACCGTCGATCACGTGGTTGTAGGCGAGGTGGGTGTGCGCCGACACGATCGCGTCCACGTCGCCGTCGACGCCGTAGACGATCTCGCCCAGCGGCGACTCCGGGGTGATGCTCGACAGCTCGACGCTGGCCGCGCCCTCGTGCACGAGCAGGATGACGACGTCCGCCTCACCGTTGGACTCGTCGCCGTCACGCAGGTCGTCGGCGACGGCGTTCACCGAGTCGACGATGCTGCGCACCTCGAGGTCGGCGATCCCTTCCGGCGAGACCAGCGAGTCGAGGTCTTCCGTGACGGCGCCGACGAATCCGACGCGCACGCCGTCGAGCTCCTTGACCCAGGCCGGCGCGAGAGCGGGCTCACCCGTCTCGGTGAGGAACACGTTCGACGAGATGTACTCCCAGTCCGCGCGGTCCTGCACGCGGTCGCGCAGGTCCTCCCAGCCCTGGTCGAACTCATGGTTGCCCGCCGCGCTGACGTCGAGACCGGCCGCGTTGAGCGCGTCGATCGTGGGGTTGTCGTCGTTGATGAAGGACGTGAACGTCGACGCGCCGATCAGGTCGCCGACACCGGCGAAGATCGTGTTCGGGTTCGCCTCGCGGAACTGCTTGACGGCTCCGGCGACCACCGCGGCACCGGCGGCGGCGCCGTCGGCCTCGATGCGGCCGTGGAAGTCGTTCATCGTGACGACATCGATGCTCACCGGCGGGACCTCTGCGGAGACGCCGACGATGATCGGGTCGTGATCGCTCGAACGGAACGGGGTGCCGGCCTCGGTGGCGCCGAACGCGTAGCCGCGATCGCTCCACTCCGGCGAGTTGATGCTCCAGACACCCGCACCCGTGATCGAGGCGGCCAGCGACGGCGACGCGAGCACGTGGTCGAGCGAGCCGAGCTCGCCGTCGAACGAGTACGTGTGCTGCCCCGGCGCCTTCTCGGGTGCGACGTCGCTCCAGCCCGCGCTGGTGAAGACGTCGATCGGGTCTTCCTTGGCGTAGGCGTTGAAGTCGCCGATCAGCAGGATGTCGCTGCTGCCGGTCTTCTCCTCGATCGTCTCGGTGAAGCCCTTGAGAGAGTTCGCCTGGGCCACCCGGTCTGCGTTGAAGAAGCCCTGGCCGTCGGCCGGCTCCGCGCCGCCGCCCTCGGGGGCCGACTTCGACTTGAAGTGGTTCGCGACCACGGTCACGGTGCGGCCGTCGACGTCGAACGCCTGGGCGATCGGCTCGCGGGCGTTGCCCCACACGGTCTCGTCGGTGACGGTGAGGCTGTCGCCGACGGTCGACACATCATCCTTCTTGTAGATGATGGCGCTCGTGATGAAGTCGGTCGTCGCCGCGTCGTCCAGGGCCGCCGGGGTGCGGACGTAGTCCCACACGTCGTCGCCGAGGGCGTCGTTGAGCCCGTCGACGAGATCGGCGAGCGCGGAGTCGAGCGACCCGCCCAGCTTGATCGAGTTCTCGATCTCCATGAGCGAGACGATCTCAGCATCGAGGCCGTTGATGGCCGCGACGATCTTCGACTTCTGGATCGCGAACTGGGCGGCGTTCGCCGCACCGCGCGCGTTCGAGTTCTGGCTCTTCAGCGTCGTGAAGTAGTTGAAGACGTTGAACGACGCGACCTGCACGTCGCCGCCGACCGTCGGCGCCGACTCGACGCGCGGGTTGGTCGCCTCGAAGCCGACCTTGGCCGCCTCGGGCGAGGTGCTGTCGATCGGGACGACCGGCTGCAGACGCCAGTCGTCGAAGCCGTACGACAGCACGTAGCCGTTGTCGCGGAAGTCGACGGTGTCGCCGTTCCGCACCACGAGGTCCTTCGTGAAGTAGGGCTGGTCGTTCGGGTGGCCGTTGTTCGTGACCTGGATGGACCAGCCGTCGTCGAGCAGCAGGCGGTTCGCGCGGTTCGCCGCCGCTATGGCCGCGGCATCGGCGCCGGGACGTGCGAGCTCGGTGCTCTTCACGTTCAGGTCGGCGCCGGCGTTCAGCCACAGCGTGCCGAAGTTGTAGAGCTGGTGGCTCGACGCGACGCGGTAGGTGCCGGCGGGCGCGACGAGCATGCTCTCGTACTGCTCACGGTCGGCGCCGACCACGGTGTCGGGCAGCGGCGTGACGGCCGGTACGCCGACGCCCGCCTGCACGACGGAGATGCCGGCGAGGGATGCCGAGTTGATCTGCGTCTGGCCGAAGTACTCGCTCACGGAGCCCGTGACCGAGACGAGGTCGCCGATCGCGAGCGTCGGGGCGAGAGCGTTCAGGAAGACGAAGACTCCGTCGGACGCGCCCGGCGTCGCGTCGGTCTCGCCGCCCGAGCCCTGCGTCTGGATGACGATTCCCTTGTAGCCGCCGGTGCGGTAGTCGGCCGTCACGACGCCCTCGACCGTCACGGTCTGGCCGTTCAGGGGCGACACGTCGGTCGTGCCCTGAACCTCGGCGATCGACACCTTCGCGGGGTCGGTGCCGGGGTCGGTGCCCGGGTCCTCCGGATCGGTGCCGGGGTCGGTGCCGCCGGAGTTCTGCGGGGTGATCGTGGCCGAGAGCGTGAAGTCCACGCTGTTGTCGTCGGTGTCGGCGCCGTTCGTGCGATTCAGCGACTTCACGTCGGTGTTGCCGGCTGGCGCCGGGGCCGCGGCGGTCTCGAACGTGTTCGAGGTGCCGTAGCCGAGCACGTCGATCACACCGTCGACACCGGTCACGGATCCCGGCGTGAGGGCGACGGCCGCCGTGCCCTTCACGAGCGCGAGGGTGCCGGCGCTTCCGCTCGGGTTGAGGTTGCCCGTCGCGTCGGGTGCGGGCAGTGCCGCGCCGTTCGCGCCGTTGCTACCGCCCTGCACGAGGTAGTGCCCCCGGGCGGGGATGCTGCCGCTGAGCGGCGCGACGCCGTTGGCGTTGCCCGTGCCGGTCGCCGACCGGTACTGCAGCGAGAGGCCGTCGAGCGCGACCGGAGAGTCGGTCGGGTTGTAGAGCTCGACGAACTTGTTCGTGTACGCGGCCCCTGCGCTGCCGCCGGACAGGTACGCCTCGTTGATGACGACCCCCGTCCCCGCGACGTCGGCGGAGGCGGGCGTCGCGATGAGGGCGCTGGCGCCCAGAGCTGCGACGCAGGTGGCGGCGAGGACGCCGAGACGCCCCCGGCTTCTGCGATCGGACCCGGGAACCTCGCGGTTCGCGGCGTCGGAAGCGGACATCATCGGTGTTGTCTCCTCGGTTTCATCGGGCGACGGCTCTCGTGGAGCCATGACTGCGCACCCTCACAGCCGGCGCACATGATGCGAGCTTATGAAGGCCCTCCGACATCATCAACGGAGTTTTCCCATTGGTCACCGAGCGCTAACCGAATGGGCGGAAGACACCCCTGACGAAGGTGGAATATCGGAGTGCCGGTCGCTCGGATGCGCGGTCGCGCCTGCGCGGATGCGCGGACCGTCAGGCGGTCTCGGATGCCGCGGAGTCCTCGAACTCCTCGACCTCGCGCTCCCACGCATCCTTCGCCAGGCGATACCAGAGGTAGAAGGCGAAGCCCGCGAAGATCGCCCACTCGGCGGCGTAGAACACGTTGAGCCAGTTGACCGGCGACTGCTCGGCCGGTGCGGGAGACGCGATGTCCGTGAGCCCGGCCGACGCCGTCGACGACGCCAGATAGGGCCGGTACATCTCGAGCCCCTCGACGTCGTGCCACACGCTCAGCAGGGCGGCCGGCGACATGCGGTCGATCCGATGGGGGTCGTCCTCCGGCGGCACAGACGGTCCCTCGTCGGAGATGATCCGCCCCGTGACCTCGACGACCGAGCCGTCGGCGTCCTCGTTCAGGGTGTCGACGGCATCCTGAGCGACATCGCGGTCGGCGGTCCAACCGATCGCCACCGCGATCGACGTCCTCTCCGCGACGCGCAGCTGGCCGGTCACCCAGTAGCCCGAGACATCGTCGTTGAACCGGCTCGACACGATCACGAAGTCGTCCGCGACCCAGGAGCCCGACGTCTCGACGCGCTGACCGACGAGCGGCTCCGCGAGGTACTCACCCGGCTCGACCACCTCGGCGAGCGGACGCACGTTCTCCGTCGCTCCCGCGGGCGGCGGATCCGTTTCGATCGCCCGCTCGAGCTGCCACTGGCCGAGCCACGCGAACACGCCGGCGACGATCAGGCACAGCACGAGCATCCCGATCCAGCGCCCGCGGAGCATGACCTCGCGGAGGGTTGGCGGGAACAGAGCGGGGGACGTCACGGTGATGCGCGGGACCTCAGGCCTCGTACGGGGCGAGCACGACCTCGACGCGCTGGAATTCCTTGAGGTCGGAGTACCCGGTGGTCGCCATCGACTTGCGCAGCGCGCCGATGAGGTTCGCGGTGCCGTCGGCGACCGGAGCAGGACCGTAGAGGATCTCCTCGAGCGTGCCGATGCCGCCGACCTCGACGCGGCGACCGCGCGGAAGCTGCGGGTGGTGTGCCTCGGGACCCCAGTGGAAACCGTGGCCGGGCGCGTCGGTGGCTCGTGCGAGCGCGACGCCGAGCATGACGGCGTCCGCTCCCATGGCGAGCGCCTTCACGATGTCGCCCGACGTGCCGACGCCGCCGTCGGCGATCACGTGCACGTAGCGGCCGCCCGACTCGTCGAGGTAGTCGCGACGCGCGGCAGCGACATCGGAGACGGCCGTCGCCATCGGAGCGTGGATGCCGAGGGTCGCGCGCGTCGTCGACGCCGCTCCCCCGCCGAAGCCGACCAGCACGCCGGCGGCCCCCGTGCGCATGAGGTGCAGCGCGGCCGTGTACGTCGCCGCACCGCCGACGATGACGGGCACGTCGAGGTCGTAGATGAACTTCTTCAGGTTCAGCGGCTCGTCGACGCTCGATACGTGCTCGGCCGACACGGTCGTGCCGCGGATGACGAACAGATCGACCCCGGCCGCGGCGACCGTGTCGTAGAACTGCTGGGTGCGCTGCGGTGTCAGCGAACCGGCGACCGTGACGCCGGCCTCGCGGATCTCGGCCAGGCGGCGGGTGATCAGCTCGGGCTTGATCGGCTCCGAGTAGAGCTGCTGCATGCGCACGGTCGCGGAGTCGCCCGCGAGTCCCGCGATCTCGGCGAGCAGCGGCTCGGGGTCTTCGTAGCGGGTCCAGAGCCCCTCGAGGTCGAGGACCCCGAGACCGCCCAGCTGTCCCAGCATGATGGCGGTGCGCGGGCTCACGACGGAGTCCATCGGCGCACCGAGCACGGGGATGTCGAAGCCGAACGCGTCGATCGTCCACGCGGTCGACACGTCCTCCGGGTTGCGTGTGCGCCGTGACGGCACCACCGCGATGTCGTCGAACGTGTATGCGCGGCGCGCGCGCTTGCCTCGGCCGAGCTCGATCTCCATGGTCACCCCACCAGACTACCCGGCGCGCACGGCGGCCGACGGCGGGGAGGATGCCGGGGCCGTCACCGCGCTCGCACGACGCGGCGCTCGTCCCACACCGGCTCGTCGGCCTCGTACACCCGACCGTCGGACCCGAACACGAGGAACCGGTCGAACGATCTCGCGAACCACCGGTCGTGCGTCACGGCCAGCACCGTCCCCTCGAACCGGGTCAGGGCGTCTTCCAGCGCCTCGGCCGATTCCAGGTCGAGGTTGTCGGTGGGCTCGTCGAGCAGCAGCAGCGTCGCCCCCGAGAGCTCGAGCAGCAGCACCTGGAACCGTGCCTGCTGCCCGCCGGACAGCGACTCGAACGTCTGCTGCGCCTGCCGCACGAGACCGTACCGGTCGAGCGCCGAGCTCGCGGCATCCCGCGGCATCCCCGCCCGTCGCTCGTCGCCGCGGTGCAGGATCTCCAGCAGGGTGCGCCCGACGAACTCGGGGTGGGCGTGCGTCTGCGCGAACAGGCCGGGCACGACGCGCGCGCCGAGGACCGCCGCTCCGGTGTGGGCGACCTCCGACAGCTGCTCGGCGGTCGAGGTGACGTGTCCGAGACTCGGGTCGGGGTCGCTGCCGCCGCGCGCGAGCAGCCGCAGGAAGTGCGACTTCCCGGAGCCGTTCGACCCGAGCACGGCGACCCGGTCGCCGTACCAGACCTCGACGTCGAAGGGCTGCATGAGCCCGGTCAGCTCGAGCCGGTCGGCGACGACCGCGCGCTTGCCCGTGCGCGAGCCGCGCAGCCGCATGTCGAAGTCCTGCGCGGGCGGGCGCTCCTGCGGCGGGCCCGCGTCCTCGAACCGGCGGAGACGCGTCTGCGCCGCCTGATATCGCGACGCGAAGCCGTCGTTCGCCGACGCTTTCACCTTCAGCGTCGCGACGAGAACGAGCAGCTTCTCGTGCTGCTCGTCCCACCGCCGGCGCAGCTCGTCGAGGCGATCCATCCGGTCGGTGCGCGCCTGGTGGTAGGTGGCGAACCCCCCGCCGTGCACCCACGCCGTCGCACCGGCCCCACCCGGTTCGAGCGTGACCAGGCGGTCGACGGCTCGGGCGAGCAGCTCGCGGTCGTGCGACACGAGCAGCACGGTCTTCGGCGTCTGCCGCAGCTGTTCCTCGAGCCAGCGCTTGGTCGGCACGTCGAGGTAGTTGTCCGGCTCGTCGAGCAGCAGCACCTCGTCCGGGCCGCGCAGCAGCGCTTCGAGCGCGAGCCGCTTCTGCTCTCCGCCCGAGAGCGTGGTCAGCTCGCGGTAGCGCGCCCGGTCGTACGGCACGCCGAGAGCGGCCACGGTGCACTGATCCCAGACGGTCTCGTGCTCGTACCCGCCGGCGTCGGCGTACTCGGCGATCGCCGCCGCGTAGGCCATCTGCGTGTCGTGCTCGTCGCGCTCGATCAGCGCGGTCTCGGCCGCCTCGAGCGACTGCGCTGCGTGCCGGATGCGGGCCGGCGCGACGCGCACGAGCAGGTCGTGCACGGTCTCCCCCGCCTCGCCGTGGCCCACGAACTGGTCCATGACGCCGAGGCCGCCGTCGATGGTCACCACTCCGGCATCCGCCGCCTGATCGCCTCGGATGATCCGCAGCAGCGTGGTCTTGCCCGCCCCGTTGGGCCCGATCAGCGCGCTCGTCGACCCGGAGCCGACGCGGAACGTCACCTCGTCGAGCAGCGGTCTCCCGTCGGGCAGAGTCAGCGAGACCCCTGCGATGTCGATGTATCCCACGGTGCGGGCCGTCCTTCCGCCCGCCTGGCGAGCCGACCAGAATATCAGGCGGGCGACGCCCCGACGGTCACACCGTGCTCGCGACCACCTGCACGGCCTCGGTGCGCGGCGACGTCGGCAGGTACATCCGGAACTCCGTGCCGACGCCCTCCTTGCTCGTGACGTCCATCGACCCGCCGTGCGCGAGCACGATCGCCCGCGTGATCGTGAGCCCCAGGCCCACCCCGGGCACAGCGTTGCGCGTCGCCGTCGATGCGCGGAAGAAGCGGGTGAACAGCATCCCCTGCTCGTCTTCGGGGATGCCGAGGCCCGTGTCGCGGACGGCCAGCTCGACGCCCCCGTCGCGCGGCCGGACGGCCGCCGTGACCCGACCGCCCGACGGCGTGAACTTGATCGCGTTGGAGAGCAGGTTGTCGAGGGCCTGCCCGATGCGGCCGGGATCGGCGACCACGCGAACCGGTGTCGACGGGGTCTCCGCCACGAGCTCGACGCCCTCGCGCTGCGCGTGCGGCCCCGACGACGTCACCGCGTTGCGCACGATCTCGGCGAGGTCGATCTCGGAGCGATCCAGCGGGAACCGCCCCGACTCGACCTGGGCGGTGAAGAGCAGGTCGCCGACGAGGGTCAGCAGCCGCTGCGCGTTGCGCTCGATGATGCCGACGAACTCCTCCTGCTCCTCGGAGAGCGGCTGACCCGGATCGTTGCGCAACAGGTCGAGGAATCCGATGATCGCGCTCAGCGGAGTCCGCAGTTCGTGCGAGATCATCCCGACGAACTCGTCCTTCATGCGCGCGACCTCGACGGCACGCGTCTCGTCGGTCAGCACGAGCAGGTACCCCTGGGTCTCGCCGGTCGCGTCCCGACGCGGGCTGATGGTGACGCGGGCGGGCACGACGGTGCCGCCGGCCGTCGTGACGTCGACGTCGCCCTCGACGCTGCGCTCGGCCTCGGCCCGTGCGAAGAGCGCCTTGAGGCCCGACGGGAGGTCGGCTCCCGCCGCCGCGCACGGGGCGTCGCCGACCAGCTGCGTCAGCGCAGACACGGTGAAGAAGCGGTCGACGCGCACGTCGTCCAGCGCTTCCTCCACCGACAGGCCGAGCAGCCGCACCGCTCCGGGGTTCCACTCCGTGATGCGTCCGGTCAGGTCGACCGCCACGACCGCCTGCACCGTGATCGACGCCCACAGGCTCTGGAAGGAGTCGAGCAGCTGTCGGTACTCCCGCTCCTTCTCCTGCAGTCTCTCGAGCACCACCACGTTCTCGCTGAGGGCCGAGGTGCGTTCGGCCACGAGCAGCTCCGCCTGCCGTACGCGGAGGCGCTGCTGGCGGGAGAGCTCGTTGACGACGGCGGCGAGCGCGGAGAAGACGAGCGGGCCCACGACGCCGCGCAGCCACTCGACCGAGCTGCCTGGCGGCTCCGTGATGTACGGCATGAGCAGGGCGAAGGAGGTCAGCGCACCCACCGCGAAGACGTAGCGGATGCCGGGGGCCGCGGCGATCCACACCACCGGCAGCAGCACGAGCGAGGTGAACACCGACGTCGGCCCGCCCGTGCCCGCACGGAAGAGGCCCAGTCCGATGATGTCGATCATCGGGATGACGAGCACGATCCAGCCGTCGTAGACGCGGCGGGCGCTGAGGATGCCGGCGTGCACGGTCGCGAACAGCACGAGCAGCAGCCCGGCGAGGGCGGCGTTGAAGTCGGAGAACGGCAGCTCGGGGTAGAGCCACGTGAACAGGGCGGCGAGCGCGGCCGCGATCGCCGTGGGCGCCTGCTTGATCAGGGGGCTCGGGTTGTCGAAGATGCCGTACCAGCTGTTCTCCGCGCGGCGGAGAGGCGTCGCGTTCACCGCGCGATCCCGCGGAGGATGCCGCGCAGATCGGCTCCGACGATCGGCTTCGGCAGCGCAGCATCCGCCTCCGGGTAGTCCGTCGCGTCGAGCACCGAGC
This sequence comes from Microbacterium sp. LWO14-1.2, assembly GCF_038397715.1. Classification (NCBI taxonomy): domain Bacteria; kingdom Bacillati; phylum Actinomycetota; class Actinomycetes; order Micrococcales; family Microbacteriaceae; genus Microbacterium; species Microbacterium sp. LWO14-1.2. Next base: position 906,604 of record NZ_CP151633.1, read on the forward strand.
TCACGATGAGGAAGCAGTCGGGGAACCGCGTGCGCACGAGTCGCGCGCACTCGGTGCCCGTGATGCCGGGAAGGAGCAGATCGACGACGGCGACGACGGGCGAGATGCCGTCGAACGCGCTGATCGCGCTCTCGGCATCCGCCGCGGCGAAGACGTCGAATCCCTCCCGGTCGAGGTGGCGGCGCAGGAGTTCCGTCTGGTCGGCGCTGTCCTCGACCACGAGCGCGAGCGGCCGCCCGCTCATCACAGGAGCAGCTCTCGCACGATCACGACGACCACGACGACGGCCAGCGAGAGGAGCGCCTGCCAGACGAGGCGTCGCTCGCGCCGGGCATCCGTCGCGATCTCCTGTTCCTCGTCGGCGCGCGGCAGTGCTTCGCTCATGACTCGACCCGTCCGACCTTCTCGGTCTTGATCCAGGCGGCGTCGGCGCGACGCCACTCCTTGATGTAGGAGTCCACGGTGATGGCGCACAGCAGGGAGCCGTACCCGCAGACGTAGAGCAGGAGGCCGGCGAAGAAGCGCCCGCCGGGAAGCTTCTCGACCACGCGGGCGAGCCAGATGCCGAGCATCGAGATCGGCCCCCACAGATAGAAGCCGATCGCCCAGAGGATGCGCGTCTCGTCGTTAAGCGGCAGTCCGAGGGCGGCGAGCCCGTCCTCGAAGAGTTGCGGGAACAGGGCGATCGCCATGAGGAGCAGGGCCCCGAGCCCGGGGAACATGAGCGCCTCGCGCCACGACTGGCGGCCGATCCGCGGATCGAGCTGCACGGCGAAGAGCATCGAGAACAGGTAGATGCACGCGGCGGAGATCCACATGAAGCGGAACACGAACTCCGCGATGTCGCTGTGCAGGAGCAGCAGGGCGAGCATTCCGGCCGCTGCGAGGAGCATGAAGGCCGGCAGGAGCAGGATCGTGAACCAGGCGAGGCCGAACGCGAAGCTGCCGAGGTTGTGCTGATCGCTGGGACGGAACCAGAGCCTCTTGTAGATCGACGTGAGCTGCACGTTCCCCCGCGCCCACCGCAGGCGCTGCTTCCAGAGCGAGTCGATCGTGCGCGGTTCCTCCGCGAGCACGACAGCGTGCGGCTCGAACACCATGCGGCGTCCTTTGAGCTGCCCCTCGAACGTCGTCATGGTGTCTTCGGCGAGCGTGCCGGTGGGGATGCGCCCGCCGATGGCCTCGAGGTTCGCCCGAGAGTGCAGCTGCGCTCCCCCGGCGAGGCACGCGATCGCGCCCCCGACGTTCTGCGTGCGGCGTGCCGACAGCTGCCCGATGACGTACTCGATCGCGATGAACCGGGTGAGGTAGTTGCGGTCGCGACTGCCCTCGGCGATGTACGCGGTGACCGCGCCGACCTTCTCGTCGGCGAGGTGGCGACTGAGCTTGCGCAGCGAGTCGCGTGCGAAGATCACGTCGGCGTCCATGATGAGCACGGCCTCGGTCCACTCGTCCGCGAGCACGACGTCGAGCCCGTGGTTGAGCGTGTGCGCCTTGCCCTGCCCGCCCTGCTCGCGCCGCAGGTGCACCACGCGTCCGGGGTGCGCCTCGATCTTGGCCGCCACGACCGCGGGGGTGTCGTCGGTCGAGGCGTCGTCGATCACGAAGACCCGGAGGCGGTCGGCGGGGTATTCGAGCTGCAGGAGCCTCTCGATCGCGGGGCCGAGCACGAGCGCCTCGTTCCAGGCGGGGATCAGGACGGCGATGCGCGGATGGTGCGGAGCGGCCTTGCCGTAGTGGTTGCGGAACGCGTGCACGGGCAGGAGCAGGAACTGCAGCCCGGTGTTGATCACGGGCAGCGTCCCGACCAGGACGCACAGGATGAGCACGACGACCAGCGCGGTCTCGGCACCGGTGAGCACGGGCATCAGAGGCTCCGACCGTCGAGAAGGGCGACGACGCGGTCGTAGCGGCCGACGTCCGAGGCCTCATGGCTGTCGGTCGACGCGACGACGACGGCTCCGGCATCCCGCAGCGCATCGAGCAGCGCGCCGCCCGGGCAGCCCCACTTCTCGTTGACCTCGACGAGCGTGTCCGTCTCGGCTGCGGTGCGGGCCCAGCTGGCGATCCGCTCGGGGCCGAGGTCGTCCTCGACCAGGCCGATCTTCGGCAGGATCGAGAAGCAGTGCGCGAGCTGATTGCCCGGATACCGCGTCATCGAGGCGTTCAGCGCGGTCACCAGCTGGTCGAGGACGTCGTCCGTCGCCCATCCGGCGGCGATCCGCTCGCGCACCGCGGTCGGTCCGAGCGGGCCGTCGTCTCCCGGGAACTGGTGGTCGGCGATGAGGATGCGGTCGATCCCTGGCGGGAGCACGGGGATGTCGAGCTCGCCAGAGACGTCGAGGATCTTCGCCTCCACGCCGGTGAGCACCGTGAGCCCGTCCGGCACCTGCAGCCCTCGCACGGCCGCGAGGTACTCGGGGACCCAGGCGGTGTCGCTGCGCACGTGGTCGACGAGCCGGAGCGTCGTCAGCCCCCGTTCGGCACCCGCCGCGACGTTCTCCTCGAGGGTCGACACGGCGTCGTCGGAGAACGTGGAGTGCACGTGGTGGTCGCCGCGCAGCAGGTCGTGGCTCACAGTTCGTCCTGATGACCGGCGTGCTCGGAGACGAGCACCTCGTCGACCTCGACGATGATGTCTTCGAGGAAGCGCACCGAGGCGAGTTCGCGGAACGGCACGGATGCGGGGATGTCGACGCCGAGGAACAGATCGGCCACGAGCGAGGGGATGTCGACGCCCGCCGCGATCGTGAGCGGCAGGGCACCGGGGAACCGCGGATTCACCTCGAGCAGCATCGCGCGCCCGGAACGGTCGCGCCGCAGCTGCACGTTCGCGACGCCGACGAGTCCGATCGCCGATGCGACGGCCGCGGCGGTCTGCTCCAGCTCCTCGTCGTGCACCGTGCGGCCGGCGATGGCGACACCCGAGTCCACGCGAGCGCGGGTGCGCGGTACAGCGGCCACCACGCGGCCCGAGGCGTCGGCGAGCACATCCACCGAGTACTCCTCGCCGGGGAGGAACTCCTGCACGATCAGCCCCTCGTCGACCGGCAGCGCTTCGAGCGCCGCGCGGTCGGGGACGAGACGGATGCCGCGGCTCCCCGCCCCCTGGCGAGGTTTGGCGAACACCGGGAACTCCCACTCGGCGGCCAGCGCCTCGGGCCCTGCGAGGAGCGTCCGCGGGCTGCGTCCGGTCGATGCGCACCGCTCCGCGAGGACGTACTTGTCGAGCGCGGCGTGCAGCGTGTCCTCCGAGGGCGCGGCGAGCACCGCCGGGGCGAGCTCGTCCCGGCGCCCGGCGAGCGCCACGAGCTCGACGTCGACCGTGGAGACCACGAGGTCGAGCCGATCGTCGCGCACCATCTGCGCGATCGCCGGGACGAAGTCGTCGGCCCGGCCGGGCGGCACGAGCCGTCGCTGCTCGGGTGGGACGAGATAGATGCCGCTGGCCCAGCCGTCCATGTCGGCGGCGAACACCGTGAGGTCGTCGCGGCGCAGCAGCGAGCGGATCACGGCGACGCCGGCGGGACCGCCGGCGCCGGTGACGAGGATGCGGGCGGCCATCAGCCCTCCTGCCTGGTGAGCTCGTGGGCGCCGATGAACTCGGCGGTCTCACGCACGACTTCGAGCGGCTCGACGGCCGCTCCCCCGCCGAAGCGCGACCAGTACCGTGCCGTCGCGGTGACGAAGCCGGGGTCGAGGTAGTCGCGCGTCGCGGTCTGCGAGGCGAAGCACTCGAGCAGCTGCAGCTTCTCGCCGAGGTAGTCGTCGATGCGCACGAACCGGGTCGGACGGAAGTCGATGGTGGCGGACGGGCTCTGGTAGCACGCGACCGTGCCGACCTTGCGGGTCGCGACGAGCGTCGCCTCGCTCACGGCACGGTGGTCCTGGTGACGGTCGTGCTCGGAGTGCGTGTAGACGATGGTCGGCTGGATCTCGTTGACCACTTCCTCGATCAGGCGCACGGTCGTCCCGCCGCCGGAGATCTCGGTGTCGATGAGGTCCTTGAGGAACAGGCGGGCGCCGAGCCGATCGGCCGAGGCGAGCGACTCGTGCTGCCGACTGTCGGCGTCTCCTCCGCGCGAGCCGCGCGACAGCGTGAGGATCGTGACCGAGTCGCCGGCGCGGGAGTGCGCGGCGAGGATCCCGCCGACCCCGATCTCGACGTCGTCGGGGTGCGCGCCGATCGCCAGCACGACCTGCTTCGCACGGCTGGCGGTCCGTCGAGCGCGACCCTCCGCAGCGAGACGGGTGACGGCCTCCACGAGCCGCACGTTGTCGAGGGGCTTGGTGAGGAACTCGTCGGCCTGGGCGCGGAGCGCCGAGACGGCGTACTCGACCGAGACGTGGGCGGTCATCACGACCACGGGCACGACGGGGTCACGGCGACGCAGCTCCGCGACGAGTTCGAGGCCGTCGAGGCCGGGCATCTCGATGTCGGTGACGACCACGTCGGGTTCGAACTCGGCGATGCGCTCGACGGCGGTCAGCCCGTCGCCGGCGGTGAGCACGACGCAGCCCGCCCGGCGTTCGAGCACGGTCTTGACCAGCAGGGCGACGTCGGGGTCGTCGTCGACGACGAGGACGCGGGGTGCATCGTCAGACATATGCGGCTCTCCATGGGGATGTCCCCCTGCCGGCGGGGACCGGCGATGCGCCACCGGAGGCCTTCTCCACCGGGAGCCCGAGGGAAGTCGAGCGAGTATCCCTAAATATTGGCATATGGCAGACGTGGGAGCGCTACCGCATCGCCGCGTGCTGCTCCGTTCGAGGAGGGATCAGGATGCCGCTCGCGCAGCGCGCTTCTCCTGCTGGTAGACCCGGATCGCCTCGTACCGCTCCGCGGACCGCGCGCGGCGCTTGTCCGCCTCCTGCTCGCGGTTCTTGGGAGGGGCCGGAGTCACGAGACCGTCGATGAGCTCCCTCGTCGCGCGGGCGATCTCCTCCACCGCACGATCGAACACCTCCCGGTTGGCCCGGGACGGGGCGTTCGACCCCGAGACCTTGCGGACGAACTGCAGCGCGGCGTCATGGCACTCGTCGTCGGTGGCGGCCGGTTCGAGGTTGTTCAGCGGAACGATGTTGCGGCACATACCGGCACGGTACGCCGCGCCGCCGACATGCGGAAGGGGCGGATGCCGCAGCATCCGCCCCTTCCGATGAACCGTCGTCGGTGCGCGCTCAGCGCTTGTAGTTCGGCGCCTCGACGACGATCTGCACGTCGTGCGGGTGCGATTCCTTGAGTCCGGCGGCGGTGATGCGCACGAAGCGTCCGCGCTGCTTGAGCTCCTCGATCGTGCGGGCGCCGACGTAGAACATCGACTGCCGCAGGCCGCCGACCAGCTGGTACGCCACGGCCGAGACCGGGCCGCGGTAGGGCACCTGGCCCTCGATGCCCTCGGGGATCAGCTTGTCGTCGCTCGGCACGTCGGCCTGGAAGTATCGGTCCTTCGAGTACGAGGTCTGCTTGCCGCGGGTCTGCATCGCGCCCAGCGACCCCATGCCGCGGTACTGCTTGAACTGCTTGCCCGACTGGAACACGATCTCGCCCGGCGACTCGTCGGTGCCGGCCAGCAGGGAGCCGAGCATCACGGCGTCGGCACCGGCGACGAGGGCCTTTGCGATGTCGCCCGAGTACTGCAGGCCGCCGTCGGCGATGACCGGGATGCCGGCGGGGCCGGCCGCCAGCGACGCCTCGTACACCGCGGTGACCTGCGGAACGCCGACGCCCGCGACGACGCGCGTGGTGCAGATCGAACCGGGGCCGACGCCGACCTTGACGGCATCCACGCCCGCGTCGACGAGCGCCTGCGCGCCCTCGCGGGTCGCGACGTTGCCGCCGATCACGTCGATGTGGGCGAAGCTCTCGTCGGCCTTGAGGCGCTTCACGAGATCGATCACACCCTGCGACTGACCGTTGGCGGTGTCGACGACGAGCACGTCGACACCGGCGTCGCGCAGTGCCTCGGCGCGCTCCCACGCGTCGCCGAAGAAGCCGATGGCCGCGCCGACGCGCAGACGCCCCTGGTCGTCCTTGGTGGCGAGCGGGTACTTCTCGCTCTTGTCGAAGTCCTTGATGGTGATGAGTCCGGCGAGCTTGCCGTCGTCGTCGATGAGGGGGAGCTTCTCGACGCGGTGCTTCGCGAACAGCGCGATGACCTCGCCCGCCGCGACGCCGACGCGGGCCGTCACGAGGCCCTCGGAGGTCATGACGTCCTTCACGAACGTCGTCTGGCGCTCGAAGCCCGAGACGAAGCGCATGTCGCGGTTGGTGACGATGCCCACCAGACGGCCGTCCTCGTCGACCACGGGCAGGCCGGAGATGCGGTACTTGGCGCACAGCGCGTCGACCTCTTCGACCGTGGCGTCGGCGGTGGTCGTGATCGGGTCGGTGATCATGCCGGACTCGCTGCGCTTCACGCGGTCGACGTGCGCGGCCTGGTCGGCGATCGAGAGGTTGCGGTGCAGGATGCCGATGCCGCCCTCGCGCGCCATGGCGATGGCCATGCGCGACTCGGTGACGGTGTCCATGGCGCTGGAGAGCAGCGGGGTGGCGACCGAGATCCGGCGCGTGATCCGCGACGAGGTGTCCGCCTCGCTGGGGATGACGTCGGTGTGCCCCGGGAGGAGCAGCACATCGTCGTAAGTGAGTCCGACGAATCCGAAGGGGTCGTGCTGATCCATGGATGCTCCTCCTGGGCGCTGACTGGCGAGAGTGGTACCAATTCTAAGCGTCGGACGGCTGGAGAAATTCCCGGTGACGGCGGCGACGAGGGTCATCCGGCCGCTCGTGGCGGTCGTCGGGCATGCACCTTCGTGATGAGATCGTGCTCACCGTGAGCAGATCGTGCCTTGGTCGAAACAGAGCCGACACATTACGCTCATACCGTCGTACATCAAGGCCGATGAACACCCTGTCTTGGTCTGTGTACTGGACTGGGAGGTTCTGTGAGTCCGACGATCTCGGCGAAGCGAAGCGGAACGCGATGGGTCATCCCCCTTCTCGCGTCGCTCCTCGCCCTTGCATTCCTGTGGCTGCAGCCACCCGCCTCGGCCTCCGCGGAGGAGACCGACGACGGTCAGGAGATCACCGATTTCTACTTCGCCGGCGTGATCACGTTCGATGACCAGCCCGTGGAGGGCGTGGTCATGACGATCGAGGGCAAGGGCTTCGAAGGCGAGACCGAGACCGACGCCGAGGGCAAGTGGCGCCTGTACGTCCCCGAGAAGGAGAAGTACACGCTCACGGTCGACGAGGACACGCTCCCCGACGGGGTGATCGTCGACGCGGCCCAGCTGCCGGAGGGCACGCAGCCCATCGCGGGCACGACCGCGTCGTTCGAGGTCGAGTTCGGCCTCACCGGCACGAAGATCACGAACCTCTTCCTCGGCGAGGGGCAGCGGGTCACCGTCACCTTCATCGACCAGCTCCTCTCCCGCCTCGTCGGCGGGCTCAACTTCGGCCTCCTGCTCGCACTCGCGTCGATGGGTGCGGCCCTGATCTACGGCACCACCCGCCTGTCGAACTTCGCGCACGCCGAGATGGTCACGTGGGGCGGCCTGGTCGCCCTGGTCACCACGAGCTTCTGGCACCTGCCGCTGTGGCTCGGCATCGCGGCGGCGGTGATCGGAGGAGGTCTCTTCGGCTGGGCGATGGATGCCGGGCTGTGGCGTCCGCTGCGACGACGTGGACTCGGCGTCGTGCAGCTCATGATCGTCAGCATCGGACTCTCGCTCGCCCTCCGCTACGTCTTCCAGTACTTCATCGGCGGCGGCACGCGGCAGCTGCCCGGGGCGAGCCCCACGCCGATCCAGTTCGGGCCGATCTCGCTGTCGTACATCGACATGATCGCGATGTCGGTGAGCATCGTCGTGATCCTCGGGGTCGCGTGGTTCCTCACCCGCACCCGCATCGGCAAGGCCACACGCGCCATCTCCGACAACCCGCAGCTCGCCGCGGCATCCGGAATCGACGTCGACCGCGTGATCCGCATCGTGTGGATCCTCGCGGGTGTGCTCGCGGCGATCTCCGGCATCCTCTGGGCGTACTTCCGCCCCGGCGTGAAGTGGGACATGGGCATGCAGATGCTGCTGCTCATCTTCGCCGCCATCACGCTCGGCGGTCTCGGCACCGCCTTCGGCGCTCTCGTCGGATCGCTCATCGTCGGGATCGCGGTCGAGGTCTCGACCCTGTGGATCCCGTCGGACCTCAAGTACGCCAGCGCGCTGGTCGTCCTCATCGTCATCCTCCTGGTGAGGCCGCAGGGTCTGCTCGGACGCAAGGAAAGGTTGGGCTGACGATGGACTTCGGAAGCATCTTCTCCAACACCGCGGTCTACCTCTTCAGCCCGGTCACGATCGCCTACGCGCTCGCGGCGACCGGCCTCGCGGTGCACTTCGGCTACGCCGGTCTGCTGAACTTCGGCATGGCGGCGTTCATGGCGGTCGGCGGCTACGGCTACGCGATCTCCGTGCTCTCCTTCGGCCTCCCGTGGTGGGTCGGAATGCTCATCGGGCTCGGCGGCGGAGCGCTGTTCGCGGTGCTCCTGGGCATCCCGACGCTGCGACTGAGAGCCGACTACCTCGCCATCGCGACCATCGCGGCGGGTGAGATCGTGCGTCTGCTGTTCACGACGCAGCTGTTCGACGAGTTCACCAACTCGGCCGACGGCCTCGCCCAGTACAACGGCGGGTTCCGCGACGCGAACCCCTTCCCCACCGGAACGTACGGCTTCGGACCGTGGACCTACACGGCGAACGACCTGTGGAACCGCGTGTTCGGCGTGATCGTGCTGGCTCTCGCCGTGCTCGTCGTCTGGGCGCTCATGCGCAGCCCGTGGGGCCGCGTGCTCAAGGGCATCCGCGAGGACGAGGACGCCGTGCGGTCGCTCGGCAAGAACGTGTTCGCCTACAAGATGCAGGCCCTGGTGGTCGGCGGCATCATCGGCGCGGCGGGCGGCATCGTGTTCGTCCTTCCCTCCGCCGTGGTGCCGGGCAGCTACACGACCTCGCTCACCTTCTTCCTGTGGACGGTGCTCCTGCTCGGCGGTGCCGCGACGGTCTTCGGGCCGACGCTGGGCGCCATCCTGTTCTGGGTCGTGTTCGCCTTCCTCGCGAACCTGCTCCCGGCCATGGCCAAGGCGGACCTCCTGCCCATGTCCGACAGCCAGGCGTCGACGCTGGTGTTCATCTTCGTCGGCATCGCCCTCATGCTGCTCGTGATCTTCCGCCCGCAGGGCATCCTCGGAGACAAGAGGGAGATGACCTTTGTCAAATGAACTGACCCCCGACGCCGGCGCCGAATCGGCCCCCGCGACGGGAAGCGTCCGACGTCCGAAGACGACCGGCCTCACGAAGGGCCCGGCCGCCCCCGGCGTCGCCAAGGTCGACCCCATCCTCGTGGTGGATGCCGTGCAGCGCCGCTTCGGCGGCCTCACCGCGGTCGACGTCGATCACCTGGAGGTCCCGCGCGGAGCCATCACCGCGCTGATCGGCCCGAACGGCGCCGGCAAGACGACGCTGTTCAACCTGCTCTGCGGCTTCGACAAGCCCAACAGCGGTTCGTGGTCGTTCGACGGCAAGAACCTGTCCGGCGTGCCGTCGTTCAAGGTCGCCCGCATGGGCCAGGTGCGCACGTTCCAGCTCACGAAGTCCCTGTCGCTGCTCACGGTGCTCGAGAACATGAAGCTCGGCGCCCCGGGTCAGCGGGGCGAGGGCTTCTGGTCGAGCCTCTTCCCGTTCCTGTGGCGCAAGCAGGACAAGGAGATCGAGGTCAAGGCGCGCGAGCTGCTCAGGCGCTTCAAGCTCGACGCCAAGGAGAAGGACTTCGCGGCAGCGCTCTCGGGCGGTCAGCGCAAGCTCCTCGAGATGGCCAGGGCGCTCATGAGCGACCCGACGCTGGTGATGCTCGACGAGCCGATGGCCGGCGTGAACCCGGCGCTCACGCAGTCGCTGCTCGATCACATCCTCGACCTCAAGGAGCAGGGCATGACCGTGCTGTTCGTCGAGCACGACATGCACATGGTGCGGCACATCGCCGACTGGGTGGTCGTGATGGCGGAGGGGCGCGTCGTCGCCGAGGGGCCGCCCGAGGAGGTCATGGAGGATCCGGCTGTCGTCGACGCGTACCTCGGTGCGCATCAGGACGTCGATCTCGGCGCCGTGACCGGCCGCATCCCGGTACTGGCCGACACCGCGGCCGTGAAGCTGCGCGAGCAGATCGAGGCGGAGGCCGACGCGGAACTGGCCGCCGAAGAGGCAGAGGAGGGACGCGCATGAGCGATGCGGCATCCGTGAACGGAACGGCCCCGGCGAACGATGACGTGGTCGTCGAGCTGAAGGACGTGCACGCCGGCTACCTGCCCGGCGTGAACATCCTCAACGGCGCGAACCTCGTCGCCAGGCAGGGCGAGCTGATCGGCATCATCGGACCGAACGGCGCCGGGAAGTCGACGCTGCTCAAGGCGATCTTCGGACTCGTGAACGTGCGAGACGGCGACATCACCGTGAAGGGCGAGAGCATCGTCGGCCTCAAGGCCGACAAGCTCGTCAAGCGCGGTGTGGCGTTCGTACCGCAGACGAACAACGTCTTCCCCTCGCTGTCGATCGAGGAGAACCTGCAGATGGGGCTCTACCAGAACCCCAAGGCGTACGCCGAGCGGCTGGAGTTCGTCACGGGCATCTTCGCCGAGCTGGGCAAGCGCCTCAAGCAGCGAGCCGGATCGCTCTCCGGCGGTGAGCGCCAGATGGTCGCGATGTCACGCGCGCTCATGATGGACCCGTCGGTGCTGCTGCTCGACGAGCCGTCGGCCGGCCTCTCCCCCGTGCGTCAGGACGACGCGTTCATCCGCGTCTCCGACATCAACAAGGCAGGCGTCACGACCATCATGGTCGAGCAGAACGCCCGCCGTTGTCTGCAGATCTGCGACCGCGGCTACGTGCTCGATCAGGGCCGCGACGCGTACGAGGGCACCGGACGCGACCTGCTGAACGACCCGAAGGTCATCGGCCTGTACCTGGGCACCCTGGGCACGGACGCCGCCTGACGGCTCAGAGACGAGAGGGGCGGATGCTGCGGCATCCGCCCCTCTCTCGTGCCCGAGCGCGCCGTCCCCCTGGTCGTTGAGCGAGCGCCATCCCCCGGGTCGTTGAGCGCGCGCCATCCCCCGGGTCGTTGAGCGAGCGCCATCCCCCGGGTCGTTGAGCGAGCGCCATCCCCCGGGTCGTTGAGCGAGCGAAGCGAGACGAAACGCGCCGCACTCCCCTCCGCACGCCGCGCGCATGACGAAGGCCCCGGATGCTGCATCCGGGGCCTTCGTGCGATCAGTCAGCGTGAGCTGGTGCGATCAGTTGGTGCGCTCGATGGTGTTCTCGGCGTTGTACTTGTAGATGCCGATCGTGGCGCCCTGCGGGTCGCCGTTCTCGTCGAACGTGACCTCGCCGGAGTAGCCGTCGTAGTCGGCCGTGCCGCCGTCGTTGATGATCTTGGCGCAGTCCGCGAACGTGGTGCACTTCTCACCGTCGCCCGAGCCGCCCGAGATCTCCTCCATCTTGGCCGCGATGTCCGCACCCTCGGTGGAACCGGCCGCGAGCGAAGCGAGAGCCACGAGCACGACGGCGTCGTATGCCTCTGCCGCGTAGGTGAAGTCCTTCACCTCGGGGTTGCCCTCACCGGTCCAGTACGTCTGGAGGCGGTCGGTGAAGTCGTCCTCGAGTGCGGGTCCGGCCTTGGTGCCCTGAGCGCCCTCGAGCGAGACCGGGATCTCGTCGCCGTAGTCGGAGAGGTTGCCGTCGACCATGTAGAACTTGTCGGCCGAGATGCCGGCGTTCACCAGCAGCGGCGCGATCGTCTTGAACTGGTCGAACGACACGATCGCGACGGCGTCGGGGTTCTGTGCCTTGATCGTCTCGACCTGCGCGTCGAACTGCGCGTCGCCGACGTTGAAGGACGCCTCGGCGACGACCTCGCCGCCGGTGCCCTCGAACGTCTCCTTGATCGCGGCGTCGAGGCCGGTGCCGTAGGCGTCGTTCTGGTAGATGATGCCCAGCGACTTCGCACCGTCCTCGGCGATCAGGTTGCCGAGCACCTCGCCCTGGAGCAGGTCGCTCGGGGCGGTGCGGAAGTAGAGGCCGTCGTCGTCCCACGTGGTGAAGTCCGGCGACGTGTTCGAGGCGGAGATCTGCAGGATGCCGGCGCTGACGTTTCCGTCGAGGATGAGCTTCGAGACGCCCGAGGCCGCGGCGCCGACGATCGCGGAGACACCCGCGCTCTGGAGCTTGGTGATCGAGGTCTCGTACGCCTTGGTGTCGGTGTCGCCCTCGTCCTCGGCGGTGAGGTCGATGGTGATACCGGCGTCCGCGTCGTTGATCTCTTTCACGGCCAGGCCGACGCCCGACTCCATGGGCGGGCCGAGGAACGCGAGCGATCCGGTCTGCGGCAGCAGCGAGCCGAGCTTGAGGGTGAGGTCCTGGGCCGGCTTGTCGCCCCCGCCCGAAGACTCCTCCGACGGCGAGCTGCTGCAGCCCGAGATGATCAGCGCGGAGGCGCTGACGAGCGCGACCCCTGCGATGATCTTGGCGCTGCGCGAGCGCGTGAATACGGTCATGATGCTCCCTTGCGTGACTGGCCGTGGACTGTGGACCACGGTCGGATGATCTACACATTAGGTGCAGAACGCTTCCGGGAGGGGTCGGTAGTGTTTCGGTGCGTTAACGATCCGCTCGCGCGCTTCCGAGGCGCGCAGCGGGGTCGGTCCGGCGTTCTCAGACCGGCGCGACGGCCGTGCGGCGTCCACGCCGGGCGGCCAGCAGCAGGTCGATCACGAACACCGTGATCGCGACCCAGACGAGCACGAATCCGATCCAGCGTTCGATGGGCATCGGCTCGCCCAGCACGACGGCGCCGATGACGAACTGCATCACCGGGGTGATGAACTGGATCATGCCGATCACGGCGAGGTCGATGCGCCGCGCTCCCGCGGCGAACAGCAGCAGCGGCACGGCGGTCGCGACTCCGGCGAACGCGAGAAGGACGGCGTGCCAGGCGCCGTTCTGGCCGAAGGTGAGCCCCTCGGGGGTCGTCGCGACGAGCACGAGCTGCACGACGGCGATGGGGATCAGCCAGAACGACTCGAGGGTGAGGCCGCTCACGGCATCCACCGCCGGCCCGATCTTCTTCTTGATGAGGCCGTACAGCCCGAAGGAGGCGGTGAGCGAGAGCGCGATCCAGGGGAAGTGGCCGTAGAGGACGATGATCACGACGACCGCGACCGCCGCGATGCCGATCGCGGTCCACTGCAGGCGTCGGATGCGCTCCTTCAGCACGAACACCCCGAGCAGGACGGTCGTGATCGGGTTGATGAAGTAGCCGAGGCTCGTCTCGATGACATTGTCCGACAGCGTGCCGATGAGGAACACCTGCCAGTTGACGTAGATCAGGAGTCCGGCGAGCGCCGTCCAGCCGAGCAGTCGAGGCTGGCGCAGAATCGCCCCGAACGCCCGCCACCCGCGCGTCACCGTCAGCAGGATCACACAGAAGACGAGCGACAGCAGCACCCGCCAGGCGACGACCTCCCACGGACCGGTCGGTGTCAGCAGCAGGAAGTAGAGCGGCAGCACGCCCCAGAGGAGATACGCGCCGCCTGCGTACGCGACCCCCGCCGTCTGGCTGGATCGCGGGGCGGTGGTCGTCGAGGTCACCGCACAACCCTAGTCCCGGCCGAGCGGGCCGCCTGCTCGTTGCTCGGCCCCCTCACGAGAATGGCAGGATTCGGACGCGCTGTGGCCGAATGCAGGAAGGGCCCGGATGCATGATGCATCCGGGCCCTTCCGAGAGACGCTGTCTCAGCGGACGACGACCGCGAGGACGTCGCGAGCCGACAGGACGAGGAACTCGTCCGCGCCGAACTTCACCTCGGTGCCGCCGTACTTGCTGTAGAGCACGCGGTCGCCGACGGCGACGTCGAGCGGAACGCGGTTGCCGTTGTCGTCGATGCGGCCGGGGCCGACCGCCACGACCTCGCCCTCCTGGGGCTTCTCCTTGGCGGTGTCGGGGATGACCAGGCCACTCGCGGTGGTCTGCTCGGCCTCGACCTGCTTGATGACGATGCGGTCCTCGAGCGGCTTGATGGAAACCGACACGGTCTACCTCTTCTTTCTTGACGCTGACACGAAAGACTTGTTCGCACTCTCAACCCGAGAGTGCTAACTGCAAGTGTAGGCGGTCGGCTGGCACTCATGCAATGCGAGTGCCAGCGACGGCCGCCTGACCCGCGTCGGTCGGCCGCCTAAGCTGAGGGCGTGGAGATGTCGGAGTTGCGTGCACTGCTCACCCCGGAAGGGCTCGGGCTCCTCGACGATCTGGGCCCCGTGGACCAGGTGGCCGACGTCGCGCGGACCGTCTCGCGCCTGCGAGCGGCCGGCCACTCCCCCGATCTCGTCTCGGCCGTCGTCGGACAGGTGCGGCTGCGCGCCAGGGCGCACGCCAAGTTCGGCGACTTCGCCGACCGGATGCTGTTCACGCGCGCCGGGCTGGAGCAGGCGACGCGCCTCGGCGTCGCCGCGCGGCACGCGCAGCGACTCCGCCGCGCGGGGATGACGTCCGTGGCCGACCTCGGCTGCGGCATCGGCGGCGACGCGCTCGCGTTCGCCGGCGCGGGCCTCGACGTCCAGGCCGTCGACGCCGACGAGGTCACCGCCGCGATCGCCGCCTACAACCTCGCCCCTTTCGGCGAGTCCGCGCGCGTGCAGCACGGAACAGCGGAGGCGCACCTGCCGCAGGCGGCCGACGGACTCGCCGTCTGGATGGATCCCGCCCGGCGCACCTCCGGCCACAGCGAGACCAGGCGGGTGACCGCCGACGACTACTCGCCCTCGCTCGACTGGGCGTTCGCGGTCGCGGCCGAGCGCCCCACCGGCATCAAGCTCGGCCCCGGCCACGACCGCGACGCGCTGCCCGCCGACGCCGAGGCGCAGTGGGTCAGCGCCGACGGCAGCGTGGTGGAGCTCGTGCTCTGGACCGGCGCCCTCGCTCGCGAGGGCGTGCGCCGCGCCGCGCTCGTCATCCGCGGCGAGCGCTCGCACGAGCTGACCGCCGGAGCGGATGCCGAGGACGCCCCCGAACGCGAGCTCGGCGCGTTCCTGCACGAGCCGGACGGCGCCGTCATCCGCGCCCGCCTGATCGGCGACGTCGCGCGGAGCCTCGAGGCCGGGATGCTCGATCAGCGCATCGCCTACCTGACCTCCGACGCCGCCCTGACCAGCCCGTTCGTGCAGTCGTTCCGGGTGCGCGAGACGATGCCCGCGAATCCCAAGGCGATCAGCGCCGTCCTCCGCGCGCACGGCATCGGCACCGTCGAGATCAAGAAGCGCGGCATGGACGTCGACCCGGCCGCCTTCCGCAAGAAGCTCACGCTGCGCGGAGACGCCTCGGCGACGCTCATCCTCACGCGCATCGGCGACCACCGCCGCGCGATCCTCGCCGACCGCGTACCCCTTGCGGAGTAGTCAGCCGTCCCCCTCCGCGGGGATCTCGACGAGGATCGGATCCCCGTACTCGCCGCCGAGCTCGATCGACACGCCCTCCGCGTCGGCGGGCACCCCCTGCTCGATGGTCAGATACGGATTCATCCAGTTCGTGAACCGCACGTGCAGCGACCACGTCACGGTGGTGCCGTCGGCGGCCGTCTCGACGCTCAGCACCCGGATGTCGGCGGCGCTGTCCTGCGACGCCTGACAGGCGCCGGCCTCATCGGCGGCGTCGACGATCATGCAGCGCAGCATCCCGCCGCTCTGCGTGCCGTCGGCGGGCTTCTCGGCGATCCAGACCGGCCGGTCGTGGAAGTACCCCACGATCGACAGGCCGGGGAGGTACCCCTGGTCGACGAGCTCTTCCGCACGCTCGCGGTCCTGGCCGTCGAACTGGTCGAGCATCGAGTCCTGCGGCCGCCATCGCTGCACCCACGCCAGCGGCTCGCCCGTGGTGGCACGGGCGAGCACCGCCGACACCGACGCGCCGTACGCGTCCGCGGGATCGTCGGGATCGTCGACGGGTACCGACAGCGACACGCTCAGCGCCATGTCGTCGACGCCGTCGGTCGGCCGGCACTGCTCCGCAGAGGCCTCTCGGACGTCGAGGACCACGCACGTCTCGTCGGCGCCGTCGCGGGTCGCGTACCAGACGACCGCATCGTCGTCCTCGGTGACGAGGCGTACGGAGCCGTCGTCGTACTTCCCCTCGGCCTGCAGCTCGAGGCGTCGCTCCTGCTGTCCCGCGGTGAGCGCCGACTCCGCGCCCCTGGCACCGAACAGGGCCCACCCTGCGGCCACCCCGATGAGGAGCAGTGCAGCGGATGCCGCGACCGCGGCCTTCGCATGCGAACGCACCGCCGCGCCGAGCCCCGAGAGCACGGGGGCATCCGTCCCGCGCGGCTCCTCGGGCCCGTCCGAGGAGGGACCGGGGACGTCGCCCGCGGACTCGCGGCTGCCGGGCGCGGCATCCGTCATCTCGGGGGCGCCAGTGCCGGAGTCGCCTGTGCCGGAGGCGCCTGTGTCTGTGGCGCCTGTGTCTGAGGCGCCTGTGTCTGAGGCGCTCGGGTCTGTGGCGCCTGTGTCTGAGGCGCTCGCGTCCGAGGCCACCGTGTCGGAATCGGCGGTCTCGGAGTCGGGCGTCGTCTGAGCGCGAGGATCCGCGGCTGCGAGCGCGGCTTTCCGCAGCGTCTCCAGCTCGGTCAGTCGCCGCGCATCGGCATCCGTCAGCCCGCCTCCGCGGCCGTAGGCCCGCGCGAGAAGGGCTCGCCGCTCCGACTCGTCATCCGGACGCATCGTCCGCGCCTTTCGAGATCGTGAGGTACTGGCGGCCCATGCCGAGGTGGTACTCGAATCTGGTCGTGGATCCGTCGTCCGCGACGCGGTCCAGCACCAGCGCGAGTCCCTCCGGTGCGCTCCAGAGCCCGTCCACGCACGCCTGAAGCGGATCGGGCTGCGACCCGTCGTAGATCAGGCAGGCGCGCTGGGTGTTCTTCTCCGTGGCGAACCAGACGGGAACCTCGCCGTCGTACCCGACCACCGTGAGGGAGCGCTCATCGAATCCGGAGTCGCCGAGCCGCACGGCGATCTCCGCCTCGACCGGCGACGCGAACTGCACACCGCTGGACTGCGAGGAGGTGATGTAGTTGTAGGAGATGACGGCGGGGTCGCCGTCGACGGCGAGGTACATCTGCGCGTCCACGACGTTCTGCAGCTCGCCCTCTCCGGGCGACGTGATCGACGCGTACAGCCCCTGTGCGCGCACCTGTTCCTCCGTCGAGCACACCGGCGCGGAGCTCTGCCCGTCAGCGAGCACGAGACAGACGTTCTCGCCGCCCTTCTGCGTGGCGAACCAGATCACCACGCCCTCCTCCTCGCGAAGAGCGCGCAGCGACCCGGGGTCGTAGACGCCGGTCGCCACGAGTTCGCTCTGCCACTGCTGCTGCTCCGCCGTGAGGGCGATCGGCTCGGGGCCCCGGTCGGCGAACACGAGCCAGCCGATGAGCACCCCGAGGCAGACGAGCGCCGCGACCGAGGCCGCGACGACCGGCCAGCGACGGCGCAGCGCGCTCCGGACGGTGTCGGGGCGCGTCGGACGGTCGGATGCCGGTGCGACGGCGTCGCGCGGCGGCGCCGTCCCGTCGGGCTCGGTGCGGAGATCGTCGGGCGGCGTGGTGCGCAGCGGCACCGCGTCGATGAGGGGCTCAGGGCCGACGTCCCGTTCGCTCGCTGCCTCCGCCTCGGGCTGGGCCACCGGTGCCCGTGTGTCCTCGAGATGTCGAAGGCGGTCGGCGTCAGCATCGGTGAGCCCGCCGCCGCGACCGTAGGCGCGCGCCTGCAGGGCGCGCAGCTCCTCGATCTCGTCGGCGTGCAGCATCCGCTATCCGAGCCGCTCGAACTGCATGCCCGCCCAGACCAGCCACGCGAGGCTGTAGACCGTGGCGGCGAGGCCCAGCACGAGCGCCCACCGGGCGATCGCGCGGCTCTCGACGGGACGACGCAGCGACATGATCGCGGCGATGACCGCGACCACGGCGATCGGGATGCCCCACCCCACGAAGAACGACGCCCCCAGCGCGACGATCGCCGCCGTGAGCGCCCACGGCGCGAGGCGGGTGTCGTCGGCGGGTGCGGTGCCCGTCGACGGCTGCCAGTCGTCGTCGTGTCGGGGGTCATCGGCGATCGGACCCGTCGCGACCACAGGTTCCACGCTCACCGGTCCGGTGGGCAGCTTCGCGTAGCCGTCGCGGCGCGCTCCCGGCAGCCGGGCCGAACCCGCCGGACGTTCGACCTCGCCACTCGGCCCCTCGACCGTCGTGCGCGGGACGGGCCGTTCACCCGACGTCCCGTCCGAGGGCCCGCTGCGGGGCGGCAGGGAGGCGTCGGTCATGACGGCACCGGCACGCGCTCGGCCACCTGGATCTCGGTGACGGGCAGTGTCGAGTCCGCACCGAAGGCGAGCGTCGACGGACGACGACCCGACGAGATCAGCTCCGCGGCGAGCGCTGCGATCATGGCTCCGTTGTCGGTGCACAGCGACAGCGGGGGGATGCGCACCGTCACGCCTGCGGCCTCGGCGCGCGCCAGAGCGACCTCGCGCAGCCGTCGGTTGGCGATCACGCCGCCGCCGAGCAGCAGTCGCGGGACCCCGAGGTCGGCGCAGGCCGCGAGGGCCTTCGTGACGAGCACGTCGACGACTGCTTCCCGGAAGCTCGCCGCGACATCCGCGACGGGAACCGCGGTGCCCTCGGCCTCGCACCGTTCGACCCACCGCGCGACCGCGGTCTTCAGCCCGGAGAACGAGAAGTCGTAGCGGTGCTTCGCCATGTCGGACGCCCGCGAGAGCCCGCGCGGGAAGCGGATCGCGTCGGGGTCGCCGTCCACGGCCGCCCGGTCGATCTCCGGACCACCGGGGTACGGGAGCGACAGGAGCCGGGCGACCTTGTCGAACGCCTCCCCCGCGGCATCGTCCATGGTCTCGCCCAGCATCTCGACGTCGGTCGTGAGGTCGCGCACGTGCAGGAGCGAGGTGTGCCCGCCCGACACGAGCAGCGCGATGGTCGGGTACTCGAGCGGCTCGGACTCCGGGGTGAGGATGTCGGCGGCGATGTGCCCGACGAGGTGGTTCACGGCGTACAGCGGCTTGTCGAGCGACACCGCCAGTCCCTTCGCCGCGCCGACCCCGACCATCAGCGCACCCGCGAGCCCCGGACCGCTCGTCACAGCGACGGCGTCGAGGTCGTGCAGCGAGACCCCGGCCTCGGCGAGGGCCGCATCGATCGACGGCTGCAGCGCCTCGAGGTGTGCCCGCGCGGCGACCTCCGGCACGACGCCGCCGTAGCGGGCGTGCTCGTCCATGCTCGACGCGATCGTGTTCGACAGCAGCGTCCGACCGCGGACGATCCCGATCCCGGTCTCATCGCAGCTGGTCTCGATGCCCAGCACCAGGGGCTCGGTCATGCGGTGGCCTCCTCTGCGGCATCCGTCGCCGCGCCTCGCGCGTGCTGCAGCACGAGACGCATCACGATCGCATCCACGTCATCCGGCTGGTAGTAGCGGGGGCGCCGGCCGATCTCCTCGAACCCCTCGGACCGGTAGAGCCCCTCGGCGCCGGGGTTGTCGGCGCGGACTTCGAGGAACACCTCGCGGGCTCCCCGTTCGGCGGCCGTGTCGAGCAGAGCCCGCAGCAGTGCACGACCGCGACCGGCACCCCGGAACTCGGCGTCGAACGCGATGGTCTGGATGTCGGCATCGGCCGAGCCGCGCAGCGCCCGCACCCCGCCGTATCCGATCACCGTGCCCTCGTGCTCGTCGACCAGATAGAGCCCGTGCGGACTCGACAGCTCGAGCGCCATGGCCTCCTGGCTCCAGGCATCGGTCGGGAACGAGCGGTGCTCTATGGTCATGATGGCATCCAGGTCGTCGGCCGTCGCCGCGCGCAGGGTCACAGTCCGACCTTCTTCGGCGCGCCGGGCATCGTGACATCGGGATGCCGCATGTACAGCGGCTCGTCGCCCGCGAGAGTGCGTCCGGCGCGCAGAGCTCGCGCCCCGACGACGGCGAGGTCGGCGGCCGACAGCGTCGCCACCTCCATCGCGCGCACCCCGTCGAGCACGGAGTCGAGCTCGACGCGCGGCACCAGAACGGTGTCGGCGGTGATTCGCGGGATGCCGTCGGCATCCGTCCCGTCGAAGACCGTCACGGCCACCTCGCGGCGCCGCGCGTCGGTCACGATCGCGAAGGGGCCGGTCACCGCATCCGTCTCGATCGAGCGCAGAGCCGGGGCGAAGTGACTCGGGATGGGTGCGACCGGGATGCCGCGGCCCAGTGCGAACGTGCGCGCGGCGGCGATGCCGATGCGGAGGCCCGTGAACGGTCCCGGCCCCATGCCGGCGACGACGTGGGTCACGGGAGCCGCGCCCGTGTCGTCGATCACGCGGTGCAGCAGGTCGCCGATGACCTCGGCGTGGCCGAGCGGATCGGCGGTCGACGCCTCGGAGCGGACGCCGTCGTCGCCGACGACCGCGACGGCAGTACCCAGGGAGGTGTCGACGGCGAGGATCACCCCTCCAGGGTAGTCGCCCCTCCGTCGACGGTCCCTGAGCGCGACGCGCGGGTGATCGTCACGTGTCGCGGGGCGTCGGCATCGAGCTCCGACGGGTCGAGGTCGTCTTCGCCGTCGGCACCGACCGGCCGCTCGAGCTCGATGTCCCACCAGCTGTCCGCGAGCTCCTCGGCCATTCCCCGACCCCACTCGATGACGACGACGGAGCGGGTGAGGTCCAGGTCGAGGTCCTCCAGCTCCGCGCCCGAGCCGAGCCGGTACGCGTCGACGTGCACGAGCGGCGCGCGACCGACGAGGGACGGATGCGTGCGCGCGATGACGAAGGTCGGGCTCTGCACCGGCCCCCGCACCCCCAGCCCCTCGGCGAGGCCTCGGGTGAACGTCGTCTTGCCCGCGCCCAGCGGGCCGGTGAGGATCAGCAGGTCGCCGGCCTCCAGCTTCTCGCCGATACGGTGGCCGAGCTGCTCCATCGCGTCGGAGGTCTCGATGTCGTGGCGTCCGAGGAGCGCCGGATCGACGCTCACGACGACCTCCGCGGCACGCGGGCGCCGATGCGGGTGACGATCTCGTAGTTGATGGTGGAGGCCGCGTTCGCCCACTCCGCAGCCGACGGCACCCCCAGGGTCGGATCGCCGAACAGCACGACCTCGTCGCCGATCGACACCGCCGCGTCGCCGACGTCGACGACGAACTGGTCCATCGCGATGCGGCCGACGTTCGTGTAGCGGCGTCCGTTGATCGACACCGGCAGGCGCCCCGACGCGTGCCGCGGCACCCCGTCGGCATACCCGAGGGGCACGAGCACGAGAGTCGTGTCGTGCGGAGCGCGGTGGTCGTAGCCGTAGGAGACCCCGGCTCCCGCTGGTACCCGTCG
This sequence comes from Microbacterium sp. LWO14-1.2, assembly GCF_038397715.1. NCBI lineage: Bacteria > Bacillati > Actinomycetota > Actinomycetes > Micrococcales > Microbacteriaceae > Microbacterium > Microbacterium sp. LWO14-1.2. The sequence goes on from NZ_CP151633.1 coordinate 928,068, forward strand.
GACGGCCGCGACCGCGCCGCGCAGGGTCATCGCGGGACGGAGGCCGAGCTCCGCCGACGACCGGTCCTCGAAGGGCGAGAGCCCGTAGATGCCGACACCGACGCGCACGGCATCGAGTCGCATCTCGGGCAGGTCGATGGCCGCCGCGGTCGCGGCGATGTGACGGATCTCGGGGTGGATGCCGAACGACGCGGCGAGGGCGACGCCCTCCTCGAAGCGCGCGAGTGCTTCCCGGTCGTCCTGCGGGGAGGTGTTGGAGAGGTGGCTGAAAAGCCCGACGATGCGCAGTCGCCCGATGCGCTCGAGCCGCGCGGCCTCGGCGAGCACGCGGCGCCAGTCGGCCGGAGCGATGCCGTTGCGCGAGAGGCCGGTCTCGAACTTCAGGTGCACGCCGACCGGACGGTCGACGCTCGCCGCCGTGCCTGCGGCCTCGAGCTGGTCGAACGACGAGATACCGAGCTCGATGTCATGCTCGGCAGCGTGCTCGAACCGCTCCCCCGGCGCGTGCAGCCACGCCATGATGGGGGCCGTGATGCCCTGGCGCCGCAGTTCCAGCGCCTCGGGGATCTCGGCCACGCCGAGACGCGTCGCCCCACCGGCGAGGGCGGCGACGGCGGCGGCCGCCGCACCGTGCCCGTAGGCGTTCGCCTTGACGACCGCGATGACCTGCACCCCCGTGAGACGGCGGAAGTGCCGGACGTTGTCGCTGATGGCATCCAGTTCGATCCTGGCCTCGCGGAACGGTGCGCTCACAGGGGGTCTCCTTCCGCGACGACGAACGCCGCGGCGAGTCCCGCGTCGTGGGTGAGGGTCAGGTGCAGACGGCTGATGCCGCGCTCGGCGACGACCTCGGCCGTGGTGCCGGAGAGTACGAAATGCGGGCGCCCGGACGCCTCCGAGGCGATCTCGATCTCGGTCCAGTGCACACCGTCCGACCCGCCCAGCGTTTTGATCAGCGCCTCTTTCGCGGCGAAGCGCGCGGCCAGTGACGGCAGGCGCAAGGGGCGCTCGGCGGGGGCGAACAGCCGCTCGCGCAGCCGCGGAGTGCGCTCGAGAGTGCGCTCGAACCGCGGGATGTCGACGAGGTCGATGCCGGTCCCGATGATCACCTGTTCAGCCTAGTCGCGGGCCGCCCCGGCGCCGCCCGCGCGGCCGACGTTCTCCGCGCGGCTGGCCGGATGGTCAGGTCCAGCCAGCCGGATCGGAGGTCGTCAGCCGGTCGCGCGCGGAGGGCTACTCGACCGTGACGGACTTCGCGAGGTTGCGGGGCTGGTCGACGTCGAGACCCTTCGCGGTGGCGAGAGCCATCGCGAAGATCTGCAGCGGCACGACGGCGAGCAGCGGCTCGAACATCGGACCGGCGAGCGGGATGTGGATGACCTCGTCGGCGAACGGCAGCACGGCGGCGTCGCCCTCTTCGGCCACCACGATGACCCGGGCACCGCGGGCGCGGATCTCCTGGATGTTCGACACGACCTTGGAGTGCACCAGGGCGGAGTGCCGCGGCGACGGCACGAGCACGAAGACGGGCTGCCCAGGCTCGATCAGCGCGATCGGCCCGTGCTTGAGCTCGCCGGCGGCGAAGCCCTCGGCGTGGATGTAGGAGATCTCCTTGAGCTTGAGCGCACCCTCGAGGGCGATCGGGTAGCCGACGTGACGACCGAGGAACAGCACCGAGCGGGTGTCGGCCATCCAGCCGGCCAGCTGCGAGACGTGGTCGTTCTCGGTCTCGAGCACCTTGGCGATCTTCTCCGGCAGGGCGGCGAGCTCCGCGACGTCGACCGACGCATCGGTGACCGAACCGCGGACACGACCCATGTGCAGCCCGAGCAGCAGCAGAGCGGTGATCTGCGCGGAGAACGCCTTGGTCGAGGCGACGGCGACCTCGGGACCGGCGTGCGTGTAGACCACGGCGTCCGACTCCCGCGGAATCGTCGCGCCCTGGGTGTTGCAGACCGACAGCGTGCGGGCGCCCCGCTCGCGCGCGTACTTCACGGCCATGAGCGTGTCCATGGTCTCGCCCGACTGGCTGATCGACACGACGAGCGTGTCGTCGCCGATCACCGGGTCGCGGTAACGGAACTCGTGCGCGAGCTCGACGTCGACAGGCACGCGCGCCCACTGCTCGATCGCGTACTTGCCGACGAGCGCCGCGTACGAGGCGGTGCCGCACGCGGTGATGATCACGCGGTTGATGCCGGTGAACAGGTCGTCGAGTCCGTCGAGCTCCGGGATGACCACCTGATCGCCCTGGATGCGGCCGCGGATGGTGTTCGCGACGGCCTCGGGCTGCTCGGCGACCTCCTTGGCCATGAAGCTCGACCATCCGCCCTTCTCGGCGGCTGCGGCATCCCACGACACGTCGAAGGGCTCCGCCTCGACCGGCGTTCCGGCGAAGTCGGTGACGGTCACCGCGTCCGGCGTGATCGAGACGATCTGGTCCTGGCCGATCGCGAGTGCCTTGCGGGTGTGCTCGACGAACGCGGCGACGTCGGAGCCGAGGAAGTTCTCGCCCTCCCCGAGGCCGATCACGAGCGGCGAGTTGCGCCGAGCGCCGACGACGAGTCCGGGGTGGTCCTGGTGCATCGCGAGCAGGGTGAACGCACCCTCGAGGCGGTTCACCACGGAGCGGAAGGCGAGCTGCAGGTCGCCGCCATTGCTGCGGTACTCACGGCCGAGCAGGGCCGCGGCCACCTCGGTGTCGGTCTCGCTGCGGAACGACACCCCGTCGGCCGCGAGCTCGTCGCGCAGGGTCGCGAAGTTCTCGATGATCCCGTTGTGGATCAGGGCGAGGCGGTCGTCGTCCGCGAGGTGCGGGTGGGCGTTGACATCGGTCGGGCCGCCGTGGGTCGCCCAGCGGGTGTGACCGATGCCGGTGCTGCCGTCGGGCAGCGCGGCGTCGGCGAGCGAGTCGCGCAGCGCCGACAGCTTGCCGGCCTTCTTGCGCATGCCGAGCGAACCGTCCTCATCGATGACGGCGACGCCGGCCGAGTCGTAGCCGCGGTACTCGAGGCGGGCGAGGCCCGCGAGAAGGATGTCCTGGCTGGGCCGCGGGCCCACGTATCCGACGATTCCACACATGAGATACAGAGTAAGCGCCGCATTTTGCGAAGGTTCCGAACGAACCCACGCACCCGCGCCACCACGCGGAAGCCGACGATCAGAGCTTGCGGAGGAGCACGCTCTCGACGCTGTGGTCCGCACCCTTGTTCAGCACGAGGCGGGCCCGGTGCTTGGTCGGCATGACGTTCTCCACGAGGTTCGGCATGTTGATCTCGTTCCAGTAGCCCAGAGCCGTCGTGATCGCCTCGTCGTCGGTGAGGTGCGCGAAGACGTTGAAGTATGACGAGGGGTTCGAGAACGCTCCCTGGCGCAGGGCGAGGAACCGGTCCACGTACCACTTCTCGATGTGCGAGGTGTCGGCGTCGACGAAGATCGAGAAGTCGAACAGGTCGCTCACCGCGACGTCGTTCGGGGCGGGCGGCGGCTGCAGCACGTTGAGCCCCTCGACGATGACGACGTCCGGGCGGCGCACGACGACGTGGGCGTCCGGCACGATGTCGTATCGCATGTGCGAGTAGAACGGGGCACGGACCTCGGCAGCCCCGCTCTTGACCTCGGTGAGGAACTCGATGAGCGAGCGGCGATCGTACGACTCCGGGAAGCCCTTGCGCTCCATGAGACCGCGCCGCTCGAGTTCGGCGTTGGGATAGAGGAAGCCGTCGGTGGTGACGAGTTCCACCCGAGGCGTCCCCGGCCACCGGCTCATCAGCTCGCGCAGCAGGCGCGCGATGGTCGATTTGCCCACCGCGACCGATCCCGCGACGCCGACGACGAACGGCGTGGTCGAGTCGTCCTCCTGCAGGAAGTCGCTCGTCGCGGCGCCGAGGCGCTTGGTGGCCGTGGCGTAGAGGCTGAGCAGACGGCTCAGCGGCAGGTACACCTCGCTGACCTCGGTGAGGTCGAGTCGGTCGCCGATGCCGCGAAGCTCGACGACCTCGGTCTCGGTGAGCGGCTGATCGAGGCCTGCGGCGAGCCTCGCCCACTCCTGGCGCCCGATCTCGCGGTACGGAGACAGCGGCAGCGCGGGGTCGACGGTGGTCACCGCACCATCGTATCGGGGCGCGGGTAGTCTCTTCCCGTGCGCCTGGGAGTCCTCGACATCGGATCCAACACCGTCCACATGCTGGCGGCCGACGTGCGCGCGGGCGGACGCCCGCTCGCGACGACCAGCGACAGGACGGTGCTGCGCCTCATGCGCTATCTCACCGACGACGGAGCGATCTCAGACGACGGTGTCCGAGCGCTCGTCGACGCGGTGCGCCGCGCCCGCCGCGTCGCCGAGGAGGAGCGCGTCGACGAACTGCTCGCGACCGCCACGAGCGCGGTGCGGGACGCGACGAACGGCGCCGAGGTGATCGCCCGCATCGAGGACGCGCTGGGTCAGCCGCTGCAGGTCCTCGACGGCGAGACCGAGGCCGAGCTGACCTTCCTCGCCGTACGTCGTTGGTTCGGGTGGTCGGCCGGCCAGATCCTGCTGCTCGACATCGGCGGCGGGTCGCTCGAGATCGCCGCGGGCGGGGAGGAACTGCCGGATGCCGCGGCATCCGTCCCGCTGGGGGCGGGCCGCATGACCGTCCAGTTCCTGCCGAGCGATCCGCCGGGCGAGGACGATGTCGAACGTCTGCGCACGCATGCCGCAGCAACGGTGGATGCCGTGCTCCCCCGATTCGCGGCGCTGCCCCGACCCGACCACGTGGTCGGCTCGTCGAAGGCGATCCGCTCGCTCGCGAAGCTCGTCGGCTACCCGGTCCCTGGATGGTCGGGGTCGGAGCGGATGCTGCTCCCCCGCGCCGCGCTCGGCTCGTGGATCCCCCGGCTCGCGCGCCTTCCCGCGTCCGCCCGCCAGGAACTGCCGGGCATCACCGCGGATCGCACCTTCCAGATCGTCGCGGCGGCCGTGGCGCTGCACGCGGCGATGTCGGCGCTCGACGTCGACGAGCTCGAGGTGTCGCCGTGGGCGCTCCGCGAGGGCGTGCTGCTGCGCTACATCGAGCAGCTGGGTCAGGGCCGGCCCTGACCCAGCTGCTCTCTGACCTGAGGTCAGAGTGCGAGGCGTTCGCGCACCACGTCGGCGAGACGATCGGCGTAGGACTGCGCCGATTCGGGGTCGGCTGCTTCGACCATGACGCGCACGAGAGGCTCGGTACCCGACTTGCGCAGCAGGACGCGTCCGGTGTCGCCGAGCTCGGCTTCGACCTCGCGGATCGCCGCCTGAACGACGTCGTCGGAGCCGACCGCGTCCTTGTCGACGTCGCGCACGTTGATGAGCACCTGCGGGTACACGGTCATGACGCTCGCCAGTTCCGCGATGGACTTGTTCTGGCGGGCCATCTCGGCCACGAGGTGCAGACCGGTGAGCAGGCCGTCGCCTGTCGTCGCGAAGTCGCTCATGATGACGTGCCCGGACTGTTCGCCGCCGAGCGCGTAGCCGCCCTCGTTCATGTCCTCGAGCACATAGCGGTCGCCCACCGCCGTCTGACGCACGGTGATGCCGTGCTCGCGCATGGCGAGGTGCAGACCGAGGTTGCTCATGACCGTCGCGACGAGGGTGTCGTCGGTCAGGTGGCCGCGCTCCTTCATCGACACGGCGAGGATCGCCATGATCTGATCGCCGTCGATGACGTTGCCCTGCGCGTCGACGGCGAGGCAGCGATCGGCGTCTCCGTCGTGCGCGATGCCGATGTCGGCTCCGAGCCGGACGACGGCCTCTGCCAGGTTGTCGAGGTGGGTCGAACCGACGCCGTCGTTGATGTTCCAGCCGTCGGGGTCGGCGCCGATGACGGTGACCTCGGCTCCGGCATCGCGGAACGTCTCCGGCGAGACGCCGGAGGCCGCGCCGTGGGCGCAGTCGAGCACGACCTTGATGCCGTTCAGGCGGTTCGGCAGCGACCCGAGCAGGTGCACGACGTAACGGTCCTCGGCGTCGGAGAATCGGATGATCCGGCCGACGCCGGCGCCGGTCGGTCGCAGCATCTCGCCGGCCATCGCCGCCTCGATGCGCTGCTCGACCTCGTCGGGCAGCTTGCGTCCGCCGCGGGCGAAGATCTTGATGCCGTTGTCGGGCGCGGCGTTGTGCGACGCCGAGATCATCACACCGAAATCGGCGTCACGATCGGCGACGAGGAACGCGAGCGCGGGGGTCGGGATGACTCCGGCCTCGAGCACGTCGACACCGGAGGACGCGAGACCCGCGGACACCGCGGCCTCGAGGAAGTGGCCAGAGACCCGAGGGTCGCGGGCGACCACTGCGGTGAGTCGCTTGCCTTCGGCTTTGCGAGCCTCCGCAGTACGGCCCTGGCCCAGGACGACAGCAGTCGCCTGGGCCAGGGTGAGCGCCAGGTCGGCGGTGAGGATGCCGTTGGCAAGTCCTCGCACGCCGTCCGTGCCAAAGATCGGCATCGGAGCAGTGGACCTTAACGCTTGGAGTACTGAGGCGCCTTACGGGCCTTCTTGAGTCCGGCCTTCTTGCGCTCCTTGACGCGAGCGTCGCGCGACAGGAAGCCGGCCTTCTTCAGGGTCGGACGGTTGTTCTCGACGTCGATGCCGTTGAGGGCACGAGCGATGCCGAGACGCAGCGCGCCGGCCTGACCCGAGGGGCCACCACCGGAGATGCGCGCGATGACGTCGTAGCCGCCCGCGAGGTTGAGGACCGTGAACGGGTCGTTGATCAGCTGCTGGTGCAGCTTGTTCGGGAAGTAGTCCTCGAGCGTACGGCCGTTGACCGTGATCGTTCCCGAACCGGGGACGAGGCGCACGCGGGCGATGGCCTGCTTGCGACGGCCGACAGCGGCACCCGGGACGCTGAGCACGGGGCGGGGGGCCGCCTCGACAGCGTCGCTCTCGGGGGTCGAGGTCGAGAAGTTCTGGAGGTTTTCGGTGGAGTCCTGGATGTCAGCCACGAGTATGTCCTTAGTCTGTACGGCGCTTACTGGGCGACCTGGTCGAGGGTGTACGGCTGGGGCTGCTGCGCGGCGTGCGGGTGCTCGCCACCCGTGTACACCTTGAGCTTCGACAGCTGCTGACGGCCGAGGCTGTTCTTGGGGAGCATGCCACGGATGGCCTTCTCCACAGCGCGGACCGGGTTCTTCTCGAGCAGCTCGGCGTAGTTGACGGCCTTGAGACCACCCGGGTAGCCCGAGTGACGGTAGGCGATCTTCTTCTGGAGCTTCTGACCGGTGAGCGCGACCTTGTCGGCGTTCACGATGATGACGAAGTCACCCGAGTCGATGTGGTTGGCGAAGGTCGGCTTGTGCTTGCCGCGCAGGAGCGCTGCGGCGTGCGAGGCCAGGCGGCCGAGAACGACGTCGGTGGCGTCGATGACGACCCAGTCGCGCTGGACTTCGCCAGCCTTGGGAGTGAAAGTGCGCGTCACGATAGTGCTGCTTTCTTGTTCGAACGGAGAGGTTCGTGAATCCCACTCCGGGGTGGTTCCGACCTGTCGCGCGATGCGCAGGAGGGGGAACACGCCAGTGGAGGGCTCACGTTCGCGGCACCCGGCAGTCGAGTACCAAAGAGACAGCTTACGTCATCCGGGCCGTTCCCCCAAACCGGGCTTCAGGCGATGACGGTGCGCTCCCCCGGCACGAGCACGCGCAGACGGTCGTCGCGGCCCGCATGCGCGAACATCCCGACGAGCCGCTCGGTGGTCTCGGAGAAGTGGAACCACCCCTCGGTGTGGACGGGGACCACGAGCGCATCGCCGAGCACCTCGGACGCCTCGAGCGCGGTCCTGGCGTTGAGGGTGAGGTCGGCGTCGCCGAAGCGTCCGACGTTCGCGGCTCCGGCGAACAGGACGGCCACGTCGATCAGGGGAAAGCGCGACACGACCTCGCGCACGACGTCGACCGAGGCGTTGTCGCCCGACACGTACACGGTCGGCCAGCCCTCGGATTCGAGCACGAAACCCGTCACGGTGCCCGATTGCGCCTCGGCTCCCTCCGGTCCGTGCAGCGCGGGGACGGCGGTGACAGCGACGGATGCCACGTCACGGCGCTCCCAGGGTGCGAGGCCGGTGACGTGCGGGATGCGGTCAGCGGACTCCGGTGTCCCCAGCACGAGGTCGGCGGTCGCCAGCACGTCACGCCCGGCGCCGTCGAGGTTGTCGGGATGCTGGTCGTGCGAGAGCAGGACGACGTCGATGTCTCCGAGCGCGGAGGCGGGGACGGCCGGACCCGTGAGCTTGTAGAGCGTGGTGCCGCCCGGGTACTCCCCCGGCGCGTCGAACGTGGGGTCCGTGAGGATCGAGAGCCCGGCGTAGGAGAAGTGCAGGGTGGGGCCGCCCACGAGCAGCGCGGAGATCGTCATCCGACCAGTCTCCGGTATCCGCTCGTCGGGGTCCAGGCGCGCGCCGGCACAGCGGGCGGTCAGTCGAGACGCGCCGTGACGAGGATCGGGCGGTGGTCGCTCGATCCCTGCGGGAGCGTGGTCACGCGCTCGATCTCGAAGCCGGCGGAGGTCGCGAAGTCGTAGTGCCCGCGGAACACGCGGTACCGGGTGTAGGTGTGGTCGTCGCTCAGGCTGAGCGCGTAGCCCTGCTCGCGCACCGCGTGGCCGAGGTTCTCCTTGAACACCGGGTAGTTGTAGTCCCCCACCATGAGCTGCGGCAGCCCCTCACCGAGGGTCGCGAGCTCGGTGAGCGCGGCGCGGATCTGGTGCCGCCGCAGCGAGTTCAAGGCGGTCAGCGGCGCGGCGTGGAACGACGCGGCGATGAATTCGCGGCCCGCGTCGATGTCGCGCAGACGAGCGCCGAGCACCCGCTCGTGCGCGGGCTTCGCGATGCGGTCGTGCAGCGACTTCTTCAGCTCGATCGTGCGGATGCCCTGCAGCCGGAACGCGCTCTCGCGGTAGAACATCGCGAGTCCGAGCCGGTTGCCCTGCGTGGCGTCGGCGAGAGCCAGATCGCCGATCCGCTCCGGCAGGTGCACGACGTCGCACTCCTGCAGGCACAGGATGTCGGGGTCGTGGGCCGCGGCGATCGCCGCGAGCTCACCGGCAGCGCGGTGCTTGCGCAGGTTGTACGAGATGACCTTCATGACCTCGGCAACGTTACCGTCCGCGGCTGTGCCCCGGCTCCGTTCACTCGTCGTATCCCCAGCGGATGCCCAGCACGCCAGGGCCGAACCCGTGCTTCGCGACGTGGACCGCCCCGTGCGCGACCGACCGCATCGCCGTCACGTACTCGTCGGACGTCTCGCAGTACTCCTCGCACCAGGTCGGAGGGGCATCCGGATGGAACCGCACCCAGATCAGCGTCTCGCGCGCCGGCCGCGACGTCGCGTGCCAGACGGACTGGCGCGGCGGATAGCCCGCCGGAAACCTCTCGGTGAACTCGAAGAGCGTCGTCGCACCGGTCGTGATCGGCTCGTCGAGCGCGATGACGACACCGGAGAGCAGACCGCCGGGATGCAGGTACTCGCGGTCGACGCGACCGCCGATCACATCGGAGATCTCCGACATCACGTCGGTCTCGACGGGCGCGACGTCGATCAGCGGGATCTCGGCGATCGCGCCTTTGGTCGCCTGCACGAGAGAGCGCATCGTGATGCTCTCGACCGCACCGTCCCTCCCGACGAACGCGGTCACCTGCGTGGAGAGGTCCCGGAGCGCATCCTGCGTCGCCGCGCGCAGCGCTGTCAGGGTCTCGGCGGTCTCGCGCAGCTCGCGCACCTCGTCGAACGGCAGGCGCGGCGGTGCCAGAGGTCCCAGCCGCGCCGACGGGCCGAGCAGGCTGGTCAGCTGCCCGCGGTTCATGCCGAGGTGGTCCTCCAGTCCCTCGACCACGCTCAGCGACTGCGCGCCCTCGGGTTGGCGCGCGCCGGACCGCCAATAGCTGAGAGTGGCCATCGACACGGGGTTGCCGTCGTCGACGAGCCGGCGCTGGAGACGTGCGAGAGTGATGCCGCGTTCGGAGATCGCCGCGCGCAGGGCAGCGGCGAACGCGCCACCGTGGTCGTCGTTGCGTTCCGTCACAGTCCCCTCGCCGTCATGTGAAGAAGCGTCTCGTAGCCTCAGTGTACGGCTCCGCAGAAACCACCCCTCGGCTGCGGCAGTCGCCGTCGCGGACCCGGATGGGATGGGCGCCTCCGCGACGGCATCCGCGTCGTGGTCGCCCCCTGGGGGTAGCGGGCGACCACGAAGCGGCAGCCTCTCGGTCGCGTCAGTCGTCGGAGCCGCTCGCGGCGGCTGCCCTCGCGGTCTTCAGAGGGGTCGGTCGGGGCACGGCTTCTCCGGGGTGCAGCGCATCGCGCACGGCCTGGCGCTCCCGCCGGGCGCGCGGCGAATCGATCAAGCCCAGCACGATCCCCCCGAGGATGAGGACGAGCGCCGTCCCGAGCACGGGGCCGACGTCGAGGACGGTCCACTCCGCCCAGGCGGCGCCGGTCGCGAAGATCACCCCGCCCGCGCCCAGCGTGCTGAGGCCCAGCTGCAGACGCACCAGCGCTCGATTGCCCGAGAGCAGGGGCGCGATGAACTCGGGGGCGACCGCCCTGACCTCGCCTGTCGCGACCCATCGCGTCAGCGCGACCTCCCGCGCCGCCTGGAGCACCACCCCGCCGGTCCAGGCCACGATACCGAGGGCCGCGCAGAGCGCGATGGCCGCACCGCTGCCGAGGCTCAGCACGTCGATGCCGTTCTCGATCGGCTCGTCCCAGTACACGGGGTCGCAGGTGCGACACTGCTGCCGCATGTAGACGGAGAGCATGAAGGCGCCGAGCGACACGAGCGTCGCGACCGTGAGGACGGCGGCGATCCGGGCGATGACGCGGGCGGACGGCACGACGAGCCAGCGAGGGAGCACGGCCCGTGGCGCGGCCTCCCGCCGGCGTCGGTCGGCGTCTTCCGCCCGCGGCACCTGCGCCTTCCACCGCGCCTGCAGAGCGGCGACCCGCGGCGCATCGCGGCGCATGAGGCGTCCGCCGGCGCCGACCACGAGCGAGGCGGCGAGCGCGAGCACCGCGACGACTCCCAGAGCACCCCACATCACGGGGTCCTCGCGGAACTCGTCCGTGAACACCACCATCAGCGCGAACAGACCCCCGATGCCGACGATCGACCAGAAGACCGCGAGCCCCGTGCGTCGCAGGTACTGCCCGGGCGACGTCGCGAGCTCCGCGCGGATGCGCTGCGGGGGTACGGCCGACGGGTTCTCCTCCCCGAGCCTGTCGACGAGCCGCAGCGCAGCCGCGCGCTCGGCGACGAGCACGAAGGGCACGGTCACCGCGAGGACGGCGGCGATGAGCAGGATCACGCCCATGCAGGCGCGGAGGAGCGGGTCGAGGTCGATCTGCGAGTACAGCGTCGTCAGGGCCTCCTCTCCCACGATCCCGCACACGAGGAGGGCGAGGAACGCGTACAGGAGACCGACGATCAGCCCGACGCCGGTGTCGAGCAGCGCCCGCCAGAAGGCCCACCCCGGAGAGCGCACCTCGACGAAGACGGCATCCGACTCCCTCATCATTCCTCCCCGACCCGACGCCGCGCCCTGGTCTGCTCGGCGCGCGTCGACAGCAGCTCATCGGCGGGATACCCGACCTCGGTGAGCGTGAGGCCACGGGCGGCGAGCACCTTGAACTCGCTCGTGCGAGTGAGGGCGTCGCGGAGCACGACGAGGTCGTCGATCCCGAGCCGCCCCTCGCCGACCGCCGCGCACGCACCCACGAGGGCACGAACCATGCTGTGGCAGAAGGCGTCGGCCTTGACCTCCGCGACGAGCACCCCCTCGTCGTCTCTCGACCACCGGTAGTCGAGCAGGGTGCGGATCGTCGTCGCCTCCTCGCGAGGCTTGCAGTAGGCCGCGAAGTCGTGGAGTCCGATGAGAGTGCGGGCCGCGGCATCCATCGCCCGGTCGTCCAGCGTGCCGCGGTGCGTCGTCGTGTCGAGCCTGCGCAGCGGATCGTATCCCGACGCCTCGTCTGCGAGCCGGTAGCGGTATCGGCGCCAGACGGCCGAGAATCGCGCGTCGAAGCCCTGCGGGGCGACCGACGAGCGCGTGACCGTCACATCGGGGTAGGCGCCGAGGACCCCGCGCATGCGACCGGCGATGGAGCCGGCAGGGTCGTGCGCGGCGCGGCCGTGGCGCGACTCCACACGCGCCCACTGCTCGTCGTCGAGGTCGACGTGCGCCACCTGTCCGGCGGCGTGCACCCCGGCATCCGTCCTCCCCGCCACGACGAACTGCACGTCTGAGCCGACGATGCGGGCCAGCGCCGCCTCGAGCGTGCCCTGCACGGTGCGGAGGGCGGGCTGTTTCGCCCACCCGCGGAAGTGGGTGCCGTCGTAGGCGATGTCGAGCCGGATGCGCACCCGTCCAGCCTACGGGCGTCGGGTCAGATGCCCCCGTCGATCGAGCGGATGAGGTCGCCGGGCTCGTCGGGCACCATGACCTCGGTGTCGCGGTTCAGGCTCTCGCCGCGGAAGAACCGCTTCGACCGCGGGAACAGGTACCAGAGGAACATCAGCACCAGTCCGAACGCGAGCGAGCCGATGCCGATCACGAACGTGCCGCCGATGCCGAAGAGCACCGTGTACCCGTAGTCGACGTCCCACATGTCGATCGCCGACTGCACGAACGCGTAGGTGAGCATGAGTCCGCCGAGGAGCGGGAAGAGTCCCTTGAAGAAGAAGTCGCGAGCGGAGTTGCGGAGGTCCTTCCGGAAGTACCAGACGCACGCGAACCCCGTGATCGCGTAGTAGAAGGCGATCGCGAGCCCGAGCGACAGGATCGAGTCCTGCAGGATGTTGTCGCTGATCAGCGTCATGCCGACGTAGTAGACCGAGGCGACGACACCCATCACGATGGTCGAGAACGAGGGCGTCTTGTACGTGGGGTGCACGTCCTTGAACTTCGCCGGAAGGGCGCGGTACACGCCCATCGCCAGAGTGCCGCGGGCTGTCGGCAGGATCGTCGTCTGCGTGGACGAGATCGCGGAGATGATCACCGAGACCACCAGCACCCAGCCGAACGGGCCGAGCAGGCCGTCCTTGATCGCGAGGAAGAAGTCGTCGGCGTTCGCTTCGTTGCCGAGACCCGTGCCGTCCTCCCCCAGGCCCGCGTACATCATCGCGGCGATCGTGACGGCGACGTACGTGAACAGGAGGATGATCGTGGTCAGCAGGGCGGCGCGGCCGGGGATGCGCTTCGGGTCCTTCGTCTCCTCGTTGAGCGCGAGGCAGGTGTCCCATCCCCAGTAGATGAAGAGCGCGAGCAGGATCGCCTCGATGAACCCGGAGTAGTCCGTGAAGGCGAAGGGGTTCAGCCAGGCGATGTCGAACGGCGTCGGGTTCGGCGCGGTACCGGCGAAGAACTGCCAGAGCGCCGCGACGATGAAGATCGCGAGGGCGAGGTACTGGATCGCCAGCAGGATGTTCTGGATGCGCTCGCCGATCTCGACGCCTCGCCAGCTCACCCACGTCATGGACGCGATGAAGAACACGGCCACGAGGATGATGCGCCAGTCGTTGTTCTCGAGGTCGAAGCCGATCAGCGACCAGAAGTAGACAGAGGCGATCTGGGCGAGGTTCGCGAGCACGACCATCCCGGCGACCGCCACGCCCCAGCCGCCCATCCAGCCCACCCAGGGGCCGAACGCCTTGGTGCCCCACGTGAAGGTGGTGCCGCAGTCGGGCACCGCGTTGTTCAGCTCGCGATACGCGAAGGCGATGAGCAGCATCGGGATGAACGCGATGATGAACGCGATCGGGGCCTGGGCGCCGACGGCGAGCACGACGAATCCGAGGGTCGCGACGAGCGAGTACACGGGGGCGGTGGAGGCTAGACCGATGACAGTCGATCCCCAGAGCCCCAGCGAGCCGCTGGCGAGCCCCTTGCCGTCGGGGCGTTCGAGGTGGATGGGCGTCGTTGCTGACATGTTCAGAAGATACGGCTTCAACGCATATCGCGTCAATCGTTTTCTTGCACCGAGGGATTTCGCGGCAGAATCGGCGTAGTGACGACGGAATCCGTCGCGTCAGTCGCGGTCGAGCATTCCGTCCGCGTGGTCGGCGACCCACGCGACCAGGGGCAGCATGCGCTGCATGAGATCGCGTCCGAGCGGAGTGAGGCTGTACTCGACGTGGGGCGGGACCGTCGGGAACGATTCGCGATGCACGAGCCCGTCGTCGGCGAGAGTGCGCAGGGTCGACGCGAGCATCTTCTCGCTGATGCCGCCGACCTCGCGGCGCAGCTCTCCCCAGCGTCGGGTGCCGTCGGACAGGCTCGACAGCACGAGCACGCCCCACTTGCTCATGACGTGGTCGAGGATCACGCGCGTGCTGCATCCCGGTTCGAAGACCTGTGGGATCGACTCGCGGATCTGCGCATAACTCACCGTCATGTAGGTACCTTACTTCAAAGTGGGTACCCCCGATCCGGAATGTTCGCGGACGCGCGACGGGTTGAGCGAGATGTCAGCAACGAAAGGACACCCCATGACCATCCTCGTCACCGGCGCCACCGGCCAGCTCGGCCGCCTCGTCGTTCAGAGCCTGCTCGAGCGCGGCGCCGACCCGCAGTCGATCGTCGCGGGCGCACGCGACACCGCGAAGGCCGCCGACCTGGGCGTGCGCGTCGCCCACCTCGACTACACAGACCCCCGCTCGATCGCCGCAGCACTCGACGGCGTCGACTCGGTGCTCCTCATCTCGGGCTCTGAGGTCGGCCAGCGTGTCCCCCAGCACCGGGCGGTCATCGACGCCGCGAAGGATGCCGGTGTGTCGAAGTTCGTCTACACGAGCGCTCCGAAGGCGACGACGAGCGACCTCGTCCTCGCACCCGAGCACAAGGCGACGGAGGAGGCGATCGCCGAAGCCGGCCTCCCGGCCGTGATCCTCCGCAACAACTGGTACACCGAGAACTACGCCGCCGATCTCGCACGCGCGGCCGACACAGGCGTCGTCGCCGCCGGCGCCGGCGACGGGCGCGTCGCGTCGGCGAGCCGCAAGGACTTCGCGGATGCGGCGGCGGCCGTGCTCCTCGAAGACGGTCACATCGGCCAGATCTACGAGCTCGGCGGAGATGTCGCGTGGACCTACGACGATCTCGCCGCTGCCATCGCGGAGATCTCCGGTCGCGAGGTCGAGTACCGACGCCTCACCCCGGACGAGCAGGCGGAGGCGCTGCGCGCGGCCGGCCTCGATGAGGGGACCGTCGGCTTCGTCGTCGCGCTGGACGCGGGCATCGCCGGGGGCGCACTCGCCGACACCGACGGGACGCTGGCCCGGCTGATCGGCCGCCCGACGACGCCGCTCGTCGACGGTCTCCGCGCGACCGTCTGAGCGGGAGGGAGGGCGCCGGAGGAGCCGACGCCCTCCCTTCCGTCACAGCACCCGGGGTCTCAGGCCAGGTTCTCCCGCGAGCGCACGTAGTTCTCCCGCGAGTGCACGTAGGCGACCGTGAGGGCGAGGGATGACAGCGAGACCCCTTCCGCCTCCAGCACCTCGCCGACAGCGGCTCGTACTGCGTGCAGGGTCTCGTGCGCACCGGGCAGGAAGTCGATGCCGAGGGTGGCCTCGACGCGCACGCCCGATCCCTCGGAGGACACCGCGACGACCGGTTCGGCGCCGTCTCGCAGTCCCAGCGCGGCAGCGCCCGCGCCGACGATGTTCGACACGAGGGATCCGGAACGGTAGAGGTCGCGGACGCCGGGGGTTGCGCGCACCGCGGCGTCGATGCGCTCCGTCAGCATCGGGGTGACGTCGGTCATGATCGCCCCTCCGTCCAGTTCTCGACCCTCTGGATGTCCCGGACGGTCACATCGATGGACGCCACATGCAGGTCGGTGTGTCTCCGCACGCGATCGGCGACCTCCGTCCGCAGCTGCGACACCGCCTCGGGGATGGGCTCGCCGTAGAGCATGCTCACCTCGATGCCGATCACCACGGGCGTGCCGACGGTCGTCACGTCGCCGTCGAGCGCTGTGCGCCCCACCAGGACGCCGGGGACCGCATTCTCCGCCGAGCGGATGAGCCCGCGCAGGGCGCCCTCGGTGATGCCGAAGTCGACACCGGGCTCCTGCCCGTCGAGAGGTACGCGGCGGCCGGCCCGAGCATCCAGAGCGATGCCGCTCAGAATGCGGTCGACCCAGCTGTCCTCGACCGGCGGCATCGCCGCAGCGTCCGCGTCGATGAGCTGCCCGCCGAGCCCCTGCAGCCGCGCGAGCGCGTCGAGGGCGAGCTGACAGCCGGGCGATCCCTCGATGGAAGGGTCGCGCGGAGTCCTGCCCGCCTCGAGATAGTCGGCGAGCTCGTCGAGCGTGTGCCCGTCGAGGTCGCCCGGTTCGAGTCCGAGCCGGCGCACCTCGGGCGCTCCCTGATCGTCGCTCATCGCCACTCCTCCATTCGAACGATCATGTACTTCCTCGCGCGCGAGAGAAGGCCGCGCGCCGTTGACACCGGGATGTCGAGCTCCTCGGCGATCTCGTCGTACGAGTAGCCGCCCATCTCGCGGAGCACCCAGCACTCCCGCTGCGCGGCCGGCAGCTCTTGCAGCGCCGCCCCCAGTGCGGCGATGCCGGCCCGGGCCTCGACCACGTGGTCGGGCCCGGCGTGGAACGGCGCCGGCTGCTCGATCTCGTCGACGTCGACCGTCGGACGGAGTGCTCGGATGCGGTCGACCGCCTTCCGGCTCACGATCCGCATCAGCCAGCTCTTGACCTTCCCGGGGTCCTCGAGCTCGGAGAACCGCTGCCACGCCGTGACGAAGGTCTCCTGCACGATGTCGTCGACATCGGCCGAGGCGTTCAGCATCCGCTGCGTGTACGCGCGCATCATCGGCGTGTACCGCCGGACGAGTACGGCGAAGGCAGCGACATCCCCGTCGATCGCTCGACCTGCGACGATCCGATCGTCGGCGAGTTCGAGAGCTCCGCGAAAAGGGCCCGTCGCCATGTGTCCATCCCCTCGTTCGTTCCCCCAGTGGGGATTCGGAGCAGAATGCGCAACGGATCGGCCTTCACCCGATCGCCTGCGCTGCCCATCGTGAATCCCTTCCCGCCTTTCGGCGGAGTCCCTGCCTCAGCACCGCGAACGCGCTGAGGGTCGTCGTCCCCACGACAACCCTCAGCACGGGTCGCAGTGTCGCGACATCTGTAAGACGCACCCCACCTCCGAAACGTCACAAAGTTCTCGAGAATTCTCGAAAGTTGCACTTTCAGGGAGATGGTGCATACTTGCACTCTATGGATGAGAGTGCAGAATCAACCCGCGAGCAGCGCAAGCGCGAAACCGCCCGCGCCCTCACCGACGCCGCACGACGACTGACCGTCGAGCACGGATTCGCCGGGTTCACGGTCGAGCAGCTCTGCACCGAGGCGGGGGTCTCGCGCCGCACGTTCTTCAACTACTTCGAGAGCAAGGAGAACGCTGTGTTCGGCGTCACCGCGGTCGATCCGCGTCAGGAGACTCTCGAGAGAGCGTTCGTCGGCGCCGACGGCGATCTGCTCGACGACTTCCTCCGCCTCACGGTGGATCGTTTCGCACTGCTGAACCCCCTGGACGACGCGCCGGCGATGTTCACGGTGATCGAGCAGGAGCCGCGCCTGCTCAAGGCCGCGTTCGAACAGCTCGCCAAGAACGAGCGGCGCGACATGGACCTCATCCTCGAGCGCACCGGCGACTCGGAGGGCGCCGCGCTGCAGGCCGAGGTCATGGTCCACACCGTCGGAGCCCTCGTGCGTCTGAGCATGGATCAGCTGCTGCACCACCAGTCCACCGAGCCGTTCGGCGACCTCATCGCCCGCCGTCTCGACACCGCCCGCACCGTCTTCGCACAGAAAGCCGACTGATGTCCGCCACCGCCACCAAGGACGCGCCGTTCCTGCTCACCAAGCGGCGCATCTGGATCATCTTCAGCGCCCTCATCGCGGGCATGCTGCTCGCCAGCCTCGACCAGACGATCGTGTCCACGGCGATGCCGACGATCGTCGGGCAGCTGGGCGGCGTCGACCACCAGGTCTGGATCACGACCGCGTACCTGCTCGCCACCACGATCGTGATGCCGATCTACGGCAAGTTCGGCGACGTGCTCGGGCGACGCAACCTCTTCCTCGTCGCCATCGCCCTCTTCACCCTCGCGTCGGTGGGGTGCGCGTTCGCCACGGACTTCTGGCAGTTCGTCGTGTTCCGCGCGCTGCAGGGTCTCGGCGGCGGCGGCTTGATGATCCTCTCGCAGGCGATCATCGCGGACATCGTGCCCGCCAACGAGCGCGGCAAATACATGGGACCGCTCGGCGCGGTGTTCGGGCTGTCGGCCGTCGCCGGCCCTCTGCTCGGCGGGTTCTTCGTGGACCACCTCACCTGGCAGTGGGCGTTCTACATCAACATCCCTGTGGGCATCGCGGCGTTCATCATCGCCGTCGTCGCACTGCAGCTGCCGAGCAAGAAGGCGGAGAAGCCGATCGACGTCTTCGGCGTCATCTTCCTGTCGATCGCCACCACCTGCCTGATCTTCTTCACCGATTTCGGCGGCGACGCCGAGTTCGGCTGGGACTCCGCCGCGACCTGGGCGTGGGGTGCCGGGCTCGTGGTCGCCGCCGCGGCGTTCATCGTCACCGAGTCGCGCGTGCAGGACCCGATCATCCCGCTGAGCCTGTTCCGCAACCCGATCTTCGTGAACGCGACGGCGATCGGCCTCGTGCTCGGCATCGGCATGTTCGCGGCGATCGGCTTCGTCCCCACCTTCCTGCAGATGTCGTCCGGCACGTCGGCGGCGGCATCCGGGCTGCTGATGATCCCGATGATGGTCGGGCTCATGGGCACGTCGATCTTCTCGGGGATCGCGATCTCCGAGACCGGGAAGTACAAGGTCTACCCGATCGTCGGGACGATCATCACGGGACTCGCGATGGTGGCGTTCACGACGCTCTCGGCGTCGACCCCGATCTGGCTGATCTGCGTGTTCCTGTTCTTCTTCGGCGCAGGACTCGGTCTCATCATGCAGGTCGTGGTGCTCGTCGTGCAGAACGCCGTGCCCGCCGGCGAGATCGGCACGGCGACGAGCACGAACAACTACTTCCGCGAGGTGGGTGCCTCGCTCGGCACCGCCGTGTTCGGCACGCTCTTCACGACGCGGCTCACCGAGAATCTGCTGGGCGTCTTCGGCGGAGCCGGCGCCTCGCCCGAGGAGGCCGCGCAAGCCGCGTCGACCATCGACCCCGCGACCCTCAGCGCCCTCCCCGACGAGGTGCGCGACGGCATCGTCACGGCGTATGCGGATGCTCTCGCGCCGGTCTTCTGGTACCTCGTGCCGTTCATCGCGGTGGCGCTCCTGCTCTCGCTCCTCCTGAAGCAGATCCCGCTCTCCGATCAGGCCGGGCTCGTCGCGCGCGGCGAGGCGATCAGCGGCGAGGAGGCGGAGCGCCTCGAGGCCGAGCAGCGAGGACTCTCCGGGTCATCCGCCCGCACCGACGGCGGGGATACCAGCGGCCGGTGACGACGCAGAAGGGCCCGGGACTCCTCCGAGTCCCGGGCCCTTCTGTCGTTCACGTCTCGAACATCGGCGTCGGCGTCGCGAATCGCGTCGTCCGCGTGTCGATACTTCTCATCGTGGCGAGGATGTCGGCCTTGAGTTCTCGAACGCGACCGGCCGGAAGCTGCCCCTTCTCGCGGCGATCGTTCCAGGGCGAGCAGTCGGGGAACTCCTCGCGGTCGGGCCACCTCGGCACGAGATGAGCATGCAGATGCGGATCGCGATTGCCGAGGATGGAGACGTTCACACGGCGAGCTCCGGTCGCCAATCTGATCGCCCTCATGGCGATCTGGATGTCGCGAAGGAACCCCATCATGGAGTCCATCGGCAGAGACTCCAGGGAATCCGCATGCTGCGGGAACGCGAGGATGCACCGGCCGGGAAAGCGATCGTCGTTGTAGAGCCCCAGCTTGCCGTGCGTCGAGGTCGCGATCGGCTCCCAGAGCTCGAACCCGCACGTCATGCAGGGCGTGTCTGTCTCGAGTGCGCTCGTCAGTGAAGACATCTTCAGATCACCATGTACTCGCGGGAGAAGGAGGCGAAGGGTTCTGCGTGGAAGATCCCGCACAGATCCTCGTGGAGTTCTTTGCCCAGTGTACGCATGGACCCGAAGCCTTCGGACTCCTTCCTGTCGTCGCCGACGAAGTCCGCCTCGATCGTCGCGCGCCACTCGGCACGCCCTGAGCTCTCGATGAACCGACTCGACGCGGTCACGACGCGCCGGCACCGCTCCCGCACCGCCTCGTCACCGCCGCTCGCCACGTGAGCGAGCAGACCGAGCAGACGCTCGAGCGCCGGCGTCGAGTACTGATCGAGCAGGTACTCGAGCTGGTCGTCGCAGCCCGTGTCGCTGCGGTGCAGGAGGTACAGCGGGGCGATCGAGGCGACGTAGCAGAGCTTGCGGGGTATCAGCAGCTTGAGATACCGCAGCGCCTTGGGGTTCTTCTGCGTGGCTTTCGCCTGATAGTCGACCGCGATGGTGCGCCAGTATCGGATGATGTCGTTCAGGAGGTAGCGGGGTATCTGATCCGACCCGTCCTTGGCCTTCACATATGCGTCGAGGACACTCCTCAGGGCGTTCATGTGGATCTCGGGCCGCGCCAGGGAGACCGATTCCTCGAGGAACAGGATGCGCCGTGTGGTCGTATGGTTCGTGTCTTCCTGCAGACCGATATTGGTCACGAGGTCCGCTACGGCGATCGTCTCACCGAAGAGCCTGCTGTCTCCCGGTTCGCTGAGCGTGACTCCGTCGACGAGCTTCGATCTGAGGCTCTCGATGAGCGGCGTCACGTCGAGCGAGCTGGGCTCCGACGTCACGACCAGCCAGTCGAGATCGGATTGTGGAGTGAGTTCGAAGCGCGCGAGCGACCCGAAGGCGACGATGTCGTGCCCGTCGGGCAGTCTTCCGTCGTCATCCAACGTCCGGCGCGCCTCGAGGATCGCCGTGCGCGACCGCTGCATGGCCCGCTCGAGCGGCGCTCGGGTCGCGTCATCCACTCGCAGATCGCGGAAGACCTCATCGCGCCACTGCGCACGGTCGGCCTCGTCGAGCTTCAATCCCAACAGCGTCACCCCCAGCGGACTCGATTCAGGGTAGCTCGCGCGCCCGCTGCAGCGGCGGGGCTGTGAGCGGAATACCGGTATCGCACACCCAGCGGCCGGTGAGGACGCAGAAGGGCCCGGGACTCCTCGGAGTCCCGGGCCCTTCTGTCATCCGGTCGCCTGTCAGGGCAAGTCGGCCACGTCGACCTCGTCGTCGTCGCCGGAGGTCTGCCCCTCCCCGGGCGTCGCCTCGTCCGGCTCCGGATCACGGTCGTTCGTCACGAAGTCGGCGTCCACGCCGGTCGCGTCGATCTCGGCCTCGTCACCTGGTGGCATCTGAGGGTCTGACATGATCACTCCGATCTCTGCTGCGGACAGGAACTCCAGTCTCGTCGCGACAGAGGATCCGGGCGACCCCTTGACAGCCGGTCAGAGGATGCCGGTGAGCACGCCGCCGTCCGCTCGCAGCGCTGCACCGTTGGTGGCGGATGCGACGGGGCTCGCGAGGTACGTCACGAGGTTCGCGATCTCGCCGGGATCGATGAAGCGCTCCAGCAGGGTGGTGCGGTTCTGACCGATGATCGCCTCGCGCATCTCGCTCTCGGACGTGCCGCTGGCCTGGGCGATCGCCTCGACCGAGGCGGCGACGCCCTCGGAGTAGGTCGGGCCGCCGAGCACCGTGTTGACGGTGACGGCGGTGCCGCGCGTGAGCTTCGCAAGGCCGTTGGCGAGCGCGAGCACCGCCGCCTTCGTCACCCCGTAGTGCACCATGTCGCCGGGGACGTTCACGCCGGACTCGCTGCTGATGAACACGATGCGGCCCCACCCCCGCCGCAGCATCCCGTCCAGCAGCGCGCGCGACAGGCGGACGCCGCTCATCAGGTTCACCTCCAGGTACCGGGACCACTCCTCGTCGTCGATGGTTGCGAACTCGGCGAGGCCGAACAGTCCGACGTTGTTGACGAGGATGTCGACATCTCCGAGATCGTCGATCAGACGCGCGACCGCCTCGGCATCGGCGAAGTCCGCCGCGAGCCCCGACACCGTCGCACCGGGACACTCGCCCCGGAGCCGCTGCACGGCCCCGTCGAGTCGTCCCGCGTCGCGCCCGTTGAGCACCACCTCCGCTCCCTCCGCCGCGAGGGCTGTCGCGACGGCGAAGCCGATCCCCTGGCCCGATCCGCTGATGAACGCCCTCTTGCCCTGCAGTCGCAGATCCATCTCATTCCCTTCCGGACGCGTTCGCGCCGTGATGACTTGCTTGAGCAAGTGACGCTACGCGCCTTTACTTGCTCAAGCAAGTCATCACGCTTACGCTGTCACCATGACCGACCCGCAGAGATCCGCGCTGACTCCCGACGAACTCGCGATCTGGGCGCCACTGGCATCGATGCTGGAGCGTCTGCCGGCCGCGCTCGACGCGCAGTTGCAACGGGACAGCGGGCTGACGCACTTCGAGCAGGGCATCCTGCAGGCGCTCGATCTGGCACCCGAGCGCACTCTGCGCCTGAGCACGATCGCCGCCTATGCGAGCTGCACCCTGTCGCGGCTGTCCCGTGCGGTCTCCCGTCTCGAGAAGAAGGGATGGGTGCAGCGCCGGGTCGATCCGACAGACGGACGCTTCACGCTCGGAGTGCTCACGGATGCCGGTCATCGCGCGGTCGTCGCCTCCACGCCCGGCCACCAGGCGCTCGTGCGCGAGCTCGTCTTCGATGCGCTGACGGCCGCACAGACGCGTCAGCTCGGCGAGATCAGCCGCCGCATCGCGACCGCCGTCGGCCCCGGCGAGCCGTGGAGCCCACCGCCTGCCGCCTGACGTCCGCGGCCTGCCCTCCGAGGTCTCACTCGTGCTCGGGCAGCACGGGCGTCGACCATCCGGGATCCCGCCCGACCTGGGTCGCCCGCGAGAGCGACGCCGACCCGAAGCGCTCGCGCACCGCGTCGAGCACCGTGTCTAGCCGCTGCCCTCCCTCGTCGTCGAACGGGAGTTCCGCCGGTGCGTGGTCTGCACTGGCGAGCTGAGAGAGCGAGATGCCGATGAGCGTGATGCCCCGCTGCGAGATCTCCGCGTGCGCCGCGACGAGGAGTCCGCGGGCCAATGCCAGCAGCACCGACGTCCGGCCCGTCGGCGTGCGCAGAGTCCTCGACCGCGTCGCCTTCGCGAAATCGCCGTACCGCAGGCGGAGCACCACTGTGCGGCAGACGCGATCCCGCTCGCGCAGCCGCCTCGCGAGACCGTCGACGATCTGCGTCAGGATGACGTCGAGCTCCTCCTCCGACCGGGGACGTGAGCCCAGGGCCCGCTGGGAGCCGATCGATGCCCGCCGGCGTGCCGTGTCGACCGGCCGCGGGTCGCGCAGCCGCGCCAGTGCATGCAGGTGCGCCCCGCTCGCCTTTCCGAGCAGCCGCTCGGCCGTCGCCTCCTCGAGCTCGGCGAGCTCGCCCACCGTGTGGATGCCGAGACCGTGGAGCTTCTCGGCGGTCGCCGCTCCGACACCCCAGAGTCGCTCGACCGGGAGCGGGAGGAGGAACGCGTGCTCCCGCTCCGGTTCCACGATCAGCAGACCGTCGGGTTTGCTCACGGCACTCGCGACCTTGGCGAGGAACTTCGTGCGGGCGACCCCGACCGAGATCGCGAGGCCCACCTCGGCTCGCACGCGCTCGCGCAGACGCACCGCGACTTGCTCCGGGCTGCCTGCGAGGCGGCGGAGACCGCCCACCTCGAGGAACGCCTCGTCGATCGAGATGCCCTCGACGAGAGGAGTGGTGTCACGGAAGATCGCGAAGACGTCGCGGCTCGCCCGGGAGTAGACGTCCATCCGAGGCGGCACGACGACGGCCTCCGGGCACAGCTCGCGAGCCTGACGCCCGCCCATCGCCGTCCGGACTCCGCGGGCCTTGGCCTCGTAGCTCGCCGCCAGCACGACCCCTCCGCCGACGATCACCGGTCGCCCGCGGAGCGCGGGCGCGTCACGCTGCTCGACCGAGGCGTAGAACGCGTCCAGATCGGCGTGCAGCACGGTCGCCTCATCGCGCATCACGCCTCCCTTCGGCATCCGATCGGGAGAATCGTCGCACCGACCCCCGACATCCGCGCGCCGAGGAGATGCAGACGTGGCCGCCCCGATCGAGATCGGGGCGGCCACGACGAGGATCCTGCCGCTACTGCCGGCGCAGACGGCGTCGCACGAGCAGCACCGCGCCGAGCCCGAGAGCCGCGAGGGCGACCCAGATGGTCACGAGCGGCAGCTCACCACCGGTCTGCGCGAGGCCGTCGGTCGCTGCGCCCTGGGCGGCGGTCACCGTCACGGCCGCTTGCACCTGCGAGCCGTCGGGGAGGATCACGACGAGCGTATGCGCGCCCGCCGAGACGGATGCCGGGATCCGCACGGTGGTCGCGAACCCACCCGCAGCCGAGACGGTCACCGCGCCCAGGCTCACGGGCGTCGAGTGGAGCTCGAGCCGCAGCTGGGCGCCCGCGGCGAAGCCGGTGCCCGAGACACGGAGCGACCCACCTGCCGCGACCGTCTGCGAGCCGAGCACGACCGTCGGATTGCCCGTCTCGGGCTCGCTCGCGGCGATCGTCACCGCGGCGCTCGTCGCCTGCGCCGGCAGGTAACCGTCGAGCGAGCCGCTGACCCGGACGGAGAGCGCGCGCCCGGCCAGAGCGGCCGGGATCGTGAACTCCGCAGAGGTCGCGCCGTCGACGGCCTCGCCGTCGACCAGCCACTGGTAGGTGAACGCGGTGCCCGTCGTCCACTCCCCCGGCTGCGCGGCGACCGTCGCTCCGACCGTCGCGGCTCCGGCGATCGACGGCGTGCCGACGACGAGGTCACCCGGCTCAGCGGCGGCCAGGCAAGCCTCGCCGCAGACCACGAACTCGGCCTGCAGTCCCTTGTGGTCGCTGGTCCACAGCGTCTGCGGGGTGAAGATCTCCTCGTCCGAGACCGGCAGCGCACGCGCGCCACGCACGATGTCGCCCTTCGGTCCGACGATCCTCGTGCTCTCCAGCGTCAGACGCTCGTCCGGCGCGAAGAAGATGTAGTCGATCCGGTCGCGCTCGTCGGCCTCGGGAGCCCAGGCCAGCTGGGAGACGCTGACGTTCGGCGTGTCCGCGGGCCACGTGAACCCGGGGTGGGTGACGGGATCGGGATACTTCGCCCGGTACGCGTCGACGAGACCGCCGTCGCGCAGGATGCTGGTGGTCTGCCACGGCGCGACGACGCCGTTGTGGTCGTAGAGGTTCGCGGTCGCCTCGGTCCAATCGAGCGCCGACGGCTCGTTCATGTCGGCGCCCATCATGGTGAGGCGTCCTGCTGCACGCTCGCTCGCCATGTCCGCGGTCAGTGCGCTCGCAGCGGCGGGGCGGCCGGAGGCCTCGTTGGCTGCCAGGATCTGCGGGACGTCGGTCACCGGAGCGCTGAGCTTGTTCCAGCCGCGCCATTCGGTCGGGAAGCCGGCCGCGAGCACATCGCCCGCGTAGCCGCGGGGCAGGTACGTCGCGTAGTACCGGTACTCGAGGTGGCCGCCGTAGGCGGCGATCTGCGTGTCGCCGACCTGGACGATCGCCTTCATCCATCCGCCCTGAGTGCCGGGTACGGTCACGACGCCCGCGTCGACGATCGGGTAGCGCGAGATGACGCCGGCGCTGCCGCCCGTCGAGTGATAGTCGAATCCGAGATCGCGCGCGATGGCCGCGGCGCCGCTCTGGGCCTCCTCCACGAAGATCAGGTCGGCGCCGATCTCGGTGAGCATCGTCGCGTCGGTGGTCTTGCCCCACAGGTTGAGCTGCACGACCGACAGCGCGATCGGCTTCGTCGGGTCGACGGCGGGACCCTCGTAGGGCGCCTCGGCGACCGTGAATGCGACGGGCTCGCTCACCCGTGTGTAGCCGTCGTCGTACAGGTACTCGACGCGGTAATCTCCCGCCGGGAGCGGGTTGCCCGATCGGTCCTTCGCCGGCAGCTGCACGGAGCCCGACGCGCCGGGCGCGTACGCCCACGCCATGCCGCAGGCGTCGCACGGCTCCGGCTTGGATACCGGGTAGATCGCGACCCAGTTCTTCGCACTCGGTCGGTCGGTCGTGAAGGCGACGGAGATCGGGCCGCCCGGCGCCACCTCGGTCGTCGAGAGGGTGATCTCGGATGCCGCAGCGGCCGCGGCCGGAGCAGCACCCAGCAGCGGTGAGGCGAGGAGCACGCCTGCGGCGAGGACTGCCGCGAGCAGTGGGATGCGCCGGCGTCGGCGCGATCCGGGGGCGGGAGACGAGGACATGTCTGCGATGTTCCTTCCAGAGACGCGATCGGCATCCCATCGGGAGCCGGCGGAAGGCTCGGATGACCTCCCTCGACGCGAGAGAACCGTCGCGAGGTGACCGACCGGTGAACGCGAAGGGACCGGACGAGGACATGCGCGCGGGAGGAACCGAAGTCGAGCGCCCACGATGCGCACCTGTTCAGAACCGGAAGCGGGTGGTGCGGCCGGCGCCGCGCACAACGCCCCCGGATACGCCAAAAGCCCCGGATCATCCGGGGCTTTCGTTCTGTAGCAGGAGCGGGGCTTGAACCCGCGACCTCACGATTATGAGTCGTGCGCTCTCACCAACTGAGCTACCCTGCCGCACGGCATCCGCACTGCAGATGCGAATACTGCGAGCCCCGAGTCAGGATTGAACTGACGACCCCTTCCTTACCATGGAAGTGCTCTGCCACTGAGCTATCGGGGCGTGCTGCCCCTCGCGGGGCAACCACACGAGAATACCATCACTGTGGCGTCCTCATGAAATCGAGGCGGGTCAGTACGAGTACCGACCCGCGTTCTCACGGAGCCACGGGAGCGGATCGATCGTGGAGCCGTTGATGATGATCTCGAAGTGCAGGTGGGCGCCGTAGGAGCGGCCGGTGTTGCCGGTGTGGCCGACGACGTCGCCGACCTTCACGGTCTGGCCGGGCTTGACCTGCAGCGAGCCGTACTGCATGTGCGAGTAGTGGCTCGTGACGACCTGACCGTCGATGACGTGGTCGATGTAGACGGTCACGCCGTAGGCGCCGCCCTGCTCGGTCGCGATGCGCACCACGCCGTCTGCGACGGCCTGGATCGGAGCACCCTCACCCGGCACGAAGTCGATGCCCTCGTGCAGTCGGCCCCAGCGCATGCCGTATCCGGAGCTCATGCCCACGCCGACCTTGAACGGCCACTGGATCGCGGCCTCGGGGTCGTTCGTGAAGACCTCGTTGGAGTAGTTGATGCCCTCTTCCGAGGCGACCTCGATCAGGGACATCGTGGAGAAGCTGTCGGAGCGGGCCAGCGTGTCGTTCTGCACGTCGGAAGACGTGACGAACGCCTGGATCTCGTCGCTCTTGTCACCGGTGGCGCCAGCGCCCGATGCGGCGACGAGCGACGTGGCCGACAGCGGCTGGCCACCCTGCACGGCCGCGACAGCCTCTGCCGGAAGAGTCAGGCCGACGGCCAGGAGCCCAGCGAGGCTCATCACGCCGACGGTCGCACCGACGGCGAGGAACTTGCGAACGGGCGGACGGCGGCGAGCCACGTGGGTGGTAGTCGGCGCCTCGTCGGCCGGAGCCGTCTCGGACTCTGCAGCCGGCTCCTCGGCGGATGCCGTGGGAGTCGGGCCGGTCGCGACGGTGCGGAAGACACGGGACGCGGTCGTGAACGGGTCGGCGTCGGCGTCAGCCGCGTCGGGGGCCGAAGCGTCGGCGGCAGCGTGCTCTGCGATGACCTCGTCGTCGGGAGCCTGCTCTGCGGCAGCGTGCTCTGCGGCGACGGGCGCGTCCTCGACCTCGACGATCTCAGCCGGGGCGGAGGCGTCGGTGTCGGCGACCTCGAGGTCGCCGGACTCGGACGCCGCGGTCGCGGCGGCGACGGCGGTCGCGGCGACGAACACCTCGGCGGTCGTCAGTCGTTCACGGGCGGCGCGGCGGGACAGCGGTGCGGCGGAGACGGAGGAGGTGTCTTCGGAGTCGGCTGCCTGTACCTCTGCCGCGGTGGCCACGATGGGCTCGGTGCGGAGTCGGCTGGACCGGCGCGTGGGCGCAGAGGCAGCCTGGGGGTTCTCGAAGGGCAAAGCGAATTCTCTCGGGTTAGACGTCACGCAGGGGGGCGTTCGAGCTCTCATCGTTCGGGGCGACGAAAGTAACGATCGGATAAACCCTAGCCCGATGAGGCTGGGAATGCCATGAATCGCTCACGTTTCTTCTCCGATGATCTCATGGATGCGGTCGTGAACCGCAGTTCCCCCCGCGACGAGCAGGGGTCTCGGCGTGTCGGCGCCGGTGCGTGACACGCGACCGCCGGCCTCGGCGACGAGCAGTGAGCCCGCCGCGAGATCCCAGGGCTTGAGGCCGCGCTCGAAGTACCCGTCGAGACGCCCGGCCGCGACGTAGGAGAGGTCGAGCGCCGCGGACCCGGAGCGGCGCAGGTCGCGCGCCATGGTCATGACGCGCCGCACCGTCGCGAGGTCGCCGTCATGGGTCGAGGGGTCGTATCCGAAGCCTGTGCCGAGCAGCGCCCCCGCCGGGGTCGACTCGTTGACCGACAGCCGCTGTTCGCCGAGCCGCGCCCCGTGGCCGCGAGCCGCGGTGAAGAGCTCGTCGGCGGCGGGCGAGTAGACGGCCCCGGCGAGCGCCTCCCAGGAGTCCGGAAGGGTACTGCCGTGCACAGCGGCGATGCTCACCGCGTACATCGGGATGCCGTAGGCGTAGTTCACGGTTCCGTCGATCGGGTCCACGACCCAGGTGACGCCCGTCTCCCCCGGCGTCGGCTCCGTCTCCTCGCCGAGGAATCCGTCGCCGGGTCGCGCCGAGCGCAACCGATCCCGGATGAGCGCCTCGACCTCGCGGTCGGCTTCGGTGACGATGTCGGCGATCGACGACTTCGTCGCCGCGAGACGAACACCCTCCGCACGGCGACGGCGCGCCAGGTCGCCCGCTTCCCGTGCGATCTCTGCCGCGAGGTCGCGCAGTTCGAGATCGACGCTCACTGCGGCGGCATCGGCGGAGCAGGCGGGTACGCACCGGGTGCGTCGGGCGCGGGCGGAACCGGCGGCACCCCGGGGGCCTGGGCGGTCGGCGCAGGCGGAGCAGGCGAGGGCGGAGCAGGCGCGGGCGGCGGAGGCGTGGGCGAGTACGTCGGTGCACCGGCCTCCGGCGCGGGCGGGTAGCTCGCGACCGGGAATGGCTGCGGAGCCGCGACCGCGAGCGGAGCCTGCTGGGGCGGAGGCATCACCGACGGGTGCCCCGTGTAGTAGGCGTTCCAGTCGGGCGAGCCGTCGGGCAGGACAGGAAGCGGCGTCACACCATCGGCGTAGGTCGGCCAGGTGGGCGCCGCGGTGAGCGGCTGCGGCGCACGCGCCTTCTTCGGTGCGAACAGCGCGTTGAGCAGCGGGATCAGCGTGGTGCCGACCGCCGCGAGGATCGTCAGCGCGACGACGATGCGCCAGTACAGCTCGCCGTAGTCGAACGTGTGCGGGAACGTGAGGAAGAACACCAGCATCCCGACGAGCGCCCCGAGGAACACCAGAGTCGCGATGTAGATGATGCGCGTGAAGGTCGTGCGGTGGCGCTGCGCCGCCGGCGTGAAGAGGCGGACGTGCAGCAGCGCGAGCTGAAGGATGCCGACCACCAGCAGCAGCTGGAAGAAGCGCTCCGCTCCGGTGAAGTAGGCGTCGTCTTCGGGGAGCCAGATCTTGACCGCCCCGACCAGGAGCGCGACGATCCAGGTCACCATGCTGGCCAGCGCGAGCCAGTCAGGGCGGTTCGGCGCGAGGCTCGCCTCGAGGATCGCGATGCCCGCGAACCCGGCGAGCAGCAGGATCGTGAGGAACGCGCGGCCGATCAGTCCGTCCTGGTCCCCGACCAGCACCCAGATGACGCACACGAGCGCGGCGGCGATCAGAGCGCCGATCGCGATCCAGATCGCTCCCCGGATGAGGAGGGACAGGTTCTTCTTCTCGGCCAGCGGCTGCGGCGGCTGGGCGATCTCCGGCTGGGACATCGCGTTCCTCTCGTTGTGCGGCGTTGCGTTCATCCTTGCACGTGGCCCGTCCGATCAGCGGCGGCGGAGCAGGGCGCGTGAGGAATCGCGCGGAACGCGGTTCCGTGCAGAAGAGGTCAGCGTGCGGAGCGCGACGACGCCGCGGCGAAGGCGGCGATGCGCGCCTGTGCATCGGGCGTGGCCATCGCGGCGCCGATCGACCGCGCCTCCTCGCTGAGCTGCTCGGCGAAGGTGCGCTCCGGCTGCGACCGGACCAGACGCTTGGCCTGCCCGTACGCCTCCGCTGCTCCGGCCAGCCAGAAGCGCGCGATCTCCTCGGCACGGGAGCGCACGAGCTCGGCTTCGCCCGCGGCATCCTCTGCCCGCACCGCCTCGGCGGCGAGCCCCCAGTCGACGGCCTCCTCGGCCGTGAGCAGCCGGTCCTGCAGCACGAGCTGCAGGGCTCGGCGCTGGCCGACGGCCCGCGCGAGCTGCGCCGACACCGACAGATCGGGGGTCAGCCCGATGTTCGCGTACAGGCTGCCGAGGCGCGACCGGGATCCGACCACGGCGTAATCGCTGCTGAGCAGGATGCCGAGGCCGCCGCCCGCCGTGGTGCCGTGCGCTGCGACCACCACGGGCACCGCGGACTCGGTGAGCGAGCGGATGCCGCTGTTGATGACCTCGGCGAGAGCCGTGATGTCGGTGCCGGCGCCCGACGTCGTCGCCATCTCGATGACGTCGCCGCCCGCGCAGAACGACGGTCCTGCCGCGTCGATGAGGATCGCCCTGACGTCGTCTCGCGCGACGGCCTCCGCTGTGGCGTCGCGCCAGGCGTGGGCCAGTTCGGCGTTGAAGGCGTTCAGCCGCTCCGGGCGGTTGAGGGTGAGCCGTGCCAGCCCCTCGTCGACGGTGGAAAGGATGACATCGCTCATGGCTTCTCCTTCGAGCACAGGACGTATGCCCCCAGGCTAACCGCGATCAGGAATCGGCCCATACGCGGGACGTGAACGCCTCCATGCGGCGGCGAGTGCCGTCGAGGCGGAAGTCCACCTGGCCGGCGGCGCGGATCTCGTTCGGCGCGAGCGGGTGCGCGAGTCGCACGTTGTCGTGGCACGAGAGGTCGGCGCAGATGTACGTGCCGACGGAGTCGCCTCGCGCGCCGGCTTCACCCGTGCGTCGAGCCGAGAACAGGGCGACCTGGTTCCCCGGCTGCATCGTGTGGCAGATGTTGCACATGCCGGAGCGTGCGCGGCCGGGCTCGGAGACGCGCAGCACGATGCCGGCGATGGACCCTTCGTGCTGCACGAGCACGTATCCGCGGCGTCCCGCGCCCGGGTCGCGCCAGGCGAAGAAGTCGAGGTAGTCCCAGTCGATGAGGAGGAAGTCGTGCGGCATCTCCATGATGCGCAGTTCATCGGGATCGGCGTTGACGAAGGACGCACGGACGTCTGCCTCGGTGAGCGCTCGCATCCGCCCAGTCTAGGCAGACCGTCGGGTGGAGGCTCCGTGCACGCGGTCGAGTTCGGCCTGGCGGAGAAGGCGCAGCAGGGCCCTCGGCGGGTGCGGTCGCTCGAGGAGCGAAGGCCGCTCGATCGCGGCGACCCCCGCGACCGTAGCCCGCACGGATCGCCCGTCGCGCCGCACGAGATTCATGGCGCACAGCGCCTCCACGTCGGCCCGCAGACGAGCGGTGCCGAACGGCCGGCGCGCCCTCCTCGCCTCGATCAACGCGCGCTCCCCCAGCGGCTCCGCGGCATGCAGCTCGGCATCCACGATCAGCGCGAGCAGCACTCGCAGCCGAGGCGCGAGGTCGGCACCGCGGCGGTCGCCGCGGACGAGCTCCTCGTCGATGCTGAGGTCGAGCAGGGCACGCCGCTGCAGGCGCGTCTCGCCCGAGGGCCAGTCGGCCGGACGTTCGTCGAACTGCGGATGCATGATCGCGGTCATACCTATGAGACGCCGTCCACGGCGATTCATTACGCCGGTGCGCGGAGAAGACGCGGGGAAGCGACGAGAGGATGCCGTCGGCGTCCGCCCGATCAGCGCGACGCGCGCTGCATCGCCTGGTCTGCCTCCGAGACGATGTCCCTCATGGCGGCGGCCGCGCCGTCGGCGTCGCCGCTCGCGACCGCGAAGGCGACGTCGCGGTGCCACTGCACGGCGTTCTGATCGGCGATGTGCGGCATCAGGTCATGCTCGGTGCGACCCCGGAGCACGGCCTCGACCGTGTCGCCGAGTGCTGCGAGCATCGCGTTTCCCGATGCTTCCAGCAGCAGTCGGTGGAAGCGCACGTCTGCCGCGAGGTAGCGCTCGCGGTCGGCCTCGTGATCCTCCTGCCCCATCTCGACGACCAGAGAGACGAGGTCGACCTTCTGCGCTGCTGTCGCACCGCCGGCGGCGAGGCGCGCGGCGAGAGGTTCGATCGCCGCGCGGAGTTGACTGAGCTCGCGCAGCTGTTCATCGCGCCCCGGGCCGTCGAGACGCCACGCGATGACCTCGGGAGCGTAGACGTTCCAGTCGGCGCGCGGTCTCACCTCGACCCCCGACTTGCGGCGCACCCACACGAGCCCGAACGACTCGAGCACGCGCACCGCCTCGCGCGCGGCCGACCGGGACACCCCGCGCCGTTCGGCGATCTCGACCGTCAGCATCCGCGAGCCCGGCGCCTGCGCGCCGTCGACGATGGCTCGACCGAGCTCGTCGACGAGGGAATCGTGCAGCGGACTGCCGTTGCGCGGAGCGGTCATAGATCGAGTATGCCCGGCGATTCCGCGTCACGCAGCACATCAAACCCCGCGAACGCAAATCATGACCATCATGATCGGAAAACGTGCTTATTATGTACGACGTAAAGCCGTTCGCCCGGATCAAGGAAGCTCATGGCACCCACCCCGTACCTCAGCACGCTCGCGGCCGCCGTCTCCGACGCCGCCCCGGCGGATCGTCCAGCCGGTCAGCTCATCGTCGCCGCCGTCCTCGGCATCGCGGTCATCGTCATCCTCATCACGTGGGTGAAGCTGCACCCGTTCCTCTCGCTCACCATCGGCGCCCTCGCCACCGGCGCGATCGCCGGCATGGACATCGGCGCCTCGGTGACGAGCTTCTCCACCGGCTTCGGCTCGACCATGGGCGGCGTCGGCATCCTCATCGCCCTCGGCGCGATCTACGGCAAGCTGCTCGCCGACTCCGGCGGCGCCGACCGCATCGTCGACACGCTCGTGTCCCGCGCGAGCGCCCGATCGCTTCCCTGGGTCATGGGCCTGATCGGCGCCGTGATCGGTCTGCCCATGTTCTTCGAGGTCGGCCTCGTGCTGCTGGTGCCCGTCATCATCCTCGTCGCCCGCCGCTCGGGCCAGTCCCTCATGCGCATCGCCATCCCCACGCTCGCCGGCCTCTCCGCGATGCACGGACTCGTGCCGCCGCACCCCGGCCCCCTCGCCGCCATCGACGCGCTCGGCGCGAACCTCGGCCTGACCCTCGCCTTCGGCGTGATCGTCGCGATCCCCGCCGTGATCATCTCCGGCCCGCTGTTCGCGCGATTCGCCGCCCGCTGGGTCGACGTCCCGGTCCCCGAGCTGTTCGTCTCGGCCGAGGACGCCGGCGACGAGCCGGCCCGCCGCCCGTCGTTCGGCGCCACGCTCACCAGCATCCTGCTTCCGGTGTTCCTCATGCTCGCCAAGGCGATCGCCGACATCACGGCCCCCGGTTCTGACGCACCCTGGAAGGTCGCCCTCGACTTCCTCGGCACCCCCGTCATCGCGCTGCTGATCGCGGTGATCGCCGGCTTCTTCATCCTCGGCCGCGGCGCGGGGTTCACCCGCGACAGGGTCAACGACATCGTCGGCTCGTCGCTGGGTCCGATCGCCGGCATCCTGCTCATCGTGGGCGCCGGCGGCGGATTCAAGCAGGTGCTGGTCGACACCGGCATCGGCGAGGTCATCGCCCAGTTCGTCTCCGGCTCCTCGGTGTCGGTGCTCGTGCTCGCGTGGCTCGTCGCCGTCGTGATCCGCATCGCGACGGGTTCGGCGACGGTCGCGACGATCACCGCGGCCGGCATCCTGCAGCCGCTCACCGAGACGCTCGACTCCCCGATGGTCGCGCTGCTCGTGCTGGCCATCGGCTCGGGCTCGGTGTTCCTCTCGCACGTCAACGACGCCGGGTTCTGGCTGATCAAGGAGTACTTCGGTCTCAGCATCCCGCAGACGCTCAAGTCGTGGACCGTGCTCGAGTGCCTCATCTCGGTGACCGGCCTCGCCGGCACCCTTCTGCTGAGCCTGGTGGTGTGACCGTGATGATGACCTCGCAGGCCCCCGTCCTCGTGTTCATGGGCGTCGCCGGCACCGGCAAGTCCACGGTCGCCGCCATGCTCTCCGGCCGCCTCGGCTGGACGTTCGAGGAGGGCGACGACCTGCACCCCGAAGCGAACGTGAAGAAGATGGCGTCCGGCCATCCGCTCACCGATGAAGACCGCTGGCCGTGGCTCGATCGCATCGCGGAGTGGATCGACGAGCGCATCGCCGCCGGCGAGCCGGGCATCATCACGTGCTCGGCGCTCAAGCGCAGCTATCGCGACGTGCTGCGCCGCGACGCGGTGACCTTCGTGCACTTCGCCGGCGACCGCGAGCTGATCCTGGAGCGGATGCTGCGCCGTCAGGGTCACTTCATGCCGACGACGCTCCTCGACTCGCAGTTCGCCACACTGGAGCCGCTGGGCGCCGACGAGAAGGCGATCGAGGTGTCGATCGACGAGACGCCCCAGCAGCAGACCGCCGAGATCGCGACCCGTCTGCGGCTGCTCGCCGACTACTGACCCGGCCGGTCCGGCGGGCGCTCAGCGATAGAGCAGGTCGGATGCCACGGCATCCGACCACTCCGGCACGGCGAGGGCGTCGGGCACATCCCAGGCGCCGGAGACGATCTGCGCGAACGCGCCCCGGACGCCGAAGAGCTTCTCGAGCGGCGACCAGTCGGACTCGCCGGGCATCGGCACGAGCGAGCACTCCTCCAGCGCTCCGGGGTGCAGCTCGGCGAGCAGCGACAGGAGCCGCACGCCGGTGCGCACCGGGCGCAGCGCATCAGGGTCGGTCACGTGCAGGATCACGCCCTCGCACGCCTCTCCTGCATGATCTCGCACGAGCGGCGTGAAGCCGTACGGCACCGCCGCGAGCCCGGGCAGACCAGCCGCTCCGATCGCCTTCGCGTACGCCTCGCCGTCGATGAACGGCGCCGCGATCACGCGGAACGGGACGGCGGTGCTCCGCCCCTCCGAGACGTTGACCCCCTCGGCCAGGCAGGTTCCGGGGTAGAGCAGAGCGGTCGCGGCCGAGGGCAGGTTCGGCGACGGCGGCATCCAGGTGAGCTCCTGCCGCCCGAGGGCCGACCGCGCGCGGTTCCAGCCCGCGGCCTCGACGACGTGCAGCTCGACGTCGATCCCCCGCGTGCGCACCCAGTGCCTGGCGAGCTCGCCGATCGTCAGCCCGTGGCGGATGGGCATGGTCCAGCGTCCGACCAGCGACCGGGCGCCCTCATCGAGCATCGGCCCCTCGGCCTGGTCGAGACGCCCGCCGATCGGGTTCGGTCGGTCGAGGACGACGACCGCGACCCCGCTGTCGGCGCACGCCTCGAGCACGTGACTGAGAGTCCAGATGTACGTGTAGAACCGGGCCCCGACGTCGGGGAGGTCGACGAGCAGCACGTCGATGCGGCCGAGGTCGTCGGCCGACGGACGCACCTGGTCGCCGTAGAGGCTGCGCACCGGCACGCCGATCACGGGGTCGGTGTCGTCGCCGACCAGCTCGCCCTCCCTCGCCCGCCCGCTGAGTCCGTGCTCCGGCCCGAAGAGCAGATCGAGCGTCCACCCCGCCTCGACCAGGGACTCGCGTCCCCGCCGGAGGTCGCTCGTCAGCGCGAGGTCGTTCGTCAGCATCCCGAGCCGACGGCCGGCGAGACGGGTGGTGAGGGCCGCGGGGAGGTCGCGCGCGATGAGGCGGTCGATGCCGAGGAGCATGATCAGTCGATTCTGTGGTCGGTGACGGCGTTGAAGGTGCGCTGCAGGTTGTCGGAGATCGTGTCGTACTCGGCCTGCGCGATGCGCGTGAAGAGGAAGTCGAGCACGGCGAGCTGCGCGATGCGACTCGCCATCGCACCGGAGCGGAAGGTCGACTCGGACACGGCGGTCACCAGCACGCGGTCGCAGACCTGTGCGAGCGGCGAGCGCGGATTGTTCGTGATGGCGATGGTGGCGGCTCCTGCGTGCGCGGCGGTCTGCGCCGACTGCACGATCTCGAGCGTCCGACCGGAGTGCGAGATCGCGATGGCGACGTCGCGCCCGTCGAGCAGAGCGGCCCCGGTGAGCGCGAGGTGCAGGTCGGTGCGGGCCTGAGCCCAGAACCCCGCGCGGTGCAGCTTCTGTTCGAGGTCGAGGGCGGCCAGGCCGCTGGACGCGGTGCCGTAGATGTCGATGCGTCGGGCGCCGCGGATCGCGGCGACGCAGCGTTCCAGCTCGTCGATGTCGAGCTGGCGGGCAGTGCGCTCGATGGCGGCGGCCTCGGAGAAGGCGATCTTGCGCACGGTGGTGACCGCGTCGTCGTCGCGGTCGACGTCTCCCCCGGAGACCTGGAAGCGTTCGCGCTCGGAGTCGCTGCGACTGAGCTCTGCGGCGAGCGCCATGCGCATCTCGGGGTAGCCGGCGAAGCCGATGCTGTTCGTGAACCGCGCGACGCTGGCGACGGAGGTCGTGCACGCTCCGGCGAGCTGCGTGATGGACGCGTCGACGACGACCTGGGGTTGGGCGAGCACGTACTCGGCGACCCGGCGCTCGGTGGGGGTGAGCGCCGACAGGCGCTGGTGGATCGCGGTCACGACGCTGTTGGACACGTGAACATGATGACAGAGCCGTACCGGTTTTGGTAAAGATTTTCAGAAAGCTCTTGCATTCCTGAAAGTAATTCCCCAGAGTGTCTAGTGCGCGCCCCACTCCCCCGAGGCCGCAGCACGACAGAGCAGTCGCACGGCCCCCGCATCACCACCCCGACGCGAAGACGGACGCCTCTCCGTCGCACAGCAGAGCAAGCCGCCCCCATCGGCTCTCACCACCGAGAGGAACCCCATGCGACACCCATCGACACGCATCGCGCTCACCGCCGGCATCCTCGTCACGGGTCTCGCCGTGGCCGGCTGCGCACCGGCAGCCTCCAGCGGAGAGGCTGACGGCGGCGAGAACGTCACCCTGAAGATCTGGTCATGGCAGGCGTCGTCCTCCCCGAAGTGGGAAGCCGTCTTCGACAAGTACGAGGAGTCGCACCCCGGTGTGACGATCGAGTTCGAGGGCTTCCAGCCGACCGAGTACAACCAGATCCTCGCCACCGGCCTGGAGGGCAGCGACGGACCCGATATCGCGATGCTCCGCGCCTACGGCGGCATCCAGTCGGCGATCCAGTCCGAGCAGCTCGTGCCGATCGACGACATCGTCGACGGGCTCGACCAGTTCGACCCCACCGTGCTCCGCGCGGCACAGGGCAAGGACGACGGCGCGACCTACGGCGTCCCGTTCGCCTACCAGACCATGCAGATGTTCTACAACAAGACCATGTTCGACGAGATGGGTCTCGAAGAGCCGAAGGACTGGGACGAGTTCATCGACCTGCAGGAGACGCTGCTCGACGAGGGCGTCACCCCGATGGCCCTCGGCGCCCGCGAGGACTGGGTGCTGCCGATGTTCCACGACATCGTCGGATCGGCCCAGTACGGCGGAGCCGAGTTCGAGGAGAAGGTGCTCGCGGGCGACGTCGACTTCACCGACCCCGCCTACGTCTCGTCGCTGCAGACCGTGAAGGACATGCAGAAGTACCTCGACAAGAACGTCAACGCCATCGCGGTGGCGGATGCCGTGCTGCAGTTCACGTCGGGTCAGGCCGCGCAGTGGCCGGGCGGCTCGTTCGACCTCCCGACCTTCCAGAGCTCCGCACCCGACACCGAGTGGGGCGTGTACGAGGTGCCGCCGGCACCCGGCAGCGCGCTCGACCACGCGGTCACGCCCGGCTACGCCGACGGCAGCTTCGGCATCAACGCCGCCAGCGAGAAGCAGGATGCCGCGGCAGAGCTGCTGAACTGGATGACCACGACCGAGTTCGGCCAGCTCGTCGCCGACGAGGTCGACCAGTTCTCGGCGCTGCCCGGCGTGAAGTACTCCGACCCCCTCATGCAGGAGATGAACGAGCAGTACACCGCGAACCCCGCTCCGTACCTGCTCCTCGTCGACTTCCGCTACGGCGACCCCACGGGCACCGCGGTCCTCGGCCCGGACATCCAGGCGATGTTCCTCGGCGACAAGACACCCGAGCAGCTCGGCACCGACCTGCAGTCGGGCGTCTCCACCTGGTTCACCCCCGGTTCCTGATCCGCACCGAGGGGGCGCCGGCGACGGCGCCCCCTCTCGGAGCGAAAGACTCGACATGGCTCTGACCATCCCCCTCCGGCGCACGACGCCGAACCGCCGCAGCCGCACCGGCATCGCACTCACCACCCCGACCGCGCTGCTCTTCGTGCTTCCGGCGGCCGCGCTGTTCGCGGTGCTGATCCTGTACCCGATGCTCGCGGCGCTCAGCTACTCCCTGTTCGACTGGCAGGGCACCAGACAGGGCGGCTTCGCCGGCTTCGGCAACTACATCACGCTGCTCACGACCGAGCCGTACGCGTCCGAGCTGTGGAACGCGTTCGGCCACAACCTGCTGCTGTTCGTCGGTGCGCTGGTCTTCCAGAACTCCCTCGGCCTCGGCATCGCGACCCTGCTGCACCGCCGCAAGCGCACCAAACGCTTCTTCCAGACGATCTTCGCGCTGCCGTACCTCGTCAGCCCGATGGTGATCGGATACCTGTGGTCGCTCATGCTGTCGCCGCTGTTCGGTCCGGTGAACGCGATCCTCCGCGGTGTCGGCCTCGAGAGCCTCGCGCTCCCCTGGCTCGGCGACCCGCAGCTGGCGATCTGGGTCATCGTGCTCGTCAGTGCGTGGCAGTGGATCGGCTTCCCGATCCTCCTTTACGGGGCGGCGCTCGGCGGCATCCCGGAGGAGATCGAAGAGGCCGCATCTCTCGACGGTGCGACAGCCGGCAAACGGTTCCGCTACATCACCCTCCCGATGCTCACGCCCACGATCGGCATCATCACCGTGCTGACGTTCATCGGCAGCATGGAGGCGATGGCGATCCCGTTCGCTCTCGCCGGCTCCAACGGCGCACCCGCCGGGTCGACCGACGTCATGATGCTGCTCTTCTACCGCACCGCGTTCGAGTCGGGCAACCCGAACTCCATCGGCGTCTCGTCGGCGCTCGCGACCGTGCTCTTCCTCTTCATCATGGTGATCTCCGTGATCATCACCTCGACCATGCGTCGGGCCGAACGAAAGCTGTTCTGATGAGCCTCGTCACCGAATCGCGCACCGAGCCGAGCACCGAGGCGATCGTCTCACGGCGCCCCGATGCCCGCCGTCGGCGCAGCAGCCGCACCTCCGACACCCCGCTGCTCGGACGCTTCTTCGCGAACGTGTTCCTCTGGGGCTACGCGCTCGTCGCCATCGGGCCGCTGCTCCTCATGGTCAACAACTCGCTGCGCACCCAGCAGCAGATCGCGACCGAGCCGCTGGGGCTCCCCCTGCAGCCGACGTTCACGAGCTTCCAGAACGCCTGGATCACGGCATCCTTCGACACGTATTTCATCAACTCGATCACCGTGACGGTCGGATCGGTGATCGTCACGACCGTGGTGTCGGTGCTCGCCGCGTACGCGTTCGCCCGCGCTCGCGCGAAGTTCTTCCGCGGCATCGAGGCGGTGTTCCTGTCCGGGCTGATGCTGCCGGTGCACCTCGCGATCCTGCCGCTGTTCTACCTGCTCGACTCGCTGCGCATGACGAGCAACGTGTTCAGCCTGATCCTCGTGTACGGCGCCCTCGGCATCCCGTTCACGACGTTCGTGCTGACGGTGTTCTTCCGGGCGCTGCCGATCGAGCTCGAGGAGGCCGCGCGCATCGACGGCGCCGGTCCCTTCCGCACGTTCCTGCAGATCCTCCTGCCACTCGTGCGTCCTGCGCTCGCGACGGTGATCGTGTTCCGGTTCGTGCCGGTGTGGAACGACTTCTTCTACCCGCTGATCCTGCTGCGCGACCGCGGGTCGTACACGCTGCCGGTGGGCCTCACCCGCTTCTTCGGCGAGTACTCGACCGACTGGCCGCAGCTGTTCGCCGGCCTGACGATCGCGACGATCCCGCTCGTGGTGCTGTTCCTGCTGGCGACGAAGCAGATCATCAACGGCCTGACCTCCGGCATGAGCAAGTGACGCAGCGGTGGTGAACGCAGCGCCCGGATCGGCGTGGGCCTCGCTCACCTCGGCCGGCGGCATCGAGGAGGTCGTGGTCGCCGGGACCCCCGCGCACGACGACCGCACTCGCCTGACGGACGAGCACCTGTTCGACCTCGCCTCGGTGACGAAGATCTTCACGACCGTCACGGCCCTGCGACTGGTCGACGACGGATCGCTCGATCTCGACGCGCCGGTCGCGTCGGTGACGGCGGTGGGGTCGGGACGCGACGCCGAGACGATCACGCTGCGCCACCTGCTCACGCACACCTCGGGGCTCCCCGCCGAGGGGCGGCTCTGGCGCACCGGGATGCGCGGCGAGCAGCTGCGCGAGGCGGTGCTCGGTTCGGCACTGCTCACCCGCCCCGGCGAGACCCACCGGTACTCGGACGTGGGGTTCATCGCGATCGGCGAGCTGCTGGAACGGGTCTCCGGCCGCCGGCTCGACGATCTCGTGCGTGAGACCGCCGCTCTGATCGGAGCGGAGTCCCTGACCTGGACGCCCGGCGTCGAGCGTGCGGTCGCGACCGAGGTGCAACCCCACCGGGGCCTCGTGCGCGGAGAGGTGCACGACGAGCTCGCGGCCGCCCTCGAACGCCCCGCCGGGCATGCCGGGCTCTTCGGAACAGTGCACGACGTGGCAGCACTGGCCCGCGTCGTGCGCGACGACGGCATGGGCGCGGAGAGTCGCGTCCTGTCCCCCGGATCCGCACGGCTGCTGAGAGAACCCGTCGTGCAGGCGGAGGGATTCGAGCAGGCGGTCGGCCTGCGGGTCCGCGATGCACTGTGGATGGGGACGGCGGATGCCGTCGGCCACACCGGCTTCACCGGCACCGCCTTCGCGGTCTCCCCTCGCACGGGCGACTTCGGAGTCCTCCTGCTCAACCGCGTGCACCCCACGCGGGAGGATGCCGACGCGAGCGCCGCGCGTCGTTCGTTCTTCGCGTTCCTGGCGGCCTGACGAACGAGAAGGGCGGGAACCGTCATCCGGTCCCCGCCCTTCGCCGTTCGCGGAGCGCTCAGTTCTTGAAGGCGTCCTTGACGTTCTCGCCGGCCTTCTTGGCGTCGGCCTTGACCTGGTCGGCCTTGCCCTCGGCCTCGAGCTTGTCGTTGTCGGTCAGCTTGCCGACGGTCTCCTTCGCCTTGCCGGCGATGTCCTGAGCGGCGTTCTTGATCTTGTCGTCGAGTCCCATGATGCTTCCCTTCGTGGTGGTGGATCCTGACGGCGAGATGGTCTCTCGCCGTCTTATCGTCGGCCTGTGAGCATCCGACGATAAGTCTGTGAATGCGTGGATTCAGCTCCGGGTCAGGACAGGCGGCGCTGATCGTGGGCGAGCCGCGCGCGGAGTCCGGTGTGGATCGACACGTAGGTGGCTGTCTCGCGTCCGGTGAGGGTGGCGAGGTTGGTCAGCAGTCGGTCGAGGTGGTCGACGAGGTCGCGGGGGTCGGTGTTCTGCCGCGGGGTGACCGCGACGTGCAGCACCGGCTCGCGATGGATGTCGTTCGCGGTGACGCTCGTCGACAGGATCTCGTCGCGGTTCGCGAGGGAGTTCTTGACGGCATCCGACACGAAGGACTCCGTGACCGTCACGCGCCCCAGCGGGTTCTGCGACCCCGAGGAGCGCAGAGCGGTCTTCGAACGGCGACCCGCCACGCTGGTGAGCGCGAGGATCAGCAGCACGATGACGACGACGATGGCGGCGACGGCTCCGATCGCGACCCAGGAGACGCTGCCCCCGGCGATGGTCGTCGCGGCGATCGCCTGATCCAGCCAGGACTCGGAGTTCTTGCCGGCCTCGCTCCAGATCTCGCTCGCGGTGGGCCAACTCATGATCGCGATGCCCACGGCGCCGAGCGCCAGGAACAGGAGACCGATGATGAACAGCAGGATGCGGTTCAGGGCGCGATTCGTGTTGTTCACAGCTCGTCATCCTCCTGGGTCGGGCGTTCGATGCGCACGCGGGTGCGGACGCTGCGGGTGAGACGGTAGGTCTCGATCTCGGCCTCGGCGGCCGACTGCACGGCGGCCTTGTCGACGGGGATGCCGACGCCCGGCCGCACGGTGACGTCGACGCTGCGGTGTCCGACGCCGACGGTGACGTCATCGCGGGCGAGCCCGGTCTCCTCGGCGAGGTGCTGGGCGAGAGCGCTCGCGATCACGCCGTTGTCGACGACCACGGCGCGGTCGCCCGCGTCGATGGTGTGGCGGGAGAGTCTGCCCGGCGTCACGGCCAGCCAGATGAAGATGAGCCCGATGATCGCGAGCACGACGCTGCCGGCGATGACGAGGCCCGCGGGCTGGGCCGTCGGCAGTCCGACGAGCCACCCCGCCGCCGCGGCCGGACCGAGCAGGAGCGCGGGCTGGGCCAGGAGGCTCAGCACGATCTCGAGACCGATGTAGGCCAGGGCGAGGATGAGGAGGATGACCGCGACGAACATCGAGACGGTGCGCGGTGAGTGGGTCTCGCGTCGTACGACGCGACGCAGTGCCGGGCTGGTCATCGCACTCGTCTCCTTTCGGGGATGGTCGCTCCGGTGATGGTCAGCGCGATCCGGCTGACCTCGCGCCCGAGGATGCCGGTGAGGCGGTGCTGCAGCTGTTCCTGCAGCTCTCTGGCGCGGTCGAGGACGGGGGTGGTCTGGGAGATCGCGACGGTGTCGTCGAGATCGGGGACGGGAAGCGGGCTGGAGATGCGGAGGGCGATCCCCGTGCCTCGCTCGATGACGTCGGCCTTCACGTCACTGCGGGAGACGCCGATCAGCGACGCGGATGCCTGCTCCACGACGGTGCGATAGACGCGTTCCCGCACGTTGACGCGGCCGGGAAGGGCCTCCCCGCCGGTGGCGGGCCCCGAAGGGCCGCCACCGGCGATGACG
Source organism: Microbacterium sp. LWO14-1.2 (assembly GCF_038397715.1). Taxonomy (NCBI): domain Bacteria; kingdom Bacillati; phylum Actinomycetota; class Actinomycetes; order Micrococcales; family Microbacteriaceae; genus Microbacterium; species Microbacterium sp. LWO14-1.2. Next base: position 971,357 of record NZ_CP151633.1, read on the forward strand.
TTCTGGTCGACGCGCATCAGGAGGTTCGCCGCCCCGTGAAGACGTCGGCGAGACTGCGGACGTCGAGCTTGCCGGACACGATGCGCCCCACGAGCGCTCCGATCCCGGCCAGCACGGCCACGAGGAGGAATCCCCAGAAGCCGAACTGGAGGGCGGCGAGCGCCAGGAGGGCACCGATCAGGGCGCCGGTGGTGGTGGGGCTCATGAGACGCGCGACTCCTCGTTCTCAGCGTTGTCGTCGCCCGGCACGTGCACGTCGTTGACCTCGACGTTGACCTCGACGACCTCGAGACCGACGAGGCGCGTGATCGCACCCGCGACGGCGGCGCGGACGTTGTTCGCGACCTCCTGGATGGGGGCGGGGTACTCGACGACGATGGTGATGTCGGCGGCGGCCTGGGTCTCCCCGACCTCGACCTTCACGCCCTGCGCGAGGTCGGTCGCGTTGATGACGTCGCGGATGGCGCCGAACGCACGGGCTCCGCCGCCACCGAGCGCGTACACGCCGGGGATCTCGCGCGCCGCGATACCGGCGACCTTCGCGACGACACCGTCGGCGATCGTCGTGCTGCCTGCGGCGTTCACGTCGGCGGGGACTCGCGACGTCGAGAACGACGACGAGCGGTCGACGCGCGGCGCGGGCGTGGCCGCGGCGGTGGTGTCAGCCAGCTCCTTCTCGGCGGGGCTGGTGGAGGTGTTCTTCTGGTCCTGCGTTGCCATGACGAGTCCTATCTGTATCGACGGCCGGCCGATCCCTGAGGGGTGTCGCCGGGAGCGTGTGTGTCGCTCATAGATAGGACGCACGAGGTGCGCGATTCGTCACAAAGAAGTTCGAGAAAGGGCGGAGAAGTTTCGGGAGGGAGGAGAAGAGAGCGCTGACGGGGTGCGGGGATAGCCGCGCACCCCGTCAGGACATCACTCTCGGGATGCCGCGGCGCTTCGCCGGCGGGACCTCGTCACGAGCACGGTGCCGCCCGCCACGAGGAGGGCCAGCGCCGTGAGGATCGTCGCGACGGGGAACTCGGTGCCGGTGGTTGCGAGGGAACCCGTCTGTGCGGAACCGGCGGCTCCGGGCGCTGCGGCGCCGCCGCTGCCGGTACCGCCGGGAGGCGTGCCGGGATCGGACGGGTCGACAGGATCGACAGGATCCACCGGATCGACAGGCTCCGCGGCGACGGCGGCGGGCGCGCTCTCCACCGCTGCGGCGTCGAGCGCGGTGACGACCCAGGTCTCTCCGGCCGCACGAGCCGTGGAGTCGAGTGCCGCGGGTTCGGAGGCCGGAACCGTGTAGCCCGCTTCGGCCGCGCCCCCTGCCCAGATCGTGTCGACGAGTGTGCCGCTTCCAGCGACGATCTCCTCGGGCGTGCCCGTGCCGCGGTAGATCGCATACTGGCGCGCTTCTGCGGCATCGCCGGCGCGCCACGTCAACCGGGCGCCGTCGAGGGCCAGGTCGGTCGGGGCGGCGACCGAGCCATCCGACAGCCACGGCTTGGCGGGAACCAGCGTGGGGTGCGCGAACGCCTCGCTGCGGAGCAGGTCGATCGCGGTGTTCTTCGCCTGGTGCTTGGGCTGCTGGTCGGCGGGCAGCGCCGCGATGTCGCTCGGCTTCATGTCGTTGTAGCTGAAGAGCACGCTGCCGTCGATCCCGTCGAGCTTCTGATCGAAGCGGATCTGGTTGGGCACCTCTTCGGGATTCATCCACGCGGCCTCCCACCCGCCGTTGTTCACGTGCTTGTAGAGGGCGTGACCGACGTAGATCTGCGTACGGCTGCCCTCTGCGACGTCGCTCCACCATCGAGCGAGCTCGCCGTACGGGGCGGCGGCCTGGTCGAAGCTCCAGTAGATCTGAGGTGTGAGGTAGTCGACCAGTTCGTCCTGCACCCACGCTCGGGTGTCGGCGAACACCGCGTTGCTGTAGGTCTGCGATGATCCGGTCGGCGTGTTCGAGCCGGCGGGGTTCAGCGCCCTGTGCTCCCAGATGCCGAACGGGCTGATCCCGAGCTGCACGGCCGTGCCGGCATCCGCGTTGTGCGCGTCGATGACGTCGCCGACCTGGGTGATGAGACCGGTGATGTTGTCGCGACGCCACGCCTCGATGCCCTCCGGGCTGTCGGCGTAACCCGCCGTCAGCCCGAACTCCTCGAACGTCGGCCGATCCTCGCCGGCCGAACCGAAGAACACGTTCACGCCGTCGACCGTGATGCGGTACGGGTAGAAGTAGTCGTCGAAGTGGATCGCGTCGACGTCGTAGTTCTCGACGATCTCGGCGACCGAGTCGGCGACGAACGCGGGCACCTCGGGCTGGCCGGGGTCGAGGAACAGCTTCTCTTCGAACGACAGCACCCAGTCGGGATGCTGGACGGCGAAGTTGTCGTCGGCGAGGATGCCGGCCTCGTTGAGCGCCTCGATGTACTCGGGGACGGTGAGAGCCTTGACCTCGTCGGCGGTGAGGCCGAGCGCGGAGAGGATGGCGGGCGCGGTCATCTTCGTGTTCGTCACCCGGTACGGGTTGAGCCAGGCGTGGAACTCCATGCCGCGCGCGTGGGTCGCGTCGACCATGCGCTGCAGCGGGTCGTAGCCCGGGTCGGCACCCTGGGTGCCGGTGAGGAACTCCGACCACGGGTTGAGGGTCGACGGGTAGTACGCGTCGAGCAGCGGCCTGACCTGGAAGATCACGGCGTTCATGTTCCACGCGGTGAAGTCGTCGAGCACCGCCGCGTACTTCGCGTCGAAGTCGGCGGCGTCGGTCGGCTTGCCGAAGTTGAGGTTGCCGATCGTGCCGACCCACGCGCTCGAGAAACGGCGGTTCTCTGGCTCGAGGCTCGTCGGGATCGTGACCTGCTCCCCTGAACCGGGGTACGTCTCCACGGGCGTCGCGCTGTACCCGTACGTGCCGTCGGCGTTCTTGACGTACGCGGTCAGCGCCTCCTCGTCGACGGCCGCTCCCGCGGCGGCGGCGGGCGCGGTCAGCGCGAGCACTGCCGCTGCAGCGATCGCGATGGGTCTTCTCTTCATCGAGTCCTCCTCAGTCCTCCTGGAAATCATTTCCGTAGGCGCAACCGATCGTGAAAGTTACTATCACTCTGACACATGCCGGTCCGGATGACCAGGGCTCGGTGGGGCGGGAGCGAGCCGAGGAGTCGGTTCTAGGCGCGCAGGAGTTCGCTCGGGGAAACTCGAGTCGCCACCCACGCAGGAATGAGCGCGCTGACGCATCCCAAGACTGCCGCGGCACCGGGCAGGACGAGCAGGATGGTCGGCAGGATGAACATCGGATAGGACCCCGCGCTGACCGCCGCTGCGACGAGTGTGCCGACCAGGAACCCCACACGCCCACCGAGCGCGCCGACGATGGTGCCCTCCACGACGATCTGACCAGAGACGAAAGACCGGGTGTACCCCAGGGCGAGGTACAAACCCATCTCTCGACGACGTTCAGTCAGCGAAGCGAAGGTCGTGGCGGCAAGCGTGAGGAATGCGGTGGCGCCGGCGATGATCCCGATGAGACCCGTAAGGCTGTTCCCTCTGTTCAGAATCTCGCTTCGTAGTTCTTGTGCACTAGGGGAACTGAGCACGGTGACCGTATCCGGGGCCGCGGGTTCTACGGCGAGTGCGATTCGCTGCTGGAGGCTCTTGGTCACGTTCCCCTCGGTGGACACGGTGATGACCCGATTGTCCGGAAGATAGCCGCCAGCCTTCGCAGAGTCAGGCGGGAACACCACACTGGCCGACATCCATGCCTCGTCGCTGGCGATGATCCCGATGACCGTGAAGTCGCGCCCGTCGATGAGCACGGGGCCAGCTGCCACGTCCGCGTACTCCAGCTCGCGCGCCACCCGAGAGCCGAGGTTCACGATGCTCTCCTCGCCGGAGATGATTCCGTCCGCGCCGAGGCCGCCGGACTTCACCGTCGCGCCGCCCGTTCGCAGCCCGCTGGGTGTTGCCACGCCGATGGCTGACTCGACGCTCCGCTCCGTCCTCGGGTTCGTGATGACAACGGAACCGTTGGTTCGGTCAGGGGGGACGAGCGTGCCTGCGTCGACGATCTGCGGTTGGGAGTCCAGCGCGCTGAGGAGCGTTGATTCCTCGGCCTCCCAGGAAGTCGCAGGGAGGAGCACGGTGATGCGGGAACTCGTGGCCGACTCCAGACGGGCGGTGACGGCCTCAGACGAGCCGACCGCTAACGATGACGGGATGACGACTGCGGCAACGCCTGCGCCGACGGCAACGAGGGAGATGAGGTTTCGTCGCCACCGTCGGGTCACGGATCTCACCGCGAGGCGCACCGTGCCGCTCACGAGGCGACGCTTTCTGCCAGACCATCCCTGACGCGTATCCGTCGCATGCATCGCGCCGCAAGATCTTCGTCATGTGTGACGATGACGACCGCGGTGGTCGGCGACACGGAGGAAAGTAGTGCGTCGACGACTATCGCCCCGTTCGCACTGTCCAGGTTCCCGGTGGGCTCATCACAGAGAAGAAGGCGCGGCTCACGGACGAGCGCTCGAGCTATGGCCACCCGCTGCTGCTCTCCCCCGGAGAGCGTCCTCGGGTAAGCGCCCGTGTGATTGGTGAGTCCGAGCGCTGCGAGATGTTCGCCGACGCGCGCCCGCCAAGCTGCCGCCCCTCCGTCATGGTGGTGCAGCCCGAGCGTCACGTTCTCTTCGACCGTCAAGTGGGGTACGAGGTGAAATGCCTGGAAGATGAACGAGATCTCCGCCCGTCGAGCGTGAGCAACAGCCCGGGGCGTGACCGAGAATGCGTCACGTCCAAGGATGTCGAGTTTGCCCGCGGTGGGGGTCTCCAACATTCCCAACATGCTGAGCAGCGTCGTCTTGCCGGATCCACTGGGCCCCACGATGGCGACGGACGTGTTCGCTTCGATGGTGAACGTCGCAGACTTGACCCCCTGTTCCCCCGGCTCGAACACTCGGCGCGCATTCTCGGCGGTGACGAGAGCGATGGGCTCATCCAAGGAGGATGACCTTCATTCCATCGACGATCCCCTCGCCGGTGACCGCACAGTATCCATCCGCGCAGAGTGTGACCTCGAGAGGGTGGTCACCGCCGTCGCCCGATCCCTGTGAGGGTTCCCGTATGAACGTCGCTCCGTCGGCAGTCTCACGGATCGCGGTCAATGGCACTCGCAATGCGTCCTCGGGCGAGCTTTCGACGATGACCTCGGCGGTTTCTCGGAGGTCTTGTTGCGCCTCAGCGGGGATACCGTCGAGCACGTACCATTGTCGCGAATCGCTCGCATCCGTCTCTTCCTCCTCATCCGAAGCATCAACGATGGGGGTGGTGAGGTCACCGATGGTCGCGGGAATCTCCGCACCGGAGGACGTCGACAGGGTCACGGCAAGACCCGTGAGATCCTGCTCAGCATCGCTGGCTACGGTAACTGCCGTGCCCTGAGAATTCAGGACGCATTTCAGGCTGTCGGCTGTCTGTCCCACCCGTCCGCAGTCGCTTCCGACGATGACGGGTGTCGAAGCAGCGAAGACATACCGAGACAGCGGAAGGCCCGTGTCACGCCAGTTCTCCGCGCGTGCCCCGTCGGCCGTGACGACGGCGAAGTTCCGGCTCTTGTAATGCTCGAACAGAGCCCCAGCAGTGGACGGCCCGAACACACCCGCCTTGTCATTGATGGTGAAGCCCGTTCGACGTAGATATTCCTGGAGCTGGGCGACGTCCCCGCCCTCAGCGCCCTGAGCCAGGCTGCGGTACGCGGGAAGCGCCCCCTGAATCACGATGACCGGTTGTTCGCTCACGCTCAGCAGCACCCCGCCGTCGTCAACCGTCGCCGGTGCGACGCCAGTGACGATCCCGGCACCGAACTGCGCTGCGGGAACCTCCAACGTCGACAGGGGCGTCGTTCGCACTTCCACCGACAATGTCTTCTGCACCGACCCCGTGTCGACGGAGGCGACCACATCGACGGGCGCTTCGTCCGTGGCTTGCGTGGCTTGGAAGTTCCCGACGCCGATGACGACCAGCACTCCTACCGAGGCGACCGCGGTGAGAAGAGCCGTGACCACCGAGGTGACGGCGATAAGAACTGATGCGCGTGCTCGCTGCTTCATGTCACCCATTGATGATGTCGACAGCTCGCTCCTTCACGAGCTTCAGCTCCTCCTGCATTGCCAGGAGCCTACCTTCGTTGGCTTTCAACCAGTCGGCGGACTGGCTCGCAAAGGCGGAAGCGACAGTGTCTCGGAGATCCACCTCGGTCTGACATTCGAAGTCGGCTTCCGCCAGCGCCTGCTCTTCAGAGCGGGGGGCTTCCCCGGGGGCGCGGTAGGTCCCGAAAAGTTCTAGCGCGAGCGCCGGGGTATCGAAGTCGTTGACGTCGTAGCCCTGCGCGTCCATGCACTCCTCGTAGTCGGGCGCGAGCGCGGAGACCTGGGCGTCACGTTCATTACCGGCATCGCCCGCGGTCGACAGATACTCGTTCACGAGACCGGTGAACGCGAGCGCGTCCTCGACCGAGCCGTACAACGCTGTCTGGGCGTCGGCGATGCAACCTTCCTTGGAAGTGGAGAGCTTCATGCCGTTGTCGAGACTGACTTCGATCTGCTCCCCACCATCGGGGCCGAACAGGGCGCTGTAGTACTTTTCTCGGTCGCTGCTGCTCAACGACTTCTCCCACTCGCCGACGACGTCCGTGCCCTCGCTGATGGTCGTGGCGTATCCCGTCCGTCTCGCCTCGTCTGCGGACGCGAACAGGTTCGACAGCCCGTAGGAGAGCGGGGTGGACTGCGCAGCATCCGAGTCGAACGGCATGCTCAACCCGGCCGCACGCACGCATTCTTGAACGCTGAGTGCTTGGGCGATGCTGATCTCCGGCGGGAACGCGGTGAGGGTGGACGCGGCATCGAGTGTCTCCTCGGAGATCTCACCTGCGTCTGCCCCTCCGGCACAACCGGCAAGGAGTAAGACCGAGCCAAGGCCCGCAACCATGAGGTTGCGGACCTGGACCCGAGAGTTGATGCGTGTCATGAAGGTGTGCTCACGCCTTGCGGTAGTGGTCGATCTTGTTGTTGTTGCCGCTGATGCTGCTCACGCTCGCGCCGGCGGGGATGTACGCCAGCGTCTCCTCCTGACCGAACGCGGTGTTGTTCTTCGCGTTGTAGTTCTTGCTGGTCTTGTTCTGCGCGGAGTTGGTGACGTCGTCGGGCACCTCGACGAAATCGCCGTTTCCTCCCTGCCAAGTCGTTCCGCCGTAGCTGTTGGCGTCGTACGAGCACATGTTCCCGGTGTTGCATGTCGCCGCGTGGGCGGGGGCGACTCCGAGGCCGACCATCAGAGCGGCTGCGGCAGCTGCAGTGATGGCGCCGATCTTCTTCTTCATGCTGATTCTCCTTGAATCAGGTGCGATGAGTGGATGAGGCCTCGAGGTCTTTTTAGCTGCGTGCAGGGCAGGCGTCTGTCCGCCGTTCGGGGGACACAGAGACGTGGGAAGACCGAACCGGGCGGACAGGTTGGGCCGTACTCCTCTGAGTATCGGTGGGCTGGATTTGCATTTAGTGCAGTTCAGAGGGATTTTTCGGATAAGGGGAGCGGCCGACGCACCCTTGAAAGAGACTCGGCGCGCCAACTGTACGGCATCCTGAGATACCGGAATGAAAGTCTCAACGCGCTGGTGGTGCAGTTCGCCGCGAACAGTGAACTACACCTCGGCCGAGTTGAAGGCTCTGCGCTTCCGAGACATCAATTACCGGCTCCGCTACGACTACGTCGGCACCGACGGGAAGTTCAGCTTCCGCCGCGCCGGCCGCATGCATCACCTCGGCGTCGGCGCCGCTCACCGCGGCAAACGCGTCATGCTCCTCGCCGACGACACCACACGTCGCCGTCAGCCACCTCGGCACCGGCGAGCTCATCGCGACCAACACCATCCACCCCGACAGGACTACTGGGGCAACAACGAGAAAGAGCCCGGCCGACGGCCGGACTCTTTCTCTGAGTGACGTATCTCGCGACTCATCCGAGACCTATGTCCCGATTCATCACGTCGTGGCGAGTGAGGGATTCGAACCCCCGAATGCAGTGCAGTCTGATTTACAGTCAGTGAAGTAGCGACTCTGTCCGACTCGGCACGACTCGTCGCGACCCGTCTTTCCGGGCGAGTAGGCGCTACACGCCTCCGTCTACACTCGGCTGGAATCGGCTCGACTCGGCTTCATAGGGTGCAGAATAAGGTGCACCGACACGGTTTGCCCATGCACTCTCCAGCAACCCGGCCGCAGCTCGTTTCCGCTCCTCCAGCGCGTGCGCGTAGACCTTGATGAGCGTCTTAATATCGGCGTGCCCCAGGATCTCCGCGACCACCGTGAGGTCGATCCCGGCGGCGATCATCCGCGATGCGGCTGTGTGCCGCGCCGTGTACGGCTTCGCGTGAGGTAGACCCGCCACCTCCAGCAGCCTCGTCCACTGCTGCGCGTCACCGGCGGGAGTGATCGGTCGACCAGGGCGCCGCGCAGACGTGAAGACGAAAGCGTGAACTACGTCCTCCGACTCGTCTTCGTCGCGCCATTCCTCCCACCGTGATGCCCTGCCCATCTCGTGCAGCTGCAAGTCACGATGCTCGCGGAAGATATCGGCGAGGTGCCCGGGCAGCGGCACCTTCCGGTACTCCGGATCCGCCTTGGAATCGGTCTTCGTGTACTTGACCAGCCGCAGCTTCTTGTCGACGGTCTGGATCTGCTGACAGATGAGGATGGAGCCCTCACCGAAATCGAGGTGCGGCCACTCCAGCGCCAGCGCCTCCCCCGGGCGGGGTCCGAGCTCCAGAGCATAGGCAAACCGGGCCTTGGAGCGCGAGTCCTCCAGCGCCGCGAAGATCTGCGCGAGGTCGTGGTCAGAGAATGGGACGACCTTCTTCGAGGACGGCGAGGGTGGCGACACGACGAGCACCGCTGCATTGACTGCCGTGCGCCCGCGCTTCTGCGCGAGCGTGAGTGCGGCTCGGATCACAGAGTGCAACTGGTACACGGTGGACCCGCTCAGACCTTTCTTGTACAGGGCGTCGTACGCCTCTTCCAGATGCTCGGCCGTCAGCTTGGCCAGAGTGATGTCGCCGAGCCACCCGGGGAGGTAGAGATCGATGATCGATTGGTAGCCGGCGTGGGTCTTGATCTTGTGCTTCGGCTCGGTCGCCTTCATCCAATGCTCGATCCAGGCGGACAGCTTCGGGGAACGTCCGATCGCGAGCACGCCGGCGTCGCGCTGGCTCTTGATCTCGCGGAGCTTCTGCGCCACCTCGGTCTTCTTCGCACCGGAGGCGTACTTGCGGCGGCCGTTGATGGTCACGTACCCGCGGTATCCAGCATCGGTCTTGAAGATGCTGCCTTCACCCTTCGCTGCGCGCCCCATGCCTACCTCGTCAGGATCAGATCGAGCCCGTTGTCGGGGTGGTAAGACCACTGCGCCTTGATGCCGTCGAATTCGTCACTCTGGACGCCGTCCATAGCACGCGTGCTATCCATTCGCGCCACAGTCGAGTCGGGCACGCCGAGAGCCACGAGAACGCAGGCCGTATCGGTGAACCTCGCACCAGGGCTATCGTCGCCCTGGGTGTCAATCAAAAGCGTATCTCCGTCATCGCCGACGCGGATGTACGCGCTGCCCTCGAGGTTGCAATCTTCGATTGCCGCCTCGAATGGCGACTTTGCGGAGACAACGTTCAGGATCACGATGATCCCGACGATCAACGCAACCACGATCCCGACGCCAACGACGAGCCACTTCACGGGAGGGCGTCGCCGCGCAGTGGAAGCTTCGTCGACCTCCGCGTGGGAGGCGATGGGCAGTTCTGCTGAGGAAGCAGTCTCGGGGGTGGGTGATTCGGAGGTCATGGTTGCTCCTGTCGGTGGGTACGGATACTGTCGAACAAAGATTCGAATGTAGGGGGAGAGATGGCAATCACAGCGGGGATGATCATGCGAGCGGCCGCCGCACTGAACATGCGGGCATCAGTCGTTCTTGACATGGTTACTCGCGTCATCGAGGAGGGCGCCGGCGCTCACGCCGAGGGCGTCCGCGATCTTGAATAGCGCTGACACCGGAGTGTCTCGCGTTCCCTTCAAGTAGCGGCGCAGCGTAACGACGGGGATGCCGGAAGTCTCCGCAAGGGCGATGTCGGTCATGCGTGCTCGCGCCTGTGCCGCTCGGAGCGCGCCGGCGGCAGCTTCTACGTACTCATCCATGCGGATCACTATATAACCAAAATGGATAATTTGGTAGACCAAATAGGTCATGCTTCAGCGTTGACATGATCCGTTCGGTCGCTTAAGTTATCCATATGGATCACTCAATCGCTCAGGAGCTCGCGGACAAGGTCGCCGCCAGCATCCTTCGAGCCGGCCGGTCGAAGACCTCGGTCGCCGCCGCCGCCGGCATTCCCGGAACGACCTTCAACCGCAAGATCAACGGCCACGTCGAGTTCACGATGGGCGAGCTCGTTCGTATCGCTCGCGTGCTCGAGGTCGCCCCGTCGACCCTCACGCCCTCCGCCTTCCTTGCTCGGGATGCAGCGTGAGCGCCGAAGCCGAGCGGTTGCTCAAGGTTTCAGTTGCCGCGGAGCGTCTCAGCGTCGGCATCGACTGGGTGTACGAGCGGATCAAGCGCGGGGAACTCCCCGTCGTGGAACTCGGCGACACCCGGAAGAACCAGCGCATCCGCGAGTCGGACCTGCAGCGCTTCATCAGCGACCGCACTTACGGCGATTCTGCTGCGCCGTCCGCGGCCTGATTCAAACGGAAGCGCCCCCGCTGGAACGGGGGCGCATCACGACTCGAAAGGAGCACTACTGATGCTCACGAAGATCATACCGGGCGAGGTCAAGCCCGTATCCGCACGCGCCGCTGCTGCGGCGCACCCTCTCCCGGATCTGGGGTTCGGGAAGCCGGCTGGGGCTTCCGGCGCCGCTCGCCGGGGCACGGTGGGGACCGCTGCCCCGGCGATGTCGGAGGTGCAGTGATGTACCTCTGGTTCCTGACTCAGCCGGAGGCGTTCACCCTCCTCGCGATCATCCTCGCGTTCGTGGCCGCGTTCACGGCTACGTCGCTCGTCACGGTCACGAACGGCCGGGCGCGCGTCGCGATCACCCGGACGGTTCTCGCGCTCGTCATCCTCACCGCTGTCGTCGCGGTCTTCGCGACCGGCCTGTGGTTCCGGTGGTGGTGGCTGTGAACACCGACGCCCCCGAGATCGAGGACTTCCCCGACTACTTCACAGACCTGAAACAGCACGTCGAGAAGCACTGGGAGAACGACGACGCGTACCGGTTCGACCGGCTCGCGGGCGCCCTGTTCGAGACGCAGTGCCCGAACTGCCTCCTGAACGTCGGCGCGATGGTCCGCAACACCGACACCCCCTGGCTCGACGTCGTATGCCCCGCATGCGACCACGAGTGGGAGGAGCGGGTCACGTGATCACGCTCCGCTGGGCCGCGGTCCTGTGGGCCGTCATCTGCCTCGTGGGCCTGTTCTTCGCCCCGCACGGGTGGCCCTCCGCCGTCCTCGCTCTCGTCTTCGCCGCGCTCTGCGGCTTCATCCTCTGGACCTTCGGCGACTACGCCCGGTCCGACCCCAACTCTCGAAAGGACCCCGACATGGCCACCAACCTGGACGCCGCCCGGAACCGTCTCGCTGCCGCCCGCTCCGCCGTCATCGAAGCCGAGGAAGCACTCGACGAAGCGATCGCCCGCCGCGACCGCGCCGAGCGCGACCTGTACCGCGCCGAGGAGCAGGAAGGCAACGCAGCATGACGTTCGAAGTCGTGCACGTCCGCCCCGACACTGCGGAGTGGGAGCAGGAGCGTCGAAACAGCATCGGTGCGTCCGAGCTCCCCGCGGCGATGAACCTGTCCCCGTACGCGACGCCGCTGGACGTGTGGAAGCACAAGCAGGGCATCGATCGTCCCTTCGATGAGCTGCTGTCGTTCATCGGCCACGAGTCTGAGCACATCATTGAGAAGTGGGTCCACCAGTTCTCCGGGCTCGACGTGCAGCTGCGCCCGGCGTTCATGGCCCGATCGGTGGAGTACCCGTTCCTGCACGCGTCATTCGACCGCGTGAGTGACGACCCGTTCACGACGTGGCAGTTCAAGACCGCGCACCACTACACGGGTCACAAGTGGGACGACGGGATCCCGACCGACATTCGGGTGCAGGTGCAGGGCGAGATGCTCGTCGCCGACACCCGCCGCGCCGCGGTCGTGGTGTGGATCGGTGGCCGCGAGTTCCGCCTGTTCTGGGAGGACCGCGACGACCGGTTCATCCGCGAGCACTTGATCCCCGCCGCCGAGGACCTGTGGGCGCGCGTCCTGGCGGGCGACCCACCTCCCCCGTCGACGATCGCCGAGGTCAACGCGATCTCCACCGACGACCGACCCGTGGAGCTGTCGGACGTGGCGTTCGAGACGTTCGAGCGTATCCAGCTGCTGAACAGCGACATCACCGCCCAGGAAGCCGAGCGCGACGCCCTCAAGGTCGCGTTCGCCCAGTACGTCGGCTCGGCCGACACCCTCATCCGCGACGGCCGGAAGGTCGGCACGTGGAAGCAGCAGAAAGGCCGGATCGGGTTCGACCGCGAGGGCTTCACCCTCGACCACCCCCGCCTCGCCGCCCAGTACACCCGCACGGGACAGCCCTTCCGCGTCCTCCGTGCCACGAAGCAGAAGGAGCAGAGCAAGTGACCCAGAAGACATTCCAGATGACCGCGAGCGGCATGAAAAAGATGCCCGGATGGTTCTCCTGGCGGCACCGCACCGCCGACGCGCACCTCGCGGCCACCGCCGCATTCCAGGACCGCAGCGGGCGCAGCGCGCGCCAGCGCCGCGCAGCCGAGCGGAGGGCTGCACAGTGACCAAGGACCTGTCCACGGCCGCCGCGGCCGCGAAGACGAACCCGACGATGAAGGACCTCGTCGAGGCGCAGCTCCCCGCGATCGAGCGCCAGCTCGCCGGGGCGATGAATTCCGAGGCGTTCGTCCGCGCGGTGCTGTCGGAGATCGGGAAGTCCCCCGACCTGATGCAGGCCGACCCGAAGACTCTCCTCGGCGGGGTGATGCTCGCCGCACAGCTCCGCCTCGAGATCGGCTCCGGCCTCGGCGAGTTCTACCTCACCCCGAGGAAGGACCGGGGCCGGCAGATCTGCCTCCCCATCATCGGGTACCAGGGGATGATCAAGCTCGCCCTCCGGTCCGAGTTCGTCACCAACGTGCAGGCGTTCCTCGTCCGCAGGGGCGACGACTTCTCCTACGGCGGGAACTCCGAGCGCGGCATGTTCTACGACTGGACGCCGCAGGACTTCGAGGAAACGCGCGACTGGATCGGTGTCGTCGCGACCGCCCGCATGAAGACCGGCGGCACGACGTGGGTGTACCTCACCCGCACGCAGGTCATGGACCGGCGCCCGTCGTACTGGCAGTCGACCCCGTGGAAGACGAACGAGGACGAGATGGTCAAGAAGACCGCCGTCCGCGCGCTGGCGAAGTTCCTCCCGAAGTCGACCGACCTCGGCCGTGCACTGGAAGCCGACGAGGCGAAGGTGCAGACCCTCAAGGGCCTCGACGAGGTCGAGGTCACCCGTCTCGACGACGATCCGGAGACGTTCGTCGTGCAGGAGCAGGACCCCATGCCTCGCACTCCTGAGGAGCAGGCCGAAGATCAGGCGGCAGGACGATGACTCTCGTCGAGATCCCGACCCCGGCGCGCTCTGCTGGTCGCCGCCGGGTGCCGTGGCACCGGATCCAGATCACCGCCGGGTGCTGGCTGTGGACCGGGCCCGTGCACAAGGGGTACGGGAAGTCGAGCGGAACGACCGCGCACCGTCACGTGTGGCTCGCCCTGGGGCGCACGATCGCGCGCGGCCTTGAGCTGGACCACCTGTGCCGTGTGCCGCTGTGCGTGAACCCGGACCACCTGGAACCCGTCACCCGCGCGGAGAACGCCCGCCGCCGATCGCTCGCACAGGTGACGTGCATCAACGGGCACGACTACACGCCCGAGAACACCTACATCAAGCCCGACGGGCACCGCGACTGCCGGACCTGCATCCGTGCACGCGTTGCGAAGTACGCCCGCACCCACCGCATCGGAGCAGCAGCATGACTACCCTCGGATACCGACACCCCGAGGTGCCCTGGAATGGACTCACCGTCACAGACCTGTTCTGCGGCGCCGGTGGATCCTCGTCCGGCCTCGTCGAAGCGGGGTTCAAGGTCGTGATCGCGGCGAATCACTGGGATCTCGCGATCGCATCGCACCAGGTGAACCACCCCGACACCGACCACTCGCAGGCGGACATCTCACAGGTGAATCCCGCGTACTTCCCACGGACGCACGTGCTGTGGGGGTCCCCGGAGTGCACGAACCACTCGATCGCGAAGGGCATCAAGCGCCAGCGCCAGCAGGATCTCGCACTCTTCGAGCTCGACGGCACCGCACCGCTGCCCGACGAGGCCGCGAACCGGTCCCGCGCGACGATGTGGGACATCCCGCGCTTTGCCGAGCACCACCGGTACATGGCGATCATCCTCGAGAACGTCGTCGACGCGTACCGCTGGGATCAGTTCCCGGCGTGGCAGCTCGCGATGGAGAAGCTCGGCTACCGGATGCAGTTCGCGTGGCTGAACAGCATGCACGCGCAGATCGGCGGCCTCCCGGCGCCGCAGTCCCGCGACCGCATGTACATCGTGATGTGGCGCGAAGACCTCGCCTCGAAGAAGAAGGGGCTCACCGGACCGAACGTCGCGAAGTGGACCAGCCCGATGGCGCTCTGCCTCGAACACGGCGAGATCCAGGCCGTGCAGGCGTTCAAGAAGACCGAGCAGTGGGGTCGATACCGCGCGCAGTACCTCTACCGGTGCCCGAAGTGCTGGCAGGTCGTCGAGCCCGGATGGCTCCCGGCCGCGTCGATCATCGACTGGTCGCTCCCGGCACCGCGCATCGGCGACCGGACGAAGCCTCTCGCAGCCAAGACCGTCGAGCGCATCCGCCGAGGCATCGAACGCCACTGGTCACCCATCGTCGCGAAGGCTGCGGGGAACACGTACGACGGCATCACAACCGGGTCGAACTACCTGCGGGTGTCCGAGATCGACGCACCGATGCCGGTGCAGACCGGCAGCGCCGAGCACGGCCTCGCGATCCCACCGCTGCTCATGACGAACAACCACGCGAACCGCGCGCGGACCGTCGAGGAGGAGCTGCCCACGGTGACGACGGCGACGAACCACGCGCTCATCGTGAACCACCTCAGCGGCGCAGACGACTCGCGATCGCGACCGGTCAGCGACCCACTGCCGTCGGTCGTCGCGGGCGGCATGCACGCTTCCCTGCTCGTACCGGTCGAGGGTCGCGACGGGAAGAGCGCGGCATCCGCGGCCGACCCGCTGCGTACTCAGTCGACCCGCAACGAGACCGGGCTGCTGGTGCCCTACTACAGCGGCGGCACGGCCCGCCCTGCGTCGGATCCGCTCGGCACCGTGACGACCGTGGACCGCGAGGGACTCGTGATCCCGCTGCGCAACCACGGCGTCGCGAAGCCGACGTCACACCCAATTGACACGGTCAGCGCGGAGGGCAACCACCACGCGCTCGTCATGCGGAACAACCTCGGCGGCGCCGAGATGTCGACGCCCGTGACCGAGCCGATCCGTACGCTCACGACAGGCGGCCACCAGTCGCTCATCGAGCCGAGCGCGCCGATCAGCCTCGATGTCGAGGACGCCGGATTCCGGATGCTCGAACCGCACGAGATCCAGGCGGGCATGGGCTTCGCTCCCGACTACCTGCTGCTCGGCTCGAAGCGCGACAAGGTGAAGCAGGCCGGGAACGCGGTCACCCCGCCCGCAGCACGTGACCTCGGCCACGCGGTCGCCGAGTTCCTGATCGCGGTTTCGTCATGAGAAACCTGCCGCCGAGCGCGACGCCGGCCACCCAACCGCGGGAGATGCGGAAGCCGTGTGCCCGCCGCTGTTGCTGGACCCCGCTCGGTCACTCGACTGTCCGGGACCACCTGCCCGCCACGCACCCGCTGGCGTGCCACTGCCACCGAGAGGAGGGGAAGCGATGACCGTGACCGTCGCGACGAAGAAGGCCGTGATCGAGCGTGACGGCGGGTTCTGCCTGATGGCGCTACCCGGGTGCCTGGGTGAGGCGCAGACAGCACATCACCGCGCGAACCGCGGGTCCGGTGGCTCCACCGTGCTCGACGATCCCGCGAACCTGTGCGCCGTGTGCGTGCCCTGCAACGGGGCTGCGGAGGATGCCACCTCGCTGCTCCGGATGGACCTGATTGAGCGCGGGCTCCGGGTCGAGAAGGCAGCGACGAACGCGGCCACGCTCGAGCGTTCGAAGGCGACGCCGGTGGAGTACCTCGACGGCGAGCGGTTCTATCTCGTCTCCGCGACCGTGCGGCGACACATCAGCGAAGGGAGGCCGGACTGATGGTCTGGTTCAAGGTCGACGACGCGCTCGCGTTCCACGTGAAGGCGTTCGTCGCTGGGAACGAAGCCCTCGGCCTCTGGGTGCGTGCTGGCTCGTGGTCGATGCAGCAGCTCACTGACGGATTCGTGCCGCTCGGGATCGTCTTGGCGCTCGGCGGTTCGGAGACTAGTGAGCTGCTGGTTGAGGCACAACTCTGGGAAGAGGTCGAGGGCGGATACCAGTTCCACGACTGGGCGGAGTACCAGCCCACACGTGAACAGGTTCAGGCGGATCGCGCGGCGATGGTCGAACGAAAGCGGAGGTCACGCGAGGCGTCACGTAGTCGGTCACGGCAGGAGTCACGCGTGACAGACAGCGTGACCGATGGTGTGAGTCACAGCACCCCGACCCGACCCGACCCGACCCGACCCGACCTCCCCTCTACTGGCGTAGAGGGGACGCGCGATGCCCCCTCCCCCTTCTGCTCGAAACACAGGCCGAACGGTCCCGATGGGAAGGCGTGCCGGGCGTGCGGCGACGCCCGCATGGCGTACACGCTCGCGGGGCCCGTGATGAAGTCCGCACCAATCCCGTTCACCGTCGTCCCTGGGTCTCTGTGCCCGGAAGGCAAGCACAAGCTCCTCGGCGACGGGACGTGCATCCGCTGCGAGTACAGGGCGGAGGTCGCCTGATGGACGGTTACCTGCCCGTGAAGGTGAACGTTCCCCTGGACGTGTACCGGCAGCTGCACGCCGAGGCCACACGCCGCGGTGTCGACGTCGCCGACGTGATCCTGCAGCGCATCACCCCGACCACGCACGGCGGCTACCGGCCGAACTCCGGACGCCGCAGCGGCTACACCACCCGCGCCGGTGAGGAGATCAGCGCCGGCCGCCGCTTCAACCAGTCCTGGGCCGAGATCTCCCGACACCTCGGGATCTCCGAGCACACCGCCCGCACGTGGCTGGCGAAGTACGAGATCGAAGTCAGAGAACAGAACATGCGCGACCGCGCAGAAAGGGCAGCATCATGAATGCTCAGAAGCTCCGCACCAAGGCGAACCGTCTCCGGTACAAGACGCGCGACGGCAGTCTCGCCCACCGAGTCCTGACCATGATCGGCGACCGCCACCGCTGGTATGACTGGGGTCACCGGCTGATGATCCTCGTCGGCGACTACCGCACCGGCAGCTACGACACCCCCCGCGGCCGGGACCTCTGGTACCGCTTCGCAGACGAGAACGAGGCGCACGGCCGCATCATCACCACGCACCACTACGCCGACGTCCGTGCGACCGAAGGTCAGGACGTGTCCTGGCGGATCTTCGACGTGCAGGACGACGGCGGCACCGTCAAGCTCGGCTTCTGGGGCGAGCGCATCGAGCACTACGGCATCAGCCGCCGCGAGCTCGCGTTGTTCCGACGCTGGGACTTCTGGGAATGCCGTGTCCGCGGCGAGTGGTTCGGTCTCCGCCGGTGGCTTTACTTCAAGGGCCTCCACGCCGCGGTGTATCTCAAGAAGCCGTTCGCCTGTAACGAGGTCCCGCCGAGGGGCTCGGGTGGTTACTCGCATTGGCACTGTGAGATCCGCGGGAAGCACGATGTGCACCGCTTCAGGAACTACACGTGGGCGCGGGATGCCAAGCGCGTGCAGTTCGAGGGGGTGCGCTGATGGCTGGCGAGACTGTGATCACCGTGGTTGGGAACCTGACGGCCGACCCCGAGCTGCGCTACACGCAGAACGGCCTCCCTGTCGCGAACTTCACGATCGCGTCGACGCCGCGGAACTTCGACAGGGCGAAGAACGAATACGTCGACGGGGAGCCGCTGTTCCTCCGCGCGAGCGTGTGGCGGGAGTTCGCCGAGCACGTGGCCGGCAGCCTCGCGAAGGGCATGCGCGTCATCGCGCAGGGTCGTCTGCGTCAGCGCTCCTACCAGGACCGCGAGGGCAACCAGCGCACCGCGATTGAGCTGGAGGTCGACGAGATCGGGCCCAGCCTTCGCTATGCCACCGCACAGGTCACCCGTGCAGCACGTCCGGAGGGCGGCCAGGCGGACCGTGGGCGCACGGAAACCGCCACGGACACCGGTTGGACGTCGGCAACGCCCGGAGACGCCCAGACGGACGCCTGGTCACCGGAAGGAGCGTACGGCGATGACACACCGTTCTGAGTCGCAGGAGCGCTGCGATCTATGCGGGCGCTTCATGAAACACGTCTGGTTCCGCGCCGGTGAGCATGACGACGACTGGCAGGACTACTGGACATGCCAGCAGAAATGCGTCGCGGAGTGGCGGCGCCAGGAGCAGGAATGGGAGAACCGGCGAGCGGTCGAGGAGTTCAACCGAACCACACCCGTCGGATCGCCAGTCCGGTATTGGACCGGCGCGCGCACTGGCGAGGGGCGGGTGTCCGTCACCCGCTCTGCCGCGCAGATCCTCTCCGGGCACACGCCCGTCGTCTGGGTCGAGGGGCACTCCGGATGCATCGCCCTCACCCACGTGGACGCCGAGACCGCGATCATCCGCACGCCGAGCACGACAGGAGCCACTCGATGAACACGATCCTCTGTGTGGCCGGATACCCCGGCGTACCTTCGGTGGCCCCGTGCAAGGCCACCGACGTGCACCTCGAGACGTGCACGAACGACGACTGCCGCGGGTGCTTCCCTCGGCAGGCGGAGCGCGGGTTCCTGTGCGGCGCGCACTTCGACCGTGTCGAGCACGCCCTGGCGCGGTGGGACGACTTCTCCCGCCGGGCCCGGCAACTCGGCCTGTCGAAGGCCGTGCAGCGCGACAACGCCGGCGTCCGCACCCGCGTCGACGGGCACGTGAACCTCACCGGCATCGCCCTCGCGTTCGACGAGTGCGACCGGTTCCTCGCCTCGAACCCCGGCACAGCCAACCAGTGGGTGCAGTCCGAGCTCGGCGCCGCGAACGCGATCCAGTTCGCTGCCGCCGCCGAGAGGGCGTACCGGTCCCATGAGGTCGAGGAACGCCCCCACCGCATCCGCCGGGTTCGTTGTCCCGAATGCCAGCAGCAGATGATCTGGAACCCGCCCGCCTGGTTCGAAGGGCACGTGACCATCCGCTGCACGAATGACGAATGCCGCCACGTCCTGAACCAGGACGAATACGAAGAACTGGAGCACGCATCATGAAGATCGACCTCGACGAACTCGAAGCGCTCGCGCTCAAGACGGAAACACCGCCGCCGTGGGAAGCGCGCAGCGAAGGGCCGGGCGAACCATGGAGGGTCTGCCACGACTCCGAGGCCGTGATCTACCTCGGATACGACGTCATCGCAGACCTCTCGGAGAACGACGCCGAGTTCATCGCCGCGGCGAACCCCAGTGCCGTGCTCACCCTCATTGGCAGGCTTCGGGAGGTCGAGGACGTGCTGGCCGGCGCGGATCACACGGCGGCGAAGTACTGGCGACGGATGCGCGAGGCGGAGCAGGCTCTGGCCGTGTTCGAGAAGGCGTCACCCCGAGCGGGGTCTGGGCCCGAGGCAACTCCGCGAGACGATACGGACTCTCTGCGCGGTCTCACAGCGGGGTTGACAACCGACGACGAGCGGGACGTGGATGTGTTGATCGCACAGGGCTTCGAGCCGAGCCCGCACGACTTCCTCGTCGCAGTCAAGGCCGAGCGCGATCGGCAGATCACAAAGGGGTACGACCCCGCGCACGACGCCGCTCACGGTCCGGATCATCTGCTGTTCTGGGCTGGTATCTACGCGCGTCGCGGACGCCCTGTGGCATCGACAGCACTGGTCGAGGCAACCCGCGATCTCCTCCGACGCCGCTTCGAGCCGCAGGGCGAACCGTCCGACGCGCAGGTGCTCGCCGCACTCAACGCGATGTTTCCCTACTCGGCATCGGATGACTTCGAGCGGTGGCAACTCGACACTGTCGAGCGGATGCGTGCCGCTCTGCGTGCTGCATCCGCCGTACAGGGAGAGAACCGATGAACCTACGCATGGGGAACTTGACCGTCGCTCAGTTCATGGAGCGCGTCGGTGGGGCGGCGACGCCCGCCGAGGTCGAGTGGCTCGAACGGTGGCGCACTAACGACGCGAACTTCACAGACCCGGAGCGCTTCCACATCTTTGACGACCCGGCGATCTCCATCGTGATCGGTGCCGGGTGCCTGAACCGGACCGTGGATGTGTGGAAGCGCATCAACGCCCGCCAGACCTTCAACCGCGAAGTAGGACTCTATCCCGCCGCCGTACAGGGAGAGAACCGATGAGCCGCGCGAAGGTCACCGGGGAGACGCCGAAGCACGCCGCAGGGAAGTGCCACTGGACCGAGGGTGGGAGGCTCGCATGCCTCCGCCCTGCCGTCGCGCACTTCCTGATCGGCGCGCCGCCGACCGACTGGTGCACATGGGCTTGCCCGGAGCACGTCGACCAGGCCCGCGAACTGCCGGAGGTGTTCGACGAGCACCCCGCGGACTACTCGTGTCTCGCCGCCGCGGGCGAGCGGGGGCAGTGGATCTACTCGACGCCTGATCGCGTCGGATGGTGCGAACCGGACGACTCCGAGGAGAACCACCTTCTGACCCGTGAGCTCGTAAGCACGGGCGCACCCGCCACCCCGGGAGAGAACCGAGAGGAACAGAACCGATGACTGACCAGGGATGCCCCGAGGGCATGTACCCGCTCGATTCGACCTACGAGGCGAACGACTTCGGCACGTTCGAGCAGCTTCAGAGTGAGGCCGAGGCGGCGTCAAATTCGCTCAACCTGCCGCTGTCGTGGTTCTTCGACGACGGCGAGTACGACGAGGAAGGGCCGAGCTTCACCCTCGTGTCCCTCATGCCGCGAAAGCACGGGAGCACCTGGAGCATGCGCACACGCAGCTTCGACCGTGACACGGTGCAGGCATGGCTCGATACGTGGATGCGCGGTGAGATCGACCGTTGGTTCGGTTGGGGCGAGGCTGAGCAGGGAGAGGCGGTAGACCGATGAGCGATCAGATGAGCGCCGTCGAGCACGCGATCTGGGAGGTTCTGGAGCCTCGCCTCGAAGACGTGATCGACCTTGATCTCAACGACGTTGACGACTCGCGGACGTTCCGCGAACTTGTGCGACAGATCGCATCGGCGGCGTCCGTCGTTACCGAGGAACCGGAATGGGAGTACGGCGTCGAGTCGCGATTCGAGGAGAGCGACGAGGCATATGACGCGGTCGAGTGGATGTCGCGCGAGCAAGCCGAGGAGGTGGCTCGCGACCAGAACGAGGAGGAGGCACACGAGGACGGTTATGTGCGCCTCGTCCATCGGGTCGTGAAGCGCATCCCAGCTGTTCCTCCTGGCCCGTGGCTCCCGGTAGAGCAGGGAGACGAGACGTGAGGTGCGCGTGGTGGCGTGGCGGCCACGCCTGGCAATGGGGTGACCCGTACCAGCTCGTGACCGAATGGATCCGGGTAGCGAAGTGCTCCCGGTGCGGGAAACGGAAAGCGAAGGAGATCATCAGATGACCAACCCCGAGACCGTGTTCATCCTCGACGGCGAACTCGCCCGCGACGAGGGACACCACGACCTCCTCCCCCTCCCCCTCGCGTTCACCACACGGGAAGCCGCCGAAGCGTACGTGACAGCGCAGGGCTCACTGTGGGGCGAGTGGGAGATCCGCCCCGTCCCCATGGCCAGCCCCCTCACCGCACCCACGGAACCTCCCACCTCCAACCCCGACGCACTCCGCAACTGCGGTGTCACCACTCTCCACGCCCCACACACCTGGGGCGACCACCCACCGTTCTACTGCTGCATCACCGAACCCGGAACGGAGGACACCGATGCCTGACCCGAAGGAGTGGATCACCGTGAAGGAGGCCGCGTTCCTCGCCGACCGCGACGTCCGCCAGATCTACCGCTGGATCGACAACGGACTCCTCGCCACCCGCAAGACCACACGCGGCGTCACGCAGGTGCTGTCGAAAGCCGTGCAGCGGATCGAGACGGAGGTGAAGCGGGGCCGACCCAAGGGGTCTGCGTCCAGGCGATAACCCGAGACACGTCCTGATATCGAATAAGCGTGCATTAATTCGTCAAAGCCGTCACGATAGAAACAGCAGGACGAGTCTGTCCACAGCACGAAGCCCCGGCCCCTCAAGCGAGGGACACCGGGGCTTCGCTCATCAGGACTCGGAACTCGCTGCTGCCACCTTCGTCAGCAGGTTCACGAAGGCCGAGCAGGTGACGAGAAGGTACACCGCCATAGCCGCGTCGACTTCCTCGCCCCCGATATTCGCGTGACGCATCCCGCCCGCGTCGCTCGCGTAGCCGTACATCGCGCCCCATGCTTTGACGATTGCCGGATGGACGGGCAGGCCCACCTTCCCCAGCTCCTTCACGCCATCGCCAAGAGTCTTCTTGCCGGTCAGCGCATGGACGGACGCTTCGACCGCAAGGATCGCCTCGCTGGCCACCTTCGCGTACTGGGGGTTGTGGCGATCTGCGAGCAGCGACACCGCGTTCTGCAGATGCCTACGCGCGACATCATCGGCGGCAGCGATCGCGGCTTCTACTTCGTTCGCGCTCTGCTCGTCTTCAACTGGCGCCAGCTCGGACCCGATGTAGCGGTACCCGACCAGGTCCTCCGTGAAGATCAGATTTGCGCGGCGCCGGAACTCGACAGCGGTTCGCTCATTCACCGCATCGTGCAGGATCTTCGCGAAGCCCTCCATTGCCTCCATCGCTTCAACCCAGTCATCACGGAGAATGCGACTTTTCAGTTGGAGCTCGCACGACGGCCAAGAGAATTCATCCACCGCGCGCCCCAGAACCGACCGCCAGACATCGCGCATCACAGTCCAGCCACGCCGATCTGTCAGCTCGCGGAGGTTTTCAGTCACGGGATGGATGAGGTTCCAGAGCCGAACACGGGTCGCCTCGTCGAGATCGTCCGTCTGCATCACCTCACGAATCGGCTTCTTCCCAATCCTCTGACCAAAGCTCGCCATCGAACACCCTCCCTAGGCCGCGAGCCTCCAAAGTACCGCGCCAACAGAGCGCATCCCGCATAGGGCAAGAGGCCCGAGTCGAGGTGATCTACCGTGGCGCGTTCACCGATGAACCCCGAAACGCAGGAACGCGCGAAGGCTCTGTTCGATCAGGGCATGTCCCGCAACGCGATCGCTCGCGAGCTCGACCTTGACCCGGCGACGATCACCCGGTGGGCGAAGCGCGCTGGCGTGGAGTTTGACCGATCGGAGACAGAGGCGGCGACGAAGGCTCACACGATCGACCTCGCGGCTGGTCGGATCCGTCTGGCGGAGAAGATGCTCGCGGCGTCGGAGGACATGCTTGATCGCATCGACGACGAGTACGTGGTGTACAACTTCGGCGGCAAGGACAACACGTTCGAGCAGCGCACTCTGGACTCGGCGCCGGTTGAGGTGCGGCGGAACGTCATCACCACGGCCGGCATCACGTTCGACAAGCTGACTCGCATCGTCGAGCGGTCGGACACGGGCCTCGAGCAGGCGGTGGGTGTTCTCGACACTCTCGCTGAGGGGTTCCGGGCAGCAGCGGACATATACCGAGCTGAGACTCCAGATGAGGCTTGAGGAGATCGAGCGGTCCGCGTCGCGTGCGCAGATCCTGTCCCTCGTCGATGCGATGCGGTTCAAGCTCGCGCTGTGGTTCGGGTCGGTGTCGGCCGGGAAGACCGTGATCAGCCTGTGGGCGTTCCTGCTCGCGATCCGTCTCGCCCCGCGTACCGGGATCATCGTGATTGTCGGGCGCACTATGACGACGGTGTACCAGAACGTGTTCGTCCTGTTCCAGAACACCTCAATCTTCGGCACGCTGATCGCCTCGCAGATCCACTACACGCCCGGCGCGAGCTCGGCACGGATCCTCGGCCGCGAGGTCATGGTCATCGGCGCGCACAACGCCGAGGCGGTCGGCCGCATCCAGGGTTCAACGATCGCGCTCGCGTACGTCGACGAGGCGGCACTGCTGCCCGAGGCGTTCTGGAACATGCTCGTCTCCCGCCTCCGTGTCGAAGGCGCACGTCTCCTCGCGACGATGAACCCGGCGTCGCGGAACCACTGGATCCGGAAGAACTGGATCGTCCCCGGCGCCGCGAAGAACCTCATCTCGTTCCACTTCACGATGAAGGACAACCCGAACCTGCCGGCCGAGTACATCGCCGACATGGAACGGTCGTACTCCGGTGTGTTCTACGACCGGATGATCAAGGGCGAGTGGACGAACGCTGAGGGCGCCGTGTACCCGATGTGGGACCCGGAACGTCACATCATCCCGTTCGAGAAGATGCCGCGCCTGCGTGACGTCATGGGTATCGGGATGGACTACGGCACCACGAACACGACCGCGGCGCTCATGCTCGGCGTCACCGACGAGCAGAAGGTCGACAAGTACGGGCGCACCGTCCCCCACTCCCGCCTCGTGCTCATGGACGAGTGGCGGTACAACCCGAAGGACCACGACAACCTTCGTCTCACGGACGCCGCTCTCTCGCAGCGGTTCCGCGACTGGCTGCCCAGCGACCACACCCCGTACCCGCTCGCGATCCCGCCGCGGTTCCTGATGCTCGACCCGGCTGCCGCGTCGATGCACATGCAGATGCAGCAGGACCTCCGCGGCACCGGACTCTCCCCCTGGCCGGCGGTGAACGATGTGCTCCCCGGGATCAAGACGATCGCGAACCTCCTCGACAACGACCAGATGATCGTCACCGACCGGTGCGAGGGCTGGAACAGCGAAGTCACCGAGTACCGATGGTCAGAGAAGGCGACCAACAACGGCGACGACGAAGTGGTCAAGGAAGACGACCACTCCCTCGACGCGGGCCGCTACATCACCCACTCGACCGAGAACTACTGGCGGACGCAGGTCGCTGCCTGACCCGAAGGGGAACCCATGCCGATCCCCGCCCCGAACACTCCCTGGCTGCCCGCCCCGTGGGACACCGCGTACCGGTCGTTCGCAGAGAACGACGCCTGGTACACCGGCGACACCGCCGCGCTCGCGAAGATGTACCGCCGCGACGCCGCCGCTCAGGCGACACACCAGCATCGGGGTCAGCCGATGCGCGGCGGGCTTGTCGGCGCAGCGACCCGCATGTTCTGGGGCCGCCCCGTCCCCGCCGGAGAGAACCGCGTCCGCCTACATGTGCCTGCCCCGGCGGATCTCGCCGCGCTCGCGTCGGACCTCGTGTTTGCCGAGCCGCCCGAGGTGAAGCTCGAGAAGACGCTCCGGGCTGTCGGGCGGGCGCAGGACCGCCTCGACCTGATCGCGAACGGTGACGAAGCGCACGCGACGTTCAACCAGATGGGTGAGCTGAAGTCCGCGCTCGGTGCTGTCGCGCTCGTCGTCCGCTGGGACACGACCGTCGCTGATCACGTATGGCTGGAACCGTCCGCCGCGGACGTCATCATTCCCACGTTCCGCATGGGGCGGATGGTCGAGTGCACGCTCTGGTCCGAGTATGTGAAGGGGTCGGTGTACTACCGGCACCTTGAGCACCACATGGTCGGTGCGATCGAGCACGCCCTGTACGCCGGGTCGGAGAACAACCTTGGCCGGCGTGTGCCGCTCACCGAGATCGCCGAGACGTCCACGTACGCGGAGCTTGTCGATGACGACTCCCGCATCCTCACGAACATCGACCGGCTCACCGCGATCTACAACCCCAACATCCCGACCGCGGCATGGCGGAAGAAGGGCGTCCTCGCGAACACGGGACGCTCCGACTTCGCCCAGCTGCACTCCCTGTTCGACAGCCTCGACGAGACGTTCTCCTCATGGATGCGGGACCTGCGCCTCGGCGCCGGCAAGATCCTCGTCCCGGAGGCCGCGCTCGACTACACCGGGCTCGGACAGGGCGCATCGTTCGACTCCGGCCGGGAGATCTTCGCCGGGCTGAACATGCCTGGAAGGCCCGGCGAGGTCGCGTTCGACAAGGTGCAGTTCGAGATCCGCACCGAAGCGCACGAGAAGACAGCGTTCGCGATCTACCGTGAGATCCTCCGTAAGGCCGGGTTCTCCCAGTCCGCGTGGGGCGACTACACCGGCGTGACGGGGCAGATGACCGCCACGGAGGTCTCCGACCGCGAGAAAGCGTCCGAGCGCACCAGGGACAAGAAGATCCTGCAGGAGCGCGTCGCGATCGGCAGGGCCGCGTCGGTGGCGTTGGAGATCGACGGGCTCGTGTTCCCCGGCAAGGGCGGCGGCCGGTTCGACCAGCCGACCGTCGTGTTCCCCGACGTGTCCCAGGAAGACCCGGAGAAGCTCGCCCGCACCCTCACCCTCCTCGACACCGCGTCGGCGATCTCGCTCGAGCAGAAGGTCCGCCGCGCGAACCCCGACTGGGAAGATCCCCAGATCGAGGAGGAGGTCGCGAAGATCCAGGCCGAGCGCGCCGTGGTGACGCCGGCCGCGTTCACCGGCGACGACCCCGATCGTGAGGACCCCGAGGTCGACGGAGCTTGAGCGGCGTTAGGCGCCTTTCACGGGAGGCCCAGCACCGGAAGCAACCACGCATGCACGGCGGGGATCGACATCAGCGAGGCACCCAGGGACGCCAGAATCACCGTCAGGTACCACTTGCGGCTGCGTACCTTTACACCGCCCTGACGTCGAAACCGTAGTGCGAGCACAACGCCCGCGAGGAACAGCGCCCCTCCAATGATGAGGATCACTACGTAGATCGGCGACATGGCCCGATGCTACTGGAGCGCCTCGCACCGTTGGGCGTCTCGTCGCCGCCGATCGGGGGTGCCTCGTGGCGCTGTTCGTCCCGAACCCTGAGCGTTCCGCCGTGGAGGAGCTGATCGAGGAACTCTCGGTCTACCTGGCGCAGCGGTACCGCGACGCCGAGGACACGCTGATCCGGGAGGTCGCGAAGCAGGCGGCCCGTGACTTCCAGCTCGCCGCGCTACTCCCCACAGCGCCGGGCGGCATGGGGATGACGGCCGCGGAACGCCGCTACTGGAACCGCATCAACGCGGAACTCAACGCGCACCGCGCGGTCGCCGCACGCGAGCTGCAGGCACGCGCGATGCAGATCGTCTCCGACCTCCGCGAGGAGGATCTCGCGAACCGACTGATCGCAATCGCTGCGTCTGAGGGTGAAGCGGCTGCCGCCGCATCCCTTCGGTTCGCTGGCCTGAACGCGGTCGCCCCGATCACGGGCACGTCTTCACAGGCCGTCGCGATGGTGGCCCTGTCGCTGGAGAACCGGCTCGAGGTGCTGAACCAGCGCCTCACCCGGTACGCGCAGGACGCGTACCAGCGGATCGTCGCCATGTACTCGCCGAACACGCTCCTCGGCGTCACCACGTCGCGGGTGCAGCAGGCCGCCGCGGTGCAGCGGTTCCTCGCCGAGGGCATCACCGGGTTCGTCGACAGGTCGAACCGGCGGTGGACGGTCGGCGCGTACGCGGAAATGGCCGGCCGGACGACCGTGAACCGGGCGTTCAACGACGCCGGGATCTGGCGGATGGGCCAGGCGGGCATTCACCTCGTGACCGTCGTACGCGGCCTGGACTCCTGCCGGAAGTGCGCGGTATGGGCGGGCAAGATCCTGTCGACCGACGGCACACCGGCCGGGGTCCTCGAGCTCCCGCACGCGACCCGCGATCAGACGGTGACCGTGGAGGTCGCCGGGACGGTCGAGGAAGCCCGCGCCGCAGGGTGGAACCACCCGAACTGCCGGTGCCGCCTCGTCGCCTACTCCCCCGGCCTCACCATCCCGCAGGGCGACACCACGTACGACGAGGTGGCCGAGAAGGAACGCGCACAGCAGCGGGCCCTCGAGCGGGAGATCCGGTCGGCGAAGCGCCGCGAGGCGTCCGCGATGACCGACACCGACCGTCGGAAGGCCGCGCAGGACGTGCGCGACGCTCAGGCCGAAATGCGCGAGTTCATCCGCGACACCGGCCGCCTGCGCCAGTCTTACCGAGAACAGCTCGGATTCGCCGACGGGTGATAGACCACCAGACCATCCCGGCAGGGGTCAACGCGCAAGGCTCGTCATTGGCCGCTCCACGCGAAGGCTGCTCACGAAGGCGTCCACCTTTCGGCGCCAGGCAGACCTGCCCCTCGCCGGGATCACTCCTGCTTGTAGGTAGCTCGGTGCCTGATGCGTCGCGTCGAACCGCTCGCGATGAAGGAGACCACAGCTGCAGCAACGGTGGTCACGATCGCTAGAACCACGTTCCACATGTCGGCCGAGTCGGTGAAGTCGAAGCCCGACAGAGCGAGCGCTACGACGGTGATCGCGACTGCGATGACGGCGACTGCGATGGACCATCCGAGTCGTCGACGAGCCGGAGCCTCCTCCACCCATGCCGCAACGCGAGCCGCCAGTTTGTCGCGACTCACCCTCAACGCGATCGTCTCGGGCGCCGTGGTCGGCATTCCCTCGAGGGCCTCGTTGATCGCCTTCAGCTGCCTGAGTTCTATCGACTCGCCTCGAACGTTCAGCCAGGCAACGCTGACCGACGCGATCGCCGCGATACCCGCGACGAGGAGCGTCACCACCCATGTCTCCATCCGGCGATCGTATCGCCCCAAATTCCCCGTGCCGTCGTCGGCCCTGCACTGCGACGGCACGGTCTGACTCCTCACGCGCAGGGCGTCGAGGTCACCGATGAGCAGGAGGCTCACCATGGCAACACCCACGAAGTACCGCCACCCGGTCGCGATCACGCGCGACGGCATGGCGCAGATCGGTCCGACGTCGTTCCAGATCCGCGGCATCCGCTTCGCCGACGGCGAGGGAGGCGGTGCACCCGCCGCTACTGCAGCGCCGACGGCACCGGCACCCGCAGCACCAGCTCCGGCCGCGCCCGCTGCACCTGCACCCGCACCTCAGGCATCGGCGGCACCGGCCGCTCCGCAGCAGCCCGCACCGATCAACTTACCAGGGCAGCCCGGACGAGTACGTGCGTGAGCTCCGCGGTGAAGCGAAGACGCACCGGGAGGCCCGCGAGGCCGCTGAGAAGCTGGCCACCGAACGCGAGCAGGAGAACACCACCCTGGCCGCCGAGCGCGATCAGCTCCGCCGCGAGAACACGATCATCCTCCGCTCGCAGGAGCTCGGGGCGAAGGCCGCCGCACTCCTGGACTCGAAGGAGTTCACCACAGCTTTCGCCACCGTCGACCTCGCGGATGCCGCGGCCGTCGACAAGGCGATCACCGACGCGCTCGAGAGGAACTCGGCGTTCAAGGCAGGACCGATCCTCCCCGGCACAAGCGGTGGCGGGCATCAGGGCGGCGCTGCACCCACCACCACCCCGACCCTCGAAGGCGCCGTGAAGTCGGCCCTCGGGGGCTAGCTCCCCGGAAGGGAGATGAACCATGCCCGTTACCCTCACTGAGGCGAAGAACAACGCCGTCCAGGACCTGGACGTCGCGGTGATCGACGAGTTCCGCAAGGAGTCGGCGATCCTCGACAACCTGATCTTCGACGACGCTGTGAACCCGGTCGGCGGCGGCGCGACGCTCGAGTACGGCTACCGTCGCCTGGCGACGCAGCGCTCGGCCGCGTTCCGCGCCTACAACACCGAGTACACGCCCGAGCACGTCACCACGACGAAGGTCAACGTGACTCTCGCCCCGCTCGGTGGCTCGTTCGAGGTCGACCGTGTCCTCGCGAAGGTCGGCCCCGCCGCCTCCGGCTCGGTCGCGCTCAACCTCGCGCAGACCATCAAGTCGACCGTGACGAAGTTCCAGGACGCCGTGATCAACGGCGACACCGCTGTCGACGCGAACGGCTTCGACGGCCTGGACAAGGCGCTCACCGGCTCCACCACGGAGCTCGGCACCGGCGCCGTGACCGACTGGCGCTCTTTCGCCGCGGCCGACGCGCAGCACGCTGCACTCGACGCGATCGACGAGTTCCTCTCGGCACTCGACGGGGCACCGACGGTGATCTTCGGCAACGCGAAGGCCCTCGCCAAGGTCCGCGCCGCGGCCCGCCGCGCAGACATGTACGTCCGCTCCCCGCTCGAGAACCTCGCCGGCCCCAACGGCCGCCCGATCGTCCGCGAGCAGTACGGCGACATCGTCTTCATGGACCCGGGCGCGAAGCCCGGCACCAACAACCCGATCATCCCGATCGTCACCCGCACCGTCGCGACCGTGTCCACCACGGGCCTGACGGACCTGTACGCGGTGCGCATCGGCCTCGACGGGTTCCACGGTGTGTCCACGGCCGGCGGCCAGATCGCACAGACCTGGCTTCCCGACTTCTCCACGGCCGGCGCCGTGAAGAAGGGCGAGGTCGAGCTCGGCCCCGTCGCCGTCGCACTCAAGTCCACCAAGGCCGCTGCGGTCCTCCGCAACGTCCGCGTCCAGTAAGGAGCTGGATCATGGCGAAGAAGACCATCAAGACTCCCGTCGAGGGGTTCAACGGCATCGTCGCGGGCGTCGCGTTCACGGACGGCGTCGGTCACACCGACGACGAGGGCGCGATCGCGTACTTCGAGCGGCAGGGCTATGAGGTCGCCGGCGACGTGTCCGACGACGTCGAGCGGGACTACCCCCTGGGTGACCCGTCCGACAAGTGGACCAAGGCCGAGCTGCTCGCGTATGCGAAGGACCGCGGCATCACGATCGAGTCCGACGTGAAGACGAAGGACCAGATCTGGGCGGCGATCCAGCCCGGCGGCACCCCGTACAAGGGCGTCACCACCCCCGAGGGAGAGGCGCTCGTCACCGACAGCACCGATCCCGAGGACCAGACCGTCAAGAACCAGGAAGACCTCCCGGTCAAGTGACGTCACCGCTCCCGGTGCGGCGTGTATTCGCCCGCTGCACCGGGAGCACCACCGACACGTAGCTCAGCGGTAGAGCCACGGTGCGCCAGTTCGAATCTGGCCGTGTCGACCACCCGACAGGAGGGACACCCGCATGGGCCTCAAGATCACCGCCCCCAAGCCGGTCGACGGCGTCCGTGAGGGCATCACATTCATCGGCGGGGTCGCCGAGGCCGAGGACATCGACGTCGCGGCGTTCATGGCTCTCGCGGCGGCCGGGTACCGGATCGACGGCGCCGGCGGGCCGACAGCCGCTGACCTCGCGGCACACGCCGCGGAGACCGAGAACTAGGCACTGGAGGCCACCATGCGTATCACCCACCCCCGCCCTGAGCTGGGCCGTCAGCGCGCCCTGGGCGTCGAGTTCCGTGACGGTGTCGCGACGGTCGAGTCTCTGCACCCGGAGCGTGAGCTCGCGCTTCGCCAGCACGGGTTCACGATCGAGGCCGACCCGGAGGTCGAGGCCCCGTTCCAGGAGGCGCTCGGCGAGCCGATCATCGACCTCACCTCGCTGACAGTGCCGAAGCTTCGCAAGCTCGCTGAGGAGGAGGGCATCGACCTTCCTGCAAACGCTCGAAAGCCCGAGATCATCGAGATCCTCGCGCAGACATCGGCGCCGATTCCCGGCGCGACGCAGAACGACGACGGCAGCTGGACGATCGAGGGCCAGCCTGTCCCCGAGGGCGCCGCGCTTGAGGGGCCATTCGGCACCGCCGTGCTCACCGACGGCACGGTCATCGGTGACGGAACCAGCCTCGTCACGCTCGATCCCATCGAGGACTGACATGGTGATGCGCGTCTACGCCACCGAGGCGGACTACAACGCTGTCGCGGAGGAAGCCTGGACCGGTGACGCGGGCGTTCTCACGAAGCGGCTGCGCGCCGCGTCCGTCGAGGTCGAGAAGGTCACTCGCCTGTCGCGGTACGACGTCGACGATGACGGGTTCGCCACGGACCCGGACATCGCGGACGCGTTCACCGAGGCGACGTGCGCGATCGTCGAGCACTGGGACGACACCGGCGACCCTCGGGGCACGGATGCCGCTCAGGGTGCGGTGAAGATCCTGTCCGTGTCTCTCGGCACGACCTCGTCGAACCAGGACAACGCGTCCGCGCACGACAAGCTCGTCTCCCGGATCGGGAGCCGTGC
Source organism: Microbacterium sp. LWO14-1.2 (assembly GCF_038397715.1). Taxonomy (NCBI): domain Bacteria; kingdom Bacillati; phylum Actinomycetota; class Actinomycetes; order Micrococcales; family Microbacteriaceae; genus Microbacterium; species Microbacterium sp. LWO14-1.2. The sequence goes on from NZ_CP151633.1 coordinate 1,003,739, forward strand.
GATCGACGTCCTCACGAATGCCGGGCTGCTTAGCTCCGCCGTCGCCCATTAGGAGGACTGATGCCCCGCCTTCGGAAGAAGCACCTCCCACAGCGAGTCACGATCACCCCGTTCGTGGGTGACGGGCCCGAGGGGGACGTCTGGGGCGACCCCATCACCGACGTTCCGGCGTACGCGGAACAGAAGACGACCCTCAAGGTCGACCGCCGCTCCACTTCCCCCACGTCCGGGCAGGAGATCACGTCCCGCGCGACCGTAGTCCTGCTCCCCGACCACGACTACCCGCCGCGCACGAAGGTCACGATCTTCGCCGGCACGCCGCGGGAACGCACCTCCGAGGTGATCGATTCCGCTCTCGGTATGTACAACGACCGCACCCCGAACCACGTGGAGCTTTATCTGGACTAGGAGTCGACATGGGTGTCAGCGCAAGCGTCAGCATCGACATCAACTTCCCCACCGGTCCCGAGCTGGACCGTCGCATCATGGACGGCGAAGACCTGGCCGCCGAGCGCCTGCTTGCGCTAAGCGCCGAAGAGGTGCCACTCGATCTCAGCACGCTGCTCGGTAGCGGGACAGTCGAGCCTGCCACGAGCCCGGAGGAAGGCGCGGGCGTCGTCTACGACACGCCCTACGCGGCACGCCTGCACGAGCACCCGGAGTACAACTTCCAGGGCGGACGCAAGGGCAAGTACGTGGAGGACCCGGCGCTTGAGCATCGCGACGAGCTCGGGGAGATCATCGCGAAGAAGGTGTCCGGTGACTGACGCTCCAGAGGTCATCCTGAACCGCGCACTCGCGCAGCTCCTCGACGACCACGATCTCGCTGTGTACCAGACGACGGGAACGATCCCCGAGAAGGGCATCCGCCTCGACGGCGTCATGCCGACAGAGCGAGCCGAGTTCACTCTCCTCAAGCCTCTCCGCCCCATCCCGGACGGTCGCGCCGACATCACCTATCGGACGCAGATCTTCACACAGCGCGTCGGTTCCCCCAGCACCATCCGCACCTGGATGGCTGACCTGCGCTCAGCTCTAGACCAGACGGAATACACGCCCGCCGTGCTCGGCATCTCGTGGGCGTTCGAGTTCTCCGCGATCGACTTCGACCGCGACTCGCAAGGCCGAGTGTCGGCCGCCGCGACCTACCACTTCCGCGGGCGCCGCCCGTAGAACCGCCGGAAGCGCCGGCAACCATCCATCAGAAGGAGACATCGTGTCCGACACGACCATCTACGACACGACGGCGCCCTCCAAGGGTTCTGTCGCGCTCGCTCACCAGCGCCTCGCACGACTCAAGATCGGCGGCGTGTTCACCAACATCACCGGCGACATCAACAACCTCGCCCTGAACCCGTCGAAGATCCCCGTCGCCCGCGAGGTGTACGGCACGAAGGGCCGCACGTCCGAGGACATCATCGGGTACAACTACGCCCCGTCCTTCAACGTCGAGGTCGTCCGCGACCCGGTCACGAAGCAGATCGTCGCCGCACAGGCGTGGTTCAAGGACCTCGTCAAGGCCGCGTTCTCGGAGGGAGCCGCGAACAAGCGCGACTTCCAGTTCTTCACGGACGCGCTCGACGAGGACATGCCCGTGCTCGAGGGCACGTTCTCCGTCGCGTACAGCGAGGCGAACACCGGCTTCGCCGACAAGGCGGTCGTCACGTTCACCCTCGCAAGCGACGGTGTCGTGGAGCAGATCCCCTCCCCGCTCGCTGGCGACGGGAAGCCGATGCTCGAATCGGCCAGCCCTGCAGGTCAGGCACCCGGCGACCTCGTGAAGGTCCGCGGGTACAAGCTCGGCGCGCCGACCGCGGCAACCATCGACGGACAGGCAGTCGCGAAGATCCTCCCGATCGACGACTACACGGTCGGGTTGCTCGTCCCCGCCGCCGTGTCGGGCTCCGCGCCCATCGTCATCACCAACGCCGCTGGCTCGTCCTCGGCACTGCCGTACACCGCGGCCTGATCGGGAAGGATGCAGGGATCCTCATGATCGACGTACAGAAAGACGGCCGGAACCTCGTGATCACCATCGAGGGGGTGGATCCGTTCGTGATCCGCCCCCTTCCCGGGCACGCCGGCCGCCAGATCACCGACACCTACCTCAAGGTCACCGCGGGGGTTGGTGAGCCGTCCGAGCTCACCGCCGCACTTCAGATCGCGGTCGATGGCGGTGTCCTCGACGGTGACCGGTGGGTACCCCGCCCGGAGGCGGAGCAGACGAACTTCAACCGCCTCGGCATGGAACTCTCCCAGGAGGAGGGTGAGCTGATCATCATGCCCGCATTCTTCTGGAACACGATCCTCGGCATGGACGGCGTGAGAGCGTACGTCGAGGGCGGTGAGGGCCTCGCCGGCACCCTAAAAGCGGCACGGGCGCTGACCGCACGACTGGGCCTCTTGGTCCAGCGGACATCGCCCAGTTCGGACTAGGTACCCCCGACGAGAACGGCGTCTACCCCGAGTACCTCTACCCGCCCGGGTGGAAGGAACAGCGGGAAGCAGCGGTCGCGGCGACCGCGGAAGCTGCGATCTTGGCCCGCAACTCGATCTCCTCTAACGAGCTCTGGGCGCTCGTCATGCCGGAGCTGTTCGACCGTGTCGAGATCGACCTCCGCCAGCACCACCTCATCACGGACCTTGACCACGATCTCTCCACCCGTACATGGCACTTCACCCGCACCGCGGTAGAGCGCCTCGTCGACATCGAGGGCACCTGGGTGCGGAAGGCGGTCGACGATGTACAACGCCGGCGCGCTCGTCTTCAAGCTGATCACCCTCGGGGCCCAGGCATTCAAGGCTGATCAGGCTGACGCGAAGCAGGCGATCGAGAACACCGGCAAGGCCGCGCAGACCTCAAAGTCACAGGTCGACGGCCTCGGCACCGCCACCGACGAGACCAGCAAGAAATCGAAGGACTCGAAGAAGCCCCTCGATGAACAGGGCAAGGCGACCGAGGAAGTCGGCAAGAAGTCCAAGAAGTCCTCCGAGGAGCAGAAGAAGCAGGCTCAGGCGACCCAGGAGCAGATCCACGCCGCCAAGGAGCTGTCCACCGCGCTGAACGTCGCCGGGCTCGCTGTCGGCGCGCTCGTGACCCTCTCGATCGCGAAGAGCTCCGAGTTTGACCAGGCCATGTCCAACGTGCGCGCCGCGACCATGTCGACCGCCGCGGAGCAGCGCGCCCTCGGTGAAGCGGCGCTCGAGGCAGGCGCCGACACTGCGTACAGCGCCTCAGAGGCCGCCGCTGCCGAAGAGGAGTTGGCGAAGGCCGGCCAGTCGGTCTCGCAGATCATCGGCGGTTCCCTGAACGGGGCGCTCGCTCTCGCCGCCGCAGGGCAGCTGCAGGTCGCCCGCAGCGCGGAGATCATGGCGACGACTCTCACCCAGTTCCGCCTTCCCGCCGAGCAGGCCGCTCACGTCTCCGACGTGCTCGCTGCGGGCGCGGGCAAGGCGCAGGGGTCGGTCGACGACCTGTCGCTCGCGCTCTCCTACGTCGGACCACTCGCAGGATCGGTCGGCTTCTCGCTCGACCAGACCGCGGGCACACTCGCGTACTTCGCCACCCAGGGCATCATCGGCGAGAAGGCCGGTACGTCTCTCCGCGGCGTGCTCGCGTCGCTGCAGGCGCCCTCCGCCGCCGCCGCGAACGAGATGCAGAAGTACGGCATCAACATGTTCGACGCGAACGGCAAGATGCTGTCCCTGTCAGGTATCGCGGAGCAGCTCAAGACCCGTCTCGGCGGCCTCACCCAGCAGGAGCGCCTCGCCGCGCTCGGCCGCATCTTCGGCAACGAGTCACTGAACGCCGCCACGCTGCTGTACGAAGGTGGCGCGACGGCTGTCGAGGACTGGACCAACCAGGTCAACGACGCCGGGTACGCTGCCGAGCAGGCTGCGCTTCGACAGGACAACCTGGCGGGTGATATCGAGAAGCTCGGCGGGGCGTTTGACACCGCGCTGATCCGTACCGGGTCCGGCGCAAACGACGTGCTGCGCACGATGGTGCAGGCCGTCACCGAGATGGTCGACGTCTATGGGGAGGCTCCCGCTCCGATCCAGGTGACCGCGCTGGTCATCGGGTCGCTCGTCACCGCGGGTCTGCTGTTCGCTGGCACGGCGGTCGGCATGCGCGTGAAGCTCATCGAGCTCAAGACCGCTCTCGACCAGACGAACACCAGCTTCAGGACGACCGCGATCGCCGGCGGCCTCGCGGGTATCGCCCTCACGGGCGTCCTCACTGTGGTCGGCCTCATCATGTCCGCGCAGGCGGAAGCGAAGCAGCGGGCCGAGTCCTACGCCGACGCACTGCGACAGACCGGCTCCGCCGCAGACGAAGCTACCCGTGATCTCGTTGCAGCGAACCTGTCCGCCAAAGAGAGCTTCCTGTGGATGGAGAGCGACTCCGCCTACGACGCCGCCAAGAAGCTCGGTCTCGGTATCGACCTTGTCACGGATGCCGCCGAGGGCAACGCGGACGCTCAGGCCAAACTCCGGGAACAGCTCGAGTTCGGCGGGTACGGCTCGGAGGAGTTCAAGTCGAAGCTCGACGATCTCGGATTGTCCCTGACCGACTATCAGCGGCTCTCGGCGACCGTCACGCAGGCCGTCGAGCGCGAGAACACCGCTCGGGACGAGGGCCGCAAGCTCGTCGACCAACAGACCGAAGCAACCGACGAATCGGCAGAGAGCTCGAAGACTGCTGCGGAGGCATACCTCGAGCAGGCGGACTCCGTGGAGGATCTCAACGCCAAGCTGACGGAGCTCATCGACCGGATCAATGAGATCAATGGCACCAACCAGGACGCGATCTCCGCGAACGCCGACTGGCAGCAGTCGCTAGCGGGTATTGCCGAGCAGGCGGTGTCTGTGGGTACGTCGCTCAACGAAGCGACCGTGGCCGGTTCCGCGAACGCCGCGGCGCTGTCTGACGTCGCTCAGAGCGCGCAGGAGGCCGCCGAGAAGCAGCTCGCTGTGGACCAGCAGACGATGTCGGGGAAGGACGCCGCCGATAAGTACTACGCGACGCTCGTCGCGCAGCGGCAGGCGTTCATCGACAGTGCAACCGCCGCCGGATACAACGCCGATGAGGTCAAAGCGCTCGCTGACCGCGTGTTCCAGCTCCCCTCGGAGAAGGAAATGGAGATCATCGCCGACACTGCTCAGGCGCAGATCGAGATCGACTCGTACATCTCGAAGAACACCGGGCGCGAGATCATCGTGAAGATCGGGACCTCGCGCGTCGCGCAGGGCCCCGGCGGGTCGGGCGGTATCACGCAAGCCGACGGCGGGATCGTGACCTTCGCTGACGGCGGACTCCGCCCGGCGTTGTCCTTCCACGCAGCCGGTTCTGTATCCGAGAACCACGTCGCCCAAATCGCCCGGGCCGGCGAGTGGCGCATCTGGGCGGAGGACGAGACCGGCGGCGAGGGATACGTGCCACTGGCGCCGTCGAAGCGAGCTCGCTCCGAGATGATCATGAGCGAGATCGCGGACCGGTTCGGCGGCCTCTACATTCCAGGTAGCGCCCGCCGGTACGCCGAAGGCGCTGGCCCCGCCCCCTCCTCGGGTCGGGGTGGCGACACGTTCATCGAGCGGGTTGACGTGAGGCTGCCCGCCGCGGACCCGGAGATCGCTGCCGTGCTGTTCGGCGACAAGTTGAGGAACTCGTTCGCCTCCACCCCTGGACGTTGAGAGGCGCTGCAGCATGGTCAACCAGATCACCCTGATCGACGGTTCCCGATCACTCGTGTTCCCGGCGATCACCTCCCACGGCTGGTACTTCCACAGCCTCGACGGGTGGTACGGGCAGACGGGCAACAAGCAGCGCGGCGACGAGCGTCCGCAGGACCACGGCGCGTTCCGGCGGCGCCGTGCCCTGCGGACCTCCCGTGCGTTCTCGTTCAAGACGGGGTACCGTGACGGCAGCCCGGAGGAGGTTGAAGCGGCGACCGCGGATCTGTCCTCCTTCGGTGCCGATGGCGAGATCCTGATCATCGTCGAGGACGCACTCGGGCGCACCCAGCGGGTCGTGAACGTCGACATCATCGACGACCAGGACACAACCCGCCGGTACACCGGGGACATGATCGTCGGCCTCACCGCGGACGACCCCCGCCGGTATTCCGTCGCGTCGGACGTGCCGTGGCAGTCCACGACACCGCCAAGCCCCGGACTCGGTCGCACGTGGCCGTCTGTGCGCCCCCTCGTGTGGCCGGGCGGTGGATCCACGGGTCGGATCACCCTCACCAACACCGGGAAGGCCGCCTCCGCGCCCGTACTGCGCCTCAACGGCGGGTCGGGCACGGCTCTCATCACGACAGTGGAGACTGGCGCCCGCATCGGCTTCGACCGGCTCATCCCGGTCGGGTCGATTGTGGAGATCGACACCGCCACGTACACCGCGATCATCGACGGCCAGTCGGACGTGTCGCGGTGGCTGCGGTACCGCGAATGGGAGACGATCCCCGCCGAAAGCTCCCGCTCGTACCAGTTCGACGTCACCGACCCTGTGGGGTCGCCGACCCTCGAGGGGCGGGTGCTGTCCGCATGGGCGTGAAGGCGTACGTGTTCGTCACCCGCACGGGCACACTGCTCGGTGAGGTCACACCCGCCGCCGGGTCGTGGTCGGAGAACGCGAACCAGCCTGAGACGGTGACCGGGGTCTTCGATCTCGCGTCCGTCACCGAAGGCGGTCGCGATTGGCGCAACCACGGCACCCCCTGGAAGCACTCTCTCGCCTTCGACGTGGGCGGCCGGCTCCTCGGCGGGCCGATCATGCCGCACAACTTCGACAACACCGACGGATCGCTGCGCATCACCTCCCGTGGCGGCCGGATCCTGTTCGCGCCGCGCTCGATCCTCCCGCCTGCGGCGATGCCGCCCCGCCTGTTGACCCTCCCCGACGGTTCCCCCGACGCCACGCTCGACTCGACCTGGACCGGGTTCGACCTCGGCACGATCGCGAAGAAGATCGGTCAGCAGGCGTGCGCGTGGCCCGGGTCGGACTACCCGATCGTGTGGCCCGCGGACCGCGCTGGCGTCCACGAGCGCACCTACGCGGCCGTGGACCGGAAGGGTGTCGACGCAGCGTGGACCGACCTGTCGAAGGTCGAGAACGGCCCTGACATCAGGCTCCGCCTCGAGTGGAAGGACGACGCGAGCTTCCAGTGGCGGTTCGAGACCGGCACGCAAGAGCAACCGCGCCTGCAGGGCAGGGACGCTCACACGTGGGGGATCGCGAAGGGCACGGGGCTGCAGGTTGACCTGGACCCGTCCCGGATGGGCTCACTCGCGTGGTCCCGGGGTGGCCGTTCGCTCGACACGACCCTGATCCGCGGACGCTACGACTCCACCCTCATCGACGCCGGCTTCCCGCTCCTCGAGCTCGACTCCGACGCGTCCGCGAACACCGTTGACGCTTCCACGCTCGACTCGTGGAACGCCGAGACACTGCGCACCGCGCGCAAGCCGTGGGAGTTCTGGTCGTTCAAGGTCCCCGCCGACGAGTCGCCGTTCCCGTACGAGTACGGTCCCGGCTCACTGATCACCGTCGAGGTGACGAAGGAGACGAAGGTGAAGGGCGGGTACGTCCCCCCTGGCACCTACCAGCGCCGCATTGCCGCCCTTTCGGGCGGTCTCGACAACTGGGTCACCATCACCTGCGGCGAGAACTACGACCAGTAGGAGGCCGCATGGACCCGACTCCGAACCGTGGCGGTCCCGACGCGGCGCTCCTCGCCCAGATCGAGGGGATCAAGCAGCGCCTCGACGAGATCGAGAACCCGTCTGGCACGCAACGCGCCCAGGCGGTGAAGAAGCTGCAGGATGCGGTCGCCGCACAGCAGCAGCTCCTGACCGCGCAGGCCGCACAGCTGGCGTTCCTGCAGACGCAGAACGTGTTCGACTCGCGCGCCACACTCCTGCCCTGGTCGGGCAGCAACAGCGGCGTCACATGGTTCCCGTACCAGGCGGACTACAACGCCGCGGTGACGGTCACGACCGGCGCGTCCGGGGTGCTCGTCATCTCCACCAGCGCGCTCATGTCGGGCGGTGGGGCGACGTCCGCCGTCATCGCCGTCGAGATCGCCGGGGTGAGCGGGCCAACCGCCCCCGCCCCCGGGATGCTCATGGTCGGCGGGACCACGTCGCTCACCTCGTCCAGCACCTTCCGGGTGCAACTCGCCGGGAACACGACCTACACGATCCTCACCCGGCACGGAGCGAACGGCACCGGCTCCGGCTCCTGCATCTGGGGCTACCAGGCCCTGTCGGTCACCCGCAGCGCATAACCAACCCTCACCCTCGACACCCGCGGGTGTCCCCGCCGTAGGAGGCATCCGTGACCCTCACCCGCTCACTTCCCACCCAGCACGCGTCGGGAATCACGATCCTCGACGAGCGGCGCATCGTCGCCGGCCGGTACGCGCGCAACGCCGACGGCACGCCCCGCGTCGGCGTGCTCCCCGTGCATACGGGCCCGCTCGTCACGGGCCGCGCGTCCATGGGGTACGACGTCGCCGCGTTCAACGCCGTCAGTGCTCGCACCACCGCTGGCGCGGAGGAGGTCGCGAATGATGGGACAGTGACCGTCGCGACGACCGCGGCGCCGGGGTCGAACACCCGCCTTGACGTCATCTGGTTCCACGCCCGATTCAGCTCGCCCGTCGCCGCCGACACGAACAACGATGTCGTGTTCGGAGTCACGCAGGGCACTCCCGCAGCCGTCTCGCCTTCGAAGCCCGCGATCCCCGCTGGCGCCGTCGAGCTCGCGGTCGCCGAGATCCCGTCCACCGCGACGACCACGCAGTCCGCGGGCGTCGTGATCACGCAGACCTTCCAGTACACGGCCGCCGCGGGCGCACCCGTCCTGTTCCGCACCAAGACGGAACTCGACGCTTGGGCGGCGCCGGTCGGCGCCACCGCGCGCACCATCGACAGCGACCTCGAATGGGTGCGGCGCTCCACCCCGACCCCGGGCTGGTACCTCACCCCCGGCCAGCGGCTCGCCTACATGACCGGTTCCACGACCTCCGGCGTCGCCAACACCGTCCTCGGTTCGGTGATCCGCACGATCGCCCTGCCGATCGGGCAGCGCGTCCGCGTTCGAAGCGCCCGCGTCGGCATGTACAACACCGTCGCCGGCGGCGCCACCTATGCGATGCAGCTGCGCAACAACGCCGCCGACGTGACCGCCTCCGTGTTCGACAAGAGCATTCCGGGACGCGCATACCAGCCCGGCGGAAGCCAGGTCGTGTCCGTGCCGGGCTGTGACACCGAGCACGTCACCACGGTCGCTGCCCCGGTCAGTGCCGCGCTGTTCGTCACCGCGTCGATCTCGTTCGGCGGCGACGGGCAAGAACTCTGGATCGAGTCCCTCTGATGGGCGGCATGCAGTACGTCTACTGGATGGGCGCACGGCTCACGCCGTGGATGCTCTACTGCTTGAAGCTCCTCGACGCGGATCTTCGCCGCCTGTTCGGTGTATCCCTCGTCCTGCACTCAACCGCCGGCATCCGACTCCACGAGGAGCAGAAGGCGCTATTCCTGAGCCGCTACCAGCTGCAGGCGTCCGGGACCGGCCCCTACGGAGACGTGCGGTGGTGGCAGGGGCGACGCTACGTGCGCCACAGCGGCGACGGAACTGTCGCCCCACCCAGTGAGTCCAACCACGAGATCCAGGGCACCACGGCCGCGGTCGACGTCGCTGACAGCGGCGGCGCGGGTATCGGCACGATGGGCTCCGCCCGCTCGAACTGGCTGCGCGCGAACGCTTCGAAGTACGGGCTTATCCCCGAGGGATTCAAGTTCAAGGAGGCGTGGCACTACGCCATCCCCGACATCTTCCGGGCCGTGCCTGCTGGCGGCGCGGACGCTCCCGAAGTCACCGAACCCGAGTCCGAGGAGGACGACGACATGCGAAACCCAGCGATGTTCTGCACCACAGCGAACGACAAGATGGTCAGCGAGACGAACCTGCCGAACACGTACATCGTGACGGACTCCAATGGGTTTTTCCACCAGGTGTCCGGCATTGACGGCACCTACGCCTCCCGCATCGCGCAGGCGTACGGGGTCACCGTCGACGCGCAGTGGATCACGCAGAGCCACGCGGTCCGCCTCGAGCGCGACTGCGCAGCCATGCGCCCCACGAGAAGCTGATGGCTGAGGAACTGCCTCCATCTCTGTTCAACATCCTGCGCGCTGACCTTCGCGACACCCGCACCGAGATCAACGGGCGGCTCGACGGTCTCGCACGCGACATGGTCACGTCGGCCATGCTCGCGCAGGTCCAAGCGAATCAGAAGGAGCGCGACGACCGACAGGACGCTCGACTCCGCACTCTCGAAACGCAGAACACGGAGCGGGAGAAGGAGGCCCGGGCGAACGAGGAGGCGCTGCGGCGCACTCGTGCGCAGCAGTTCTTCGCGATCGGGTTGGCCGCATTCGGCGCGATCCTGTCCGTTATCGGCGGGATCGTCGTCTGGACGGTCACCTCCGGACTACAGCAGCTTGCGGGAGGATGACCATGCTCTCCACGAAACTCTGGACCATCGGATACAAGATCCTCGGCGCGCTCATCGCGCTCATGGTGCTCGGTGCGATCGTCCTCGTCTCTCTCAACAACGCCCAGCTGCGCGCCGAGAACCAGGACATGTACGCCGACCTGCAGGCATCGCAGGACAACGCGCAGAGCCTGTACGAGCAGCTGCTCGCAGAAGGCGTCGACCCCGAGGGTGAACCGCCCGCCGAGGTCGTGGCCGGTCCCGCCGGCGAGCCCGGAGCCCGCGGGCCCGCCGGACCAACCGGCCCCGCGGGCGAAGACGGCCTCCCCGGGGCACCGGGCGCACCAGGGTCGTCTGGCTCACCCGGCGATGTCGGCCCCCCAGGGCCGTCCGGCGCGCCAGGCGCGAAGGGCGACCCCGGGGCAACCGGGCCACAGGGGCCACAGGGACCAGCTGGAGCAGACGGTCGCGGCATCCGGTCGCTGTACTGCGACGGCACGACCGGCCGCTGGACGGTCACCTACACAGACGGCGTGACCGCAGACGCGGGAGCGTGCACCACCCCCATCCTCGAAGGAGTTCTGCCATGAGCATTCCCACCACCCCCGACCGTCCCTCGTTCCTCGCCCGCTCGAAGAAGGCGATCGCTGGCGGCGTGACCGGCGCGGTCGCAGCCGGATCGACCGCGCTCACGACCGCGCTCGGCGACGGCGCTCTCTCCGGCGCCGACGGCTGGCTTATCGCCGGCGCGGTTGTCGGCGGCTTCGCTGTCGGCTTCGCCGGCGTCTGGGCCGCACCCGCGAATGCGGAGGGCTGATCATGGCCACCCGCATCGCGAACGTCGTTCGCAACGCCATGGCGAACGCCGCCGTCGACCTGATCGACGCCGGCCCCGCTGCCGGCACCGTGCAGATCCGCACCGGCGCCCAGCCCGCCTCGGTCGCTACCGCCGCATCGGGCACGCTCCTCGGCACCCTCACCCTCTCGGATCCCGGCTTCGGGGACGCGGTGAACGGTGTCGCGACCGCCGCCGCAGTGACCGGTGACAGTTCCGCCGACGCGACGGGCACGGCGGGCTGGTTCCGCGTGTACGACTCCACCGGCACCGCGCTGATGGACGGTTCGATCAGCGAGGCCGGAGGCGGCGGGGACATGATCCTCGACAAGGTCGCGATCGTCGCCGGCGGGACCATCGCGGTCAACTCCTGGACGGTCACCCAGCCCGCAGGCTGAACAGCGAGGAGAGCATCATGGTTGCACCTACGGTCGTCGGGACGCCGACCACGTTCGCGTCCGCGACCAGCGGGTCGACCATCGTGCTCGACAAGCCGGCCGGTGCGCAGAACGGCGACATGCTCGTCGCCATTCTGCGCACCAACGGCTCCACCTCGGCCGCGGACTTCGCCCTCACCGGGTGGACTCGCCGCGGGTACACGTTCAAGCCGAACGACGGCGCCGGCCGCGTGTTCGGCATCTACACCCACCCGGTCACCGACGCCACGACCGAGCCCTCGACGTACACGTTCTCGAAGGCCGTCGCCGATGCGCGCCGCGTCGGGGCCATGTTCCTCGTCCGGGGCGTCGACCTGACGAACCCTGTCGCGGGGAACTCGGTCAACTGGGATGCGACGGCGACGCCGCGCGTGCAGCTGAACAGCTTCGCGGTCGACACCACGGATGCCGCGCTCCTCGTCTACGCGTGGGGCGTGGAGATCGTGTCGCCCAACGCGACCGCCCCCACGATCACCCCGTCGACCGCGGTAGCTCTCGTGCCGTCGGCGGCCGGGACAACGACGACCCGCACGACCATCTGGGCCGGCGCCGAGCCGATCTCAGGCGGAGCGACGACCGGTGCACGATCGCTGACATGGGCGAGCGCGACCGGTGAAGCAGCATCTGGCGTCGTCCTTCGTGGACTCGCCGCCGCACCGACCCCGAAGCCCGGTTTCTCGTCGGTCGCGCAGATGCTCGCTACGCCGGGCGCGACGTGGGCGCACCGCGGCGGGTCCGCGAACCGCCCGGAGATGAGCGAGTACGCCTACGATCAGGCGGTCCTCGCCGGGTACGGCGCGCTCGAGTTCTCCGCCAACCGCACCTCCGACGGCGTATGGCCGGGTGTGCATGACGCGTCCCTGAACCGCACCTCGCAGACCAGCGGGCTCCCCGACATCTCGACGATGACGTGGGCGCAGGTGCAGACGTACCAGAACAGCCTCAACAGCGCCGGCACGCCGCGGCCGTACTACCGACTCGACGCGTTCCTCGACAAGTTCACCTCCACGCACGTGGCGATCGTGGACCCGAAGCATGCGATCGGCACGTACAACACCGAGTTCCTGAACCTGCTCGACGCGCACGGCGGCCCCTCGAAGATCGTCGTGAAGTTCTACGGCGCCGGGTCCGGTGCGGTCGCTCTCGCCGACGCTGCAGCCGCCCGCGGCTACCAGACGTGGGGGTACTTCTACGACACGGACGTGACGAGCGGTGAGCTGGCCGCGTGGCAGTCGCACTGGTCGATCCTCGGCATGAACTACGACGCCCCACAGTCCGCGTGGGACGCAGTCCTCGCGTACGGGAAACCCGTCGTCGGGCACATCGCCGGGTCGCAGGCGAACTACGACACCGCGATCAACCGTGGTGCTCGCATGGTGCAGTGCGCGAACGTCGAGGGGATCCGCGCGGTCGGCGCGACGAACATCATCACCGCCGCCCTCCCGGCGCTGCAGAGCGCCTCGACCGGCACGTCGACACCTCCCGCGTTCAGCGGCAGCGTCTCGCAGACCCTCCCGCCGCTCAGCGGCAGCGCGACAGGGGCGACGACCCCGCCGGCATTCACGGCAACCGTCGGCGCGGTGCTCCCAGCGATCGGGCAGGCAGCGGCAGGGGCGACCGTCCCGCCGGAGTTCGTCGGTGCGGTCACCGCAGCCCTTCCTGCACTGTCCTCCGCCGCGGACGGAGTGACCGCTCCCCCGCTGGTCGGCGGCGACATCACGGCGTTGCTTCCAGCGCTCACCTCCGTGGCTGCTGGCACCATCACCGATCCCGTTCAAGCGGGCACGGTGACGATGCTGCTCCCCGCGCTCGTCTCCGCAGCGCTCGGTACCGTGCAGCCCCCCGGGTTCATCGGGAATATCGCCTCGGTGCTGCCGAACCTCTCCTCTCAGGCGCACGGCACGGTCACGAACGGTCCCTTTGGGATCATCGCGGCCATGCTCCCCGCACTGACCGCTGAAGCTGCCGGGACCGTTGGGGACCGCGATACCCGGATGGTCTTCACCCCGACCAGTCGGCGCCTCCCCGAACCGGTCGTCACACCCCGACGGCTCAGTGCACCCGTCAGTCCCCGATGACACAGACCCCCACTCGCCTCCGGGCGGGTGGGGGTCTTCTGTCGTTTCAAACGCGGCGCACCGAGAGCATGCGCCACCCCTCGGGCACCTTAGCCTGCAGAGTCGGCATGTCGTCTGCTTCGATCTCGCGGATGCCGTCGACTCGGGAGAACGTGCCCGTAGCTTCCATCTTCGCCTCGCCTTTCAGCATGCGCACGGGTGCGGAGACGAGGTCGAACCCTGGTTGCCGGTGGGCGTCAAGCTGGGTGATCACGTCTTCAAGGGTCGTGCCGATCACGTCAACGGTGGTCTTCTCGATGGGGCGGATGAGAGCGGCGAGCATGTTCCCAGCCTATGGCGACGGTTTAGCGTGACGCGGTGGCTACCGGTGTGGCGGTTGGCTCCGGTAGTAGGCGGAGTCCGGCAGGGCTGTTCGCGGCCTCCGTGAGGGCCTCGATCCATGCTCGGTTGATGTCGGGGTGTGCGCTGCCCTGGAATCTGAAGACGAGGTCAGCCTTGGGGTGGAGCCAGGCGGTCGTGCGACCACCGCCTTCGCGGGCGTCGTTTATCCAGGTGAACATGAACGGCTCACCGCGGCGCAGCTTCGCCATGATGACAATCTGCAGGTGGGTGAGAGCGCGGTCGTCGAAATCGGCATGCGCCTCGTGCTCGTAGTTGAGCCGGCCCATCATTACTCCCTGCTGCCACGGACGATCGCAGGGCTGCTGCCGCGCGGGATGTGGCTCGAACAATGATTGCACGCCGTCTGTGTGAGGGCCGCCCGAACGGTCACGAGCCGACGGTATCGAGATCTTGGTCGAGGGTGGAGGCGCCGTGGGGTTCGGGAGTCAGCCGTAACCCCGCCGGCGAGCTGGCGGTGAAGGCCAACGCATCGATCCACGCGCGATTGACCTGCCCCAAAGTGACTTCGCGGTCGTACTTGAACACCATGGACGTGTGCGGCTGGATCCATACGGTGCTGGTGCCGCCTCCAACGCTGAGGTCGTTTCGCCAGGAGAAGGAGAAGGGCTCGCCGCGGCCGAGTTTGGCTGCCATCACCAGTTGCAGGTGAAGCAGCGCGCGGTCGTCGATGTCGACCCGCGGGCCGCCTTCATAGATGAACATGCCCATACGGGACGTCCTCTGGTCGGTTTCGCCACGAGAACCTGTGCCAAGAGGCGCGACCGAGCTGATCACTATGCGGAGATGTCTCTACGGTCCCACGAATTGCGACCACCCGCTACCCAACCGTCTTCATCGGGGCTTCGACGAACGGACCCCGCTGCGCTGCCCGATTGCTGCAGCAGGGTTCGCCCGTCCCCATCGCGTCATAGTCCCACGATGGTCATTGGCGCGCCACCATGTCCGGGCGGCGGAGGCGGTGTCCGATGATCTGGCATAGATCGTCGATGCGCGCCGAGCGCTATCCACGTTTCGAGGCCGGGGAGCTCGCGCAGCGCGACGCACAGGGTCCGCGTGTAGTCGTCCTCGAAGTACCCCACCCATGTCCCCACTGCCTCGGCCAGCAGGTCGGAGCGCCCGCCGGCTGTGGCTTTGAGTTCGTCGATGACCGGGCCGGGGTCTTGGGTGTATCGGTTCCTCGAGCAGATCGCGTCGAGGTGGACGCTGATCAGCGTGTCGCGTGAGAGTCTCGCCATGGCCGGGTGTCCTTCCTCCGGCCGAGAGGACACGAGTCTACGACGCCGCTCCGACACCGACGAACGGGGATGGAATGTCGGTGGCCCGGGGCAGGATCGGAACCGTGACGCCCGCAGACCTTCTCGCCTTCGAAGCCGCTCACCCACCCCACACGCCCGCGAAAGGCGAAGTGATCCGACGAGGACTCGGGATCAGCGACGAACGGTACTACCAGCTGCTCGCGCGCGCTGCTTCCAGCTCAGCGGGCATCGCCGCCGATCCCATCACAGCGCGTCTCGTGCGCAACACTCTCGCGAAGGGCAGACATGCGAGCACTGCTCACCATCCAGCAGGTATCTGAGCTCACCGGCCTCGCTGTGCAGACGCTCTACAACCTGCGCAGTACGGGCGGTGATGCCCCGCCGTCGTTCACCCTCAGAGGGCGTGTTCGGTACTACGAGGACGATCTGGAAGCCTGGATCGCGCATGCGAGTCAAAAATCATAGGGTGCAATATACGGTGCAGAGAACCAGAAAGCCCCTTCTCGCTTCCTGGCGAGGAGGGGCTTTCTCCGCGTGATTCCGCGGTGGTGGCGAGTGAGGGATTCGAACCCCCGAATGCAGTGCAGTCTGATTTACAGTCAGATCCCTTTGGCCGCTTGGGTAACTCGCCATTGCACACCCGTCCGACTTCGACAGCCAACCGGGGGCACGAGTCATAATCATACCCGGATGCGGCGGGCCGGAGAAATCGAGCGGTCAGCTGCCGTGCACGCCCTTCTCCCCCTCGCGCAGCGACTCGGGCGTACGCAGCAGACCGCCCTCGGCACGGACGGTCGCCGCGGCGACATCCATCGCGCGCTCGAGCAGTGCGAGCCAGCCCTCGCGGTCGGTCGGGGTCCCGTCGACCAGCCCGGCCGCCACGGCGGCGAGCGTGGCATCGCCGGCACCGACGGTGTCGACGACGCGCCCCGGCAGCGACGAGATCGGGGCATGCACGGCTCCGGCATCCGATTCCAGCGTCGCCCCGTCGGCACCGGCCGTGGCGAGGACCGCGCTGACGCCGAACCCGCGCAAGCGCTCGCGCAGCGCGTCGAGGTCGCCGTCGTAGAGCAGCGCCGCGTCGTCGGCGCCGACCTTCACGATCTGCGCCGCACGCGCGAGGCGCTCGAACCCGCGCACGAACTCGCTCCGGTCGCTGAGCATGCCCGACCGGGGGTTCGGATCGATCGCCAGACGCGCGCCGCCGACGGCATCCGCCAGCGCGTCGACCTCGGCGGGCACGTCGAAGGGGAAGCAGCTCACCGCGACCAGCGCGGCATCGGCGATCGCGCTGCGCGCGTCGTCGGAATAGCGGATGCTGCGCCGCTGCGCCGCCTCGTTGAACAGGTACACGGGCTCGCCGTTGGCCGCCCGCTGCACGATCGCACGCGACGACCCGAGGGGCGCCTCGCTCTCGATCAGACGCACGTCGTGGTCGCCCAGGTATTCGCGGATGTGCGCACCCGCCTCGTCGTCGCCCACCATGGCGATCAGCGTCGTCGGCACCCCCAGCCGCCGCAGACCGACAGCAACGTTCAGGGCCGCGCCGCCGACCAGTTCGCGGACGCCACCGGCATCTCGGATC
Source organism: Microbacterium sp. LWO14-1.2 (assembly GCF_038397715.1). NCBI lineage: Bacteria > Bacillati > Actinomycetota > Actinomycetes > Micrococcales > Microbacteriaceae > Microbacterium > Microbacterium sp. LWO14-1.2. Next base: position 1,020,837 of record NZ_CP151633.1, read on the forward strand.
TCGTCGATGAGGGCGTCGCCGATGACGACGGCGGTCGGCGCAGGGGAATCAGTGCTCATTCAGCCGAGATTACCGGTCGCGCAGCCGTCAGCGCGCGGCATGTCAGTGTCGCCGGTGTCCGACCAGGGGCGGTACGGTGAGCGCATGAACGGACGACTCGCCGCCAGCGCGGCTGCCCTGGTGCTCCTCGTCGCGCTCACCGGCTGCGGGGCGGACACGTCCGGCGGATCCGACGCGAAACCCTCGCCATCCGCATCCAGCGCGTCGCCCGAAGAGACCGCCTCCCCCACCCCCACTCCGACGCCCACGGGCGACGCCGTCGAGCTGCCGACCGACTGCCGCGCCATCCTCTCCGAGGACGTGCTGTCGCAGCTCGGCGAGACGCCGCTGAACGACGCCGCATTCGGCCCGTCGGGCGTCGGCGAAGACGGCACCCTCACCTGCATCTGGCGCGACCCGCGCGCCGACACCACGGGCCTCGTGACCACCATCTCCCGCATGAACCGCGGGCCGGCACTCGACATGCTCAACGCACTCGTCGCGAACGAGGGCTTCTCGTGCTTCACCCCCGACGGCGGCACGCGCTGCGAGAAGACCTGGCAGGACCCGCAGTACCCCGTGACCGACGGTCGCACGCTGTTCTGGCGCGACGACATCCTCATCGACACGACATACTCCAACCTCGCCCCCACCGGCTACACGTCGAGCATCATCGCGCACCTCTTCGACTGACTCCGCCGCACACACGAAGAAGGCCCCGGGCGGATGCCCGGGGCCTTCTCAGTCACTCAGTACCTCAGTTGTAGGTACCGGGGGTGATGTCGTCCGTCGAGAACGCGTCGAAGTCGACGTAGCCGAAGTCGCCGTCGGCGTACGCACCGTCGGATGCGAAGATCCGGTTCGGGTAGCGCTCGCTCTTGGCTTCCTCGGTGGCCTCGACCGTGACGTCGCGGTACTTCGAGAGACCGGTTCCGGCGGGGATGAGCTTACCGATGATGACGTTCTCCTTGAGACCGACCAGCGGGTCGCGCTTGCCCTCCATGGCGGCCTGCGTGAGAACGCGGGTCGTCTCCTGGAAGGACGCGGCCGACAGCCACGACTCGGTCGCGAGCGACGCCTTCGTGATACCCATCAGCTCCGGACGACCGGACGCGGGGCGCTTGCCCTCTGCGACGGCCTCGCGGTTGATCGACTGGTAGCGCTTGAGGTCGACCATCTCACCCGGCAGCAGGGTCGTGTCGGCGTGATCGACGACGGTGACCTTGCGGAGCATCTGGCGGACGATGACCTCGATGTGCTTGTCGTGGATCGGCACACCCTGCGAGCGGTAGACGCCCTGGACGCCGCCGACGAGGTAACGCTGCACCTCGCGAGCACCCATGACGCGCATGACCTCCTTGGGGTCGAGCGTGCCGACCTGCAGGGGCTGACCGACCGTGACGTGCTGCCCGTCCTCGACGAGGAGGGTCGCACGCTTCAGCACCGGGTAGACGACGGGCTCGTCGCCGTTGTCGGGCGTCAGGATGACCTTCTTGGCCTTGTCGGTCTCGTCGATCGTGATGCGGCCGTCGGCCTCCGCGATCGGCGACGCACCCTTGGGGGTACGGGCCTCGAAGAGCTCCTGGACACGCGGCAGACCCTGGGTGATGTCATCCGCCGATGCCGAACCACCGGTGTGGAACGTACGCATCGTCAGCTGGGTACCGGGCTCACCGATCGACTGGGCCGCGATGATGCCGACGGCCTCGCCGATGTCGACGGTCTTGCCCGTCGCCAGCGAACGGCCGTAGCACTGCGCGCAGACACCGACGGCGGAGTCGCAGGTCAGCACCGAGCGCACCTTGATGGTCTCGACACCCGCCTCGACCAGCTTGTCGATGAGCACGTCGCCCACATCGTCACCGGCGGCGGCGAGGACCTCGCCCTTGCTGTCGACGACGTCGGACGCCAGGGTGCGAGCGAACACCGAGTTCTCGACGTTCGCGTCGCGCACCAGCTCGCCCGCGGCGTTCGGAGCGGCGATCGGGAGCTCGAGGCCCTTCGACGTGCCGCAGTCCTCTTCGCGGATGATGACGTCCTGCGAGACGTCCACCAGACGACGGGTCAGGTAACCCGAGTCGGCGGTACGCAGAGCGGTGTCGGCGAGACCCTTACGGGTACCGTGCGTCGCGATGAAGTACTCCGCGACCGACAGACCCTCGCGGTACGAGGAGATGATCGGACGGGGGATGATCTCACCCTTGGGGTTGTTCACGAGACCGCGCATACCGGCGATGTTCCGGATCTGCAGCCAGTTACCACGAGCACCCGACGACACCATGCGGTTGATGGTGTTGTCCTGCGGGAAGTGCGCCTTCATCGCAGCCTGGACCTCGTCGGTCGCCTCGGTCCAGATCTTGATGAGCTCCTGACGACGCTCGGCGTCGGTCGTGAGGCCCTTCTCGTACTGCGACTGGACCTTCGCGGCCTGCTTCTCGTAGCCGGCGACGATCTCCGCCTTGTTCGGCGGGGTGAGGATGTCGCTCAGGGCGACGGTCACACCCGAGCGCGTGGCCCAGTAGAAACCGGCGTCCTTGATGCGGTCCAGCGTCGCCGCCGTCTCGACCTTGGGGTACTCCTCGGCCAGCTTGTTGACGATCTGCGACAGCTTGCCCTTGTCGGCCTGCTCGCGGACGAAGGGGTAGCCCTTCGGTAGCGCGTCGTTGAAGATCGCCTGTCCGAGCGAAGCGTCGACCAGACCGTGCTTGTCGTAGCCCTCGGGAGCCTCGCCCTCGAGGAAGGTCAGACCCGGGATGCGGATGCGGACCTTCGCCTGCAGGTCGAGCGTGCCCTCGTCGTACGCCAGCTGCGCCTCGCCGACCGAACCGAACGCACGGCCCTCGCCGGACGCACCCTCCTTGACCGTGGTCAGGTGGTGCAGACCGATGATCATGTCCTGCGAAGGCAGGGTGACCGGGCGGCCGTCGGACGGCTTCAGGATGTTGTTCGACGCGAGCATCAGCACGCGGGCCTCGGCCTGAGCCTCGACCGACAGCGGCAGGTGCACGGCCATCTGGTCACCGTCGAAGTCGGCGTTGAACGCCGCGCAGACGAGCGGGTGCAGCTGGATGGCCTTGCCCTCGACGAGCTGCGGCTCGAACGCCTGGATGCCGAGACGGTGCAGCGTGGGCGCACGGTTCAGCAGCACGGGGCGCTCGCGGATGATCTCCTCGAGCACGTCCCAGACCTCGGGACGGGTGCGCTCGACGGCGCGCTTCGCAGCCTTGATGTTCTGCGAGTGACCGAGGTCGATCAGACGCTTGATGACGAACGGCTTGAAGAGCTCGAGAGCCATCTGCTTGGGCAGACCGCACTGGTGCAGCTTCAGCTGCGGGCCGACGACGATGACCGAACGGCCCGAGTAGTCGACGCGCTTGCCGAGCAGGTTCTGACGGAAACGACCCTGCTTACCCTTCAGCATGTCGCTGAGGGACTTCAGGGCGCGGTTGCCGGTACCGGTGACGGGACGACCGCGGCGGCCGTTGTCGAACAGCGCGTCGACGGCCTCCTGCAGCATCCGCTTCTCGTTGTTGACGATGATCTCGGGGGCGCCGAGGTCGATCAGACGACGAAGACGGTTGTTGCGGTTGATCACACGACGGTAGAGGTCGTTCAGGTCGGAGGTCGCGAAGCGGCCACCGTCGAGCTGCACCATCGGGCGCAGCTCCGGCGGGATCACCGGCACGACGTCGAGGACCATGGCTGCCGGGCTCATGCCGGTCTCCAGGAACGAGTTGACGACCTTGAGGCGCTTGATCGCACGGATCTTGCGCTGGCCCTTGCCCTCGGAGATCTGCAGGTGCAGGCTCTCCGCCTCGGCGGCCAGGTCGAACGACTGCAGACGACGCTGGATCGACTCCGCGCCCATGTAGGCCTCGAAGTACTGACCGAAGCGGTCCTGCAGCTCGTGGAAGACGTCGTCCTCGGGGCGGAGTGCGCCGACCTCGAGCGTGCGGAAGTCCTCCCACACGCGCTCGAGCTTGGCGATCGCCTCGTCGGCACCCTTGCGGATGAGCGACATCTCCTTCTCGGCGGCGTCCTTGACCTTCTTCTTCTGGTCGGCCTTGGCACCCTCCGCCTCGAGAGCGGCGAGCTCCTCCTCCAGCTTGGCCAGGCGCTCCGCGATCTTCGAGTCGCGGCGGTCGCCGAGCGTCTTCAGCTCGAGACGGATGTTGTTCTCCTGGGTGCCCAGGTCGCGGTGACGAGCTTCCTCGTCGACCGAGATGACCATGTAGGCGGCGAAGTAGATGACCTTCTCGAGGTCCTTCGGCGCCATGTCGAGCAGGTAGCCGAGGCGCGAGGGCACGCCCTTGAAGTACCAGATGTGGGTGACGGGTGCGGCGAGCTCGATGTGGCCCATGCGCTCACGACGGACGGAGGACTTGGTGACCTCCACGCCGCAGCGCTCGCAGACGATGCCCTTGAAGCGGACGCGCTTGTACTTGCCACAGGCGCACTCCCAGTCGCGGGAGGGGCCGAAGATCTGCTCCCCGAAGAGGCCGTCCTTCTCCGGCTTCAGGGTGCGGTAGTTGATGGTCTCAGGCTTCTTGACCTCGCCGTACGACCACGCGCGGATGTGGTCAGCGGTGGCCAGGCCGATGCGAAGCTCATCGAAGGTTGTTGCGTCGAGCACTAGTTCTCCTGTGTCGGAATTCTTTTGAGAAATCGGGCTTCGGCGGGCTCAGCGGCGATGCGGCGCTGAGCCCGTCGAGGCGTTTAGATCTCGTCGATCGAGGCGGCCTCGAAGCGGCTGGAGATGTTGATTCCGAGCTCTTCCGCTGCGCGGAAGGCCTCGTCGTCGGTGTCGCGGAGGTTGACAGCCGTGCCGTCGGCCGAGAGGACCTCGACGTTCAGGCAGAGGGACTGCATCTCCTTCATGAGCACCTTGAAGGACTCGGGGATGCCGGGCTCCTGGATGTTCTCGCCCTTGACGATCGCCTCGTACACCTTGACGCGGCCGAGGATGTCGTCGGACTTGATCGTGAGGAGCTCCTGGAGCGCGTATGCCGCACCGTAGGCCTCGAGGGCCCACACCTCCATCTCACCGAAGCGCTGGCCACCGAACTGCGCCTTACCACCGAGCGGCTGCTGGGTGATCATCGAGTACGGGCCGGTCGAACGCGCGTGGATCTTGTCGTCGACCAGGTGGTGCAGCTTCAGGATGTACATGTAGCCCACCGAGATCGGCGCAGGGAACGGCTCGCCGGAGCGACCGTCGAACAGCTGCGTCTTTCCGCTCGAGTCGATCAGGCGCACACCGTCGCGCGTCGGGAGCGTCGAGTCGAGGAGACCGGAGATCTCCTCCTCGCTCGCACCGTCGAACACCGGGGTCGCGACCTTCGTGCCTGGCGCGGCCTCGAAGGCCTGCTCGGGCAGCTTGACGGCCCACTCGGGGGTGCCCTCGACCTTCCAGCCCTGCTTCGCGATCCACCCGAGGTGGGTCTCGAGGACCTGGCCGAAGTTCATTCGACCGGGGATGCCGAGCGGGTTGAGGACGATGTCGACCGGGGTTCCGTCGGCGAGGAACGGCATGTCCTCGATCGGCAGGATCTTCGCGATGACACCCTTGTTGCCGTGACGGCCGGCGAGCTTGTCACCCTCGGTGATCTTGCGCTTCTGGGCGATGTAGACCACGACGCGGCGGTTCACGCCGGAGCCGAGCTCGTCGTCGCCGTCCTCGGCGTTGAACTCCTTGACGGCGATGATCGTGCCCTGCTCACCGTGGGGCACCTTCAGGGAGGTGTCACGGACCTCGCGGCTCTTCTCGTTGAAGATCGCGCGGAGCAGGCGCTCCTCGGCCGACAGCTCGGTCTCGCCCTTCGGCGTGACCTTGCCGACGAGGATGTCGCCGGGGCGGACCTCGGCGCCGATGCGGATGATGCCGCGCTCGTCGAGGTCCTTCAGGAGCTCGGGGCTGACGTTGGGGAGGTCACGGGTGATCTCCTCCTTGCCGAGCTTCGTGTCGCGGGCGTCGACCTCGTACTCCTCGATGTGGATCGAGGAGAGGGTGTCGTCCTTCACCAGGTCCTGGCTGAGGATGATGGCGTCCTCGAAGTTGTAGCCCTCCCACGTCATGAACGCGACGAGGAGGTTCTTCCCGAGTGCCAGCTCGCCGTTCTCGGTGGCGGGGCCATCGGCGATGACCTCTCCGACCTCGACGCGCTCACCGGCGCTGACGACGACTTTCTGGTTGTACGACGTGCCCTGGTTCGAGCGGTCGAACTTGCGCAGGTGGTACTCCTGCGTGCCGCCCTCGTCGAGCATGACGACGACGCGGTCCGCGGAGACCTCGGAGACGACACCGGCCTTCTCGGCGGTGAGCACGTCACCGGCGTCGATGGCGGTGTAGCCCTCCATACCGGTTCCCACGAGCGGCGAGTCGCTGCGCAGCAGCGGCACGGCCTGACGCTGCATGTTGGCGCCCATGAGCGCGCGCTGCGCGTCGTCGTGCTCGAGGAACGGCACGAGCGAGGTCGCGACCGACACCATCTGGCGCGGCGAGACGTCGATGTAGCCGATCTCCTCCGGCAGGAAGAGGTCGACCTCACCGCTGCCGCCCTTCGGGCGTGCGAGCACGTGGCTCTCGCGGAAGCGACCCTTCGCATCGAGCGGCGCGTTGGCCTGCGCGATGTTGAAGTCGACCTCCTCGGATGCCGTGAGGTAGTCGATCTGCTCGGTCACGACACCGTCGACGACCTTGCGGTACGGGGTCTCGATGAAACCGAACGAGTTGATGCGCGCGAACGTCGCGAGAGCACCGATCAGACCGATGTTCGGGCCTTCAGGGGTCTCGATCGGGCACATGCGGCCGTAGTGCGACGGGTGGACGTCACGGACCTCGACGCCGGCGCGGTCACGGCTCAGACCACCGGGGCCGAGAGCCGAGAGACGGCGCTTGTTGGTCAGACCCGCGAGCGGGTTGTTCTGGTCCATGAACTGCGACAGCTGCGACGTTCCGAAGAACTCCTTGATCGCGGCGACGACGGGGCGCACGTTGATCAGGGTCTGCGGCGTGATCGCCTCGATGTCCTGCGTGGTCATGCGCTCGCGGACGACGCGCTCCATGCGGGACAGACCGGTGCGGACCTGGTTCTGGATCAGCTCGCCGACCGCGCGGATGCGACGGTTGCCGAAGTTGTCGATGTCGTCGGTCGCGATGCGGATCTCGGCCTGCTTGCCCGAGCGGATGCCGTCGAACGACTCGACACCGGCGTGGATGCGGACCAGGTACTTGATCGTCGCGACGATGTCCTCGACCGTGAGCACCGAGTCGGTGAGCGGGGCGTCGAGACCGAGCTTGTGGTTGATCTTGTACCGGCCGACCTTCGCCAGGTCGTAGCGCTTCGGGTTGAAGTAGAAGTTGTCGAGGAGCGCGCGAGCGGCCTCGGCGGCCACCTGCTCGCCCGGACGCAGCTTGCGGTAGATGTCGCGCAGTGCGTCTTCCTTGGTGACGATGGTGTCCTTCGCCAGGGTCTCCTCGATCGAGGGGAAGCCGGCGAACTCGGCGAGGATCTCCTCGCTCGACATGCCCAGGGCCTTGAGGAAGACGGTGACCGACTGCTTGCGCTTGCGGTCGATGCGGACGCCGACCTGGTCGCGCTTGTCGATCTCGAACTCGAGCCACGCACCGCGGCTCGGGATCACGCGCGCCGACACGATGTCCTTGTCGGACGTCTTGTCGGGGGTCTTGTCGAAGTAGACACCGGGCGAGCGCACGAGCTGCGACACGACGACGCGCTCGGAACCGTTGATGATGAACGTGCCCTTGTCGGTCTGCAGCGGGAAGTCGCCCATGAAGACCGTCTGGGTCTTGATCTCACCGGTGAGGTGGTTCATGAACTCGGCCTCGACGTACAGCGGGGCGGCGTAGGTCTTGCCGCGCTCCTTGCACTCCTCGATCGAGTACTTCTCGGGCTCGAGGTACGGGTTCGTGAACGAGAGCTGCATCGTCTCGCCGAGGTCCTCGATCGGGGAGATCTCCTCGAAGATCTCGCCGAGTCCGGAGACCTCGTTGACGTCGGTGCGACCGGCCTGCTTGGCCTCTTCGACACGAGCCTTCCAGGCGTCGTTGCCGACGAGCCAACCGAAGGACTCGGTCTGCAGGGCGAGAAGGTCGGGGACCGTCAGCGTGTCGGAGATCTTGGCGAACGAGAGGCGGGATGCTCCGCGTCCGTTCTTGGTGGTGGTGGATGTGGATGCGTTGCGAGCAGCAGCCAAGGGAATAACCTCCGTGAGCCCCGCAGGGCTTCTCGATTCCTTTGTCGTCAGGTGGAGTTGCGCGCTCAGAAGCTCAACGGATGCCGACCACCATATGAGGGCACGGAGAAGCGAGCGCAACTACCAACTATAGACGCGATTGTGCGACATGGCAAGCTCAATCCTTGACCAATTCCGGATGCTGCGGTAAAAGCATCCGGAACCGGTCGAGGACGCCCGCCGTCAGGACGCGATGTTCAGCTCGTTGCCCGGGATCGACGCGAGCAGGCGCCGCGTGTACGGGTCCCGAGGATTCGTGAAGATCTCCTCCGAGGAGGCGGCCTCCACGAGCACCCCGTCCTTCATCACGCACACGTAATCGCTGATCAGGCGGACCACCGCGAGGTCGTGCGAGATGAACAGGTAGCTCAGGCCGTACTCGCGCTGCAGGTCGCCGAGCAGCGTGAGGATCTGGTCCTGCACCAGCACGTCGAGAGCCGACACCGGCTCGTCGCACACGATCAGGTCGGGCGACAGGGCGAGCGCCCTGGCGATCGCCACGCGCTGGCGCTGGCCGCCGGACAGCTCCGACGGGTAGCGCGTGAGCATCGACTGCGGCAGCGCCACGTCGTCGAGCAGCTGCCGCACGCGCGTGCGGCGATCCGCTCCGCTCCCCCGCCGGTAGAAGTCCAGCGGCTCGGAGATGAGCCGCTCGATCGTGAACATCGGATTGAGACTCGAGTACGGGTCCTGGAAGATCGGCTGCACGCGCTGCCGGAAGTCCTTCGTCTCCGCCTTGCTGAGCGACGACACGTCCTTGCCCTCGAAGCGGATGAGACCGCTCGTCGGCTCGATGATCTTCAGCAGCATCCGCGCGGTCGTGGTCTTGCCCGACCCGGACTCCCCCACGATCGCCACCGTCTCGCCGCGCGGGATGGCGAGCGACACGTCGTTCACCGCGACGAAGTCGTCCTTCTGCCCGCGCACCGGATACACCTTGGTGAGGTTCTCGATCTCGACGATGTTGTCGGCGGGGCCGCGCGTCGTCTCGTCGCTGCGCTCCCCGCTCGACGACCGATCGACCCCCGATGGCTCGGCGACCTGGAACGCCTCAGGGCGCAGTCGTGCGGCGGCGACGGACGGCGCCGCCTTCACGAGCGACTGCGTGTACGGATGCTGCGGAGCCTCGAGGATCTGCCTGGCCGGCCCCTGCTCAACCACGCGACCGCGGTGCATCACGACCACGCGCTCCGCGCGCTCCGCCGCCAGGCCGAGGTCGTGCGTGATGAGCAGCACGGCGGTGCCGAGCTCGCGGGTCATCGCACCGATCTGGTCGAGGATCGTCTGCTGCACGGTGACGTCGAGCGCGCTCGTCGGCTCGTCGGCGATGAGCAGACGCGGCTTGCAGGCCAGGCCGATCGCGATGAGCGCCCGCTGCCGCATGCCGCCCGAGAACTCGTGCGGGTACTGCTTGGCCCGGCGCTCGGGGTCGGGCAGACCGGCGGCGCTCAGCGCCTCGACCACCTTCTCCTGCACGTTCTGCCGGGTGGCGAGGCCGTGTGCGAGCAGCGTCTCGGCGACCTGCGTGCCGATCTTCGCCACCGGGTTGAGGTTCGACATCGGGTCCTGCGGGACCATGCCGATGTCGCGCCCCCTGATCGTGCGCAGCTCGTTCTCGGAGGCATGCGCGATCTCACGCCCGTCGAGGCGGATGCTGCCGGCGGCCACGCGACCTCCGCCCGCGAGCAGGCCGATGATCGCCATGGCGGTCGTCGACTTCCCCGACCCCGACTCACCGACGATCGCGACGGTCTCACCGGGGGCGATCTCGAGGTCCACCCCTTCGACGGCATGCACGACGCCGTCCATGGTGGCGAAGTCGACGGCGAGGCCCTCGACCGACAGCAGCGGAGCGCTCGGCATCCGATTCTCCTTGTTCTGTTCCATGACGCCGTTGCCGTTCATCGCGCCCTCGTCCTCGGGTCCATGGCCTCGCGCAGCGCTTCACCGAACAGGGTGAAGCCGAGCGCGGTGACCGCGATGCAGATACCGGGGAGGAACGCCAGCCACGGGGCGATCGCCAGCTCGTTCTGGGCGTAGGTCAGCATCCGCCCCCATTCGGCCGTCTCCGGGCGCCCGCCGCCGAGGCCGAGGAACGACAGCGCTGCGGCGTCGATCACGGCGGTGGCGAGCGTCAGCGTGCCCTGCACGATCACCGGTCCGATCGCGTTGGGCAGCACGTGCGACATCGTGATGCGGCCCCGGCCGAGACCCAGGGTCTGCGCCGACAGCACGTAATCGCTCGACCGCTGCTGCAGCATCGAGGCGCGCAGCAGGCGGGCGAAGATCGGCACCTGAGAGGCTCCGATCGCGATCATCACCGCGAACGGCGTCTGCCCCAGGATCGCCGCGATCGACACCGCGAGCAGCAGGTTCGGCACCGACAGGATGATGTCGACGACGCGCATGATGACCGTGTCGACCCAGCCGCCGAACGTGCCGGCGATGAGCCCGAGCAGCATGCCGCCGATGAGACCGAGGGCCGTGGAGATCACGCCGACGAGCAGCGAGGCCTGGGCACCCCAGATGAGCTTCGACAGCACGTCGCCGCCGAAGCGGTCCAGCCCGAGCGGGAACTCCGGCAGCTCTCCCGGTCCGGGGATGTACGTCGGTGTGATGTTCTTCGCTCCGGGCAGCGCGGTCTCCGGGTACGGAGCCAGCAGCGGGGCGAGGGCCGCGACGAGGACGAACGCCAGCACGATGGCCGCGCCGATCCACGCCGTCGGGTTGCGACGCAGGCGACGGAAGACGTCGCGCCAGAAGCCGCCGGGGCCTTCCTTGAGGCCGGCCTGCGCGACGGCGACGGTGTCGACGACCTCGCCGCCGGCGGCCGAGGGGCCCTGGGCGGGCGGGAGCGAGATGCTCATGACACCGCCTCCTCTCCGTGGGTGTTCGGGTGGGTCACGCCGGTCATCACTGCACCCGCACTCTCGGATCGATCAGGCTGTACGACACGTCGACCGCGAGGTTGATCAGCGCGTACGCGATGGCGATGAAGATGATGAACCCCTGCAGCACCGGGAAGTCCCTCGTGAAGATCGCCCTCGCCAGGAACGAGCCGATGCCCGGGAAGGCGAAGACGGTCTCTGTGAGCACGGCTCCCGAGATGAGCAGCCCCGTCTGCAGGCCGATGGTGGTGACCACGGGCAGCATGGCGTTGCGGAGGATGAACCGGTTGCGCAGCGTCGTCGATCCCACGCCCTTCGCGCGGCCGGTGCGCACGAAGTCGGCGTTCTGCACCTCGAGCACACTGGCCCGCGTGATGCGCACGATGATCGCGAGCGGGATGGTCCCCAGCGCGAGCGCGGGGAGGATCAGATGCAGGATGGCGTCCCACGACGCGTCGAATTCGCCCGTGATGAGGCCGTCCCACACGTAGAACCCGGTCACGTGGGTCGCGTCTATGCGGGGGTCCTGCCGGCCGTCGGACGGCAGCCAGCCGAGTTGCACCGCGAACACGTACTTGAGGATGAACGCGAGGAAGAACACCGGGATGGTGATGCCGATGAGGCTCAGCACGACCGACGCATGGTCGGTGAACCTGCCGTGGCGGCGGGCGGCCCAGTATCCGAGCGGGATGCCGACACCCACCGCGAAGATGAGCGCCATGACGCTCAGCTCGATCGTCGCGGGGAAGCGCCGGAAGAACTCCTCCATCACCGGGCGGTTCGTCTGGATCGAGGTGCCGAAGTCGCCCTGCAGCAGGCGGGACGCCCACACGAAGTACTGCTCGAGGATGGGGCGGTCGAACCCGTAGAGCTCGTTGATCCTGGCGACGGCCTCGGGTGTCGCCTTCTCGCCCAGGAGCGCGACGGCCGGGCCGCCGGGGAGGGCCCTGACCCAGGCGAACAGCAGGATGCTGAGGCCGATCAGGGTGGGGATGAGGAACAGCAGTCGCCTGCCGATGGTGCGCAGCAAAGAGGTCTCCTAACCGGTGGTCGTCGAGCGAGCGGAGCGAGACGAAACGCAGGTTCCGCACGGGTCCCTGCGTTTCGTCCCGTCGCTCCGCTCCTCGCTCGACGACCTGTTGGCGTCAGCCTGTTACTTGGTGAGGACGATGTCCGTGAAGACCTCGTCGTTCACCGGGCTGGCCGGGTAGCTCTTCACGCGCGAGTCGAACGCGAGAGTGGGCGCCGGGTGCGCGAGCGGGACACCGGGGATGAACTGCGCGACCATCTCGTTGATGTCCTCGTACAGGGCCGTCTGGTCCTCAAGGCTCGGGACGCCGCGCGCCTCGTCGAGCTTCTGGAACAGCTCGGGGTTGTCGAAGCCCCACTCCGCGCTCTGCTGACCGAAGAACACGCCGACGAAGTTGTCGGTGTCGTTGTAGTCGCCGGTCCAGCCGAGCAGGTGGATGCCGTGGTCCGAGGTGCCGGTGATGCGGTCGAGGTACTCGCCCCACTCCTGCGACACCGGGGTGGTCTCCACGCCGACGTCGGCGAGCTGCGACGAGAGCACGGTGAAGATCTGCTCGGGGTCCGGCATGTACGGACGCGAGACGTTGACCGGGTAGTCGAACTCGAGCTTCAGCGGGTTCGCCTCGGTGTAGCCGGCCTCGGCGAGCAGGGACTTGGCCTTCTCAGGATCGAAGTCGTACGTCGTGACGTCGGGGTTGTAGCCGTTGACGGTGTCGGGCACGAACTCGATCGCCTTCTCGGTGCCCTCGGGGAGCACCTGGCTGATCAGGGCGTCCTTGTCGATGGCGTAGGAGAGCGCCTCGCGGACCTTCGGGTCCTGCAGCTCGGGGATGGCCTGGTTGAACGCCAGGTAGAGGATGGTGAACGGCGGACGCGAGACCATCGTGAAGCCCTTGTCCTCGAGGGCCTTCGTGTCGGCGGGGCCGACGAGGTCGTAGCCGTCGATCGAGCCCGACTCGAGAGCCTGACGGCGGGCCGTCGGGTCGTCGATGGTGCGGAAGATGATCTCGTCGACCTGACCCGCCTCACCCCAGTAGTCGCCGTAGGCCTTGAGCGTGACCTGCTCGCCCGGAGCCCACTCCTCGAACTGGAAGGGTCCGGTGCCGACCGGGTGGCCCATGGCGTACTCGGACAGCACGGGCGCCTCGGCGGTGCCGCTCACGTCGTCAGCGCCGAACTCCGACATCGCGGAGGGGCTCTGCATGCCGAACGCGGGGAGCGAGAGCGAGGCGACGAAGCCGGCGAACGGCTTGTTGAGGTCGATCGTGACCGAGTAGTCGCCGTCGGGCGTGCACGACTTGTACACGGCGTTCGTCGGGTCGGACGCGTAGCCCTTGAAGAGCTTGTTGTAGTAGTAGCCCAGCGCCTCGGAGGCGGCGAGACCGGTCCAGTTGTACCAGCGGTCGAAGTTCGCGCACACGGCCTCGGCGTTGAACGGAGTGCCGTCGTGGAAGGTCACACCCTCCTTGAGGGTGAACGTGTGGCTCATGCCGTCTTCCGACGACTCCCACTTCTCGGCCAGGAGCGGAGCCGGGTCGGCCGTGCCGGGCTCGGTGCCGACGAGTCCCTCGAAGATCTGCCGCGAGACGCGGAAGGTCTCGCCGTCCTGAGCGAACGCGGGGTCGAGGCTCGCCGGGTCGGACGAGGCCGCGAAGACGAACGTGCCGTCGACGTCGCCGGACCCTCCGCCGTCACCGTCGCCGCGCTGGCTGGCGACGCATCCTGAGAGGACCAGCGCCGCGAGCGCTGCTCCGGAGACGGCGATGAGACCTCGCCGGCGTGTGATCGAGTGGTGCATGTGAAGAATGACCTTCCCTGTGGGGCGCTGCTTTGCGCGACCGGGGAGTGTTCGCCCCGGCTCACGGTGATTCCTACGAAGCTACCCAGCGGATCCACAGATGCCAATCACCGGTTTATCTCAATCGGGTATCGGCTGGCGGTGCGAGCTGCTCAGCGCCCGGAGGCGCGGCGGCGAGGAGCGGCGGCCTCGTGCGTGAGCTGCAGGGGGATGACGACGGGCTCACCGCGGTGCTGCACGACGCGCACGAACAGGATGTCGACGAGCGCGAGCTGCGCGATACGACTCGACATCGCGGCCATGCGGAACGGGGACTCCTGCGCGTAGGTGAGCAGCACGACGTCTGCCGCGAGGGCCAGCGCCGAGTCGGACACGCTCGTGATCGCGACGGTCAGGGCGCCCGCGTCTCGGGCGACCTCGACACCGCGCACGACTTCCTGCGTCTCTCCCCCGTGCGAGATCGCGACGACGACGTCGTCGGCCGTCCGGATCGACGCGGCCGTGAGAGACAGGTGCGGGTCGGACGAGTGCGCGGCCGAGCATCCGATGCGCGAGAGCTTCTGCTGCAGATCCTGCGCGGTGAGCGAGGACGACGCCTGACCGAGGATCTCGATGTGCCTGGCGTCGACGACGGCCCGCGCCGCCCGGTCGAGGGCCACGGCATCCAGGCCGCGCGCGGTCTTCTCGATCGCGTCGATCTCCTGCGCGGCGAGCTTCGCGGCGATCGTCGCGGGCTCGTCGTCTCGGTCGATCGCCGTCGTGTCCAGACCGAACCGCGCCTGCTGCGCCTGCGCGAGCGTCACCGTGCGGGCGACCGCGACGCGCAGCTCGCGGTAGCCGCTGAAACCCAGCGACTGCGCGAACCGCGCGACGGTCGACAGCGAGGTGCTGCACAGCCGGGCGAGGTCGTTGATGGCGAGGTCGACGACGAGCGTGGGATCGCCGAGTATCGTCTCCGCGACCCGTGCCTCTGCAGCACTCAGTCGGGGAACGGATCGGCGCACCAGCGCGAGAACGTCAGCGTCCACGGTGCCATCCTGCCTCAGACCGGGCGTTCTGCCACGTCCGATGACGAAATGAGCGGAACGGATGCTGCGCCCAGGCGCGCCCGCGCGACCTCGGCGCCGACCCTGCTGGCCGCTCCGACCTCGACGACGGGCAGCGGCAACGCCTCTTCGGGAACGAGCCCGACGTTCACCACGACCGCCGCGAGGTCTCGCCGCGCGGCCCGCTCCACGAGCTCGCGCTGGGCGGGATCGGCGTCTGGTCGATCGATCAGCAGCACGGTGAGACCATCGGCGGAGACAGCAGCGTCGAGCGCGGCATCCTGCTCCTCGACAGACGTCCGCGCCACGTCGAGACGCACCCGGTGGCCGTCTCCGGCCAGTGCGGCCGCCACATAGCCCGCGGCGCTGTCGACCGCGAGCGAGGAGCGACGCCGGGCGTCGACCACGGCGAGCTCCTGCGCGTCGGCCTCGGCACCGGTGACCGCCCTGCTGACGATCTCCGCGCCGTCGAAGGCGGCGGAGGGCTGCGCCGCGGCATCCCGCGCCTGCAGCGTCTGCGCGAGGCGCGCCACCCGTCGGGCGGCCTCCTCGACGCGCTCGCGAGACAGCGACCCGTCACGCAGTGCGGCGACGATGCCGTCGCGAGCCGCGTGGAAGTCGCGCTCGTCCTGGTCGGACGCCGCAGCCTCTCCGGGGTTGGTGGGGTTTCCGATGCAGAGCAGGTCGGCGCCGGCCGCGAGGGCACGCGCCGCTCCCCCGCCGAGACCCACGGTCTCGCGGATGGCCGCCATGTCGAGAGCATCGGTGATGATGACGCCGTCGAAGCCCCAGTCGCGCAGCATCCCGAGCACGCGCGGGTTGAGCGTGGCTGGTTCGGCACCCCACGCGGGGACGACGATGTGCGCCGTCATGATGCTGTCGACACCTGCCTCGATCGCTGCACGGAACGGCGCGAGGTGCACACGCTCGAACTCGTCGAGGTCGAGCGCGATCTCGGGGAGCGAGTGGTGGGAGTCGAGGTGCGTGTCACCGTGACCGGGGAAGTGCTTGACGCACGCGGCCGCACCGCCGGATTGGATGCCGTCGACCTCGGCCACGACGTGCCGCGAGACGAGCGCCTCGTCGCTGCCGAACGAGCGCACCCCGATCACGGGGTTGCGCGGGTCGGTGTTGACGTCGGCCACGGGTCCGAGCACGACGTTGCCGCCGATCGCGGCGACGCGCCTGGCGAGCTCCGCACCGGTCGCCCTCGTCGCCTCGACGTCGTCGACGCGACCGAGCTGGGCGGCTCCGGGCAGGGTCGACCCCGTCGCCGACTCGAGACGCGTGACGCTGCCGCCCTCCTCGTCGATGCCGATCAGCGCGGCAGGGTTCGCCGCGAGGATCGCGTCGCTCAGGTCGGCGAGCCCGTCACCGACGTTCTGGCCGAAGTACACGACCCCGGCGAGGCCGTCGCGGAGCTCGGCGAGCAGCCACTCCGGCGCCTCGGTTCCGAAGAACCCGGGCCAGAGCACGCCGTTCGCGAGGCGTTCGAAGTCGTCGGTCATCCCTTCACCGCTCCCGCGACCATGCCAGCCGACAGACGGCGCTGCACGATGACGAAGAAGATCATGACGGGGACGGTGATGATCGTCGACGCGGCCATGATGCTGCCCCAGTCGTTGGCGTAGAGGCCGAAGAACGACTTCAGTCCGATCGACACCGTGTACTGGTCGGTCTGCGCGCCGAGGATCGTCATCGCGAAGATGAACTCGTTCCACGCGGTGATGAAGCTGAAGATGCTGGTCGCGACGAGACCCGGCATCACGAGCGGCAGCAGGATCGAGCGGAACATGCGCCACCAGCTCGCGCCGTCGATGTACGCGGCCTCCTCGAGCTCGACGGGCACCGCGGCGACGAAGCCGCGCAGCATCCAGATGCCGAACGCGAGCGAGAGCGCCACGTACACGACCATGAGACCGAGGATGCTGTTGAGCAGCCCGAGGCTCTTGACCTGCAGGAACAGCGGGATGACGAGCGCCTCGAGCGGCACCATCTGGACCACGAGGATCATCATGAGGATCGTCGTGCGGAACTTGAACTTGAACCGTGCGACCGCGACGGCGGCGAGCAGACACACGAGCGCGCTCACGAGCACGGTCACGAGGGCCACGATCGCCGAGTTCCGGAGGAAGGTTCCGAATCCGCCCTCGGTGAGGACGAACGCGAAGTTGTCGAACGTGAACTCCTGCGGGAGGAGGGACTGCCCACCCGACGACGCCTTCTTGTCGAAGGCGCTGGAGACCATCCAGTAGACGGGGAACAGGGTGAAGATCAGGACGGCGGCGACGCCGATCCCGACGCCGATGCGCGAGCGGAGCCTGGGGCGCGGGTTCACAGCTCGTCCTCCTTCATGAGCGACCGGATGTAGACGATCGTGATGCCGATGAGCACGAGCGTGAGCAGCACGGCGAGCGCCGCACCGAAGCCGTAGCGGTTCTGCCCGAACGACTCCACGTACGACCACACGCCGAGGTTCAGCACCTGCCTGTTGCCTCCCCCACCGCCCGGCATGAGGTAGACCTGCGCGAACACTTTGAAGTCCCAGATCGTCGACAGGATGATGACGACCGAGAAGACGGGCTTGAGGGTCGGGAAGATGATCTTCCAGAAGCGCGTCCACGCGTTCGCGCCGTCGAGGGCCGCCGCTTCGAGCATCTCCTTCGAGACGCCGAGCAGACCCGCGAGCACGGTGATCGCGACGAACGGGAAGCCGTGGTGCACGACGTTCAGCAGCACGATCGCGTAGAACGACCACTGGTTGGTGAACCAGTTCACCGGGTCGTCCATCAGACCGAGGTCGCGCAGGACCGTGTTGAAGATGCCGCGGTCGGCGTCGAAGATGAAGGTCCAGACGTAGGTGCCGGTGACGGCGGGCATGGCCCACGCGACCATGATGCAGCTGGAGACGATGGTGCGCCACACCGGACCGAGGCGCGCGAGCAGCAGGGCCACGAGCGTGCCGACGGCGACCGTGACGAACACGGCGACGGCTGCGAAGCCGACGGTGTTCGGCAGCACCACCGTCCACAGGGTCGGATTGGTGAGCGCCTCGACGTAGTTCCCGAGGCCGATCCAGTTGCTCTCCCCCGTGTTGATCTCGCGCAGACCGTAGTCCTGCAGCGAGTAGATGACCACCTGGACGAGCGGCCAGAGCATGAGCACCGCGAGGATGATCAGCCCGGGAGCGAGAAGGAGCCAGGGGCGAGCCGTGATCAGCGAGAGGCCTCGCTTCTTCGGCCGGCCGCCGGCCACGGGGGCGGAGCTGGACTCCGCCTCCGTGACCGGCAGTGGCGCGTGCACCATCGACATGGGGTGATATTGCCTAACTGTCTTACTGGTTGAGCAGCTCGGTCATCTCCGCAGCGGCATCCTTCGTCGCCGTGGCGACGTCCTTCTGCCCGCTGAGGATGGCCTGGATCATGGCGTTGGTCGTCTTCTTGGCCTGGACGGCGCCGAAGTTCGGGGTCACCGGCACGGACGCGCCGCCCTCGACCATCTGCTCCGCGAACGGAGCGACGAGCGGGTCGGTCGAGGCGAGAGCCTCTTCCATCGCCGACTGGACACCGGGGAAGTAACCGGTCTCGTTCGCCCACTTCTCGGCGAACTCGCCCGTGGTCATGAGCTTGACGAACTGCCACGCGAGGTCGGCGTTCTTCGTCGTGTTGAACACCGAGAGGTGCGAGCCGCCGAGCACGGACGGAGCGATGCCGCCGTCCTCACCGGGGATCACGGCCGCGCCGATCTTGCCGTCGAGGTCGGGGTTGGCCTCGATGAGGGCCTTGGGGGTCCACGAGCCGGAGAGCATCATGGCGACGTTGCCCTGCGTGAAGGCGTCGCGGAGGTCGGTCTCCTTCCACGTGGTCGCACCCGCCGAGGAGAAGCCGTGCTCGGTCGCGAGTCCGGTGTAGAACTCGATGCCGGCCTGCGACTCCTTGCTGTCGAGCTCGCTGGTCCACTCGCCGCCGTCCTGCGTGGCGACCTCGCCGCCGGCGCCCCAGACCCAGGGGTAGACCTGGAACTCGGCGTCACCGGGAACCGGGAACGGCAGCATGTCGGGCTTGGCGGCCTTGATGGCGTCACCGGCGGCGACGATGTCGTCCCACGTCTTCGGAGCCTCGAGGCCGAGCTCCTCGAACACGTCGGTGCGGTAGACGATCGAACGGACGCCCGCGTACCAGGGCATGCCGTACAGCTCGTCGTCGTAGGTGCCGGCGACCGCGAGGCCCTCGACGAGGTCGTCGCGCAGGCCCTTCTCGGCGTCGACGTACTCGTCGAGCGGCTCGAGCGCGCCCGCGTCGGCGAACTCGGCCGTCCAGGTGGTGCCGGTCTCGGCGATGTCGGGAGTGGTCCCGCCGGCGATCGAGGTCACGAACCGGTCGTGGGCGTCGGCCCACTGGATCTCCTCGATCTTGACGGTCGCGCCGGTCTCGTCCTCGAAGGCCTTCGAGACCTCGTCGTAGAAGGCGCTGGAGTCAGGGTTCGTGCCCTTCATGATCCAGACGGTGAGCTCCTGGCCCTCGCCGTCGACCGCTCCGCCGTTGTCGTCACCGGCTCCGCCGGCGCAGGCCGCCAGGCCCAGGGTGGCCACGGCGCCGAGCGCCACGACCGGAAGGATGCGCTTGTGCATCAGGGATCTCCTCTTTGAACGTCCTGGCGGCATCGGGTGCTGCCTACCACGTAGGAAAAAGTATTCACGACTAACTAATTACCTGCAAGTTATTCTCGGAAACGTCATGCACCCGTAACATCGGGCTTCGTCAGGCTCGCCGGGTAGGCTCTGCCGCATGCCAGGCGCCCTCGACGACACGAGAAGATCGACCGTCGCACGCCATGCGACCCTGCCGACGCCTACGGCACTCTCATCCTTCCTGAAGATCCTGGGCATCTCGCTCAGCGTGCTTCTGGTATCGGCGATCGCCGTCGGCGGGTTCGTGGCGGCCGACATCCTCAACCGCACCGGCGACGGCGCCGTCGCTCTCGAGGACGGCGCCGACGCCGCTCCGCCCGCGCTCGGGGCCTATCCCGACGACCAGGCGTTCAGCATCCTCGTCGTCGGCACCGACGAATGCGGCGAGATCACCACCCAGCTGCTCGGCGAGCGGTGCGAGGAGGCGGACGGGGGCATCCGCAACGACGTCAACCTGCTGGTGCACGTCTCAGCAGCACCCCGCAACGTCACCGTCGTGTCGTTCCCCCGCGACCTCATGGTGCGCGTCCCCGAGTGCACGCGGGAGGACGGATCGACCGCCTCGTCGATGTCGAAGGCGCCCCTGAACTCCCTGTTCGACCACGCCGGCGTCTCGTGCATCGCGAAGACCATCACCGACCTCAGCGACATCCCGATCGAGTTCGCCGCGAAGATCAGCTTCGACGGCGTGATCGAGATCACGGACGCGATCGGCGGCGTCGAGGTGTGCGTCGCAGGCGAGGGGATCCGCGACCGGCAGGCCGGCATCGACCTGCCCGTCGGCACGCACACCGTCTCGGGCGCCGATGCGCTCGCCTTCATCCGCACGCGGCACGGTGTCGGCGACGAGAGCGACCTCGCCCGCATCTCGAACCAGCAGCAGTACATGTCACGGCTCGCGAAGAAGATCCTCAGCGCCGAGACCCTGACCGATCCGGCGACCGTGCTGCGGCTCGCCAACACGGTCGCCGACAACATCGTCCCGAGTCAGTCGCTGAACAACCCGCTGACACTCAGCCAGCTCGCGCTCGCCCTCAAGGACGTGCGGTTCTCGGACTTCGTGTTCGTGCAGTACCCGAACCTCGACGACCCCGACAACCCCGGCGTGAAGGTGATCCCCGACGAGTCGGCCGCCGCGCCGCTCTGGGCGGCGCTCGCGGCAGGCGAGCCGGTCTCGCTGTCCGGCGACGTGGCGACGAACTCGGGGGTCGAGCTCGCCGACCCGGCCCCGACCGAGGAAGCCCCGACCGAGGAATCCCCGGCCACGCCCGCTCCGACCGAGGCTCCGAGGGTGACGCTGCCGCCCGAGATCTCGGGGCAGAGCGTCGATCAGGAGACCTGCTCGAACGGCAACCAGTCCCGCTGACCCCGCTCGCACGAGCGCGTAGTCTCGGAGCATGGGCAGGACGAGAGCGCGCGACACCGAGCACCCGCAGGCCCGTCTCGACCACGGCGGCATCGCCCGCATCATCCCCTCCGACTTCACGAGCGGGTTCGAACTCATCGTCGACGACACCCCGCAGTCGCACGTCGACCTCGACGACCCCACCCACCTGCACTTCGAGTACATCGTGCGGATGGGGGCGGTCATCGATCAGCTGCCCGAAGGACCTCTCACCGCCGTGCACCTCGGCGCGGGCGCGCTGACGATCCCGCGCTACGTCGCCGCCACTCGGCCGGGGTCCCGGCAGCAGGTGATCGAGCTCGAGGCGCCGCTCGCGTCCCTCGTGCGCGAGCACCTCCCTCTCCCCCGCGATGCCGCGATCCGGGTGCGCATCGGCGACGCGAGGGAAGGGGTCGGCCGTCTGCCCGCCGCTCTGCAGGGGTCGTGCGATCTCGTCGTCTCCGACGTCTACTCCGGCGCGCAGACACCCGCCCACCTCACGAGCGTCGAGTTCTACCGCGAACTGCGCGCCCTGCTCGCGCCGACGGGGGTGCTCCTCGTGAACGTCGCCGACGGGCCGGGTCTCGCCTTCGCGCGCCGGCAGGTCGCGACGATCTCCGAGGTGCTGCCGGAGATTGGCATCCTCGCCGACACCCAGGTGCTCAAGGGGCGCCGCTTCGGCAACCTCGTGATCGCGGCGTCCGCCTCCCCCCTCCCGACGGAGTGGCTGCCGCGCCTGCTCGCCGCCGGTCCGCATCCGGCGAAGATCGCTCAGGGCGCCGAGGTGGCGGCCTTCATCCAGGGCGCACGCGTCGTGACGGACGCGGATGCCGTGGCCTCGCCGCGTCCGGACGCCTCGCTCTTCCTGCGCTGAGCATCGACCACGCGATCGGATGCGGCGACTCGGGGCGTGCCGCCCCGGCTGGCGCGCCGACGGAGGGCACACTGGTCGGGGGATGCTGCGAGAGGAGAGCAATGAGTTTCATCCGTGGATACGACCACGAGAGTCTTCGCGAACTGGTCGATCTCGATGAATGCGCGGCACGCCTGGAGGAGATCTCCGACCAGCGCAGCCTTCCCGCCCTGCTGGAGCGGGTGTGGCTGCTGAAGGTGCTGAATCGCCTCGACGATGCGCTCGCCGTCGCCGACGAGACCGTGCGGCAGGCCCGCATGGCCGGCACGCGCAAGGACGTGCTGCGCGCCCGCGTGCTGCACGCGACCGTGCTGCAGCATCGTCGAGCCCACGCCGCCGCCGAGCAGGAGCTGGCGACGTGCGCGACCGAGGCGGAGGGTCAGCGGTGGTTGTCGATCGCGGCGTTCGCGTACCACCACCACGGGCGCAACGCCTATGAGGCCGGCGACTACGACACGGCGCGCGAGAGCTTCAAGCAGTCGCTCTTCCTGCGTCGCGAGGCGGGCGCCGACGACCGCGAGCTCGAGACCGTGCTGCTCGCCATCGAGGCCGCCGAACGCCGTCGCTCGTCGGAGCTGCTCGCGGGCTGACCCCGGTCGGCCTTCGGCGGAAGGATGCCGTGCGGAGGCGTCCGCGTGCGGATGCCGCCTCGATGTCGGTGGCATGGCTTAGCCTGAGCGCATGGCGGAACTTGACCGGGTGCGCGTCTGGGGCGAAGCACTCATCTCGATGCATCTCGACGACAGCTGGTCGTTCGGGTTCGACCATGCGAAACGTCGCGCCGGCCAGTGCGACTACTCGAAGAAGCGCATCACGGTATCGCGGTACCTGGCGGCCCGGTTCGACGACGACGAGATCCATCAGGTGCTGCTGCACGAGGTCGCCCATGCCCTCGCAGGTCACGCTGCCGCGCACGGCCCCGTCTGGAAGCGCGTGGCGCGCGATCTCGGTTACGTCGGCGGCACCACGCACCACGGCGAGACCGCCGTGGAACTCGCACCGTGGGTGGGGCGGTGCCCTGCCGGGCATGTGACGTACCGGCACCGGCGCCCGTCGCGCGCGACGTCGTGCGCCCGGTGCTCACGCACGTTCGACGCCCGGCACCTCTTCTCCTGGACCCGGCGCGAGATCACCGCCGACACGCGGCTCGCGGCGCAGATGTCGCGCTGAACCGGGAGCAGATCGCCGCTTCAGTCGCGACGCAGCTCGGGGTCCTCGTCGGCGACGTCGTCATCCGAGACATCCGTCGCACCAGGTTCCTGCGCGTCATCGTCACCGTGCGCGGCCGGCGTGGGATCGCCGCCGGGTGACTGGTCGTCGACCTCGCGCTCTGCGGCCGCCCGCGCCGTCGACCGGCGACGCAGCACCGCCGCGACCGCACGCCATCCCACGAGAAGCAGTCCGAGGACGAGCGTCGCGACGATGATGAATGCGACCTGCGCCGTGTCGCCCGAGACGACGCGCAGGAGCATGCCGCCGACGACCGTCACCACCCACACCACGGCGCCCCACGCCAACGACCACGGGCGCCGAGGGCGACCGGGTAGCAGTGCCGCCACGAGATGCCCGAGCAGCAGCGCCACGAGGAACGGCCAGGCCGTGACGAGGAAGCCCGCGGCATCCTCCTGATGACTCGCTCGCCCGATCACGGCGAAGACGAGCACGAACACGGCGTCGAGGATGAAGGCGGGGACGAACCTCATGCCACGACCCTACGACCAGGGCGGCTGATCGGTCGCGAGACTCACGCGAAGGCGACGAACACCCCGTCGCGGAGCACCGGGACCGCGTCGATCGCGTCGAGTTCGGCGGCGTCCGTCGCCGTGGTCGGCGTCAGTCCCGCCGCCGTCATGCGGTCGGTGGCGGGCACGCCGTCGGCGATCTCGCGCGCCGACCCGCTCGCACTCAGCATGTGACGCAGCGCGCGGCGGAGAGCGCGGAAGCCCTCGGCTGCGACTGCGGCATCCGGGGCGGTGTGGTCGATGCCGAGATCGGTGAGAGCGGCGATCACCGCACCTGCTCCGAGGTGATCCTCCACGGCGAAGCGAAGGCCTCCGGTGCTGTCGAGCTCGCCCGCCGCGATCACGGCGACCGAGGTGCGCGCCTGGCGTCGCTCCTGTTCGACGGCGATCGCCCGCGCGACGGCACCCGCGTTGCGCACGCTGCCGAGGAGCACCGTCGCCCCCTCCGCCGCAGCGGCCACAGCGGCGCCGTTGCGAGACCACTCCCCCGCGTCGGTGAGAGACACGGTGGCGCCGGCGGCGACGGCATCCGCCACCGTCGACGAGAAGCGCAGCACGTCGACCACCACGACGACGTCGGCTGCGGCCAGCCGTCCGAGGCCCTCGACGCCCCAGTCGAGGCGCACCTGATACGTGGACTGGTCGAAGGGAGTCGGCATCCGTCCAGCCTAGGGCGCGACGTCGCCCTCGCCCTCCGGCGGAGGGCGAGGGTGACGGAAGATGACGCTCAGTCGGCGGTGAGCGCCTCGACCGGAGCCACCCGGGTCGCGAGCCTGGTCGGCGCCGCAGCCGCGACGAGGGTCAGCACGGCCGTCGCGACGACGATGATGACGATCGGGAGCCACGGCACGTGCGGCGCGACCAGCCCTGCCGGGGCGAAGTCGGGGTACGTCGGCACCGAGCCCAGCAGGGACTGCGCGGCGATCCAGCCGTAGACCACGCCGAGCACGAGCCCGGTGAGGGTCGCGGCGACCGTGATGTGCGTCGCCTCGAGCAGCACCATGCGCCGAACCTGGCGGTTGGACAGCCCGATCGACCGCAGCAGGCCGAGTTCGCGGCGGCGCTGCACGACACCGATCGTCAGCAGGTTCACGAGGCCGACCGCGGCGATCACGGCCGACACCGCGACGAGCACCATCATGACGCCGGCGAAAGCGTCGAACGGGGCGAAGAACTCGGGCGGCACGTCTCCGCCCGACTGGCCGATCATCATCTGCTTGACCGACTCCAGGGCGACGGCGAACATCGTGACGAGGGTCACGCCCATGACCACGCCGATCGCCATGCGCGACGACCGCTCGGGATACCGGAGGGCGTTCTCGGCGGCGAGGCGGGCGGTGGCGCTCGACCCGAACATCCGGCCGACCAGTCGCAGCACGGGCGGCATGAACAGCACGGAGCCGGTCGCGAGGCCGGTGAACGAGAGGACTCCGCCGAAGAACGCCACGACGACGCCGAGTGGGTGCAGCAACCCCAGACCGACACCGGCGGCCAGCAGAAGGGCACCCGTGACGAGCAGGATCCAGGCGCCGATGTGGCGGCTCGGACGCGAGACCTCGTCGTGCGAGCGCTCGACGGACCCGCCGATCGCCTGCAGCGGCGTGACGGTGAGCACCCGACGCGACCCTGCCCAGGCAGCCGCCCACGTCGTGAGCGCGACGCCGACGACGGGAAGGGCCATGAAGGGCTGTGCCAGCGTGAAGTCCTGGGGCGTGGTCCCGATCAGCTGGGATCCGATCTGCACGCCCAGCGCGGCGAGGCCGACGCCGGCGACGAGCCCGATGACCGCGCCGATCACGCCGACGATGAGGCCCTGCCTGCCGACCTCCGAGCGCTGCGACCGCGCCGATGCGCCGATCAGGCGCATGAGGGCGATCTGACGCGTGCGCCCCGCGATGATCGTCGAGAACGCGTTGGCGGTGACGATCGCCGCGACGTACATCGCGACGCCCGTGAGCAGGACGGAGAGGATGCCGACGACGAGGGCGAGGCTGTCGCTGTCGCCGATGAACGGGTCGGCCTGCAGCACGGCGCCGAGGTAGGCGGTCGTCTCGACGAGCACGACGCCGAACCCCGCCGACAGCGCGGCGACGAGGACGCTCGCACCCATGCCGCGGTCGCGGAGCCAGGCGAGGCGCGGTCCGGTGGCCGACGTCTCGGGGACGATGGTGTGCGTGAGCGGCTCTGCCACGGCGGTCATGCGGTCACCTCGGCGGCGAGCATGTAGGCCGAGATCTCCTCGGCGCTCTGGCGGGGGTGGTCGGCGACGATGCGTCCGTCTCCGAGGAAGAGCACGCGGTCCGCGTAGCTCGCCGCGATCGCGTCGTGAGTGACCATCGCGATGGACTGTCCGTGCTCCCGACTCGCGGCGGCGAGCAGCCGGAGCACCTCGCGGCCCGTCTGCGAGTCGAGGTTCCCGGTGGGTTCGTCGGCGAAGACGAGGTCGGGCGCGGTCGCGAGAGCCCGGGCGATGGCCACGCGCTGCTGCTGCCCGCCCGACAGCTGGTGCGGGCGGTGATCGAGGCGGGGGCCGAGTCCGAGCGTCTCGACGAGGCCGTCGATGCGCGCCTTCTCGATCGCGCTCGGGCGGCGGCCGTCGAGCTCGAACGGCAGCAGGATGTTCCCCCTGGCCGTGAGGGTCGGCACGAGGTTGAACGCCTGGAAGATGAAGCCGACGCGACGGCGACGGAGGACCGTGAGGTCGAGGTCGCCGAGACCGGTGATCTCGGTGTCGCCGATCCAGACGCGTCCGTCGGTCGGGGTGTCGAGCCCGGCCATGATGTGCATGAGGGTGGACTTGCCGGATCCGGACGGACCCATGATCGCGGTGAACTGGCCGCGGCGGATTCCGACGCTGACGTCGTCGAGGGCGTGGACCGTGCCCTCTCCCGAGCCGTACGTCTTCTTGAGGTGCTGGACGCGGGCTGCGAGCCCGAGGTCGGTGGTCGTGATCTCCATGACACCGACGCTATTTCCGGGGCCTCTCCCGGCGCGTCGCTCTGGCGGCGCATCCTCGTACATCCGGAGGATGATCCCCCCTCCCCCGAACCACCCCTCTTTATACGAGCCACCCCTCTCGGGGCGCGACCGAAGGGGGTGGCTCGCGCACAGAGGGGTGGCTCGCGCTGAGAGAGGGAGGGAGGGAGCGATCAGGCCAGGCCGTGCTCGAACGCGAACACGACGAGCTGAACCCGGTCGCGCAGCGCGAGCTTGGTGAGGATGCGGCTGATGTGCGTCTTCACCGTCGCCTCGCTGAGGTACTCGCGCGCCGCGATCTCGGAGTTCGAGAGGCCGCGTGCGGCGAGGGCGAAGATCTCCTGCTCGCGGTCGGTCAGGGCGGCGAACTGCGGCGGCACCGGCTTGGGCGCCTCAGCGAAGTGCTCGAACAGCTCGCGCGTCGCGGAGGCCGCGATCACGCTCGATCCGGAGTGCACGGTGCGGATCGCGGCGAGCAGGAACTCGGGGTCGGCGTCCTTGAGCAGGAAGCCGCTCGCTCCCTGGCGGATGGCCCGGGCCGCAGCCTCGTCGAGGTCGAAGGTCGTGAGCATGACGATGCGCGGCGGGTCGGGCTGGGTGAGGATCTCGGCTGTCGCGGTGAGGCCGTCCATGACCGGCATCCTGATGTCCATCAGTACGACGTCCGGGCGCGCCGAGCGGACGAGCTCGATGGCCTCCTGCCCGTTGCCCGCCTCTCCGACCACGTCGAGGTCGGGCTGCGAGGCGATGAGCATCCGGATGCCGGCGCGGAACAGCGCCTGGTCATCGACGAGTACGACCCTGATCATGCACCTTCTCCGATCGGGAGCACCGCGCGCACGACGAACTGCGCGCCCTCCCGCTCCGCCTGAAGGCTACCGCCCACGAGCTGTGCGCGCTCGCGCATGCCGATGAGACCGTGTCCGCCGCTCGGCTGCGACGGCCCGGACGCGACCGTGTTGCGCACCTGGATCTCGACCCGGTCGGGCAGCCAGGCGAGATGCACGTCGACGGCGCCGTCGCCATGACGGATGCTGTTCGTGAGCGCCTCCTGCAGGATGCGGTAGACCGCGAGCTGGATGGCCCCCGGCGGCTCCCCCGGCGGCGTGGGGTCGACCGTGATCCGGGGCTCGATGCCCGCCTGGCGCACCTGCGCGAACAGGGTCTCGAGGTCGGCGAGTGTCGGCTGCGGGCCGTCGCCCTGCCGATGGCGCAGCTGCGTGAGCAGCAGACGCACGTCGCTGAGGGCTCCGCGCGCGGTCTGCGCGATCGTGCCGAGCGCCTCCGTGGCCATCTCGGGCTTCACCGCGGCGGCGTACCGCGCTCCGTCGGCCTGGGCGATGACGACGGCGAGCGAGTGCGCGACGATGTCGTGCATGTCGCGCGCGATGCGCACGCGCTCCTGCTCCTCGGCGGCGAGGGATTCGGCCTGCAGCTGGGCCGTGCGCGTGCGGCGAGCGCGCAGCACCACGCGCCACAGCAGACCGCAGACCCAGGCGAACCCCAGAGCGAGGATCGACAGGATCAGCAGCAGAGTGCCCGTCGAGATCGCGTTCCACCCGCTGGAGGCGTTGAGCACGAGCCCGTTGACGACCACGATGAAGATCGTGGCGATGAACCCGCCCACGAGGACCGAGCCGAATCCCCACCAGAGCACGGTGCGGGATCCCCACGCCGATGTGGCGTACAGCACCATCAGGATCGCGACGTCGATGGGCAGCGGACCGAACCCCGCCAGCATCTGCAGGATCGCGCCGGCCCAGGCGGCCATCAAAGCGAGGGCGGGTGACAGCCGACCGATCGCGACGCCGCCGAACAGGAGGATGCTCGAGACGACCAGGGCCGCGACGGCGGGTGCAGCGAGCTCGCTCGGGTTCGGCGCGTAGAACACGACCGAGATCGGCGTGAACACGATGAACAGCAGCACTGCGCCCACGATGTCGAGGGTCAGCGCTGTGCGCGAGAGCGGGCGGATCACTCTCCCACGCTACGCGGGGCAGGATGCCGACGGCATCCGCCTGCAGATGTATCCGCCGCTCAGGCGCGCGCGATGATCTCGCCGTGCGGCACGAGGTACCAGCCGTCGCCGTCGGCAGCCCAGCGCTTCCACGCCTCGCTGATCTCGTCGAGGTCGTCCGGCGTGGCCATGCCGGACGCGACGAGCTGCCGCGCGAGGGCGGACTCGCGGATGCGATCGGCCCACATCCCGCCCCACCACGCTCGCTGTTCGGGAGTCGCGTAGCACCAGGTGGATGCCGTCGCCTCGACGTCCTCGAAGCCCGCGGCGCGCGCCCAGGAGAGCAGTCGCCGTCCGGCATCCGGCTCCCCGCCGTTGGCTCGTGCGGCGCGTCGGTACAGGTCGAGCCACCGCTCGAGCTCGGGCAGCACGGGGAACGACAGGAAGCCCGCGTAGTCGGCGTCGCGGGCGGCGACGACGCCGCCCGGTACCGCGACGCGGCGCATCTCGCGGAGCGCCTGCACCGGGTCGCCCACGTGTTGCAGCACCTGGTGCGCGTGCACGACGTCGAAGGAGTCGTCGGCGAAGCTCAGGCCGTGCACGTCTTCGACGGAGAAGTCGAGGTTCGTCAGACCGCGCTCGGCCGCCAGCTCCCGCGAGAGCGACAGCGCGGCCTCGTCGATCTCGGTCGCGGTCACGTGCGCGACCACCGATGCGAAGTCGACCGTGATGCTGCCCGGTCCTGCCCCCACGTCGAGCAGCCGGATGCCGTCGTGCAGATGCGGGCGGAGGTACGCCGCCGAATTCGCGATGTCGCGGACGTTGTGCGAGCGGAGAACGGACTCGTGGTGCCCGTGCGTGTAGGTGGCCATGCTCCAGTGTGTCAGGGCGCCGGGTCGCCGACCGACGAGATGTCGCCCCCGAGAGCCCGCCGCACGGCATCGACCGCTGACTGCAACTCGAGGCCGGACGTCTCGACGACCACGACGTCGGGATCCTCGCGCGGCTCGACGGCGCCATCGACGATCAGGGCCGCGATCTCGGCATCCGTCGCCTCGGCGACATCGTCGCCCGCCAGCCGCGGGCCGCGAGCGGCGCGGCGCTCCCCAGCACGGGTTCGGCGTGTCGGTTCATCAGCACCGAGACGCACGATCGCCACCTCGACGTGCGGGAACGTCAGGCGCACCGCGTCCGGGGTGATCGCCTGCGGAGCGACGACGACGAACTCGTGCGCCTGCACCTCGGCGAACGCCTCGTGCAGGGCCGCGATGCCGGCGAGGGCGAGGCCGTGATCGTGATCGTCGACGTTGGCCGTGAACGCGAGCTGCGCGGCATCCGCGAACCCGGTCACCAGGCCGGCGGACCACCGCTCCGAGACCAGACGCCAGCCGACCGTCGAGGCGCCGGCGAGGCGCGGACCGGTGAGCCAGACGACCCGGCCGGCTGCCGTCGACACAGGGCGAAGGGCCCGCGTCGCAGCGCCTGCAGCCGACCCGTTCTGACTCCCGACCCGGTCGATCACGGCATCCGCGACCGCCCCGGCGGCGAGGCGATCGGTGGCGAGCCTGATCCAGTCGGCGTGGGCGTGCGTCGATTCCGTCGTTCCGGCCTGAAGCGCTCGGCCGACCTGTCCGTCATCCCACCCCCGCGCCGCGAGGCGTGCGCGGCGCACCGACTCCTCGGCATCCAGCCAGATCGACGTCGCCGGATACCCGTGCGAGCGCGGCGGAGTGCGCGTCTCCGCGACGCCGGACACGACGAGGAGGTCCACGCCGACCGCCTCATGCGCACGAGCGATGTGCTGCAGCACGCGTTCCTTCAGGTGCCAGCGGTCCGGATCGCCGCCGGGTGCGGGATAGCACATGCCGAGCTGGTCGATGTCGACGTAGCCGGTCGGCGTCCCCTCGTCTCCGAGCCGACGCGCGACCTCCCAGGCGACCGTGCTCTTGCCGACGCCGGGGCCGCCCGCGAGCCTGAGGATCCTCACACAGCCACCCTACGCATCGCGCTGCGTGCGGCCTCCGCGGGCAGCTGCGGCGCGCTCAGCGCAGCTCGGCGACCGCCCGGCGGATCGCTTCGCGATCGGGCTTGCCCGATGTGAGCAGCTGCAACTCGTCGACGAGGATGAGCCGCGCCGGACGCGCGTGCTTGCCGAGCTGCTCCGCGACGGCATCCCTGGCGTGCGCGAGCTGCTCGGCCTCACTGCGGCGCAGGGCCTCGCCTCGTGCCGCGACGATGACCGACGCCTCTCCCCACCGATCGTCATCGACTCCGACGACGACCGCACCGCTCAGCCCAGGCACACTGCGGACGATCCGCTCGACGCGATCGAGGGAGACGTTGATCCCGCCCGACACGATCACGTTGTCTGCGCGGCCGTGCACCCGCACCACGCCGTCCTCGACGAGGCCCAGGTCGCCGGTGCGATACCAGCGGATGCCGTGCTCGTCGCGTACGAAGTTCCTGGCCGTCAGTGCGCCGTCGCCGATGTAGCCGTCGGCGAGCATGGGTCCGGCGATGCGCAGCTCGCCGTCGACCGCGCGCACGAGGGCCCCGTCGAGCGGGACGCCGTCGTAGACGCATCCGCCGCTCGTCTCGGTCGATCCGTACGTGCGCACGAGTCGCACGCCCAGGTCGTCCGCCCGATCGCGCAGCGGCTCCGGAAGCGCCTGACCGCCCACGAGCACGGCACGATACGCCCGCAGTGCCGCCCGCACCGGAGCATCGTCGGCCGCGTCGAGCAGGGTCGACAGCTGGGCGGGGACGAGCGAGGTGTACAGCTCGGGCACCGCCCCTCCCGCCGCAGGACGCAGCATCGACAGCGTGGCCTCGGCAAAGGACTCCGGCGAGAACCGGCCCGACAGAGCGACCGGCTCGGTGCCCGCGAGGTATGACCGCACGAGCACCTGCAGTCCGGCGACGTAGCCGGCGGGGAGCGCGAGCAGCCAGCGTCCGGCGCCCAGACGCACAGCCGTCGCCTCGGCGCTCTCCCGCAGAGCCTCCCCGCTCAGGGCGACCCGCTTCGGGATGCCGCTCGACCCCGACGTCGCGATCACGACGGCGGTGCCCTGCGGCACCCAGTCCGGCGCGTCGGCGAGCATGCCGAAGCCGAGAGCCGGTCCGCCGTCGAGCGCACGGGCCAGTGCGCCCCGCAGCTGCGCCGGATCGTCGGCGTCCATCGGGATCAGCGCGACCATGACCGTGCCCTCAGCGCCTCAGTAGTGCCAGGGGAACGATGACCAGTCGGCGTCGCGCTTCTCGAGGAACGAGTCGCGGCCCTCGACGGCCTCATCGGTGCCGTAGGCGAGACGCGTGGCCTCACCGGCGAAGACCTGCTGCCCGACGAGCCCGTCGTCGACCGCGTTGAACGCGAACTTCAGCATGCGGATCGCGGTGGGCGACTTGGTCAGCACGGTGCGGGCCATCGCCAGGGCCTCGCGCTCGAGATCGTCGTGCGGGACGACCCTGTTGACGGCTCCTGCCTCGTACGCCCGCTGCGCCGAGTACTCCTCGGCGAGGAAGAACACCTCGCGTGCGAACTTCTGCCCGGTCTGTCGCGCCATGTAGGCGGAGCCGTACCCGGCGTCGAAGCTGCCGACGTCGGCATCCGTCTGCTTGAAGCGCGCCTGCTCGGCGGAGGCGATGGTGAGGTCGCAGACGACGTGGAGGGAGTGGCCCCCACCGGCCGCCCACCCGGGGACGACGGCGATGACCACCTTCGGCATGAAGCGGATCAGCCGCTGCACCTCGAGGATGTGCAGGCGTCCGGCGCGCGCGGGGTCGTGCACGACCTTCTCGTCGTCGGAGTACTTGTAGCCGTCCCGTCCGCGGATGCGCTGGTCGCCGCCCGAGCAGAACGCCCAGCCGCCGTCCTTCGGGCTCGGCCCGTTGCCGGTGAGCAGCACGGCGCCGATCCGCGGATCCTGACGGGCGATGTCGAGCGCGCGATACAGCTCGTCAACCGTGTGCGGACGGAACGCGTTGCGCACCTCGGGGCGGTTGAAGGCGATGCGGGCGACGCCGCCGTCGTGCGTGACGTGGGCGGTGATGTCGGTGTAGTCCTCGGCGCCGGGCGCGAGCACCCATTCGTCGGGGTCGAACAGGTCGGAGACGAATGCGCTGGTCACGGCATCCAGCCTATTCCCGCGCGCCCGCCGCTCACGAGCGGCGAGCGCGCAGCGCCTTGATCCAGCCGTCGATCGCGTCCCACAGGCCGCTCCCGACGATCACCACGCCGAGGATGACGGAGAGGACGTTCATGACCCCGCCCTGCTCGGCGGCTCGCGCGTCGGCCTCCGCCAGCCCCGCGGCATGCTCGACTGCCAGATACTCCAGGAACCCCGGGTTCACGAGCTGGTCGGAGAGGAGCAGGTACAGGGCGAACACGACGAAGGCGACCGCGAGCAGGGTGTTCACCACGGCGGCGCCGGTCGTCCAGCGCCTCGCACGGTACACGGCGACAGCGAGCACGAGTTCGCCCACCATCAGGGCGAGCAGCACGCCCATGCCGACCGGCCAGAGCGCCGGATCGAGGATCGGCACCGGCACGCCGTCGTCACGGACGAAGCCGCGCAGTGCATCCCACAGGATCGCGCCGGCGGCCGCGCCGAGGAAGACGACGGTGGCGATCAGGTCGGCGCGCCGCGGCCCCGGATCCGACGGGTCGGGCAGGCGATCGGGGTTCCACGACCAGCGAGGGGCGGTGGCGGTGCGCTCCAGGATCGCGAACACGAGGGTCGTCCAGAACCCGACGTGCACGATCGACAGCACGATCACGGTCGCCACCGCGCCCACGGTCTCGCCGAAGGTCGCGAATTCGAAGACCTTTCCGAGGGCGACGCCCGCTGCCGCGAAGGTGGGGACGATCCAGAGCAGCACCTTCAGCAGGCGCCACCACGCGAGATAGTACTTCGGCCCGATGAGCTGCAGCGGTCGATCGGCGTAGCCGGCCGCGAGGACGCCGGGGTCGCCGAGTTCGACGATCACGGCGCGCTCGGCGCTCTGCGGGTCCTCGCCCTGCTCCCGTCGGGCTTCGACGGCATCGGCGATGGATGCTTCGAGCTCGGCCCGCACATCGTCCTGCACTTCGGGCGGCAGGCTGCGGACCGTCGCGCTGATGTAGCGCTCGGTGAGGGTGGCGGTGCCGGTGGTGGGCATGTCAGTTCTCCTCTGCGGTGAGAGAGGCGATGGCGGTGGTGAGTGCGCGCCATTCGTCTGTGAGTGTGTCGGCGAGCCGGACGCCGGCCTCGGAGGTGCGGTAGAACTTGCGCGGCCGAGCCTCGTCGGTGTTCCACTCGCTGGTCAGGTACCCCTGCTTCTCGAGACGACGCAGCAGCGGGTAGAGCGTGTTCGCATCGGTGGCGAACCCGCGGGCGTCGAGCTGCTCGAGCAGGCCGTAGCCGTATCCCGCTGTGCGAAGCAACTGCAGGCAGGCCAGCACCACGGTGCCGCGCCGCAGCTCCTGCAGGTGGGTGTCGAGCGTTTCGTTCATGACGATCACATTACTGTGCGAGACACACTATTGTCAATGACACTTACATGCGTGGCGCGCGCCTCCGATCCGGCGACTCATTGCCGAGCCACCCCCTCGTGGGCGAGCCACCCCCTCGGGGCAGGCTCGAAGGGGGTGGCTCGCACCGAGAGGGGTGGTTCGCGCCGAGTTCGACTCCCCGAGACAGAGCAGAATGGGCACATGATCCCGCCGCTCGCAGACCTGCTCGACTCCGCCCGGGTCGTCGCCCTCCCGATGCACACACGCTTCCGCGGAGTCGACACCCGGGAGGCGCTGCTGTTCGAGGGCCCGGGGGGATGGGCGGAGTTCTCGCCGTTCGTCGAGTACGACGACGCGGAGGCGGCCACCTGGCTGACGGCGGCGATCGACTTCGCGTGGCGCCCCCAACCCGCAGCGGTGCGCGACAGCATCCGCGTGAATGCGACCGTGCCCGCCATCGAGGCGGCTCGCGTGTCGGAGGTGCTCGACCGCTTCGTGGGATGCCGCACCGCCAAGGTCAAAGTCGCCGAGCCCGGCCAGTCGCTCGCCGACGACGTCGCCCGGGTCCGTGCCGTGCGCGAGACGATGGGCCCCGAGGGTCGCATCCGCGTCGATGCGAACGGCCTCTGGAACGTCGACGAGGCAGAGCATGCCGTGCACGCCCTGGCCGAGTACGACCTCGAGTACGTCGAACAGCCGTGCCGGACCGTGCCGGAGCTCGCCGAGCTCCGGCAGCGCGTGAAGTACATGGGAATCCCCGTCGCGGCCGACGAGAGCGTGCGCAAGTCATCCGACCCGCTGGCTGTGGCGCGCGCCGAAGCCGCCGACCTGCTGGTCGTCAAAGCCCAGCCGCTCGGCGGCATCACCCACGCGCTGCAGATCGTCACGGCGGCAGGGCTCCCCGTGGTCGTGTCGAGCGCCCTCGACACTGCGATCGGCCTCTCGCAGGGCGCAGCGCTCGCCGCCGCCCTTCCGACGCTCGACTACGACTGCGGGCTCGGCACGGCATCCCTCTTCCTCGATGACGTCGCCGACCGCCGCCCGGTCGACGGCGCGATCCCGGCGGGACGAGTCATTCCCGACGCTGCGGCGCTCGACCGTCTCGCGGCCCCCGCCGACCGCCGCGACTGGTGGCTCGACCGCCTGCGCCGCTGCCACGGGGTGCTCGCCGACTGATCCCTGCTGCTGTGCCGGTCGCATCGCCGAAGCAGGTCGAGTCGCGCTGATCCGGCACGCGTCGGCTCCGGCACCCGGTGCGCTGCCCGGATGACGACGATCAGGCGAGCAGGAGCTGCACGAGACGGCCGAGTTCCTCGCTGCCGGAGTGGCGCAGCTGCTCGGCGTCGTGACCGGCCATCGCGCCGCGCACGGTCATCCCCTCCCAGATGATCATGAGCATGCGTGCCGCCGCGTCGGCGGGGATGCGCAGTTCGAGCGAGCTCGCGTCGACGATGCCCGACACGATCGTGGCGATGCTCGACACCATCTCACGCTCCTGGGCGAGGTAGGCCGCTCCGAACTGCGCGTCGCGCAGAGCGCGGATGCGGATCTCGCTCATGAGCATGACGCCCGGGCGGTCATCGCTCCCCGCATCCATGAGCTGCTGCACCAGCTCGACGGGATCACAGCCCTCCACGAGTCCGCCGTCGGCGGCGATCTCGTCGACCCGGGCGCGGACGGCGTCCACGCGCTGCTCGGCGACGCGGCCGGCGAGCATGAGGAACAGCTCGTCCTTCGATTCGAAGTTCGAGTAGAAGGCGCCGCGGGTGAAGCCGGCGCGCTCGCACACGGTCTCCACCGACGCGCCTTCGAGCCCGACCTCCGCGAACACCTGCGCGGCGGCGTCGAGCAGGCGGGCGCGGGTGTTCTCCCTGCTCCGAGTGGCGGTCGTCGTCATCGAATCCTCCTGACCCCTCATTCTCACACCTCGTCCACAGACTTCTGCCTCCGGCTCACTTTACGATACAACTATGTATTGGATACAGATGTGTATCCAACCCGCATCCTCGGAGGAGCCCCGTGTCCACACTCCTGTCCTCGCTCGGCCGTTGGTCGTACCGGCACCCCTGGCGCGTCCTCGTGTCGTGGCTGCTCGTGCTGGGGCTCGCCGGTGCCGGCGCCCTCGTGCTCGGCGCAGGGACCGATAACACCTTCTCGATCCCCGGGACCGAGTCGCAGGCCGGGCTCGAGCAGCTGAACCGCTCGTTCCCGCAGGTGAGCGGCACGAGCGCGCAGATCATCGTCGTCGCGGCAGACGGCGACTCGATCGTCGACGATCCGTATCGGACCGACATCGAGGACACCGTCGACAAGCTCGCCGACCTCGACGACTCGGTGCTCTCCGCGACCTCGCCCTTCGACGAGAACGTCAACGGCATGGTCAACGACGACGAGACCGCCGGCATCATCCGGCTCCAGTTCGACGGCCAGTCCAGCGACGTCGACGACCAGACGAAGGACGACCTCCGCGCCGTGGTCGCCGACCTCTCCGACGAGCTCCCCTCCGGCTCGCAGACCGCGCTCGGCGGCGACCTGTTCGCGACGTCGATCCCCGGAGTCACGCTGACCGAGGCGGTCGGCCTGCTGATCGCATTGCTCGTGCTGATCGTCACGTTCCGCTCGTTCGTCGTCGCCGGCCTCCCACTGCTCACCGCCGTGCTCGGCGTGGGCATCTCGATGGCGGGCATCTTCGCCGCCACCGCGTTCGCCACGGTGTCGTCGACCACCCCTCTGCTGGCCCTCATGCTCGGACTCGCCGTCGGGATCGACTACGCGCTGTTCATCATGGCCAGGCACCAGGACCAGGTGAGAGCGGGCACCGACCCCGAGGAGTCGGCCTCGCGCGCCGTGGGCACGGCAGGCTCGGCCGTGGTGTTCGCGGGGGTCACGGTGCTCATCGCGCTGATCGGGCTCGGCTTCGCCGGCATCCCGTTCCTGACCACCATGGGCATCGCCGCATCGGTCGCCGTCGCGATCGCCGTGGCCATCGCCGTGACGCTGACGCCCGCTCTGCTCGGCTTCATGAAGGGACGCGTCGTCGGACGAC
Organism: Microbacterium sp. LWO14-1.2; assembly: GCF_038397715.1. NCBI lineage: Bacteria > Bacillati > Actinomycetota > Actinomycetes > Micrococcales > Microbacteriaceae > Microbacterium > Microbacterium sp. LWO14-1.2. The sequence goes on from NZ_CP151633.1 coordinate 1,058,092, forward strand.
CGCGCCGGGCCCCGAAGGCGAAGAAGGGGCGGACCGCTCCCGCCGTCCGCCGCGGCTTCAGCGACCGCTGGGTCTCGGGTGTCACGAAGCGGCCGATCCTCGTGTCTCTCGCCGTCGTGATCGGTCTGGGAATCGTCGCCGTCCCCGCGCTCAGCCTCAACCTCGCTCTCCCGAACGCGGGCGTGCTGCCGAAGGACTCCGAAGCCCGGCAGAGCTACGATCTCACCGCCTCGGAGTTCGGCGCCGGATTCAACGGTCCACTGATCCTCACCGGCACGATCGTCACGAGCACCGATCCGCTCACCCTCATGCGGGACCTCGGCGACGAGGTCGCGGCGATCGACGGTGTGAAGGAGGTCGCCCTCGCCACCCCGAACGAGACCGCCGACACCGGCATCGTGCAGATCGTGCCGGAGACGGCTCCCGACGACCCGGCGACCGCAGACCTCGTGCGAGAGCTCCGCGCGCACCACGACGAGTGGATGGACGAGTACGGCATCGACCTCAAGGTCACCGGGTTCACGGCCGTCGGCATCGACATCTCCGATCAGCTCGGTCACGCCCTGCTGCCGTTCGGCCTCTTCGTGATCGGCCTCTCGCTGATCCTCCTCACGATCGTCTTCCGCTCGCTGTGGGTGCCGGTGACGGCCGCCGCCGGATACCTGCTGTCGATCGTCGCCGGTTTCGGCGTCGTCGGCGCCGTGTTCGAGTGGGGCTGGTTCGCCGACGCCCTGCACGTCGCGAAGGTCGGCCCGATCATCAGCTTCATGCCGATCATCCTCATGGGCGTGCTCTTCGGCCTCGCGATGGACTATCAGGTGTTCCTCGTCTCGCGCATGCGCGAGGACTACGTGCACGACCCGGACGCCAAGAGCCCCGACCGCTCCACCCGACGCGCAGCGGCCCTCCGCGCGGTCCGCAGCGGGTTCACCGGCTCGGCGAAGGTCGTCACCGCCGCAGGTCTCATCATGTTCGCGGTGTTCGTCGCGTTCGTGCCGGAGGGAGACTCCTCACTCAAGCCGATCGCGCTGGGCCTCGCGGCCGGCATCGCGATCGACGCCTTCCTCGTGCGGATGACGCTGATCCCCGCGCTCATGGCGATCCTCGGCGAGCGCGCCTGGCAGATCCCGGCCTGGCTCGAACGCATCCTGCCGAGCGTCGACATCGAGGGCGAGGCGGTCGAGCGCGAGCGTCACCTGGCCGACTGGCCCGGCGACGACTCGGTCGTGGCCGCCGACGACCTCACGATCTCGGATGCCGGCATCCGCGCCCTTCGTCTGCGGGTTCCGCCGCGCGGGTCGGCCGTCGTGACCGGATCGTCGACCGGCGCACTGCGGGTGCTCGCGCTCGCCCTCGCCGGACGCATCACGCCCGACGGCGGTCTCCTCCGCGTCGCCGGTCACCTGCTGCCGGGACGAGCGGCCTGGGTGCGCGCGCACGTCGGCGCAGTGATCGTCTCGGATGCCGGCGACACGGCATCCGAGCTCTCCGAGGCCCTGCGCGGGCGCCCCTCGCTCCTGGTGATCGACGGCGTCGACCGGCTCTCCCCGTCCGAGCGCGATCAGCTCGCCGCGCGTCTGCGCGACACCGATCAGGCGCTCGCCGTGGTGCTCACGACTCGCTCCCCCGACGCCGCCCTCGCCGTGCTCGAATCGGCCGGACGCAGCGCGCCCGCCCCGACCGATCTCGACGCCGCCCACTCCTCCACCACGACCGAGGTGCACGCATGACCCGCTCGCTCACACCCCGCCGCTCCCTCACCTGGCTGACCATCCTCGGCATCCTGCTGCTGCCCGCCGCGATCGGCGGCATCCTCGTCGCCGCGCTGCAGAACCCGACCGAGCGCCTCGACTCGATGACCGCCGCGATCGTGAATCTCGACGAGCCCGTCGAGATCGACGGACAGCCCGCCCCGCTCGGCCGGCAGCTGGCGTCAGGACTCGTCGAAGGATCCGACGATCTCGACTCGAACCTCACCTGGGTGATCTCGAACGAGGAGGATGCCGCAGACGGCCTGGCCGACGGCACCTATCAGGCCGTGATCACCATCCCCGAGGACTTCTCGGCCGCCGCGACCTCCGCCGGACAGGCGATCTCCGATGGCGGTGGCACCGCCGAGCAGGCCACCATCCGTGTCACCACGCCCGACGACGGCCTCGTCGCCGACGATCTCATCACGAGTCAGATCGCGAACGTCGCCGCGTCGAGCATGGGCACCATGCTCTCGGAGGCCACGACCGACAACATCCTCGTCGGGTTCACCACCATCGGCGACCAGATCGGCGAGGCCGCAGACGGCGCCGACCAGCTCGCGACAGGAGCACGGGATGCCGCGGCCGGCGCTGCTGCGATCCCCGACGGCGCGACCCAGCTCGCCTCCGGTGCCTCGCAGCTCGGATCGGGCGCGACGACCCTCGCCGCAGGGCTCGACACGCTCACGACGAAGACCCGCGAGGCTGCGGCGGGCGCCTCGACCATCGGACAGGGCCTGACAGCCGGCGCTCAGGAGCTGCAGGCGCAGGCGAGTAACGCGGCACTGGTCGCCCAGGGCTCGTCACAGCTCGCAGCAGGTCTGACGAAGCTCGCAGCCGACTGTGCGGCAGCGGGCGGATCCGCGACCTTCTGCGAGCAGGTGGCCGGTGCAGCCGCGGGAGCATCGAAGACGGACATGGGCGTGCAGCAGCTCGCGGCGCTGCCCGGAACCGTCGCTCCTCAGCTGAGCCAGGCAGGTGCGGGCGCCTCGCAGCTCGCGAGCGGTCTCACACAGCTCGCCAACGAGGGCGTCGTGCAGTCGGCCACCGGTGCGCGCACGCTCGCGACGGGAGCGGAGCAGCTGTCGACCGGCGCGACCGATCTCGCGACCGGCGCGACCGAGCTCACCACGGGCCTCGACAGCCTCGCCACCGGCACCGGTGACCTCGCCGGCGGGCTGCGCACGGCCGCCGAATCCCTGCCGTCGTTCAGCGACGCCGAGTCGACGTCGCTCGCCTCGGTGATCGCCGACCCGGTGGCCGCCGAGGGAGCGGGTGACACGATCTTCGGACCGACGGCGATCCCGCTGCTGACCGCCGTCGTGCTGTGGTTCGGAGCACTGGCTTCCTTCCTCGTGCTGCGCCCGCACACTGCCCGCACACTGACCTCGCGCCGCACATCGGCGGGGCTCGCGCTCCGCGCCTTCGCACCGGCGGCGGCGATCGGCGCTGGGCAGGGTGTGCTCGTCTCGCTGATCGTGCAGATCGTCGCCGGATACGACGCCGCGACGTGGTGGGCGTTCGCCGGTATGGCCGTGCTGGCAGGGGTCGCCTTCGCCGCGGTGAACCAGGCGCTCGTCGCGGTCTTCGGCGGGGTGGGCCGGTGGGTCTCCGCTCTGGTCGGCGTCCTCGCCATCGCGACGGGACTCGTGTCGACGGTGCCCGGGTGGCTGGCGACGATCGGGGCCGCGCTGCCCACGGCATCCGCGTTCTCCGGTCTGATCTCCGCGAACGGGGCAGCCGCAGCCGCGCTCGTCGTGTGGGCGGTGCTCGCCCTGGTCGCGACGACGCTCGCGGTCACGCTCCGTCGCACGACGTCGGTGAAGGCGGCTCTCGCGACCGTCTGATCGTCGTGTGACGCTCCATCGACGGCGTGTGACGCAACGCAGGCGGTGTGCCTCCGTACGATCGGGGCATGCGTCGACCGTTCATGGACACCCCGGATCAGCTCACGTCACTCGACGGGCAGCAGTACCTCGTGCTGCGGCCGACGGGTCCCGTGGCCGAGCTGTACGAGCGGGAGCAGGATGCCGCGCTGCACCGCGCCGACGTCCCGCACCCGCACACCGGCCATGTGACCCTGCGCGGGTTCTTCGAACCGGAGCGACGGGAGGAGCTCGCTGCACTCGTACGCGATTGGGCGACCGTGCAGGCGCCGATCGAGGTCACGGTCGAGGCCGTCGACGTCTTCCCCGCGCCCTGGCAGATCGTGATCCTGCGGCTCGCGCGCAGCGCGTCCCTGGTCTCGGCGTACGCGAGTCTCACCAGCGCGCTGGAGGCGACCGACATCCGGAGGCTCGGCGAGTTGAGCCTCGAGGACTGGACGTTCCACCTGTCGGTCCTCTACGGCAAGACCCTCTCACCCGAGGAGTGGCAAGCCCTCGCGACGGCATCCGCGCGGGAGCTGGCCGACCCGCCGTCCGAGACGATCCACGAGGTCGAACTCGTCTCGTATGACGGCGGGGTCGAGCTCGCCGAGGTCATCCGCCTCGGCGGCTGATGCCTCGGCGGCTGGTCAGGGAAGCCGGATCAGCTCAGGCCGGAGTAGGCGTGCAGGCCCTTGAAGAAGACGTTGACGATCGTGAAGTTGAAGATCACGGCCGAGAATCCGACGATCGACAGCCACGCCGACGGGTTGCCGCGCCACCCGCGAGTCGCCCTGGCGTGGATGTAACCGGCGTAGAGCACCCAGATCACGAACGTCCAGGTCTCCTTGACGTCGAAGCCCCAGAAGCGGCTCCAGGCGTAGTACGCCCAGATCGATCCGGCGATGAGGGTGAAGGTCCAGAGGATGAAGCCGATGATCGTGAACCGGTAGGCCATGCTCTCGAGGCGCTCCGAGCCCGGGAACGTGCGCAGGAATCCGGGACCGGTCTTCTCCGCGCCCTCCGAGATCAGGCGCTCGCGACGCGACTGCATGAGCTGGATCACCGACAGGGCGAACGACAGCGCGAAGAACGCCGTGCCCAGGGAGGCCACGAACACGTGGATGACGAGCCACACGCTCTTCAGCGGGTCCATGAGGGGCGAGACCTCGACATAGAAATTCGTCGCGGCGAGACCCAGCAGGATTACGACCAGACCGGTCATGAACGTTCCGAGGAAGCGCAGGTCGACGCGGGTCAGCACGACGAGGAAGACCGCGACGATCAGCAGGGTGCCCATCATCGCGAACTCGTACAGGTTCGCCCACGGCACGCGCCCTGCAGCGAAGCCGCGCGTGAGGGTGGCGGCGAGGTGGAAGACGAACGCGAGCACCGTGAGCGAGGTCCCGATGCGCGCCATGACGAAGCGCGGGGGCGCTGATGCGGAATCGGATGCCGCGGCGCCGCCCTTCGCCGCTGCACGACCCCGCGCTCCGGCGGACGCGCCGACGAGCTCGAACTCGCGCACGCTCGCCGCGTCGGCGGAGAGCTGCGAGCGTCGCGCGAGATCGAAGGCGTAGGCCACGAAGGCCGCCGCGTAGATCGCGATCGCCGTCCACAGGAGGACGGGAGAGATCACTTCGAGATCGAGCATGATGTCAGTCTACTTTCGGGGTGTCGGAAGCGGGCCGGTCGTCGGGTCCGGTCGTCGAGGGAGCGGAGCTGTCGGAGACGTCACCGGGACCGGTCGTTGAGCGAGCGGAGCGAGACGAAACGCGCTGCTCGTCGTGGGACACCTCCGCCTCGGCATCCCCGTCGGCATCCGCCTCCGCCTCCGGAATCGCGGTCGTGACGCCCGCCGCGTCGAGCAGTCGTGCGTGTCCTGCGACGAGGTCGTCGACCGCGGCCGCCAGCGTCGGATCCTCGCCGCGAGCGAGTCCGGCGTACTCCAGCGAGACTCCCCCATCGACCGGCGTCGCCTTGACCCACACCCGGCGGCGCGGCACGAACAGCGCGAGCATGAGACCGCCGAGCGCGAGGAGCGCGAAGCCGAGCACCCACGGCCCAGAGGCATCACGGTGGATCTGCAGCGACGCGAAGCGCTTGACCGACTGCGACGCGTCCGTCGCTCCCGCGGGCGACTCGTCGTCGAAGGTGACGGTGCCGAGGCCGTTCGGCAGATCGGCGGTCTCTCCGGGCGCGAGCTCGATCGAGTCCAAATCGGTGCCGCGGCCGGTGACCTTCGTCATGCCCTCGGTGTCGAGCACGTACACCGATCGCGGGACGCCGTCGTTGATGCCGAGGTCGCCCGAATAGACGTCGAGCGTCAGTGTCGGGTTGGTGAGGTCGGGATACGCGGAGAAGAAAGCCCCGGTGTCGAGCACACCGGTGGTCGGGTAGAAGAATCCGACGAGACCGATCTGCTCGGCGAGTCCGTCGGGGATCTTGATGACGCCGAGCGAGGTCATGTTGTTGTCCTGCGGCAGGAAGGGCGTGCTGTTCGTGAAGACGACGTCGCCGTCGGCGTTGCGCACCGTGATGGTCGGCGCGTAGCCGTTGCCGAGCAGGAAGACGTTGTCGTCTGCCACGGCGAGCGGCTCGTTCACCTTCACGGCGCCGGTGCGCTCCTCGCCGTTCTCCAGCACGGTCACGTTGGCCGAGAAGTCGCCGGCCTGACCGGACCCTGCTTCACCGAACGGCTGATAGGTCACGTCGAACGAGTCCAGGCGCATCGAGTACGGCGCGAGGGCCCCGTCGCTCACGAAGCGTCCGCGGTTCATCGAGTCGTAGTCGAGCAGCGTGTTCGCGAACGTCTCACCCTCGACGAGCACGCGCTGCCCGGTGTACGCGAAGCCGCCGCCCACGCCGATCGTGATGAGCACGCCCACCAGGGCGAGGTGGAACAGCAGGTTGCCCGTCTCGCGCCAGTACCCTCGCTCGGCCGACACCGACGACGACCTCTTGTCGTCGTAGCGTTCGACGCGGTAGCCGAGGGCCTTGAGCTGCTTCTGCGCGACGTCGATGGTCGCGGACGTGTCGGCCGCGGCATCCGTCGAGGTGCGCTCGACCGTGCGGAAGTCCGCCAGCCGCTTCAGTCGCGCCGGTGTGCGAGGGGGCCGGGCGCGCAGCGCCTTCGCGTGGTGCTTGATGCGCGGGATCACGCAGCCGACCAGAGACGTGAACAGCAGCAGGTAGATCGCCGAGAACCACGGCGACAGGTACACGTCGAACATCTTCAGCCCATCGAGGATGGGGAAGAGATCGGGGTTGTCGCGCTGCCACTGCGTGACGCCGTTCGGGTCGGCCATGCGCTGCGGGAAGATCGATCCGGGGATCGCGGCGATCGCCAGCACCAGCAGCAGGATGAGCGCTGTGCGCATCGAGGTCAGCTGACGCCAGCCCCAGCGCAGCCAGCCCACGAACCCCAGGCGGGGCTGCGTGATCGACTCCTCGCCGTCGATGTGATCGGACGGGCGGAGCGGATCGCTGCTGGTGTCGCGGGACGTGGTCTTCACGGGATCCTTCCGTCGCGGCGTCTTCTGGTCAGAGCGGGAGGAAGACACTGCTCATCACCGCCTGGAGTCGGGACATGATGTCGGTCCACAGTCCGGTCACCATCAGCACGCCGAGCAGGATCAGCAGCACGCCGCCGATGATGTTCACGACGCGGATGTGGCGGCGCAGGAAGCCGATGGTCTTCGCCGCCCAGCCGAACCCGAGGGCGACGAGCAGGAACGGGATGCCGAGGCCCAGCGAGTACGCGAGGCCGAGGAAGCCCGCGCGCACCGGATCTCCGGCATTGAAGGAGAGTGCGAAGATCGCCGTGAGCGTGGGGCCGAGGCACGGCGCCCACCCGATACCGAGCGCGATGCCGAGCAGCGGTGCGCCGATCACGCCGTACTTCGAGTCGACATGGAAGCGGAGCTCCCGCTGCGCGAATCCGAAGAGGCCGAGGAACACGAGACCCATGAGGATGACGACAGCGCCGAGGATGCGGGTGACGAGATCGCCCCAGCGGATCAGGAAGACGTTCGCCACCCCGCCGATCGAGGTGAGCGCGACGAAGACGATGCTGAAGCCGAGGATGAACAGCAGCACACCCAGGACGAGGCGGCCGCGCCCCGGAGCGACCTGCTGCGCACCGTTCGCGGGGCGCGGCGACACCGCGCCGCCGAGGAACCCCAGGTAACCGGGGACGAGCGGGAGCACGCAGGGCGACAGGAACGAGATGAGCCCCGCGAGCATGGCCACGGGGATCGCCAACCAGAGTGCGCCCGAGTTGATGATGACTTCGGGGTTCACGGCGCACCCGCCGGGGTCACGAGTCCTCCGCCAGAGCGTCCTTGACGAGCGTCGAGAGGATGGAGGTGCTGTCGATCGGACCGATGATCTTCGCCGCGACCCTGCCCTGCTTGTCGAGCACGAGCGTGGTCGGGGTGGCCTGGATCGGCACGACCTCGGCGAAGGCGAGCTTGGCCTCGGCGGTGTCGACGTCGATGAGGCTCGGGTAGGTCACTCCGAACTCCGCCGAGAACGCCTTGGCGGTGTCTGCCTGGTCGCGGGTGTTGATGCCGACGAACGCGACGCCGTCACCGCCCTGCTCCTGCCAGACGGTCTCGAGGTCCTTCGCCTCGAGGCGGCACGGGGCGCAGCCCGCGTACCAGAAGTTGACGACCGTGACCTTGCCGGCGATGTCGGCGCTGTCGAAGTCCTCGCCGTCCTCCGTGACGCCGCCGAAGGCGACGGGCTCGCCGCGCTCGGCGACGGGGATCTCGACGATCGCACCGTCGGCGGCCACGTAGCCGGTGTTGTCTCCGCTGAGGAAGGAGTCGCTGACCGCATCGGGAGCGCAGGCGCTCAGACCGATGGCGAGTACCGCGGCGAGCGCGACTCCGACCGCACGGCGAGAAGACCGGATGCGGGAGGGGCGGCCGCTGCGGATCGGACGAACCGTCGAGGCGAGTGGCACGATTCCCAGTTTACGCGCGGGTTCCTATGCGTAGGCCGGGTGGAGGAGTCGCCTCAGAGCCCCGCGAGCACGTCGTCGACGCCGGCACGGAAGCCCGCGTGACTCACGCGTCGACGGTGAGCCGGGGGCTGATCGACCGCGAGACGCACGGATAGATCGTCGATGAATCCTCGTCGACGGTGAGGGAGTCGCGATGCTCGGGTTTCCCGTCGAGAACGCTCAGTGCGCACGAACCGCAGATGCCGCGCAGGCAGGAACCTCGCACGTCGACCCCGGAGTCTCGCAGAGCGTCGAGCATGGACCGCTGCGCCGCGACCGTCACGGCGATCCGCGATCGACTGCAGACGACCGTGAACTCCTCGTTCGGCCGATGCTCCCGCGGCTTGGGCTCGAAACGCTCGACATGGATGCTGCTGCCGCTGGGCAGATCCGCATCGAGCGCGGTGAGCGCATCGATGAAGCCCTGCGGGCCGCAGGCATGGATCGCCGTGCCCGGAGCGACCTCGGACACGAGGCGCGCCAGGTCGACCCGGCCGTCCTCACCACTGGCGTGGATGACGATCCGGTCGCCGAGCGCGTCGAGATCCGCAGCGAAGGCGACGTCGTCGGGTCGTCGCACGAGGTACACCATCCGCCAGTCAGCGCCTGCGGCCGCGAGATGCCGCGCCATCGCGAGGATAGGCGTGATGCCGATTCCTGCGGCGACGAGCAGGTACGACGACGCCTCCGCGAGGGCGAACAGGTTGCGGGGCGGTCGCACCCACACCCGGCTCCCCACGCGGAGGAACGAGTGGATGTACTGCGAGCTCCCGCGTGACGACGGCTCGCGCAGCACGGCGATCCGATAACCGGTGATGTCGGCGGGATCCCCACACAGCGAGTACTGACGTTCGTGACGCGTGATCAGCTGCACGTCCACGTGCGCGCCCGGCGCCCACGGCGGCAGCGCCGCACCATCGGGCGCTTCGAGGCGCACGCTCACGATCGAGGGGGTCTCGCGGACGATCTCGCTGACGAGGAGGGGCATCATCCCTTCGCGAGAGCGCATTCAGTACAGCACCTTGTACGCACTGGCCATCGCGCCGTCGATCGTGTCCCCGACCAAGGGATCGTAGCCAGAGGTGCTCGCCCAGATCTGCCCGGATGTCGGCACCTCCTCGGCGAGATCCTGCGTCTCGGGATCCCAGAGGCCCGCCCGCAGCAGGGCGCGTCCGCAGTGCAGGTACACCTGCTCCGTGCGCACGACGATGGCGAGGTCGGGAACGGAGTGGTCCTGCTCGAGCATCGCCAGCAGGGACGGATCGTCGGTCACGGAGGCGGTGCCGTTGATGCGGAGGGTCTCCGTCATCCCCGGGACGAAGCACAGCAGCCCCACGTGGCCGTTGTCGAGGATGTTCGTCATCGAGTCGGCGATCTTGTTCCCGAGCCGATCCGGGATCACGAGCGTCCGCCGGTCGAGGGCGCGCACGAAACCGGGATAGTCGCCTCGCGGCGAGCAGTCGCAGTTGCCTGCGGCATCCGACGTCGACAGACAGCAGAACGGCGAGTGCGCGAGGAACGTCAGGCAGTTGTCATCGAGGTGGTCGATGATCTTCTGCACGGTGGGAGGCTCGACATCGCCCAGGGCTGCACGCATGCCGCTGAGGTCGACCGGGCGGAACTCTCGAACGTCCATCACTCCACGCTACGTGCGGAGTCCGACGACGTCTGCGTCGTATCGACACAGGCATCGGGACGGCGACTATGCCCCGGGCACAGTCGACGGCGGCACCGCCGACGCCGTGCCCCTCACAGACGCGCCAGGACGTCGTCGACGCCCGCACGGAAGCGGGGGCACGTCGCGATGTCGTGGGATCGGCACCGCATCGCGTGCTCGGTCATCTCGCGCGAGCGCCGCATCTCCTCCATGCGTCGATCGAGGTCGGCGAGGTGCTGTTCGAGCACCTCGTGACGACCGCGGGCGCCGTCGTCGAGGAGGATCGCGATCTGCTCCAGCGACATTCCCGCTGCCTTGCTGCGCTGGATCACGGCGACCCGCACGACGTCGTCCTCGCCGTAGCGGCGGCGCCCCGCGGCATCCCTCGTCGGGCGGAGCAGGCCGACGGACTCCCAGTGACGCAGCACGTTCGTCGGCAGATCGATGTGCATCGTCACGAAGCATGCATCAGGTCTGGAGCATGTGCTCGTTGATTTAGCGGGCCGAGACACTCGCGAGCTTTGACTACATCGTCACGATAGTTGCTCCATTCTCGACGAGATCGCTCCAAGCGCTAGGAGCGACGGTTCGAGATCGGTCGAAACTCGAGAAAGAAGATTCGCCGGACTAGCCGCGCCGGCGTCTGCCGGCTCCCTTCGATTTCTTGCTCGGGTTCAGACGCTTCGTCGCTCGGCGAGCAGACGGTGGAACCGGACGCCCCATTACGGCCGACGGAATGAGACCCATCTCAACAGCGGCGTCATCAAGTTCCTTGTTCTCGGCCGGCAAGCTGTTGTCATACCGGATCGAGCGCACCTGCGCCTGTTCGTCGAAGATCACCATCAGCGCGCGGTCCGATTTGATCTGGTGCTTCTTGGTGAAGCCGTAGATCGCCAGTCGTCGGCTTGCCTCCTGATCAGACATCCCCTTGGGTTTCGTGCCCATGAATAAAGTCGGATAGCCCCATGCCCCCGCGAACGTCATCAGCGAGTTGTGGTGCAGCCCGTCATCCGCCGTCTTCGCCACGAGCTGTTCAATCATCTCCCCCACGGACTCCTGCCCCTCCTCGGCAAGGTTCAAGAGATCCGAACTGAAACGGAACCAACCGGGCTTGCGCCCATCCTGAAGGAAGTCCACAAGCTCGTTCACGGAGGTCATCGCCTCGAAGACCGGTTTCGGGGCTTCCTCCGTGCTGGACCCCTCACGGAAGTACACCCACGCGTCCAGCGGATCGGTGTGCGTCATCACTCGCGTCGGCATTGCGGATTCGCGGAAGCGGCGGCGGTCTTTCCCCGTCGGCCGGGGCACGCCGAGGAACTCCTCGCTCACGCGGTCAGGGTCCGGTTCCACCCATAGTCCACCGCTTAGGAACAGCATGAATAGATCGAGTTCGTCGATTGCTTTGAAGGTGAGCGACACCTCGGATTCTGTGCGGCGACGCAGGTAGAGAAGAAACTCCGCCGGCCGGTCCAGCACCTCGGAGATGATGGTGAGGTCGTGCAATGTGATCAGCCACGGGAAGCGTTCGCTCTTGATGACGTCGGCGCGCACGAGCTCGTCGAGCGCGGTCGATATCGGGCCGAAGTCGTCGAGGAACACCGTGACTGACCGAATCTCGCGAATCTCTGAAAGGTCCAACCAGGTACGGTTCTCGAGCCACAGTCCGCCATTCGTGCGGATGTGGTCTTCGAGCCGCAGCGCTTGCGTCGTGGCGCTTCCGACGGTCTCACGGAGGTCAGCGGACAGACGCTGGACCTTTCCGCGTCGGGCTGCACTGGAGAGGCTTTTCGCCTTCACTTCCACACAGATGGCAACATCCTCGACGAGGAATAGTCCGTCCGCTTCGGTCTGTTCCGCGAAGGTGGTGATGTTCTCCGCATCCGGCCCTAGGCGGGCGACGTCCACGTCGGGATTGGCACGGAAGTACTTGAGGTTAGCGTGCGCGGCATCCGCGCCGAGCAATGTGCCCAGTCGTTCGAGCGCGAGCTGCTCGCTCACCAGCGCTCGTCGCTTTTCGTACCGCTTGAATTTCGGGGCGGACCGCTTCAGCGCTTCCTCAGCGACCAGGCGGAAGCAATCGGTACCGATGGGCTTACCCGTGGAGACGTAGACGCCATCCGCATCGCGGACAAGGGACGCTGACCTGAAAGCATTGTCGCCGCCAAGGAACCGTTGTACTGCAGCGAGAGCGTCGGCCTCCTCGAAAGGCAGACTGAACAGTTCCAGAACGGCCAGAGCACGACCGGGATCAACGTTCGCGGATTCGGCGATCTCCTCTACGGTGAGCGCGGCGCGTCTGCCCGGGAACTCCAACATGCTCGACAGCGCGGTCCGAGCCTCAGCGAGGAACGCAGGGTCGTTCGCTTTCGCGTGCCGTTGTTCGAACATGCCTGCGGTGGCGTCACGCAGCGCGAAGAACTTCTCACCATGAACCTGCGCGATGGCATTACGAACGGCGAGAAAGTCCTCATAGCTGAAGCCGAGTGTGTCGACCAGCAAGTCACCGATGTGTTCCGACGCGAACAACGCCGAGTTGATCTCGTCGTGGACATGCAGATACTGCTTGAACTGCACAGTCAGGTCGTGGCTCACATAGGAGGCGGACAGCGCGGTCAGCGCACCATGCTCATTTCGCTCGCCAGCATCGAGGAGCGTGAACGACCCCAACGTGAGCATCTCCGCTGCACGTTCGTGGAGGTCAGGGATCGTCCCGGCGGGTCGCGTCGTCGCGGTGGGACGCTCGACGGGTGCGCGTTGACCTCGTGTGAGGAGAATGATGGCGATGAGCTCGACGGCCGAAGGAAGGTGGTCCTCTACGCTTTCACGGTAGCCCTCGAGGAACATCGGTAGTTCCCGCATCCGCATCAGCTCAATCACATCGAAAGCGTCCGCATCCTTCAGCGACTCGACGATGTTGTTGACGTGATCTTCGATGATCGCTGGCCCCCGTTTGACATATTCGCGCGGGTTCTCCCCCTCCTCGAGACGCGCGAGCGTTTCACCCATCCGCTGGAACGCGGCACCGAGACCTTCGTCGTCGGCGGAGATGATGCGACCTGCAGGCAGATCCAGTGATTGCTTCTTTTCCATGAGTTCCCCCTCTTCACGGGAACCATAGCGCCGACCGCAGACACCCATAGGTACTTCAGCAGGCAGGAGAGCGATACCAGCTACAGCGAGGCTCGGTCATCCTCGTTCAACTCCACGATCCCTCACCGCTGAGCGAGAGTTGCGGATCAAATCAGGAGGCCATGAAATGTCGATTCATGAGAGCTGCGACGCGGAGAAGTATGCACGACCACGTCCGTAAATCCTCAGCCTGCGCCCCACCTTCCGGGGTTGCGAACCCCAATTCAAGATCATCCCGGCTCTTTGCGGTTGCACTCCCCGCACCCGCCACGCGCTGTCCGCATCCTGCCCGACTCAAGCACCTCATGCCCTGCTTCGCAGGCCCAATGGATCTGCTTCGAGGCGGTCGCTTTCACGCTTGAAGGCGTGCTAACCCCGCTTCGACCTTCGACCCAGTCGGCCGCGATGTGCGGATGCGTGGTAGCCATGTCGTTCACTCCTGGAACAACACGAACTCCAGAGCATTCGGGGCATCCAGTGCCTCGAAGACGAGACTGCGGCGCGCACCGCCACAGATGAATTCGCGCGCACCGCCTCCAGAGCCTTCGGTTGCTTCCAGCCGTGATGGACGGGGCCGTGAAGGGCAGGTTCTGGGTGGGATGAAACTCGGCAGCGAGATGTGGATGAGTGGTGGCGAGGTCGTTCAGGCCCGCGCGTATGATGCGGTTCGCGCAGACCCCGCATCGATGCCGTCCCCGGGCGCGGGCGATACCCGTGGCCCGCCATTCGTGACTGCACCGCGGACAGCGCCAGGCCAGCACCCTGGCTGTGCTGGCTCGGACATTTCGCGGGGTCAGATCACCGTTCCGGTCAGGGTGGAGTTCCGCCGCGAGGTTGGGGTGCGTCGTGATCTCGGGCCACGGGCTCCTCTCAGCGCCATCGTCCATGGTTACCCCTAGTGTGCCGTCGAACCACATCTTCGATGATCTCGTCCAAGATCCGTCGCCCGTCAATGTAGTCCCAGCCGTCACGGATTGCGGCACGCGATGACTGTAAGCCGTCGAGCCGACATGAGTGGAACGCCTCAAGTACGCCGTTGAGTCGCTCTTCCCTCGAACGAAAGGCGCGACCGTTATCCATCAGGGAACGCCGCTGACCGTATCTGGCGGATGCTCGGCGTCTCCAACCGCAGCGTGCGCAGGTTCAGGATGGCGAGGCTCCCCTCCTGTGTGTCGCGCCCGAAGCTCGCCACTCGGCGGCCATCGTCGGTCGCCCCACCGCCGGCGACGTGCATGTGCCCGTGCATGAGAAGCTCGGGTCTCACGGCATCCCATACTTGCGCCACGCGCTCACGCGACTCCTTTGACTCAGCCAGCGTCTCATCGGGGAACCCCATGGGGTTGGCGCGGAGCACCTGCCGCACGGCGCGGACCGGCGTGCGCGCCGGTGATTGGTGCGTCAGCATCACGTCAGTGGGCCCGCCCGCGATGGCCGCTTCGACATGGTTGTCCGTGATGGCCTCGTCCGGCCACCATCCTGCACCGTTGATGCGCCACAATCGGTCAACGGATGCCGCGCCTCCGAGCGAAAGGACAGAACGCCCAGCGACGACAAGGCGGGCCGGCCGCGGAAGCAGCCAGGTGATCCTCGAGACGCGCACCGCCTCCCCAGGGCGCTCGTCGAGCAGCGGCGTGATCTCGGACCATGGTTCATGGTTGCCGAGCGTGACGTAGATACGGTCGATGTTGGTGTCGGCGAAGATCTCGTCAGTGAGCGCCGGATCGATCCACCAGTCGCCAAGCTGGAGGATGGTGGTCACATCGGGCGCGAGCGCAGAAATCACTCGCGCCAGCGTTCTCACCCAGCCGACGTTCCCGTGCCAGTCACCACACACCGCGACACGTTGGTCATCCAGCACGATGCGGTCCGTGTACTCGAGCGCTTCCACGAGTTCTCCGCTCGGCTCAGCTACCGCCCGATGACTGCATGATAACGCATTGCGGACTAAAGTCCGCAATAGGACTACCGCTCCTCGCCGAACGGCGGAGCAACGACGGCCGTCGTCGTCCTTTCATCCGCCACGCATAGGGGGTGCATGACCATCCTGAACGAGACCCCGTTCCCCCTCTTCCTCACTTATGAGGAGGTGGCCGCGTACCTGCCCGACGTTCCGCTCGTCGAGACGGTCGACATTGGCGGGCATCGCATCCTCCCCATCCGCGCGCTGGCTCCCGACCTCGAATCCGACGAGATCCACGAGGCCATCCACCTCACCGAGCGCGAGAACGTCGACGCCCTGCGCACCGCCGACGGCGAGCTTCGTTTCGAGTACGCCTGCACCCAGCTCGAAGTTATCCTCGCCCTGGCCGAAGAGCAGGGAGTCCGTGCGTGGGATGTGGTGGCCTACATCGCGCAGCAGGTCTTCCCGGAGCTCACCTTGCTGGACTCGACGAAGACCCCCGTCACCACCCTCGACGCACTCCTCCGCCATGACGGCGTCGACCAGCGTTCGTTCCACCTCATGTCGAACTTCCCGCTGAGCGTTGCGCCGCCGAAGTGGTTTCCGAAGGGCGGGATGCCGAACGTGGTGTTCAGCGGGATGTAGAGCGCACACGGGGAGATCTCTCATGAGTGAAGAGCCGAGCCGTCGGGCTGAGATCGTCGGCCAGTGCTACACCGCAACAAGCTTGTCCCGCACCTTGGTGGGCAGAGGACAAGATCACCCAGGCTGCGGTCGAGCTTCACGTACTCGAGCTCGATGCCAGCGACGGCGTCGTCCTCTACCCCGCGTTTCAGTTATGCGACGGTCACGTCGGCAACGGGCTCACCGCGGTTCCTCCCCAGTGGGCCCGCACCTTCGGCGTCGTGAGCAGCTGCTCGATGCGACGCGTCCGGGGCTAGGGCCACAGCCTCCACGATTCCGGTAGGAACTCGCGCCATTCTTGCGTTCGACTCGCCCGAGGGAGCATCCACTTCTGCTTCCACCATGCGGCGAGCTCTGCCGTTGGAGAGGTGACCCAATCGAGTTGACTCACGTCACCACGAAGCCATTCCGCGCTGTTTCGTGCGAGCGGAGCGATGAAGACCTCTCGTTGTACGCCGTGCATTCGGAAACGAGATGGGCTCAAGCCGACGGCGGACAGACCGCGCTGGATGACCTCTCGTCGGTTGCGGAAGCCGCTCCCCCAGTTTGCATGCCGGTGCGTGGCGTCCGTCCCAGACATGTCGTTCCTGGCGGCTTCGACGAGCAAGTCATACACCTCGCCCGAGAAGTGAAAGTCACCAGTTCCCTGGGTGAAGCCCACGCTGCGCAGCGCGAGCGAGCCATCGGATGCGCGTACCCGGTTGTACACGGAGCTTCTACCAAGGGCCGACGCAGTGGTCACGAGGGCAAGAGAGGCCTGCGGGTCACGCCTAGAGATCAACGTCTCACGAGCGCCGTAGCGCTCGTCGAAGACGCTACGCAGCTCATCGCTGCGCAATAGCAATGCTGCAAGCTTGCCCGCGAGCAGCGAGTTGTATGGAGGGACAGCGCCGAGGACGAACGCATCCATGACCGACGTCAGCCTGTCCTTTCGCTGATCCGCTGACCAGCCGAGGGCGCGGTCACGGACGCCGAGCGAGTACACAGGATCGGCAAGCCCGATGAGACCCATGACCGCATCGCCGTGACCTTCATCAACGACGAGCGCTCGGATGCGTCGGCCGTAGCCGCCGGAAACCGGTATGGACCAATGCAACGAAACCCATCGCCACAGCAGAGCATCACGTCCCCGTCCCGGAGGCAGGATTACAAGGCGCGGCGAAACCTTCGCCGGGTCGATCTCGCTCCCCGCGACAAGGCGGGCAATGAATTCCGGCTCGTAGCGCTCGAGTGCACCGCGCGCTCGCTCTCGTTGCGATGCGACCGCAACCTCGTGCAACGAGCGCACGCTGTTCTTGTCGCCGACCGGAGCCAAGAGACCCTTATCGTCGAGAAGTTTGAAACCTTGAGCACCCAAGCTCAGCAGGATGCGCTTTCGAAGCTCAGGCTCGCTCAGAGCTGCCTCGTTCGGTTCTTGGGGCGGGTCTGAAGAGACGCGCAGCGCGTTCGTGTGCACGTTCCTCCTCGGCTCAGGGCGTTCTCCGCCTTGGTTCATCGTACGGTTCATGTCTCATACATGCGCGGTCGGCGCGGTATCGATGACCCTGCCCGGATGCGCGACCGGACACCGTGCATAGACTGCAACGGTGGCGCGGACATTCATTGCGGGTGTGGATGCTCCCGCACCTGACCTTCGAGTGTGGAATCGCCTGCACCGGGAGTTTCATGACGCACCCGATGAGCACCGTGCAGCTCAAATGCTCTGCCGTTTCACGGGCGGGACTCCCCTACTGCATGACAAGGACGGCAAGCAGCGAGCTGTAGACATCCTGCTCGCGCTCCCCACGGGCTCGCGAGCGGTCGTCGAAGTGTCATCCACCTTCGACCCGATTCTCCGACGAGACACGCACAACAGCGACCGCTTCGAGGCTGACATCGCCTCGCGATACGCGGGGACGGACCGCTGGGTGCTGCACCTGCAACCCGGCTGGGATGTGCCTCCGGCCAAACACAGACGCATACTTGCGGACGCTGTCGCCCGGGAACTCGAACAGCGAGACCCGGACTTCCCTATGGGAGCCTCGGAAGCGCGCACTGGATCTTCGCATGGAGGGACGCATCAGCACTCGGCGGCGTCGAGATACGCGGTTGGGATTCTCGGGTTCCCCGTTCACAGATCGGCGCGGCGGAAGAGCTCACCAGTTTTCTGGACGGGACAGCCATGAGAAACAAGCGCGAGAAGCTCATCACAGACGCGCGATCCGTCAGAGCTCGGCATCGGCACCTTTACTTACTCACGACGCCGACCGGCAAGAACGCCCACATTGGCACGGCGAGCACTTGGGAGCTCTCCGATGGGTCCTTTCAGCTACCGACTGACCTCGATGAACTATGGCTGGATGGATTGAACGGACTCGTGCGTCGGTTCAACCCCGCCACCGGCTACTGGACCGAGTACTCAGTCTGATGCGGCTCACAGCTCAGCGACGGCGAAAGGTTCGGCTACGGTCATCCCCAGCACAGCCGCGAGGCCACTTAGCGTCGCGGTCCGTGGGTTAGAGGGACCGACCTCACCTTTCCTGCCGGAAGCTCGCCCCGACTCGATGAGCTGCAGCTGATGCTTGGTGATAGCTGCCTGATCGGCGGGTGACTCCTGCGACAGACCGCGAGCGTTCCTCGACCGGCGAAGCGTGCCGCCCAGCCGGCTCGCGCACCTACCTAGATGGCATTGATTATGACGCAGCAGGGACTTGGGTCCGCGGATTCGGAGACGTTCGGAACCTGAGACAATTGCGTGGCGCCGCGCGCACCGATTGGAGCGCCGGGCTTCGATATCGGCGCCACAGCCACCAGAGGAGTCGGCTTGCAGACGACAGCCCATCGCACCGTTCGGAACGACCCGCATGTGAACACGGTGCTACTGTCCGTGAAACCTCAGTTCGCTCGGCGTTTACTCTCGGGCCACAAGACCGCCGAGGTTCGCCGCCGCTTTCCGACGCTCGCTCACGGCACGGCCGTGTACCTATACGCCAGTAGCCCCCTTCGTGCCATCATCGGTGTTCTTCACATCGAAGCAGTGCGCACAGGCGCCCCCGAGGTCCTGTGGCCGCGATACGGCGATCAGCTCGACATCACGGAAGAGTACTTCCTGGAGTATCTCGGGGACAGAGGCACTGCTTCCGTCGTCGAGCTGCGGGTCGACGAACGATGGGACCGCCCCGTTTCGCTGGAGAGCATGCGCGAATTCGCGGCACTCGAGCCGCCCCAGAGCTATCGTTATCTAAGCGCCGACCAACAGGACATACTCCGCAGTCTGTCCAGGGCAATTTAGCGTCACCGCCGATTCCCGCGCCTCCGTCGCCCTTTTGCACGGGAACCCGCCTGGCACATCTTCAGAACAGCTGTGTCACAGTTTCGATGCACTTGCATACAGGAACGTACCTGTACCGGCATAATGTGCAATGCGAGTGGGGACGACATCACCCCGATTACGAGAGGGGCGGCATGTCTGGTCATGGGGGACCCCGGCTTGACGCGGAAACAATCGCACTGATGACGTCGCTCGACGCCTTCGAAGAGCACACCTTCGAAGCGGGTCACAAGTACACGGCAGTCGAGTTCGTGGCGCGCGGCGAGACAGGTTTTGTGTGGCGAGTGAAAGATCGCTACGGGCGAGAGCGGGCGGCGAAGTTCACCCCCATCGAGTTCACCGACGAAGCTGACCCTCGGCGCGAGTTCGATCTGAGACAAGCGCTGCCCTCCCCGCTTTTCACACGCGCTGAAGACTTTGACATGTGGACACACTCGGCCACAGGAAAGCGGTTCCAGGTCATCGTCGAAGAATGGGTAGCGGACGCATCTACGCTCGAAGACTTCGTCAGGTTTCATCCCGACCGAATCGACATCAACACCGTCGTTGGACTCGTGCGGCACCTATCCAGCGCCCTCGACGCATTGGCTGCGAACGGCCTGGCACACGATGACCTGCACTGGCGCAACATCCTGGTCCGCGACTCGCTCCCCGGCGAGGTGAACTACTCGCCCACCGCGAACACCCTGCAGCTGGTCATCGTCGACACCGGGAGCCTGAAACTCATCCAGGACACGCACAAGCCGTGGACCGACTACAACCACCTCGCGCACCACCTCGCGCACATGCACAACGTGATGCATGCACGCCGAGACCTGACAGCCAGCGACCGGGAGTTCCTCGGCGAACTTCGGGACATCATGCCGATGCTCATCGAGGAGGACGCGGACCGAGGAATACGAACCGGAAAGGAACTTCGTAACCACATCGACGAGGCGTATGAGCGTGTGCGTTTCGGCGGCCCTCGCCGCACCAGGGCTCTCACTAACCCATTCGAGTTCATCAGCGCGGAACAGATCAGCAGCGACAGCCTTCTTCTCGACCTCTTCGCCACAACCTCATGGCTCGAGCAGGTCACCTCCGGCGACCCCGTTCTTCTCACCGGACCGCGTGGCTGCGGGAAGAGCATGGTCCTGCGATGGATGAGCCTGCGCGCTCACGCCGAACAACGAGACAAGGAGGTGCCGCTGACCTCGCTCAACGTCGCCGGAATCTACGTCTCCTGTACCGCGGACTTCCAGAATCGTTTTGCCGAGATTCAGACCGAGGCCGACCTCGAAGCGACTCGCCACGAGGTCATCCACTACTTCAATCTCATCCATGCGCGCGAGCTCGTCGCGACGCTCATGGCTATCGCCGCCCGCGACGACGCCGAGACTGTTTTCGGACTAGGTGACTCAGCCGCCGCGTCCATCGCCGCGTTCTTCGCTGCGCACATCCTCGAGCCGGATGGAGCATCGTTCGAGAACCTTCCTCTGCGCTCAGCGGCTAGCAGCCTCGAACGTGCCATCTTCGAGTCGCAGAAGCGTCTACACACCCATGCAGCCCCGGAGAAGACCCTCACCTCCATCTCCTTCCTGGGCGACCTGACGTCTGCGCTCGTGCGGGCTGTGCCCTTCTTCGACAAGCACCGCATCGCGTTCCTGCTCGACGACTTCAGCCTCCACCGGCTTTCCGAGCATGTCCAAAGAGCCTTGATCCCCATTGTGTGGGAGCGACGTTCCAGTCATATGTTCAAGGTCAGCAGCGAGAAGCACGGGATCGTGGACGACTATCAGGGCGGCGAGCTCACCATCGATCTCACGCGCGAACGAATTGAAGTCGACGCGGGGTCCGAGTTCGTCTCGGCCACACCGGAGCGCAACCTCGAGTTCGCGACCCAGCTGCTGGCCAATAGGCTCAAGGCCGCCGAGTGGTCTGGCACACCAGAGCAACTCATCGGCGGCTCGCCGTCGATGAAAGCCATCGCGGAGAAGCTCGCTGATCCCACACAGAGCAACGACCGAACGTACTACGGACTCGGCACCATCGCGAACCTCTGCTCCGGCGACGTCGCGACGCTACTGTACGTCTTCCGGCATGTCCTCGCGGGCAGCACGAGCACCTCGAAAGATCAGGTGCCGACGAACAAGCAGCACACGGCCATCATCGGAGTGAGCCGCGAGATGCTGCAGTCCCTGATGCATCATCGGCCGCTCGGGAAGCAGCTACACACGCACAGTGAGGCCTTCGGCCAGTTCGCCCGCCGCATGCTCGTCGACACCGCGACACAGAGTGGCGGCGGCAAGCCAGTGCAGATCCCGCGAATCGAGATCGACGGCGACAGCGCTGCACTGCAGACCTTGACGACCGAGCAGCAACGGCTCCGAAAAGAGCTCCTTCGCCGAGCCGTGTACATCTCGATTCAGCCCGGACGCAGCAGACACAACATGGTCACGACTACGAGGTGGCATCTACGCCGCATCTTCCTCCCTGCGTTCCTCGCGGGGCTCGGCAAAGACGAAGCCGTGAAAGCGACTGCCTCTGAATTCGGCGAGTTCCTGGACGGGCCTCAGGAGTTCCTCGACGGATGGCGCAAACGGCGACGCACGCACGAAGAACCCGCCGCTCAGCTCGACCTCTGGGGGGAGCAAGAATGAGAATCACGACCGTCTCATACGACCGGGTGGCAGAGATGCTGCCGGGCGTCCAAACCCTCGAGGCGGACCTTCGCGACTACGACGTACTCATCTGCGCCGCAGGATTCGAGGACCGCGCAACGCACATCACTGAGTGCGTCCGCACGAGCAACGCGTCCATCGCGACCGCAATCATCCTCGACTACAACAGCAACACCGAGGACAACGCAGGCAAGCGAAACGAACTCGTATCTCTCGTGGGCGCCGCCACAGGCACCGTGCACATCATCGATGACCAAGGAACTGAGTTCGAGTTCGACAAACGGCTCCAGTCCCTACTCCCGCCGAACGCCCGTATTCTCTTCGACGTCAGCGCGTGCAGCGGCGCCTACGTCCTGCGCGTCATGCGAGCACTCTTCGAGCATGCCCGGAGCCAGCCCATCAGCGTCGACATCGCCTACGCGTCGGCGCACGACTACAAGCCCTCGCAAGAAGAAGCCGAGAGCCTCATCAAGAGGTTCGATGAGGGCGATGCGGCCGAAGGGACAACACTCGGCCTCGACTTCGACGCCGACGAGACCGCACACATCATCGCCCCCGGCGACGTGCGGTTGGAACCCGTGTCGGAGAGCGCCGTCGTCATCTGCGGGTTCAACGCCGACAGAGTCGCCGCGTCGCTGGACAAGATCGACACGTCGTTCAACATCGACAAGAACCATCCTGACGTGAGGTTCATCAGCGGTCACCCACCACGCAGTCGCGACGAGTGGCGGTACGGCGTTATGAACCGCATCAACGGCCTCCGCCCGTCACAGAAAGCGTCGACGCTGCACTATCAGGAGACCCTGCGGCACCTCGAAGCAGCGTATTCCGCCACCGAGCCGCGCAGTCGTCTCACCGTTCTGCCTTTCGGTTCGAAGATGCAGTCCATCGCCGTCGCCCTTTTCGCGGAGGCGCATTCCGATGTGCGCGTGCAGATGCTCCCGCCCGTGAGCTACGGCGGCGCCGGCTACTCCCACGGTGTCGGCGAAACGTATCTGCTTCCGCTCGGAGACTTCGGGCGACTCAGCACGACCGTCAGAGCCATCAATGCGCTGTGCATCGAGGAGGACGTCGACAAGCGACCGCGGACAACCGCGGTAGCTTTGACCGACCCGCTGGGAGGGGCGCTCTAATGTCATTTTTCTCTGTGCTTGACGCCGCGAAGGCCGCAGACCGGACTGACTTCGAAGTGAAGAAGTTGCACCTCAATCTGTGGTCCCTCGCGGCGCTCGGAATTCACCGCCGAATGTTTGTCCTCGATGTCGGACTGCTCATCGAGGCCAAGACGAAGAACGTCGGTCAGATCACTCTCGCTCTCCCTTTCGACACTTTGGCACCGTCAAGCCTTCATTCGAAGGTGCTTGACCGTAAGCTTGCTGGCCTCATCTTCGACCGTGAGGTCAGCTTCGACGGCGACAAGGTCACCTACGGAAGCACCACATTCACCGCGCTGGAAGCGATGACGCAGATGGCGACGAAGGTCGATGCGTTCACACAGCGCGGCTTCTCGCTGTGGGACATCCCGCTGACGAAAGAGATTCAGAAGGGGGATTCTGCGTACATTCGAGTCCGTTTCCCCATCAGCGGCATCGGCCGAACCTGGCAGTGGACGAAATCTCGCCTCGTGAGGAACGGCGCGATCTTCGACTTCCGCATCTCCGATATTCGCAGTTCTCAGAAGGTCGCTGGCGGCTCGCAGCTGATCGACCGTATCCGGCCGATCCGTTCGGTCGCCGCGTTCGTGATGGCCCCGATCTGGCTCCATGCAGCGACGCTGCACCCGGAACCGGCGTACATCCGGTTGCTCGAGGGGAACGTCTGGTCTGACTACCTCGAGCGGTCGCCGGAACTGTCGCGCAGGTCTCGTCTCGTCGTGTACTACTGGCGAGAAGAGCCCGCCCCGGGTAAACCCATCACCACGCAGAACCCGATGCGCGCATTCGCCCAGTTCCGCGTTACGGCGAGATCCTCTGCGATTCGCACGGCCCTTATCGCGTCCCCCGTCCTCGCGTTCGTCGTCTGGGGACTCTTCGGTGTGCCCGTGCGAGCCGAGATCGTCCAGTGGTGGAATGAGACGTGGGCAGCTATTACCGGCTTCATCGCGCCGAACGGGGTCGCAATCATCTCGGTTGCTGTTGGTATCGCAGTGATCGCCGCCATACTGCGTCTCGTGGGGTGGTCGAAGAGCATCGGCCGCTGGGTCAAGACACGGTTCCACGATTTCGAGCAGTGGTTGTTTCACTTTCTCCGCGACGTCGGGCCCCGAGACTGAGTCGCAGGCTCAGTGCGCTGGTCGCAATCAGAACACTCGACGGTGCAAGTGCTCCGCCACACAGCCCGACTTGGTATGGGCCGGCTTAGCTCCGTCACGTGCCCCGGGGTTGTCACCCTCGCGACGTGTCCGCAGAAACTCGAGCGACTGCGGATCGTTTCAACGGCCCATGTGCTGTGCGCTCACGCTCTATCGCCGCGGAGAAGTAGGGGAAAGACCAGCGAGCGGCGGCGCGGCTGCCATGTCGCGCGCCGCGCTCTGGATCATCGGACTCGGAAGGGGTGACTCCGTGACGCTCGTCGGTCAGAGCGCGCGGCTGTAGACGTCCTCGTCGCGACCCACGCCGTACCGATCTCTTTCAGTGGCGATGCGCACAAACCTGCGTGAAGAGAGCAAGGGGGACAGCTCGTCCCTCACCGTCGTCGCCCCAGTGATGTAAACCTCGGTACATTCCGCCTGCTGGGCGCGCAGGAGCGCAGCGTCAAGCAGCGTGCGTCCGACGCCGGCGCCTCGATGCCCAGGAGCAACGTACAGCGTCGAAACCTTGAATCGGTGGGCATCTTTGGCGATGCCGAGCATCACTCCGACGAGCGTGCCAGCGTGGTCACGCACCAAGTGAGCGACGGCTTTGCCCTCGTCGATAAGTCGAAGTCGGGCATCAAGCCACTGCTCGCCACCCGGATACAGGACGGGGAGGAAGTCCAGAAGCTCCCGTACGTCTGAATGCCAGCTGTTGTCGTTCGCGTGGTTCAGTTGGAGACGGGGCGGAAGAAGTCTCGTCATTACATCACCTTCAATCGACTCACTTCGAATGATAGCTGCTCGTTCATATGAGCGACCGGCGGAAACGTGGGTACGCTGCATATCCCGCACATCCTCGCCGGCTGCCGACGGCAGTCCATCAACGATAGCGGTTGCCGGGGACGTTTCGTCAGGCGTGTCGCCTGCGTGCGCCACGTCCCTCAGTTCCGGGTTTCTTGACATGCTTTGCTATGCGCGTCGTGGGATCCGAGAACCCGCGCACCCGTCCTCACCACCGCATGTCGCACTACCGCCCCACTGAGGCGGTCAGGCGGGGAGCCCGAAGGGCAAAGCCCGCCCAAGGCTCTAGACATCAGGCCACGCGGTTTCCCATCAAGCAGCGGTCAGAAGCGCGCCAGAACGTCATCGACACCAGCGCGGAAGCGCGGGCACGTTGCGATGTCATGAGAACGGCAGTTCATCGCGTGCTCCGTCATCTCGCGCGACCGCCGCATGTCTTCCATGCGGCGGTCGATGTCGTCCAGATGCTGCTGCAGGACCTCGTGACGCTCGCGCGCCCCGTCGTCGAGCATCACCGCGATCTGCTTCAACGTCATCCCCGAAGCCTGGCTGCGCTGGATGACAGCGATCCGCACGACCTGGTCCTCGTCGTACCTACGTCGACCGGCCGAATCGCGCTCCGGGAGGAGCAGCCCAACGGTCTCCCAGTGGCGGAGGACATTGGTAGGCAAGCTCATCACGCGGGCGACGTCGCCGATGCTCCTAAGCTTCACTGGTCAGCCCCTCGTCGGAGCGCGCAGGCCACAGCGAGGTGTTCAACGCCTCCTCAAGGAGAGTGATCGTCCGCAAGTCGGGCCAGCGAGCCCCAGACAGAATGTTGCGGATCGTCCCCTCGTCGATGCCCGCATCGTCGGCGATGGATCGTACGCTCGCGTTGCTGACCTTGCGCTCTTCGTCGATGACGTGACGGAGGTTGTTCGCTAGTTGACGGGCTCTTTCCCCGGCGGTGTCCGGAGACGTGACATCCGGCCAGGAATCGGTGAGCTCTGAGGGCGCGTGGCGCGGGGACTTAGGCATGGATACTTTCCAAAAGAGAGTGTAGAAATCGCGAATTCACGTGGAGCAACTAGGTCAACCTGGTGCAGGTAGGCGACGCTGGTGCAGGTTGAAGGTTGTTTTGGCGCGGGTTGCGTGACGATTGACAATCGAAGCGACTCGCGACGTCGCCGACGGACCACGGATGCTCGCGACTTGACTTCATGTCAACATGAAGTCACACACTGGGCGGGAAAGCAACTCCCCCGAGAGGACACCCATGTACGACGCGATCGTGATCGGCGCCGGCCCCGCCGGGCTCCAGGCCGCCCTGACCCTCGGCCGGATGCACCGGTCGACCCTGCTGCTCGACTCCGGCGAGTACCGCAACGGCACCGTGCAGCACATGCACAACGTCATCGCGAACGACGGCACCCCGCCCGCCGAGTTCCGCGCGACGGCCCGCGCGCAACTG
This sequence comes from Microbacterium sp. LWO14-1.2, assembly GCF_038397715.1. Classification (NCBI taxonomy): domain Bacteria; kingdom Bacillati; phylum Actinomycetota; class Actinomycetes; order Micrococcales; family Microbacteriaceae; genus Microbacterium; species Microbacterium sp. LWO14-1.2. The sequence goes on from NZ_CP151633.1 coordinate 1,084,600, forward strand.
GCGGAGTACGCGGACGTCGAGATCCGCGACGTGGCCGTGCAGCGCGTCGCCGGCATCGCGGGCGACTTCGTAGTGTCGCTGCCGGGCGGCGCCTCGGCATCCGCTCGCACCGTGATCCTCGCGACGGGCATCGCCGACGACCTGCCCCCGGTCGAGGGGTTGGACGCCCTCTGGGGGCGCGGGGCGTTCTCCTGCCCGTTCTGCGACGGCCACGAGCACGCGGGCAGGCCCATCGCGGTGCTCGGAGCCGCCGCGAGGGCCGAGCACCTCATCGGCATGCTCGGACGCTTCGTCGGCGTGATCACCGCTGTCCCCGTCGACGAGCCGTACACCGACGAAGAGGTCGCGTCGCTCGAAGCCCGCGGGGCGCGCGTGAGTCGCACGCCCGTGGACTCCGTGGGCCGCGCGGGCGATGACGTCGTCGTGCGCACCGCGGATGCCGAGCACGAGGTCGCGGGGATCTTCGTCGCCTCCGCTTCGATGCGTCAGCGCGCCCCGTTCGCCGCACAGCTCGGGCTCGGGATGCTGGAGTCCGGCGCGATCGGGATCGACGAGTTCGGACGCACTTCCGTGCCCGGGATCTTCGCCGCGGGTGACATCGCGCACCGCGCATCGCTGCCGGGTCCGATGGCCGCCGTCATGATGGCCGCGACCGCCGGGCAGCTCGCCGCGGTCGGCGTCATCCAGGACCTGATGGCGTCGGAAGCCTGACCCGTTTCGTCTCGTCGCTGCGCTCCCCGCTCAACGACCCGCGGGAGGATGCCCCACGAGGGTCGTTGAGCGAGCGGAGCACCACCCGGGTCGTTGAGCGAGCGGAGCGAGACGAAACGCGACACCGCACGCGGCACGCCGTCAGACGGCGCCGACGTCGACCGCGCCGCCCGTCGCGGCGGGCTCGGCATACGCGACCTCGCGCCACACATCGCCGACGAGTTCGAACGACGTGACGCTCGAGAGCGCGCAGCGCCGGGTGCGCGGGTCGTGCCGCAGCGGCAGTCCCGCGACGCGCAGATGGGTGATCCAGATCGGCGCCTGGTGCGAGACCATCACGAGGTCTCCCCCGTCGGAGGCGTTCCAGGCCTCGGCCATGAGTCCCGTCATCCGCTCGGCGATCGAGGCGTACGGCTCGCCCCAGCTCGGCAGCGACGGCTGTCGCAGATGCCACCAGTTCAGCGGGTTGAGCAGAGACCGCTTCATCTGCGTGCCCTCGAAGACGTTGGTCGGCTCGATCAGCCGCACGTCGATCTCGGGCACGAGGTCGAAGCGCTCTGCGAACGGCTCGGCCGACTCCTGGGTGCGCTCCAACGGCGAGCAGAACAGTCCGCTCATGGGGCGGTCGAGCCCGGCGACGTACTCGGCGGCGGCGCTCGCCATCTTCCGCCCTGCGCGGCTCAGGTGGTAGTCGGGCAGTCGCCCGTACAGCACCCGCGCGGGGTTGTGCACCTCGCCGTGTCGGACCAGGTGCAGTCGCGAGGCCGGCACGTCAGGCCTTGCTGTAGCGCGACTCGCCGAAGCCCAGGATCAGGTAGCCGATGTACGGGAAGACGAAGAGCAGGAAGAACGAGAACAGCCCGCCCTTGCCGAACCGCTCGCCGAGCTTGATGGCGACGATGATGCCGAAGACGAACCCGACGACGGGGATGAGATAGAGCAGCGCGAACCATCCGGACATCCCGGCGATCTTGACGAGGAAGACCACGTTCACGATCGGGATGATCGCGAGGATGCCGGGGTACCCCGCCTTCGTGAACACCTTCCAGAGGCCGATGACGACGAGGATGTAGAAGACGAGGGCGATGAGGCCCGTGGTTCCCGAGAAGATCGATGCGTACAGGTCGGAGATGCCGTTGCGGTCCATGGTGCGCCTTTCTGTCGTGGCGATCCTACTGACCGATATGCAGCGGGCCGGGGAGGCGATGCCCGCCCACGTAGAATGGGCGGGTTCACCATCTCCCAGATCAGGAGGAATCCTCCGTGCTTCGCACTCACTCCGCCGGCTCCCTGCGAGCCGAGCACATCGGCCAGACCGTCACCCTCACCGGGTGGGTGGATCGCCGTCGTGATCACGGAGGAGTCGCGTTCATCGATCTGCGGGACGCATCGGGCATCGCCCAGGTCGTTATCCGCGACGAGGAGATCGCGCACCCGCTGCGCAACGAGTTCGTGCTCAAGGTCACGGGCGAGGTGTCCCGCCGCCCCGACGGCAACGAGAACCCGAACCTCCCGACCGGTGAGATCGAGGTCATCGCCACCGACGTCGTGGTCCTCAACGAGTCCGCTCCCCTGCCGTTCCAGGTGTCGACGGCGCTCGCCGAGACCGAGAACGTCGGCGAGGAGGCCCGCCTCAAGTACCGCTATCTCGACCTGCGGCGCCCCGCCGCGGCATCCGCTCTGCGCCTGCGTTCCGACGTGTACAAGGCGATCCGCGACGTGCTGCACGCCGAGGACTTCACCGAGGTCGAGACCCCGACCCTCACGCGCTCGACGCCGGAGGGCGCCCGCGACTTCGTCGTGCCGGCGCGCCTGCACCCCGGCAGCTGGTACGCGCTGCCGCAGTCGCCGCAGCTGTTCAAGCAGCTGCTCATGGTCGGCGGCGTGGAGAAGTACTTCCAGATCGCCCGCTGCTACCGCGACGAGGACTTCCGCGCTGACCGTCAGCCGGAGTTCACGCAGCTCGACATCGAGATGAGCTTCGTCGAGCAGGAAGACGTCATCGCGCTCATGGAGCGCCTCGTCGTCGCGATGTGGAAGACGATCGGCGTCGAAGTGCAGACTCCGCTGCCGCGCATGACCTACGCCGAGGCGATGTCGAAGTACGGCTCCGACAAGCCCGACCTGCGCTTCGGTCTCGAGCTCGTCGAGGCGACCGAGTACTTCGCAGACACCCCGTTCCGCGTGTTCCAGGCCGAGTACGTCGGCGCGGTGCGCATGCCCGGCGGCGCGAGCCAGCCGCGCAAGCAGCTCGACGCCTGGCAGGACTGGGCCAAGCAGCGCGGCGCCCGCGGCCTCGCGTACGTGCTCTTCAACGAGGACGGCACGCTCGGCGGCCCCGCCGCGAAGAACCTGTCCGAGGCCGAGCAGGCGGGCCTCGCCGAGTTCGTCGGCGCCGAGCCGGGGGACTGCGTGTTCTTCGCCGCCGGCGCCACGAAGGAGAGCCGGGCGCTGCTCGGCGCCGCCCGCGTCGAGATCGGTCGCCGCCTCGGGTACCTGAATCCCGACGAGTTCGCGTTCACCTGGGTCGTCGACGCCCCGATGTTCGAGCCGGCGGCGGATGCCGTGGCCTCGGGCGACGTCGCGGTCGGCGCTGGCGCCTGGACCGCCGTGCACCACGCCTTCACGGGTCCGAAGCCGGAGTTCGAGGACACCTTCGACACCGACCCCGGCTCCGCCCTCGCCTATGCGTACGACATCGTGTGCAACGGCTCGGAGCTCGGCGGCGGGTCCATCCGCATCCACCGCGAAGACATCCAGAAGCGGGTCTTCGAGGTCATGGGCCTCAGCGACGAGCTGGCCAAGGAGCAGTTCGGCTTCCTGCTGGACGCCTTCAAGTTCGGCGCCCCGCCGCACGGCGGCATCGCCCTCGGCATGGACCGCGTGCTGCAGCACCTGTCGAAGACGGAGTCGATCCGCGAGGTCATCGCCTTCCCGAAGTCGGGCAACGGCTTCGACCCGCTCACCGCGGCTCCCGCGCCCATCACGGCCGAGCAGCGCGCCGAGGCGGGCGTGGACTTCGAGCCGGAGGATGCCGAGGCCTGACCCGGCACCCTCGCTCCACCTCGGTCGTTGAGCGACACTTCGACTCGCTTCGCTCGCTCAGTGCGGGTCTCCGCGAGACGAAACGCGGTGAGACGCTCTGTGCGTCTCACCGCGTTTCGTCTCGTCGCTGCGCTCCTCGCTCAACGACGGGGATCCGGCGCACGTCAGCGCAGCGACGCCATCGCGGGGACGATGTTCTCGTTCCATACGTCGACGCCGAGCTTCGCGATGAGCGCGACGACCACGAGCAGGAACACGACGCGGATGAACGTCGCGCCGCGCGAGATCGCCATCCGCGATCCGAGATAGCTGCCCGCGACGTTCGCGATCGCGAGGATGCCGCCGAGCAGCCACAGCACGGCACCGTGCGGGATGAACAGCAGCAGCGCTCCGGTGTTCGTGGCGAGGTTCACGATCTTGGCCTTCGCGCTCGCCTGCAGGAAGTCGTAGCCGAGCAGCGCGACGAGCGAGATCACGAGGAACGTGCCCGTCCCTGGGCCGATGAGCCCGTCGTAGAACCCGATCACGAGCCCCGCCAGCCCCGCCATGATGTGGTGCCTGTGCCCGGAGAACCGCAGCTTCGTGGCCGCCCCCATCTGCGGGCGGAACGCCGTGAACAGCGCGACCGCGAGCAGCGCGACGACGATGATGGGCTTGAACGCCGCTGCCGGCAGCACAGTGGCGACGGCCGCGCCGCCGAAGGATCCGGCGAGCGCGATCACCGCCATCGGCAGCGCCGTGCGGATGTCGGGTTTCGCGCGTCGGTAGTACGTCACGCTGCTCGTCGCGGTGCCGAACACCGAGGCGAGCTTGTTCGTCGCAAGAGCCTGGATCGGCGAGATCCCCGGGATCAGCAGGAGCGCCGGGAGCTGCAGCAGTCCCCCGCCTCCGACGACGGCATCGATCCACCCGGCGGCGAAGGCCGCGACGACGATGAGGATCAGCGTGCCCCAGGTGAGCTGCTCCAGCCCGAGCACACTGCCGATGTCCATCCCTCCAGGATGTCAGACCGCGAGGGCGCACCAGCGACGCCACCCGCGGCGAGTGGCCCCATGTCCGGCATCCTGCATCTCTGCGCACAGCTGTCCTGACGGCGCACCACGCCGCACCGGATCGGCCATGAACCGGACACCGTTCGTTCACCCACCCCCGCACGATCGGCAACGTGGGAGCCGTAGTTTCCTCTCGCAACCCGAATACCGGCACACAGCGCCGGATACCGAGAGGACACCCCATGTCTCGCATCACCCGCCGCGCCCGCATCGGCGCCGGCCTCGCCCTGGTCACCACGGCCGCCCTCGCCCTGACCGCCTGCTCCGGTGCGGCAGATGCCGCGGGCTCCGGCTCCGGCGAGGGTTCCGTCGACGCCGCGACCGCCACGTCCGTCGAGGACTTCGGCACCTTCGCCGACCTCGAAGAGGCAGCGAAGGCCGAGGGACAGCTCAACGTCATCGCCCTCCCCCGCGACTGGGCGAACTACGGCGAGATCATCGACCTGTTCATGGAGAAGTACCCGGAGATCACGGTCAACGAGGCGTCACCCGATGTCTCCAGCGCCGAGGAGATCCAGGCAGCCGAGACCAACAAGGGGCTCGACACCGCTCCCGACGTGTTCGACCTCGGGCTGACCGTCGCCCTGCAGAACACCGACCACTTCGCCCCCTACAAGGTGCAGACGTGGGATGACATCCCCGAGGAGCTGAAGGAGCCCACCGGTCTCTTCGTCGGTGATTACGGCGGCTACATGTCGATCGGCTACGACTCGTCGAAGTTCCCCGCACCCGACTCGCTCGACGACCTGTTGGGCGCCGACTACAAGGGCGCAGTGGCGATCAACGGTGACCCGACGCAGGCGGGCGCGGCGTTCGCTGCCGTGGGCCTCGCGACCGTGCAGTCCGACGGCACGCTCGACGACTACCAGCCGGGCATCGACTTCTTCTCCGAACTGCAGAAGGCGGGCAACCTGCTCAAGGTCGACGTGACCACCGCGACGATCGCGAGCGGTGAGACCCCCGTCGTCTTCGACTGGGACTACCTGAACGCCACGCACGTCGCCGACAACAAGGACTGGAAGGTCGTCGTGTTCGACGGCACCGGCTACGCCGGCTACTACAACCAGGCCGTGAACGTCGACGCTCCGCACCCGGCCGCCGCTCGCCTGTGGCAGGAGTTCCTCTACAGCGACGAGGTGCAGAACCTGTGGCTCGGCGGCGGCGCCCGCCCGGCTCGCATGGATGCCATGACCGAGGCGGGCACGATCGACGCCGACCTCGCCGCCGCCCTCCCCGAGGTCCCGGACGAGACGGTCGTCCCGACCGAGGAGCAGTCGACGAACGCCGGAACCCTGCTCGGCGAGAAGTGGGCTGCGGCGGTCCAGTGACCACTGCCATCGCAGCGGGGGCGGATGCCACGGCATCCGCCCCCGTCCCCTCCGCTCCGCACGGCGCGGGGCCGGCGACGTCGTCGCTGGCCCCGCGCTCCGCGCCGTCCGCCGCCTGGCTCGGACTCGTCCCGTTCGCCGCGTACGTGCTGCTCTTCCTCGCCGTGCCCACCGTGCTCGCGATCGGCTCCGGCTTCTTCACGAAGGATGGCGAGTTCACCTGGACGAACGTCTCGGCACTCGCCGACCCCGTCGTCCTGACGACCTTCGCGAACTCCGCGTGGCTGTCTCTCCTCACCGCCGTGGTCGGCGCGGCCGTCGGCGCGCTCGTCTGCTACGCCCTGCTCGGCATGGATCCCGAAGGCGTCGTGCGCTCGACGGTGGATGCCGCGGCAGGCGTGCTCGCGCAGTTCGGCGGCGTGATGCTGGCGTTCGCGTTCATCGCGACGATCGGCATCCAGGGGGTGCTGAAGCTCTTCCTGCAGGACACGTTCGGCATCAACATCTACGAGAACGGCACCTGGCTGTACGAACTGCCCGGCCTGATCCTGCCGTACATCTACTTCCAGATCCCGCTCATGGTCATCACGTTCATGCCGGCGCTCGCGGCGCTGAAGCCGCAGTGGTCCGAGGCGAACCTCACCCTGGGCGGCACGCGAGCCAGCTTCTGGCTGCGCATCGGCATCCCGGTACTCGCTCCCTCGTTCCTCGCGAGCCTGCTGCTGCTGTTCGCGAACGCCTTCTCGTCGTACGCCACGGCGGCGGCGCTCGCCAGCCAGGGCTCGCAGATCGTGCCGCTGCAGATCCGCACGGCGCTCACGAGCGAAACCGTACTGGGTCGGGAGAACCTCGCCGGTGCCCTCGCGCTCGGCATGATCCTCGTCGTCGGAGTCGTGATGGCCCTGTACTCGCTCATCCAGCGTCGGGCAGCGAGGTGGCAGTCATGAACCGCCTCGCCCCCTCCCCCGTGACGCGCTGGGTCATCGGCATCCTGGTGGGCGCGTTCTTCGCGATCCCGCTCGTCTCGACGTTCCTGTACACGCTGCGTCAGACCGACGGTTCCCTCGGCTTCGAGCGGTGGGCCGCGCTGTTCGACCCGGCGAAATCCGCGGCGATCCGTCCGATCTGGATGGGTTTGGGCAACTCGCTCGTGCTGGCGTTCGTGACCGTCGCGATCGTGCTGCTGCTCCTCGCGCCGACGATGATCCTCGTCAATCTGCGTTTCGGGCGTCTGCGGCCGGCGTTCGAGTTCGCGGTGCTGCTGCCGATCTCGATCCCCGCGATCGTGCTGGTCGTCGGCCTCGCCCCGATCTATCTGCAGATCGGTCGCTCCCTCGGCACCGGCACCTGGACGCTCGCGTTCGCCTACGGCATCACCGTGCTGCCGTTCGCGTACCGGTCGATCCAGGCGTCGATCGACGCCGCCGACCTGCGCACGCTCGCCGAAGCCGCCCGCTCCCTCGGTGCGAGCTGGCCGACCGTCGTGCTGAAGGTCCTCGCGCCGAACCTCCGTCAGGGTCTGCTCGCGGCATCCCTCATCTCGATCGCCGTCGTGCTCGGGGAGTTCACGATCGCCTCGCTGCTCAACCGCCAGGTGTTCCAGACCGCGATGGTGGTCGTGCAGAAGCAGGACCCGTATGCGCCGGCGATCTTCACCCTCCTGGCGCTGGCTTTCGTCTTCGTCCTGCTCCTCCTCATCGGCCGCGTCGCGCGCGGCAATCGAAAGGCCCTGTCATGACCCTCCCTCAGACCGCCGACAACATCCTGCTCGCCGAAGCAGGCGAGGGCACCCGCGTGCAGCTGCAGCGCATCGTCAAGAGCTACGGCAGCAACACCGTGCTGCACGGGGTCGACCTCGACATCGCTCCGGGCGAGTTCGTCTCGCTGCTCGGTCCGTCGGGATGCGGCAAGACGACGCTGCTGCGGGTGCTCGCCGGACTCGAAGGGCTCGACAGCGGTGCCGTGCTCCTCGACGGCGGCGACGTGTCGCGCGTGCCGACGAACAAGCGCGATATCGGGATGGTCTTCCAGTCGTACTCGCTGTTCCCGCACCTGCGCGTCGTCGACAACACCGCGTTCGGTCTGCGGCGCCGCGGCATCGGCAAGAGCGAGGCCGCGACGCGAGCCCTCGATGCGCTCGCACTGGTGGGTCTCGGCGACTTCGCCGACCGATTCCCGCACCAGCTCTCGGGCGGCCAGCAGCAGCGCGTCGCGCTCGCCCGTGCGCTCGTCACCGAGCCCAAGGTCCTGCTGCTCGACGAGCCGCTGTCGGCGCTCGACGCGAAGGTGCGGGTGCAGTTGCGCGACGAGATCCGCCGCATCCAGCTGCGCCTCGGCATCACCACGGTCTTCGTGACGCACGACCAGGAGGAGGCCCTCGCCGTCTCCGACCGGATCGCCGTGATGAATGCGGGCACGATCGAGCAGATCGGGTCGCCCGAGGAGCTATACACGACGCCGTCGACGGCGGGCGTGGCCGCGTTCGTGGGTCTGTCGAGCGTCGTCTCGGGCGTCGCCGAGGGCGATCACGTCGTGGTGTGGGGACAGCGGCTTCCGCTGCAGGCGCCGGCGGACGGCCCGGTCGACGTCTACCTGCGCCCGGAGAACGTGCACTTCGCGTCGGAGGCGGATGCTGCGACCGATGCCCTCGTGCAGGAGAGCACGTTCCTCGGCAGCATGCGCCGCACGCTCGTGCGCACGGAGTCGGGCGAGCTCGTGCGGCTGCAGCACGCCCCCGGCATCCATCCGGCCTTCGGCGATCGCGTGCGCATCGCCGTGGCTCCCGAGCCGGTCGCGGTGCACCCGCGCGGCTGAGCCGCACGCCGCGTTCCCGCTTCCCCCTCCCCTCCCCGCCCCTGCTCCCCCTGCTCCCTCCCCACCCTGGCGCCGAAACCCACCACGCGCGCCGAAGCCCACCAGAAACGACGTCCGCGCTGGTGGGTTTCGACGCGCATGGTGGGTCTGGGCGTGACTATGACGCCCGGGGACGCGCTTGAGGGGCAGCGCGCACGAGAGGCAGCGCGCGCGAGGGCAGGACGCGCGCGAGGAGCAGGGCCCCGCGAGGGGACAGGGTCAAAGAACGCGGGAGAGGAAGTCCTGCGTGCGCGAATGCTGGGGATTAGCCAGCACCTCGCGCGGGTCGCCCTCTTCGACGATGTGGCCGCCGTCCATGAAGATGAGGCGCGAGCCCACCTCCCGGGCGAAGCCCATCTCATGCGTCACGACGAGCATCGTCATGCCCTCGTCGGCGAGCGACCGCATGACCTGCAGCACTTCGCCCACCAGTTCGGGGTCGAGCGCCGAGGTCGGCTCGTCGAACAGCATCATGTCGGGGTTCATGCACAGGGCACGCGCGATCGCGACGCGCTGCTGCTGTCCGCCCGACAGGTGTCCGGGGAACGCCTTCGCCTTCTCCGCGAGCCCGACCCGGCCGAGCATCTCGTGCGCGATCCGCTCCGACTCGGCCTTGTTGCGCTTCTTCACGCGACGCTGGGCGATCGTCAGGTTATCCAGCACGCTCAGGTGCGGGAACAGATTGAAGCTCTGGAACACCATCCCGATGCGCGTGCGCACCCGGTCGATGTCGACGTCGGGATCGGTGATGTCGATGCCCTCGATGAAGACCTTGCCGTCGGTCGGCTCCTCGAGCAGGTTCACGGAACGCAGCAGCGTCGACTTACCCGAGCCCGACGGGCCGATCACGCAGACGACCTCGCCGGCGGTCACGGTCAGGTCGATGCCCTTGAGCACCTCGTTGTCGCCGAAGGTCTTGACGAGTCCCCGCACGTCGATCGCCGGGGCGTGGACGTCGATCAGGTCGGTGGTCATCGCTGCCTCGCCATCCGCCGCTCGAGATACGCGGTGAAACGCGTGAGCGGGATCGTCACGATCAGGTACAGGATCGCCGCCATGATCAACGGCGTCGCGTTCGAGTTCTGGGTCGTCGCGTCACGCGCGAAGGTCGTCAGCTCCTTCGACCAGATGAACGCACCCGCGATGAAGAGCAGCGACGTGTCCTTGAGCAGCAGCACGAACTCGTTGGTCAGCGGCGGGATGATGATGCGGAAGCCCTGCGGCACGACGATCCAGAAGGTCGTCTTCATGGGCGACATACCCAGGGAGCGGGCCGCCTCGGTCTGCCCCTTCGGCACGGCCTGGAGGCCGGCGCGGATGGTCTCCGCCATGTACGCGGAGGCGACCAGGATCAACCCGATGAGACCGAGAACCACGGGACCACCGAGCTCCTGCCCTCGGATACCTGTAGCGATCGGCACGATGAAAGCGACGCCGAAGATCGTGAGGATCGCAGGAAGCCCGCGGAACAGCTCGATCCAGGCCGTCGCGATCCAGCGGAACGGGCCGATGCTCGACAGCTTCAGCAGAGCGAGGAAGATGCCGAGCAGCAGCCCTCCGGCGAAGGCCACCACCGTGAACCAGACGGTGTTCACGAGGGCGGTGGTGATGATCCCGGGGAACATCTTCGCCGCGACCTCGGGGTTGAAGAAGAGCGGACCGATCTTCGCCCAGTTGGTCGAGACCGCAGCCCAGATGACGATCGCGATCAGCACCGCGTAGACGATGTATCGGTACAGCTTCTGCTTCGTGGTGCGCCTCAACGCCATTGTCAAGGTCCTCCCGATCCCTTGCCTACCGTCGGATCAGTTCGCGGTGAAGTAGGTGTCGTAGATCTTCTGGTAGTCGCCGCTGTCGCGGAGCTCCTTGAGAGCACCGTTGACCGCGTCGAGCAGCTCGGCCTTCTCGCCCTTTGCGAAGGCGAAGCCGTAGGACTCGTCGGTGTTGTACTCCTCGACGATCTCGTAGGCGCTGTCGGCCTTCTCGTGCTCGAGGTTCACCGGCTGGTCCTGCAGGATCGCGTCGATCTGGCCGGCCTGCATCGCGGGCCACAGCTCGCCGTCTGAGGGGTACTGCACGATCTGCGCGCCCGTGGCGTTCTCGTTCGCGTAGGCCTCGCCCGTGGTTCCCTGCTGGACGCCGACGTTCTTGCCGTCGAGGTCCTTGATCGACTCGATGCCGGAGTCGGTGCGTACGAGCAACGACTGCAGCGAGTCGTAGTACGGGTCGGAGAAGTCGATGTTCGCCTTGCGCTCGTCGGTGATGGTCATCGCCGACGCACCGATGTCGCAGGTCCCTGCGGCCAGTGTCGTTCCCGACTGCAGGGCGTCGAAGCCGACGTCCTGCACGGCCAGCTTGAGGTCGAGCTTCTTGGCGATCGCGTCGAGCAGGTCGATGTCGAAGCCGGTGTAGCCGGTGCCGTTGTCTCCACCCTCGAACTCGAACGGCGGGTAAGGGATGTCGGAGCAGACCGTCAGCGTGCCCGCGTCGACAAGCCCGTACTCGTTGTCCGCATCGGAATCGCCGCCGCCGGATCCGCCCGCTCCGCCTGCGCAGCCCGCGAGAGCGAGGGTGGCGGTCGCCGCGAGAGCGATCCCGGCGATGATGTTGCGACGCTGCATGTCAGCTCCTGAGGGGACGAGGGTCGAATGCCCACGGACGGGTAGGAGAACATCTAAACACGGGCGGCATCGCCCGACGGAACGGCGAGGGCCCTCTGCGCATTACGTTTGTGTTGCAAAGGGCGCGGATGCCGCGGCCGTCAGATCTCGAAGTCGACGGCGACGCGTCCGGCGACCACGGAGCGGACGTACGCGACGACCTCTTCGTGCGCGGGGTGCACCTGGTATTCCTCGAGCGCCGCGATCGACTCGAAGTCTGCGACGAGGGTGACGTCCCAGTTGGCATCGGGGTAGGCGACGTTCGCACCGGCAGAGATCGACAGCAGCTGGGGCACGACCCCGTCGAGTGCCAGGAGGCGGCGTGCGACCTCTGCGGCCTGCTCGGCGCGCACCTCGGGGTCTTCGGCGGAGAGCTTCCAGCTCACGACGTGGCGGATGGTCATCGGATCTCCTTCACGGGGTTCTCGGCGTCGCGGACGACAGCGGCCTCGAGCGCCTCGCGCAGACGGTCGGCCGACAGCCGCCAGTGCGCGTGCAGCTCGCCGTCGATGAGCACGACGGGGATCTTCTCCCACCACAGCTCGTACAGCGCGGGGTCGTCCTTGATCGACGCCTCGACGATCTCGATGCGTTCGGCCGCGGCATCCGGCAGCTCGGCGACGACGGCGTCGACGATCTCCGAGGCGACGTCGCAGAGATGGCAGTCGGGCTTGCCGATCAGCGTCAGCGTGGTCACGCCGACGGCACCTCGACCTCGCGGCCCTGTGCGATCCACTCGCCCGTGCCGCCCTCGACGTTGGTCGCGTCGTACCCGCGGGCTTCGAGCGCCTCGACGACGCGCGCGGACCGCCCGCCGGCCTGGCAGATGACGTCGAACGACTCGGCCGGAAGCTCCTCCAGGCGATTGCCGATCTCCGACATCGGGATGTTGACGGCGCCGGGCACGTGCCCTGCGGCGAACTCGTGCGCCTCGCGCACATCGATGAGCGGCGTGTTCGACCGCTCGGCGAGCTCTGTGACGGTGATCGACTTCATGATTACTCCTCGACGTCGGGGCGGAACCGGGGGCAGAGACACGAAGCGCCCGTCCGGAGACAGGCGCTCAGTGTCTGGCCGCTTACTTCTTGTTGCGGCGCTGGTGGCGAGTCTTGCGAAGCAGCTTGCGGTGCTTCTTCTTCGCCATGCGCTTGCGGCGCTTCTTGATGACAGAACCCACGGAAACCTCACTACGTCAGGGGCTGGGCGTCGCACGGTCACGGACACCCGGGTACGGGCATGGAAAAAAATGCCTCGGAGCAGTCTAGCAAACCCAGCGGCCCACTCCGTCACCGGAGCGGATCGGACGGTTCGGCGTGCTCAGCCGACGTCGGAGATGGGACGCTGCAGCGCGTCGGCGACGGCGGACTCGGGAACGCGGAAACTCCGACCGAAGCGGATGGCGGGCAGCTCCCCGGCGTGCACCATCCGATACACGGTCATCTTCGACACGCGCATCAGTTCGGCGACCTCGGCCACCGTCAGGAACCGGACATCAGGCACTTCGGGCATCCCACGTACCCCTTTCTCGATGAGCACACTCTATGGGCTGGCTGGGACGCGTGTAAACCCGTGTGACTCGTGTGATCAGCGCTCCCCGCCGACGGTGGCGAACGCGCGCACCGGGAACGTGCCGAATCCGCGCACGGCGGGCGGGGCCGCGGTGAACCGCGCGCCCCGCGCGGGGACCTCGGCGAGGTTGGTCAGGTGCTCGACCACGTGCACGCCCGCGGCCAGGAGGATGCTGTGCGCCGGCCGCTCCCCTCCACTCTCCGTGTCGTCGATGTTGAGCGAGTCGATGCCGACGAGGGCGACGCCCGCATCGACGAGGTGACGCGCGCCCTCCTCGGTGAGGAAGGGAGCTCCCCGACCGTATGCGGGGGTGCCGAAGTGTCGACTCCACCCGGTGTCGAGCAGCACGGCGGTCCCCGCGAGGTCGCGGTCGGCCAGGGTGGCCGCGCCGATGCCCCGCCGCTCCGGCGCCCAGGCGTCATGCAGGTGGAAGACCTCGGCCGGCAGGTCGACGAGGGTGTCGAGGCGGAGCGCGGCGAGGTCGCCGCCCTCCGGATAGCGGTGGAAGGGGGCGTCGAGGTAGGTGCCCGTGTTGCCGATCATCGTGATGATGTCCATCGCGAACTCGGTACCGGGCGCGTACTTCTGCCGCGAGTCCTCGCGGGTGAGATGCGGGGTGATGATCGGGACGGGCAGGCCGGGATAGGTCACCAGCCCCGCCGCGATCGGATGGCTGAGGTCGATGATCCGGCGTTCCGTCGCCGCCGCGGTCTCCACACCCCTGGACCCCCGATGCGGCTCCTCGACGAGTCGCAGGTCGCGGAGCTGGACGTCCTGCACGAGGGCGAGCCCGAGGTGACGGACGAGCAGGTTCGCGATCTCCGCCTGACCGAGGTCGGCCGACGGGATGTCGAGCCGGAACCCCTCACCGCTCATACCCCCTCCGTTCGCGAAGGTGAGGGAGAAATCGAAGTGTGCCCGGTGCTCGACAGGTCGCGTCATGTCCACATCATCGCGCACGGGTCGAGACCACACGCACCGATCGAGATCGCGCAGCGGGCGGGCCGCTCGTCTCAGCGGAGACATAGCCGCCGTCCCGGAACCGTCCAGCCACCCCTGCCACTCTGATCACACGGCCCGGACAGGCACCTTTCCGGCCCACGCGGGTATGGGGCCCGCGGTTCCGCCCCCGACGACATGCCCCCCTGTCGCCGGGGGCGGAGTGCGTCAGGAGACCGCCGTGTCGGGTCGGTTCAGTTGCCGAGGCGCTTCAGCGCCGCGGTGACCACGTGCTTCGCGGATGCCGCGGCGCGGCCGACCACCTCGGCGGCGTGCGCCGCCCCGTCGGGGAGCGGCTGACCCGGGTAGTCGATGTCGGGTGCGCCGTCGCCGTAGGCGTCGACGAGGAACGGGACCAGCCAGTCGTCGACGGCCTCGAGCGGCTCGACGGCCAGGCTGTAGTAGCGGCGCTGACCGTCTTCGCGCACGCTCACGAGCTCCGCCTCGCGGAGGACCTTCAGGTGCTTCGACACGGTCGGCTGACTGATGCCGAGGTCGGCGACGATGTGGCTCACGCTGGTACCGGCATCGCCTTCCGAGGTGCGTCGCAGGAGGAGCTGGAGGATGTCGCGCCTCGTGCCGTCTGCGATCACGTCGAAGATGTCGGTCATGTGATCAGGGTAGTCGTCCCCGGCACGGAGTACCATGACGAAGGCTCGGCGAACGCCGCCGTGCCGCCGCCGCTGGGGTGGGGAGTCGGACGAAGGGGGACGCGATGTCGGGCATCGTGTCGGCGTCGTCCCCCGGCCATCGCCTCAAGACCGCCGCGTCCTGGGGCAAGCACATCATCACGTCCTCGCCGTCGCGGTTCGCGATCGTGATCTTCGCCCTCCTGATCCTCGTCTTCACGGTGCTGCTGTCGCTGCCGATCTCGTCGGCGTCACGAACCGTCACACCCCTCGCCGACGCGCTGTTCACGGCCGTGTCGACCATCTGCGTCACGGGCCTCGCGACCGTCGACATGGCGACGCACTGGTCGCCGTTCGGTCACGTGCTGATCTTCATCGGCGTCAACATCGGCGCACTCGGCGTGCTCACGCTGGCCTCTCTCATGGGCATGCTCATCTCGAAGCGACTGGGGCTCCGCGCCAAACTGCTCGCGGCAGGCGACACGAACCCGCTGCGCGCACACGGCGGCGTCGTTAACGAGAGCCAGACCGTGCGCCTCGGCGAGGTCGGCCAGCTGCTCACCACCGTCGCCCTGTCGGCCCTCATCATCGAGGGCGCACTGGCCGTGCTCCTCTACCCCGCCCTCGTGATGGCGGGCGTCGACCCGATCGCCGCCCTCTGGGAGGCACCGTACTTCTCGGCCATGGCGTTCACGAACACCGGCTTCGCTCCCAACGACGGGGGCGTGGCGGTGTTCGCCGACGACTACCTCGTGCTGTCGCTGCTCATGGTGGGAGTGTTCCTCGGCAGCATCGGCTTCCCCGTCATCTACACCCTCGCCAAGCACGTGTGGCACGTGCAGAAGTGGTCGCTGCACACCAAGCTCACGCTCGTCACGACCGTGCTCCTCTTCATCCTCGGCGCCGCCGTGTTCCTCGTGCTCGAGTACAACAATCCGAAGACCTTCGGATCGATGGATGCTGCGGACACCACGTTCCAGGCGTTCTTCCTGTCTGCGATGACGCGTTCGGGCGGATTCAGCGTCATCGAGATCGACGACATGAACGGCTCGTCGCTGCTCGCCGCGAGCATGCTCATGTTCGTGGGCGGCGGCTCGGCATCCACCGCCGGCGGCATCAAGGTGACCACCCTCGCGGTGCTCGCCATCGCCGTGTGGTCGGAGGCCAAGGGCCGCCAGTCGGTCGAGGCGTTCGGCCGCCGCATCCCGAGCGACGTGCAGCGCGTGGCGCTCAGCGTCGTCGCCTGGGGCGCGACGATCGTGGCCCTGTCGACGATCGTCATCGCGCAGATCACGAAAGCCGACATCAGTCATGTGCTGTTCGACGTGATCTCCGCGTTCGCGACCGTCGGCCTGTCGTCGGGTCTCACGGCCGAGCTGCCGGACGCCGGCGCCTACGTGCTCGCGGCCACCATCTTCATGGGGCGCGTTGGTACAGTGACACTCGCCGCGGCCGTCGCCGCGACATCGCGAACGCAGTACTACTCACTGCCCGTGGAAAGGCCGATCGTTGGTTGAAGTCCTCCGGGGCGATGCTCCCGTCCTCGTCATCGGTCTCGGCCGTTTCGGTGCAGCCTGCGCCGGCGAGCTCGACCGCCTCGACCGCGAGGTGCTCGCGATCGACGACAACCTCGAACTCGTGCAGAAGTGGTCGGACCGGGTCACCCACACCGTGCAGGCCGATGCGAAGAACATCGACGCCCTGCGTCAGATCGGCGCCCAGGACTTCCAGGTCGCCGTGGTCGCGGTCGGATCGTCGATCGAGGCGTCGGTGCTCATCACCGCGAACCTCGTCGACCTGAAAGTGCCGCAGATCTGGGCGAAGGCCGTGTCGCAGTCGCACGGCAAGATCCTCGCCCGCGTCGGCGCGAACCATGTGATCTACCCGGAGCGCGAGGCGGGTGAGCGCGTCGCTCACCTCGTCTCGGGACGGATGCTGGATTTCATCCGCTTCGACGACGACTTCGTGCTCGCGAAGATGTACCCGCCGAAGTTCATCCGCGGAGTCGGCCTCAACGAATCGGGCGTGCGCAGCAAGTACAAGGTGACGGTGGTCGGCGTGAAGAGCCCCGGCAAGCCGTTCCGCTACGCCGAGGCGAACACGATCGTCACCAACCACGACCTGATCATCGTGTCGGGCACCAACAGCGACATCGAGCGCTTCGCCGCCCTCGACCGCTGATATCCGAGCGCTGACGCGCTCGGCGCCCGCCGGTCAGGCGCCTGCGGCGAGCTCCTTGGCCCTGTCGAGAGCCGCCGCCGCAGCATCCGCGAAAGTGCGGTCGAGGTGAGCATCCTGCAGCACGGCGACCGCCCGCTCCGTCGTGCCCTTCGGGCTGGTGACGCGTCGACGCAGCTCAGCGGGCTCCTCCCCCGAGGCGTCGAGCAGGGCGGTCGCGCCGATGAACGTCTGCTCGGCCATGAGCCGCGCGTCGGCACGCTCGAACCCCATGCCCTCCGCCGCCTTGGTGAGCTCCTCGATGAGGAGGAAGACGTACGCCGGGCCGGAGCCCGAGATGGTCGACAGCGCATCGATCTGCGACTCCGGCACCTCCACCACGGCGCCGACGGTCTCGAACAGCCGGCGCACGAGGGCGAGGTCGTCGTCGGAGGCACCGCTGCCGGCCGCGAGGCCGGTGACCGCCTTGCCGACCGTGGCCGGGGTGTTCGGCATGGATCGGATGACGCGGGCGTCCGCCCCCAGTCCCTCGGCGAACGTCGCGAGGGTCACTCCCGCGGCGAGGCTCACGACGATGGTGTCGTCGCCGAGCGACGGAGCGATCTCGCGGAGGAGGTCGGGCACCATGGCCGGCTTGACGCCGACGAGCACGATGCGCGCGTCGGCGACCGCCGCGGCGTTGCCGTCCGGCTGCTCGGAGAGGGCGATGCTGGTGACGCCGTCGAGGTCGGCGAGGGCCGCGGCCTTCTCGGCCGTGCGGTTGGTGGCGGTGATCCCGCCGTCGACGCGGATGCCGGAGGCGACCACTCCGCGGAGGATGGCTCCTCCCATCGATCCGGCACCGACGAACGCGAGAGAGGGAAGAGAGTCAGCCATGTCGTCATCCTACGGCGGGCTCACCCGGCATCCTCCGACAGGCGGTTCTAGACTCGGACCATGAGTGCTTCCGGCGGCAGCAAGGCGATCATCGCGGCGTTTCTGGCGAACCTGGGCATCGCCCTCGCGAAGTTCCTCGCGTGGGCGCTCTCGGGTTCGGCGTCCATGCTCGCCGAGGCCATCCACTCCGTCGCCGACTCCGGCAACCAGCTGCTCCTGATGCTCGGCGGGCGCAAGGCGAAGCGCGAGGCCGACCGCGCGCACCCGTTCGGGTACGGGCGAGAGCGCTATGTGTACGCGTTCGTCGTGTCGATCATCCTCTTCTCCGTCGGCGGTCTGTTCGCGATCTACGAGGGCGTCGAGAAGCTCACGCATCCGCACGAGCTCGACCAGACCTGGTGGTGGCTGCCGATCGTGGTGCTGCTCGTCGCGATCGGACTCGAGTCGTTCTCGCTGCGCACCGCCGTCAAGGAGAGCAACCTCGTCCGCGAGAAGGGTCAGTCGTGGGTGTCGTTCGTGCGCCGTGCGAAGGCGCCGGAACTGCCCGTCGTGCTGCTCGAAGACGTCGGGGCTCTGACGGGCCTCAGCTTCGCGCTGCTCGGCGTCGGTCTCACCGTGATCACCGGCAACCCGGTCTTCGACGCTCTGGGAACGCTCATGATCGGCACACTGCTCGTGCTCATCGCGATCGTGCTCGGCGTCGAGACGAAGAGCCTCCTGATCGGCGAAGGGGCCACGGCCGCCGACCACGACCGCATCGTCGACGCGATCAACGCGGGCGACGAGATCGAGAAGATCATCCACATGAAGACCCTGTACCTGGGTCCGGACGAGCTGATGGTCGCGGTGAAGATCGCCCTCAATGCCGACAAGCCCCTGCGCGAGGCCGCCGATGACATCGACGTGATCGAGGCCCGCATCCGCGAGGCCGTGCCGATCGCCCGAGTCATCTACATCGAGCCCGACGTGTACCGCCCGTCGCTGGACCCGGAGCCGTCGACCGACGTCTTCGTGTTGAAGTCCTCCGACTGAGACGACGATCGCCGGCGGATCACCGGCGTCAGCGGCGCTGCTCGAAGAAGTCCCGGAGCAGTGCCGTCGCGGCATCCGCCTCGATTCCGGCGACGACCTCGGCGCGGTAGGGCAGTCGCCGATCGCGCAGCACGTCGTACATGGAGCCGGCGGCCCCCGCCTTGTCGTCCCATGCCCCGAACACCACGCGCGCGACGCGCGCCTGGAGGATCGCGCCCGCGCACATCACACACGGTTCGAGCGTGACGACCAGGGTGCACCCCTGCAGATTCCAGGAGCCGAGGGATGCCGCAGCGCGACGCAGCGCTTCGATCTCCGCGTGTCCGGTCGGGTCGTGCGACTCTTCGCGGGTGTTGCGCCCCTCGGCGATGACACGACCGGTGCGGTCGAGGATCACGGCGCCGACGGGGATCTCGTCGACGGCGGCCGCCTCGGCGGCGAGTTCGAGCGCGCGCTGCATGGCTGCGGTGTCGGCCTCGGTCATGCGTCGAGCCTATGGGGTCGGATGTCGTGCGCGGGCCCGCGGCGCATTAGCCTGTATTCATGCGTGTCCACGTCGCCGACCACCCTCTCATCACCCACAAGCTCTCGGTGCTGCGCGACCATCGCACGCCGTCGCCGGTGTTCCGTCAGCTCACCGAGGAGCTCGTGACGCTCCTCGCGTATGAGGCGACCCGCAGCGTCAAGGTCAGCCCGATCGAGATCACGACCCCGGTCACCACGACCATGGGCGTGAAGATCTCGGAGCCCCGGCCCATCGTGGTCCCCATCCTGCGCGCCGGTCTCGGCATGCTCGAGGGCCTCGTCAAGCTGCTGCCCACCGCCGAGGTCGGCTTCCTCGGCATGGTGCGCGACGAGCAGACGTTCGAGCCCACGACCTACGCCGAGCGCCTTCCCGACGACCTCAGCGACCGCCAGTGCTTCGCGATCGACCCGATGCTCGCCACCGGCGGCTCGCTCGCCGCCGCGATCCAGTTCCTGTTCGACCGCGGGGCCAAGGACGTCACCGCCATCTGCCTGCTCGGCACTCCCGAGGGCGTGGCCGCGATCGAGGAGATGGCCGGCGACCGCGACGTCACACTCGTGCTCGGCGCTCTCGACGAGCGACTGAACGAGAAGGGCTACATCGTTCCTGGCCTCGGCGACGCGGGCGACCGCCTCTACGGCACGGTCTGACCCGCACGCCTCACACGGCCAGGCGGTACGCCCGCTCGTCGCCGTAGTGCACGAATCCCGCACGACGGAGGATCGGCGCCGACGTCGAGACCCGGCCCTTCACGAGCGCGGTGGTCGCGCCTCTCTCTGCGCTCGCGCGGAGGCGTTCGGCGAGCACGGCGCGGTACGCCCCGCGTCCGCGCGCGTGCTCCAGCGTCGCCGCTCCCCAGAGTCGGGCGAAGCCGTCGACGATCGTGCAGCCGCCGGTACTGACGGGCATGCCGTCGAGGCGGGCAAGCACACGCAGACCCTCTCCGGCGTCGAGCGCGGCGCTGACCTCGGCGAGCTCGGTGCGGAGTCCCTCGTCGTCGAGCGCGGCCTGTTCCCACACCGGCACGTTCACGCTGTCGACGTCGCGCACCTGCTCGAGGGTGCGCACGATCTCGGCGGTGATACCGGGCGGTACGTCGATCGCCGGGCTGTCGATCGCGCGTGAGAAGACCGCGACCGTGTCGATGTGGTCGGCCCCGCGGCGGCGGAGCTCGTCTTCGAGGTCGGGGGAATCGGACTCGTTCGTCCAGAACGTGAACACGGTCTCGCCCCACGCCTGCGTCCGCTCCAGTGCGTGGTCGATCACGGTACTCGAATCGGCGCGCGAGTCGACCTGCGATCCGCGGACCCCGCCGCCGAAGCGCGCGGGGTAGCGGACGAGCTGCAGGTGGGTCTTCTCCTGTTCGCTGTCGCGCGGGAACCACGCCCACGCGGCGGCGGCGCGCAGGATCTGCTCGGTGGTGTGCGCGGTCGGTGCCGCGTCGCCGTGGAGTCCTCGGCGATCGAGAGCCGCGCCGGTCGGCTCCGGCCGCTCTGCGGCGTACTCGCGCGACGCGGAGGCGTTCACGCCGCCGCCCCCACGAGTCGTGCGAAGGCGCTGAGCCGCGCGACCCCCTCGGGCGTGCGGGGGAGGTCGTCGAGAAGCGCCGGTGAGTGGATCAGGTAGGCCGCGACCTGCGCCCGAGAGATGGCGACGTTCAGGCGGTTCTGCATGAGCAGGAACTCCGGTCCTCGCGGGGCATCCTTGCCGCTCGACGCCGCGAGCGACGTGATCGAGACGACGGCCTCCTTGCCCTGGAAGTTGTCGACCGTGCCCACGGGCACGTCGGGGAACCCTGCGGCAGCCAGAGCGTCGTGCACGAGCTGCCGCTGCGCGTTGTACGGCGTGACCACGATGATGTCGCTCTGGGCCAGGGGGCGTGTGGGCGTCTCAGCCGTGTGATCGGTGACGGTTCGGCCCAGCAGCTCCCGCACGAGCGCCACGACCGCGTCGGCCTCCTCGGGCGACTGGGTGGCGTTGCCGCGGTGACGCAGCGGAACCACGTGGAGCCCGGGATCGATGCCCTCGATCGAGCGCTTCTCGGTCCCCGGGGCCGACGCCAGACGTCCGGCGTACGCGAGGCGCGAGACCGGGGCCGCGACGAACGGGTGCATGCGCCACGAGCGTTCGAGGAAGTACCCGTATTCCGGCCGCACGACCTCGTCGCCGTCCATGACCCAGCCGAGCGCGGAGGTATCGACAGGCTCGGGGTGCGCGCCCTGACTGACCTGCGGCAGCTGCTGCGGGTCTCCGAGGAGCAGGAGGCTCTTCGCGCCCGCGGCGACGGCGATGGTCGACGCGAGGGAGAACTGGCCGGCCTCATCGACGACGAGCAGGTCGAGCCCGTGCCGGTCGACCCTGGTCGTGTTGCTGAAATCCCAGGCCGTACCGCCGACGACGACGCCCCGGCCCTCGTTCTCGGCGAGGAACGACGCCATGCCGGTTTTGGGGATGACGGTGTACCCCGGCTCGGCGGACGGATCCTTCGGAGCCTTCCCCACCTGACCAGGCGGCACCCCGTCGGCGACCACGCGCTCGAGCAGGTTCTCGATGATCGAGTGCGACTGGGCCACCACGCCGATGCGGTAGCCGTGCTCGTTCACGAGCCGCGCGATGACCTGCGATCCCGTGTAGGTCTTGCCTGTGCCGGGAGGACCCTGCACGGCCAGGTAGCTGTCGTCGAGATCGAGGACGGCTCGGACGATCGCGTCGACCGTGTCGTCGCCCTGTGCGGGAAGGCTCTGCCCCGACCGCGTGCGCGGCGGGATCCGCCGCAGGATGTCGGTGGCCGCGTCCCGCGGATAGCCGGGTGCGGCCGCGTGCACGGCATCCGCCCACTCGTCGATCGCTCCCTGCAGCGACACGACCCGCGGAGGGGGGGCCGGCGTCAGCGCGAGGGGCAGGTCGTCCCACGTCTGTCCCTGGATCGCCGACTCGGTCACGACGTAGCCGTCATCGAGCACCCCCGTGACCGAGACGGAGTGCGGCACGTGCACGGCGCGTGACGGCACCTCGAGGTCGAACGGAGCAGGGACCTCGTAGAGCGCGAACGGCTGGCCGCCCTCGCCGAGGGTCGTGCCGGGAGAGACCTCGCCCCGGATCTCGATGTCGCGAGACATCACGCGGCGCCCTTCCCCGACGCTCCACTCACGGACCACGCGGGACGCGAGGCGATCGACGCGGACGACGTCACGCGTGTGGTCCCACATCGTGACGGGCTCCCGCAGCCGCTGGAAGTGCGACACCCAGAAGCTCTTCGCCTCTCGGGGGAAGTAGTCGATGGCCGCGGCCGCGATGCGGTGCACCTGGCCGTCGGACCCCGCGGCGACCGCGCGCTCCGCGTCGGCGAGCAGCGCGACGGACCGCGGGGACGGCTCGTAGATCACCTCGTCCGCTTCGTCGGGCGGGGCCGGGTTCACGCCTTCGCGGCGGGCGATCTCGATCAGCCAGTCGCGGAGGCGCCTGGTCGAGACGCAGTCGTACCGGTTGTAGTCGGCGAGGTCGGCGAGCACGGCGTCGGCATCGGCCTGCTCCCCCGCCGCGGCGAGCTCGCGGGCTGCGACGTACTGCACGATCGAGTCGTCGCCCTTCTGCACGTCGCTCGTGCGCACGTCGTCGCCCATGTAGAGCGGCTCGAGCTTCTTGATCGAGTACGAGCGCGAACCGACGCGCACGGTCCGCAGCACGAGCGGGTAGAGGTCGACGAACACGCCCTCGCGCAACAACCTGTCTACCTCGGCCTCTCGCACGCCGTACCGAGCGGCCATCGCGATGAGGTGCGACGTCTCGTAGGGCGCGTAGTGGTAGATGTGCATGCCGGGATGGGCGGTCCGCCGCACGTTCACGAAGTCGAGGAACTGCTCGAAGGCCCGCTTCTCGGCCGCGAAATCGTGCGCCCACAGGGCCGAGTACTGGTCGTGGTTGTCCACCCAGCCGAAGAGGTAGTCGAGTCCCCACTGCGCCTGTCCGTCTGCAGCGGGCTCGGTGTACAGCGGGTCGCCCTCGAAGTCGAAGAAGATGTCGCCGAGGCTCGGCACGGGAAGCGTGTGGATCGCCGCAGCGTAGTGCACGTCGTAGGCGGCCACGCCCTCGGCATCCGCCCGCAGTTGCACGCGCGCCTGCGAGCGCAGCGTCTCGAACGTGTCGACGTTCATGCCGTCGGGAGCGGTCGTCGCCGCGGCGAGAGCGTCTATGGTCTCGATCCCCGCCGCGCGGAGTCGCGCTCGCTGCACGGGCCGCATGCGCGCGACCATGAGCAGGTCGCGATGGGCGACCACCTGCTCCTCGCAGGTCGCGCATCGGCCGCAGGCGACGACGTCGAGATCGCCGCGATCGTCTCCCCAGGCGAGCACGGCGTCGGGACTCGGGTCGTCGATGCGCCGGTCGGCGATCAGGGCGCGCAGCCGCGCGCGGCGGACCTGGAACAGAGGCAGCAGGTCGTCGACGCGATGCGTGCTGAGGGTGCCGTCGCCGAGGATCAGGTCGACCTCATCGGAGCGGGGTACACCGAGACGATCGAGCTGATCGACGTATGCCGCCAGCTGCATCAGCGCCGTGACTCGCGCCGTTCGGGCCAGCTTGGAATCCTGCACCCGCCACCGCCCGTCGTCATCGCGCTTCAGGAAGTCGGCGAATCCGACGAACTCGTCTGTCGAGAACGCCGCCTGGAACACGACGACCGCATCGGACCCGAGGGCGTCGATCGTCTCGTCGACGGCTGCGGCGAGGGCGTCGGCATCGACCGACGACACCTTCTCGATCCGGTGCACCCGCTCATCGCCGAGCTCGGCGATGTAGCGGTCGAGCACGTTCTGCTCGTGCACGTCTCCGAGACGCGCAGCCCGCGCCAGCGTCGCGTCCTCCGGCTCATCGACCGCCGGTACGCGCCCCAGCTTCGCATCGATCGCTCGACACCAGGCGAACTCGCACTCGGCGGCCGCCTTGAGATCGCTCGCGCTCCAGATGACGCGCTGCGCCAGGGTGTCGATCCGCACGTTGCTCCCGTTCCTTCGGATGCTTCGACACTAGCCGCGGCATCCGACACGGGCGTTCGATCGGCTCGGACCGGTCAGCGCCACCAGGTGTCGTCCGGCGTGACCGGGAGGTGACGCTTGTGCTGTGTCGCGAGGTACCGGGATTCGATGCGCCCGGCGACATCGGCGTCGACCTGCTCGCCCTCGAGGAACGCGTCGATCTGCTCGTAGGTGAGTCCCAGTTCGTCTTCGTCGGCACGACCGGGCTGCCCGTCGAGCAGGTCAGCGGTGGGCACCTTGTAGGCGAGCCGTTCCGGCGCGTCGAGATGCAGCAGCAGGGACCGCCCCTGGCGCTTGGTCAGGCCGGAGAGCGGCAGGATGTCTGCCGCTCCGTCGCCGAACTTCGTGTAGAAACCGGTCACGGCCTCCGCCGCATGGTCGGTGCCGATCACGAGCAGCCCGTCGTGGCCCGCGAGGGCGTACTGGGTCACCATGCGCAGACGCGCCTTGATGTTCCCCCTGTTGAAGTCGGTGATGTCGCTCGTGACGGCGAACTCGATGTCCTCCTCGACACCGTCGACGCCGTTCTGGATGTTCACCTCGACCGAGGAGTCGGGTTCGATGAACGCCAGCGCTGCCGCCGCGTCCTCCGCGTCGTGCTGCACGCGGTACGGGAGCCGCACGGCGAGGAAGCTGGCCTCGCCGCCTTCGGCGCGCACGCGCTCGACCGCGAGCTGAGCCAGGCGGCCTGCCAGAGTCGAGTCCTGTCCGCCGGAGATGCCGAGGACGAACCCCTTGGCTCCGGTCGTGCGCAGGTAGTCGACGAGGAACTGCACCCGGCGTTCCACTTCGGCTTCCGGGTCGATCTCGGGCTTCACGCCGAGCGCTTCCGCGATCTGCTGCTGCAGGGTCATGGCGGTCCTCCGGTCTTGTCGACATCAGTATCCTCCCCCAGTGTTACATCGGAATGACGTGCCGGGCGAGGAGCAGCACGGGGCGTCGACGCACGATGGGAGAATGGACGGGTGAGACTTCTCGTCGCCGCGATGGCATCCGAACTCGAAGCGTTCCCCGACGACCTGGAGGGCTTCGATCAGCTCGTCACCGGCGAGGGCAAGATGCAGGCGACATACGCGCTGACGAGGGCGCTGTCCGCGAGGGACTACGAGGAGATCGTCGTCGTCGGCACCGCGGGCGGCATCGACCCGGAGCTGGACGCGGTGGTGCACGAGGTGGGCAGTGCGCTGCAGCATGACGTCTTCGACCTCGAGGGCGTCGCGGGACAGCACGTCTCGCTGCCCGCGCGCGTGTCGACCGGCCGCGAGGGTGTGCTGATCGCGACGGGAGACAGCTTCGTGGGCGATGCGGGGATCACCGCGGTCATCCGCCCGTCCGGTGCCGGGCTGGTCGACATGGAGACGTACGCGTACATCTGGGTCGCGCAGCAGTTCGGCGTGCCTATCCGCGCGTTCAGAGCGATCTCGGATCGCGCTGAGGACGGCGCACTCGTCGACTTCCGTGCGGCGATCGCGCGCTGCAGCGTGATGCTGCGCGAGACGATCCGCCAGGAGTACGGAGTCTGACGCTCAGCGCGTCTCGATGACGCTCGGACCGTTCGGCGTGGCCCGCACCGACAGCTGAGCCGGGATCTGCTCCTTCATCGCTTCGACGTGACTGATGACACCGACCGTCCGGCCGCCCTGGCGCAGCTCGTCGAGGGTGCGCATGGCCACGTCGAGCGTGTCGCCGTCGAGCGATCCGAAGCCCTCGTCGATGAACAGTGTGTCGAGACGGATGCCGCCGGCTCGCGCCGTCACGACCTCGGCGAGTCCGAGCGCGAGCGCGAGCGAGCTGAGGAACGTCTCTCCACCGGACAGCGATTGCGCGGGACGCGTCTGGCCCGTGTAGGCGTCGAACACGACGATGCCGAGGCCGGAGGCGGCACCGCGTGCGGCGAGGGCGTCGGAGTGGCGCAGCTGATACCGTCCGGTGGACATGTCGGCCAGACGGCGATTGGCCGCCTCGACGATCTCTTCGAGCTCGGCGGCCAGCACGAAGGTCTCGAGGGTCATCTTGCGCGTGTTGGCGCCGCGACCTGCGAGAGCGTCGGCGAGCCCTCGCAGCACCTCGAAGTCGGCGGCGCCCGCGGCACTCTCCGCGTGAGCCGCGGACGCGGAGCCGATGAGCGATCCCAGTTGCTCGGCGAGCGCAGCAGCGCGCTCCGCGTCGGCCACGGCCGTCGACCACAGCGACCTCGCCTCGGCGGAACGCTGCTCGATCGGATCGAGGTCGATCGGCTCCTCGGGCAGAGTCCGGAGTTCGAGGTCGAGGAGGATCGCCCGTTCTTTCTCACGCTCGACGGCGTGGTGGGAGATGCGTGCTTCGAGCTCGGCCTGTACGAGAGGTGAGCGAAGTGCGGCCTCGGCGGCGTCCGCGTCGTCGAACGCGGAGGCGTCGAGCGCTGTGCTCAGCTCCCGGGCGGCCGATGCCGCGGCGTCAGCGCGGCGCGCTCGTTCATCGGTCGCCTCGATGAGCGTGCGCGCGTCGGTGACCTCGCGCTCCGCCGCGGTGATCCGCTCGGCGACCGAGGGGAAGGCTCCGCGAGCCTCCGCCACCGCGGACGCCGCCTCGATCTCCCTCTGCTCGACGATCGCGTGGGTCTCGCGTGCGGCCGCGAGCGCTGCGGCCGCCGATTCGCGGTCGCTCTGCAGTCCGGCGATGCGCGCCGACAGCTCGGCGGCGCGTCGGTCGAGAGCGGTCACCTGTTCGGCGGCGGCGAGACTCTGAGCGTGCTCGTCTGTCGCTCGGGTCAGCTCGTCAGTCGCGGCGCGGACGTCTCTCCCGTCGGCGCGACTGCTCGCTGCCGCCAGCTCGACGCGCAGCGACGCCACCTTCTCGGCGGCCGACCGCTCGACGTCGACGGCGTCGTCGCGTCGTGCTTCCGCGGCGACGATGTCGTCGGCGGATACGGGATCGGTGTGGTCGGCCGGAGCCGGATGCTCATGCGCACCGCACACCGGGCAGGCCCCGCCGTCGACAAGAGCGCTCGCGAGCTCACCCGCGAACCCGTCGAGACGACGCTGCCGCAGACGCGCGAGCTCTGTCTGCCTCTCTGCGAGCACCGAGCTCGCCGCGACCAGATCCTGCTCAGCCGCCGCGCTCTCCGCCTCCAGCCGCACGACGTCGTGCGCGGCCGCCACACGCCCCGTCGCTGCTTGCAGGGCCGTGGCGAGGTCGTCAGATCGGTCGGCGATGCGACGGAGAGCGTCGCGCTCACGGGTCGTCTCGTCGAGTCGGACGGGAAGGGTCTCGCCTTCTGCGTCGACCGCTGCGAGTCGATCCGCGGCGCCGGTGACGCCCTCCGCCGCCTCGCGCAGTTCGGATTCGCGTGCCGACGCCGACCGCTCGAGCTCGTCTGCGCGCCTCCAGGCCCCGGTCTCTCTGGTTCGCTCGGACGCCCACGCGGAGAGGTCCTCGGCGTCGACGTCATGAGCGTCCCAGTCGCGCTGCGCCCGCGCGTGCTCCTCGACCGCCTGGACGAGCGCCGCGTCCGCGCGCGCCGCCGCAACGATCATCGTCCGCAGGGTCTCTGCTTCTCGCGCTCGCGACAGCTCCTCGCGCGCTGCGACGATCTGCGGCTCGGCTTCCTCGAGGCGTGCGAGCGCCTGCCTGGCACGGTCGCGCTCCTGCTGCGCTCGGCGCTCCTCCCTGGCGGTACTCAGCGTCGCATCGGCGGCAGCCGACCGCGTCGCGGCATCGTCCCGCTCCGCGGCCCGACGCTCCGCGCGATAGTCCGCTCGTGCACGGGCGAGGGCCAGTTCGTCGAGCCGCTGCTCGGTCGTGAGGGCGGCGGCGGCGTGCGTTCCTTCGCCGCGCGGCGACCCGCCCTCGACGGCTTCGCGGTCCTCGGTCAGGAGCCCGGCGTTCTCGACGAGCCGCTCGGCCTCGTCGAGTCTCGCCGCCACGACGGCGAGCCCCGAGGCGAGCTCCTGCTCGGCAGCCCGTCGACGCTCGTCGAACCGGGCCTGCACGTCTTCGAAACGCTCGGTGCCGAACAGCCTCCGCAGCAGCGCCTGCCGCTCGCGGCTGCCGGCCAGAAGGAACTCCGAGAAGCGGTTCTGAGCGAGGAGGATGACCTGAAGGAACTGCTCGCGACTCAACTGCAGGATGTCGTCGAGCTCGTACGCCGCCTCTCGCTCTTTGGCGGCGAGACCGATCCACTCACCCGCGACGAGGGCGTCGAGTTGGACGGAGGAGGCCTGAACGGTCATGCCACCGCCGCGCTTCTTGGGCCTCTCGTACTCGGGCGAGCGCCGCACCCGATACCGACCGGCGGGCGTGCTGAATTCGACGACGACCTCGGTGACGTCGTCGGGTTCGCAGTGGTCGCTGCGCAGGCGCTTGTCTCCGCTCTCGTAGCGGGGGACACCGCCGTAGAGCCCGAAGCACACGGCGTCGAGGATGCTCGACTTCCCGGCACCGGTCCGACCCTCGATCAGGAAGATGCCGTCGTCGGCGAATGCGTCGAAGTCGACGATCTGGCGTTCGCGGAAGGGACCGAACCCTTCGACCTCGAGCCGATGGAGCTGCACCAGGAGTCTCCGCCTCAGATCAGCGCGTCAGCGCGCACGCGGTCGTCGAGGACCTCGCGAATCAGCTCGCGCTCGCGATCCGTGGGTCCGTGCCCCGCGCGGACATGCTCGAGGAAGGCATCGATGCGTTCGACATCGGATACCGCTCCGCGCAACCTGTCGACATAGGTGCGCGGCGTCTGATCGCCGCCTTCGGCCGGCTGATGCTGGACCATGGCGCAGTACGGGAAATGCTCTCGCAGACGACGCATCGGCTCCGTCTGAGCGACAGCATCGGTGTACACCGCAGACACCCAATGCTCGGCATGCGCCTCGACGTTCGCGGTCGAGAGGATCTCGTCGAGCGTACCGGTGAGGGTCACCAGCGGGCGAGGCACGGGCAGATCGAGCCATGCCACCGTGGCGAGGCCGTCAACGTCGAGGTCGACGAGCCACGACCCGCGCGGCTTGCTCTGCTCGCCGAAGCTGTAGTGCAGCGGTGCTCCCGAATACCGCACCCGCTCGCTGACCTGCTGGCGTCCGTGGATGTGACCGAGCGCCACGTAGTCGGGACCGTCGAACACCGCGAGTGGAACGACGTCGAGACCGCCCTGACGCACTTCGCGCTCGAGCCCGACGGTGGCGTCGACTCCCGCAGAGAAGCAGTGGGAGATCGCGACGGAGCGGCCGGGGTGGTCCCGCATGCCGCTGCGGACGAGGTCCATCGCGTGAGCGACGGTCTGCGCCTGCGTGCGCAGCTCGACATCCGGCCAGTGCTGGCGGACGACCGCCGGCTCGAGGTACGGGATGCCGAAGAACCGCACCGGCCCGTGCTCGTCTTCCACGGTGATGGGCGTGCCGATCGCGCGCGGGTCGGTGAGCACATGGATGCCGTCGCGCAGCAGCCGCGCCTGGAAACCCAGTCGTGCGGCCGAGTCGTGATTGCCGCTCGTGACGATCACGCGCGCGCCCGTCTCACTCAGGGCGACGAGCGCGTCGCTGAGCAGGGTGTAGGCCGCGCCGGCCGGGGTCGCGGAGTCGAAGACGTCTCCCGCGATCACGACGACGTCGACCGCATGCTCGCGCACCTGCTCCGTGAGCGCTCCGAGCACCTCGGCCAGTGCATCCATGGTGGAGTTGCCATGGAACGTGCGGCCGATGTGCCAGTCGGAGGTGTGCAGGATGCGCATACTCACACGGTACGAACCCCCACCGACATTCGTTCAGAGGCGTGCCGCCGACAGCGCGGAACGACCGCCGTTCCGGCGCGGTGGAGAGCGCGGAAGGTCCCCTGACCCACCCTCGTCACGACGGTCGGCACGCGGTGATGCGTGGTGCGCGATGCACGATCACCTGTGCGACGTGCGGGGCTGCGCGATGCGATGCACGGGCTGCCCTCCGCCCACAGGTGCCGGACTTGCCCCTCCGGCTGGGGATGTGCCCGCCCCGTCGTGACTACCGACTTCCGCTCTACTCCTCCAGGTCGCTGGTCCAGTTCGCCTGCTGGATCCGGTTGTCCAGCTCCCGCAGGTCGCGCGCGGTGTCGTCGGCACGGACCCGCAGTGTCGCGACGGGCAGTGCGGCGAGCTGGCGCAGTTCGGAGCGCATCTGCCGGAAGCCCGGCGACGATGCGCCGGACGCCGCGGCTGCGGCATCCGTGAGAAGGGAGTGCTGCAGCCGCAGCACGTCGCGTGCGGCGAGGGCGTCGGTCATAGTGCCGTCCGCACCGAGGTCGAGCCGGGCGTTCGTGGCGTTGATGCGACGGATCAGGTCGCGCAACCGGTCGAGCGCCTCGTCGGCCTCGACGAGGAGTGCCGAGGCGTCTTCGGCCGGCTCCTCGCCCTCCTGGTATCGCGCGTTGGCGGTGATGCGGGCGCGCAGCTGCTCGATGCGGCGCTGCAGGTCGGCTCTGGCGGTGAGTGCCTCTGCGAGTCTCATGGCTTCATCCTCGCAGGGGGCGGTCGTGTAACACGGCGTCACACGACGGAACGTTCATCGGGAGCGCAGGAGTCCGGCGTGCTCGGGGTGCGCGGAGAACCAGTCGGCGACGTACCAGCACACCGCGTCGACCTTGCGATCGCCGCGCGACTCGATGTCGGCGACGGCCCCCTCGACGACAGTCCCGGCATAGCCGTGGCCCCGGAAAGTCGGGATCGTGAAGGCTCTCGTGAGAGCGATGGTGCGGCCGTCGTCACGGTAGTCGAGCACGCTCACGAGCTTGCCGTCGCGCGTCAGCGTGTACCGAGAGGCGTCCTTCTCATCGGTGAGGATGAAACCGGAGGCGAGTGTCGAGCTGGTCACGCCTCCACGTTACGCCCGCCACCCCTGCCGGGGCTCGTTTTGACATACGCGGACTTCTTCGGACATAATCCCTCCCATGACTACCAACGCAAGCCCTTTGTCCGCCCAGGAGGCGAACGGGACTGCCGGGATGATGATGCCCGGTCGCGTTGGCATGTGTTGCCGAATGTGTCGCTGAACGAACAGCCACTCCGTCTGACCTGACCTTTCGCGATCTGCGAGGTCCGGGTCTCCGAGCATCCACCCTTGCTCGCTCCTCCGGCTCGCCCGGTCATTCATGCAACGCATCAGAGCCCCTTCGGCTCACGTCCTGAGAGCGACTTCATCATCATGTCGAACACCGCACTTCTCGAGCGTCCCTCCACCGCTGCCGCCCCGGCCCCCGCCGCCTCGGCACCGCTCGCCGCCGATCTGCCCGCCGTCCGCTCCCCGCGCGGCTTCGCCCTGTACGTCGGACTCGACGAGATCAAGGCCGCCGAAGCCGGCGTGAGCCTCCCGCTCCTCGTCGACGCCCTGCGCCGTACCCTCGCCGAGCTCGCACCCGGCGCCGAGACCCACGCCACCGTGGCGCTCGCCCCGCACGGATCCGGCGGACGCGACCTCGACGTCGTGCGCCTCGCGCTGCACGAGCCCGGCGCGATCGCCCGCACCAAGGCGGCCGCCGAAGAGGAGACCACTGACGAAGAGGGCGGCGTCGTCGTCGACATCTCCCGCAAGCGCGTCCTCATCGACGGCGAATCCGCCGCCTTCACGTACAAGGAGTTCGAGCTGCTGCAGTACCTCGTGCTCCGCGAGGGACGCACGATCGAGCGCAGCGAGCTCGTGTCGGCTCTGTGGCAGGCGCAGGACGACGAGACCCCCGGCGAGCGGACCATCGACGTGCACGTGCGTCGTCTCCGCGCGAAGCTCGGCCGCTACGAGGACATCGTGCGCACGGTGCGCGGCATCGGCTACCGCTTCGACCGCCACGCGGACGTCGTCATCCGCTACGGCCATGGAACGCCGTCGCCCGACCGCTTCTGATCCCGGTGTCAGGCCCGCCGCGTAGGGTGGGCGCATGACCCTGACGCAGGACGCCGCAGCCGCCGAGGCGGCAGCCGCCCCTCGTCGGGAATCGGTCTACCGGCCGGGACACCACGTCGACGTCCGGCGCACGGTGGGCATGCTGCGTCGCGGCCCGGGCGATCCCACCATGGTGTTCGACGGCGCCGTCATCTGGCGCGCGGTGCGCACCTCGCACGGAGCAGCCACGCTCGCTCTCCGCGCCGTCGGCGACGAGATCAGAGCGAGCGCGTGGGGCGCCGGCGCCGACGAGGCGCTCGATACCGTGCCCGCCCTGTGCGGCGCAGACGACGACCCCACCGGATTCGACCCCTCCCACCACCCCTTCATCGCAGAGGTCGCTCGGCGGTCTCCTGGCATCCGCCTCGCGAGGACCGGCGAGGTGTTCGACGCCCTGGCCTGCGCCATCCTCGAGCAGAAGGTCACCGGTCTGGAGGCGTTCCGCGCCTGGCGTCTGCTCGTCACGAAGTTCGGCCACCGGGCTCCCGGCCCCACTCCTCGCCCCCTGTACGCCGCGCCCACGGCATCCGAGTGGCATCGCATCCCGTCGTGGGAGTGGCACCGCGCCGGCGTCCAGCCCCCGCAGTCGAAGACGATCGTGAGAGCCGCCGCGCGTGCCGACTCCGTCTCCCGCGCCTTCCTCTCCGCGACGACCGGCGACGACCGCGATCGGGTGCTCACGAGCCTCCCCGGGATCGGAGTGTGGACCTCCGCCGAGACCCGACTCCGCGCGCTGGGCGACTCCGACGCCGTGAGCGTCGGCGACTACCACCTCGCTCACGAGGTCGGCCACGCCCTCACCGGCCACCGCACCGACGACGACGGGATGCTCGAGCTCCTCGCCCCCTGGGCCGGCCACCGACAGCGCGTGATCCGCCTCATCTTCGCGAGCGGCGTCAGCGAACCGCGCCGAGGCCCCCGGCTCACCCCGGCCGACCACCGCCGGCACTGATCCCTGCACGACCCGCGGCGGCTCTAGGCTGAGACCATGTCACGCACCGCACTCCGCGTCTCCGTCACCGTCGGTCTGCTCGTCGCCGGCGTCGTGATCGGTCTCGTCTTCCAGAACGTGTGGCTCGGCATCCTGCTCGCGGCGATCATCTGGCTGGGCTGGTTCCTCGGCTACGAGTCGCGGCGCGGTCGCAACGCCGGTGTGAACGACGAGGATCACGGCATAGAGCTCTGACCTCTGCCGACCGCACCGGTCAGTAGTACACGGCGAGCGGCCCGGCCGGCCCGTCGACCACCCGCACCGGAGTGTCGAACACCCGGGTGAGAACCTCGTCGGTCATGATCTCGGCCGGGGTGCCGAACTCGACGATCGCCCCGTCCTTCATGGCGCAGATGCGGTCGGCGTAGTGCCCCGCGAAGTTGATGTCGTGCAGCACGATGACGATCGTGCGTCCGAGCTCCTCGGCGGCCCGCCGGAGGTGCTTCATCATCTGCACCGCGTGCTTCATGTCGAGGTTGTTGAGCGGTTCGTCGAGCAGCACGAACTCCGTGTCCTGCGCGAGCACCATGGCGACGTACGCGCGCTGCCGTTGGCCGCCCGACAGCTCGTCGATGAAGCGCTGCTCGAGGTCGGTCAGACCGAGGAAGTCGATCGCCTCCGAGATCCTGTCCTCGTCGAGCTGCGTGAGACGTCCGCCGGAGTGCGGGTAGCGTCCGAAGCCGACGAGCTGACGCACGGTGAGCCGCGTCACGAAATGATTCTCCTGTCGGAGGATCGAGACGATCTTCGCGATCTGCTTCGAGGGCGTGCGCTGGACGTCGAGCCCGGCGATCTCGACCCGACCGTCGTCGGGGACGAGAAGCCGCCCGATCATGGTCAGCAGCGTCGATTTCCCCGCCCCGTTCGGACCGATCAGCGCGACGATTCCGCCGGAGGGCAGGTCGAGCGTGAGCGGTCCGATCTCGGTGTCGCTGCCGTAGCGGTGGACGAGTTCGCGGATGCTGATCACAGCCGCCCCTTTCGGAGGATCACGACGAGGAAGACGAGCCCCCCGATCAGTTCGACGATGATCGTCGCCGCGCTGACCAGAGTGAACACGTGCTTGAGAAGAAAGTAGGCGAGCCCGAGCGCGACGTACCCCAGGAGCCAGGCCATCGGAAGCAGGAGCCGGTGATCGTAGGTGTCGGCGATCGCGTAGGCGAGCGTCGCGACGAGGAACCCGAGGAACGTCATCGGGCCGAACAACGAGGCGCTCATCGCCGACAGGACCGCGACCAGGGTGAGCACGAGCATGACCTGACGCTTGTGGTTCAGACCCAGGTTCGTGCTGATGTCGCGGCCGAGCCCGATGAGGTCGAGGCGCTTCGACAGCATCCAGATCGTCCCTCCGACGGCGGCGCAGACCGGGACGACGAACCAGAGGAAGTCGGTGTTCGCGTTCGTGATGCTGCCGAAGAGCCGCGCCGCGAGCACGTCGAACTCGTTGGGGTCGAGCATCTGCTGCAGGAAGGTCGACAGCGCGCCCATCCCCGTGCCGAGGATGATCCCGATCAGCAGCATCACGTGCAGATTCCCGAAGCGCCCGGACAGCAGCCATGAGTACAGAAGCACCGCGAACACCACCATGAGCGCGGACTGCAGCAGGAAGCGGGTGAACGGATCGAAGCCCGAGACCCCCGCGACGCCGAAGAAGAAGACGATCGCGGTCTGAATGAGGACGTACAGCGACTCGAACCCCATGATCGACGGAGTGATGATGCGGTTGTTCGTGGCGGTCTGGAACGCGACGGTCGCGAAAGCCTGGCAGAAGGTGACGACTGCGACGACGAGCACACCCGAGACGCGCATCCGAGAGATCCGCAGCCACCGCTCGCTGAAGGGCACGTACGGGTTGTCCCAGCACAGCAGGAGAGCGGTGATGACGACCGCGCCCACGATCAGCGCCGCGAGGGCGAACCGGTACCGCCGGCGGTGCGCGGGGTCGGCGAAGGATCGCGTGGTCCTCGCGGACGGACGGATGCCGAGGTCAGCTGACACGGATCCTCCTCGTGCGCAGGAGCATCGCGATGAAGACGGCGGAGCCGACGACGCCGAGCACGAGCGAGATGGGGACCTCGAACGGCATGATGATCGTCCGTCCGATCAGATCGCAGAGCGTGACGATCCAGATCCCGGTGAGGAAAACCCACGGCAGATTCGAGCGGAGATCGTCTCCGCGCACCATCGCCACGAGGTTGGGGACGATGAGGCCGAGGAAGGGCAGGGCGCCGACGACCACCGTCACGACGCCGGTCGTCATGGCGACCAGTCCCACCCCCAGCAGCACGACGCGCTCGTAGTGGAGGCCGACGTTCGTCGCGATGTCGCGGCCGAGCCCGGCGACGGTGAATCGGTCGGCGGCGATCCACACCATGATCGAGACTCCCAGCACGATCCAGAGCGGTTCGTAGCGGCCGACCTCGATGCCGGTGAAGCGCCCCAGGAACCATCCCCCGATCACCTGGAGGAGGTTGAAGCGCAGGGCGAGGAACGTCGAGATCGCGCTCACCACGGCGCCGAACATGATGCCGACGATGGGCACGATCAGCGAGGACTTCAGCGTGACCCGACGCAGGAAGACGAAGAACACCAATGTGCCGGCGAATGCGAAGACGATCGCCACCGCCATCTTCCCGACGATCCCGGATTCCGGCAGCAGGATGTACGTGACGAGGAGGCCGAGTCCCGCCCACTCCGTCGTGCCCACCGTCGTCGGTTCGACGAAGCGGTTCTGGGTCATGAGCTGCATGACCAGACCGGCCATGGCCATGCTCGCCCCCGCCAGCACGAGCGACGCGGTGCGCGGGATACGCGTGATCCACAGGAACTCGCCGCCGTCGCCGTCGGGGGCCGTGATGTCGGCGACGCCCGTGAAGAGCGAGAGGCCGATGAGCCCGGCCGTCAGGACGAGGGCGAGCAGCAGCGGCCACATGCGCCCCCAGCGCGAGCGTCGCCGCCCCCGCACGGACGCTCCCGCCACCGCGTCGACGTTCGTGATGCGGCGAGGTGCGGGCTCGGCGGGTGTCGTCGAAGTCAAGGTTTCCCTCCGGACAGGGCGCTGCCACCACGCCTGGGGCACGGTGGCAGCGCGCGGTCGGAATCAGCGCGTCAGGCGGACTCGAACAGCTCGGTGAGCCCGTCGAGGACCGC
The DNA here is from genome assembly GCF_038397715.1 of Microbacterium sp. LWO14-1.2. Lineage (NCBI taxonomy): Bacteria > Bacillati > Actinomycetota > Actinomycetes > Micrococcales > Microbacteriaceae > Microbacterium > Microbacterium sp. LWO14-1.2. The sequence goes on from NZ_CP151633.1 coordinate 1,121,106, forward strand.
GATGTACGCGAACACGTCCTCCGTCAGGTAGTAATCGGCCGGCATGACCGAGATCGCCTCGTTGCGCACGGCGGGAACGTTCGCGAGGGCGGCCGACCCCGTGATGAGCTCCCGCGCCGGAACCACCGTCTGCCCCTCCTCCGACACAGCCGCATCGCGGTCGAGCACGAGCAGGTAGTCGGCGTTCGCCTGCGCGAGGGCCTCGAGAGACACGTTGTCGCCGGTGTGGTCGGCGGAACCCTCGGCGTCGAGCGCCGGCGTCATCCCGACCAGATCGAAGAAGATGCTCGCTCCGCGCCCGTCCTTCGGGTTCGAGTAGTTGATCTCGCCGCCGGACGTGACGAGGCCCATGACGGTCTTCTCGGAGTCGTAGGCGGCCTTGGCATCATCGAGCGCGGTGTGGAACCGACCGATGAGCTCCTCCGCCTCGGCCGTGCGGTTGAAGATCTCACCCATGAGCGTGATGCTGTCGACGACGTACTCGTCGGCCGACTGGTCCTCCGGCCCGGTCATCTCGACGAACGCCGCATCGGGCGCGGCATCCTTCACGCCCTGTGCCCTCTCCTCGCTGCTGAAGCGGTAGCCGTTGATGACGAGATCGGGATCCGCCGCGACGATCTGCTCGAAATCGGGCTCGGTGTGGAGTCCGATGTTCAGGATGTCCGAGGAGTCCTTGAGGGGGTTCTCGGGACTGAACAGGTCGAGCGGCGCGACCGTGACGGGGAGATCCCAGTCGGCGGCCAGCTGGAAGAAGCGGTTGTCCGTGATCGCGACGCTGTCCGCGCTCTCGATCGTGACCTCGTTGCCGGCCATGTCGGTGACGGTGACGGGATAGTAGTCGTCGGCCGCCGTCGTCTCCGCGGCGTCAGGGGCGTCGGCGGAGGCGGCGCAGCCGCCGAGTGCGAGCACGGCGACGAGACCGAAGGATGCTGCGGAGAGCGTTCTGGGCATGGACATGGAGAGGCTCCTGTTCTGCTGGGCGTCGCGCACGAGCGGCGCGGAATGGGCGGAGTAAGGCTGGCCTAACTCCTTCGAAGATAGGTTAGCCTTACTTTATGAGCGACACGCAATCCGGCTTCTCGATCGAGCGCCGCGGGCTCGACCTGCGGTTCCGCACCGTCACCCTGTCCTCTCGTGAGTGGCTCGCCCCCGACTACGTGCGTGTGCGAGTGACCGGCAGCGATCTCGACGGCTTCGCCTCACTCGGTTCCGACGACCACATGCGCCTGTTCTTCCCCGCGGGTCCTGTGGGATCCGTCGAGGAGATGCGCGCCGCGCCGAGTCGCGAATACACGCCGCTCGCATGGGGAGACGACTGGCTCGACATCGAGTTCGCCGTCCACGGCGACACCGGCATAGCCGCACCCTGGGCCGCGACCGCGCCGCTCGGCTCCTCCATCGGCGTGGGCGGCCCTCGCGGCTCCGCTGTGATCGACGGACAGCCCGGTTCATGGTTCCTCGTCGGCGACGAGACGGCCATCCCGGCGATCCGTCGCTTCTCCGCGCTCATCCCCGACACGACGCCGGCGCGCATCGTCATCGAGACCGTCTCGGCCGGGCGGGAGATCGACATCGACGCACCGGTCGAAGTCGAGTGGCTCCACCGCGGAGCTGCCGCATCCGGTTCGGCCCTGATCGCCTTCCTCGACGGGCTGACCGAGGCGGATGCCGTCGGCTCCGACCCGTTCGTCTTCGTCGCCGCCGAGCAGTCGGTCGTGAAGCCCGGGCGCGCTCTGTTGGAACGCTGGGGCGTCGACGCCCGGAACGCGGTTGTCAAGGGCTACTGGAAGCACGGCGAAGCTGAGTACCACGCACCCCACTGACACCGACGCGGCGGGCTGACGGACCGGGCGCATCGAGTTCACGCACGACCCGCCGAGGGCGGGCTGACGCGCGCACTTCCTCTGCACCGACAGCCGATCTCGCGGCTTGTCCACGGCTCGTGGAATCTCGGAATCCGTTGCGCCGGCCCCACGTCAGACTCGCCTGATCGGGAGGTGGTCGACAGCCGCATCGACGTCCTGGTCACCCGCATCGACGGCATCGATCGCGATGTGCAGGCCCTCGTGAAGCGCACGTTCGGTCTCGATCGCGAGTGACACCGGTACCGGACATTTGACGCCCGGGCGTGTCGTCCCCTACTGTGGCAAAGCTGCGCCGATCGGCCCAGCACGCCAGCCGAGGAGACGCCGGATGACCGCTCTGCGGAATCTTCCCATCGCAGCGGTGTCGTTGTTTCAGCAGAAGCACGATGACCGCTACGAGTCGTACCCTCCGGCGCGCGCCGTGTGACAGCATCCGCTCTCGCAACGCCCCGCACCGTCAGGTCCGGGGCGTTTTCCGTGTGGGAGACCCCTGACCTGTGACTGGACACCTCACAAGGAAAGGAATCATGGAGAGGCTCTCCGCACGGCTGCTGTCGTGGGCGTCTCTGATCGACGAGAAGACGCTCGATCAGGCGCACACCACGGCTCGCATGCCGTTCATCCACCCGCACCTGGCGCTGATGCCGGACGCTCACCTCGGAAAGGGGGCGACGGTCGGCTCGGTCATCCCGACGCTCGGCGCGATCATCCCCGCCGCCGTCGGCGTCGACATCGGATGCGGCATGATCGCCGTCCGCACCGCGTTCACGAGAAGCGACCTCGACAGTCGCGACCTCGCCGAGCTGCGGGAGCAGATCGAACGCGCCATCCCGCTGTCCGCCGGTCGCTACAACCGCAAGATCGTCGCGACCGCCGAGCCCCGGGTCGCCGAGCTCGAGCAGCTCGCCGAGAAGAACGGGTTCGACCCTGCGACGTACGCCGGGAACTGGCGCCTGCAGCTCGGCACGCTCGGATCCGGCAACCACTTCATCGAGGTCTCGGTGGACGAACTCGACCGCGTGTGGCTGTTCCTGCACTCGGGATCGCGGGGAGTGGGCAACCGGATCGCCGGCCACCACATCGGCGTCGCGCAGCGCCTCGCGAGACAGTGGTGGATCGATCTCCCCGACCCCGACCTGGCCTACCTCGTCGAGGGCACGCCCGAGTTCACCCGGTACATCAGGGAACTGCGGTGGGCTCAGCGCTTCGCCCTGCTGAACCGGGAGGAGATGATGGACCGCGTGATCCGCCAGGTCTCGGAGTTCCTCGGCTCGCCGGTGCAGGAGCAGGAGAGGATCAACTGCCACCACAACTTCACCGAGTCGGAGAAGCACTACGGCAAGCAGGTCTGGGTGTCTCGGAAGGGAGCGATCCAGGCCGACCTCGGTCGGCCTGGCCTCATCCCCGGATCGATGGGAACCGCGTCGTATGTCGTCGAGGGCCTCGGGGATCCGCAGTCGTTGAACTCCTCGCCGCACGGCGCAGGCCGCGAGTACTCACGGTCAGCGGCCCGGCGCACCTTCTCCCACGAGCAGCTGCGCGAGGCGATGACGGGCATCGAGTTCCGCGACACCGACGCGTTCGTCGACGAGATCCCGCAGGCCTATAAGCCGATCGACCGGGTGATGGCGGATGCGGCGAGCCTGGTCTCGATCCGGCACACGCTGCGGCAGCTCGTGAATGTGAAGGGCGACTGAACGGAGGGGTGGACGACGGGCGACGTCGTCCACCCCTTCAGAGCACGGGCGCGGCGGCAGCCTCGGCATCCGTCCTGTCGGTGAAAGCGGTCTTCGGCACGAAAGCGAGCAGTACGGCTGCCGCGAGGGCGGTCACGCCGCACACGACCCACACCGTCACGTAACCGGCGAACGATCCGGCTGTGCCCTCGACCGCGCCGGTGGCGCCGCCCAGGAGGGCGATTCCGAACACGCACGACGCGATCGCGCCGCCGACGGTCTTGACGGAGTTGGTGAGCCCCGTGGCGACGCCGGTCTGTGTCGCGGGAGCGGCCGACGCCGCCGCAGCGGGCAGCGCCGCCACCAGCGCTCCCGACCCGAGACCGACGACGATCATGTTCGCGACCACCTGCATGTACGCGGCGTGGAACGGCAGGAACAGGAGGAATCCGACGCCGACGAGCACCGAGGCGCCCATGAGCGTGATGCGCGGGGTGAGCGCACGGGCGATCACCGGGAACAGCAGGGCGCCGACAATCATGCCGATCAGGTAGATGCCGATGATCAGAGAGGTGGCGAATCCCGTGGTTCCGAGGCCGTACCCGTACATGTCCGGATCGGTCCGCGCGAACGTCGACAGAGGTGCCTGGGCACCCAGCACGCTGACGCCGAAGAGTCCTGCGGTGAGGAAGACCGGTCCGAGAGCCGGCGAGCGGAACATGCGCACGTCGATCAGCGGGTCGTCGGTGCGGAGCTCCCACAGCACGAACGGGATCACGAGCAGGATGCCGAGCAGCACCACGCCCCACGACAGCGGGTTGACGAGGCCGCCCTCCAGCCGCAGCAGGCTGAGTCCCCCCGTGAAGCAGATGAGCGCCAGCGAGATGAGGATCACGCCGACGGTGTCGAAGACGCCGCCGACCGGTTCCGGCGACTCGGTCACCCCGAACAGGATGACGAAGAAGCACACCACGATGAGCAGCGCGGGAATGAGCAGCACGACGGTGAGCGGGAGCACATCGATGAGCGCGCCACCGGCGAGCGCTCCGATGATGGCCCCCGCCTCGAGTGCGGCGACCAGGAGTCCTGCGGCCTTCGCGGTGATCGAGGCGCGGCCCTCCAGACGACGGGCACGCGACCAGATCAGCGCGATCTCGAGCGGCAGCCACACGACGTAGAAGCCCATCAGCGTCCACCCGATGAGGAACACGGCGAACGAATCGGTGAACGGCAGCACCATCGCGGCGGCAGCGGTCAGCGCGGTGGAGATCAGCAGCATCCGCTTGTGGCCGACCATGTCGCCGAGCTTCGCGAACGCCGGCACGACGAGCGCCGACAGCATCAGCTGCGTGCCCTCGAGCCAGTTGACGTCGGCGTCATGGATGCCGAGGTGCCGCGCGATGTCGCTGAGCATCGGGGTGTAGTACCCCTGCAGCACACCGCTGGTGAACTCGACGAAGGCGAGGAAGCCGACGACGGAGGCCAGAGTGCCCAGGGTGCGGGTGCGCGTCATCGCGACTCCTCGGTGACAAGGCGGGTCCGGTCGCGGGAGCGTCCGGGGACGGGTGAGATCACCCTAGCCGTTCGAGCAGCGCGCGATGGAAGCGCTCGCCGCGCTCGAGAGCCGCGATCTCGACGTGCTCGTCGACCCCGTGGATCGAGGCCCGCTGCGTGTTCGACATCTCCAGCGGCGCGAAACGATAGACGGCCGGGGCGAAGCGGTGGAAGTGCCGGGAGTCGGTCGCCGCCATCATCACGTACGGCACGGCGGGGATGCCGGGGTGGGACACGGCGAGCGCGTCGGCGAGCAGAGCGAACTGCGCGTTGTCGACCGCCGACTCGGGCGAGGGCTCGCTGGCGTCGACCACCGTGACCGTGACGAGCGGATCGCGGATGCGGCGGCGCACCCTCAGCACGGTCTGCTGCGTCGTCTCCCCCAGCGCGATACGGAGGTTCACGGTCGCCGACGCCTGCGAGGGCAGGACGTTCGCGGCCGTGCCGCCGGACTGCATGGTCGGCGCCACAGTGGTGCGCACGAGAGCCGCGGCTTCTCCTCCGAGCGCCGCGAACACCCGCCCCGTCAGCCAGGGCGCAGAGCCCAGCAGCCGCAGCAGGTGCCGGGCGGCGCCCGGCGTCTCGGCGGCGAACCGGGTCAGCATCCGCACGATCGCCGTCGAGACCCGCGGCCGGAAGGTCGTCGGCCCGAGGCGGTCCACCGCTCTCGCGACACGGCGCACGGCCGTCAGTGCCGGCGGCGCCGAAGCATGGCCGCCGTCGCCGCGGGCAGAGAGCCTGAGCGTCATGACACCCTTCTCGCCGACACCGATCATCGCGGCGCGACCGGGCACGAAGGGCAGCGGGGCGTCGACGACCGCACCTCCCTCGTCGACGACGAGCCACGGGACGATGCCGCGGTCGCGGAGCACGCGGGCGATCTCCTCCGCCGCGCGACCGAAGGTCTCCTCGTTGCCGCCGAACGAGAGGTAGACGTCTCGAGCAGGGGTGAACCCGTCGGCGAGGAGGTTCTCGACGGCTTCGAGCACGACGATGAGGGGCCCCTTGTCGTCGAGTGCGCCGCGCCCGTAGACGACACCGTCGGCGACGACACCGGCGAAGGGCGGGTGGGTCCAGGCGTCGCTCTCGTCGACCGGCACCACGTCGTAGTGCGCCATGAGCACGACGGGGTCCTCCGGGCGCCCCGCGCGTCCCCGCCAGTGAAGGAGCAGCCCGAGGTCGGTGTGCCGCTCGACGGTGAGAGCCTCGTGCGTCAACGGGTAGAGCTCACGGAGGAGGGCGACGAAGTCCTCGAAGGGCTGCATCCCGCGCGCATCGAGCTCGGCCGACACCGTCGGAAGCTGGATCATCCGCGAGAGGCGGTCGGCGATTCCGGGGCGGGGATCTGTCACGAGGGCCATGGTATCGGCGGAGACTCGTTCCGGAACGCGAGAGAATCGAGGAGTGAGCCTGTTCGCCTTCGCCCCGTCCCGCGGCCCGCGATGGCCCCTCGCCACACAGGCCGCACTGGGAATCGCCACACCGATAGCCATCATGACGCTGCTCGGTCAGCCGTCACTCGGCTACATCGCGGCATCCGGAGCGTTCACGGTGCTGTTCGCCGGCTCGGCGCCGACGATCGACCGGGCACGCGTGCTTCCGTTCGTCGCCATCGGCCTCATCGCCAGCGCAGCGCTCGGCGTCGCCGCGTCGGGCAGCCCCTGGCTGGTGAGCATCGGTGTCGTGGTCGTCGCGATCGCCAGCGCCGCGCTGTCGTTCGGTTTCCGCTTGGGGCCGCCGGGCCCTCTGTTCTTCGTGCTCGTGTTCGGGCTCTCCGCCCATGTCGCCGCCAGTTCTCCCGTGGCACCGCTCGTCTACCTGGCCGCCCTCGCCGGCGGGTGCGCCTTCTCGTACACGGTGGCGATGGCACCGCTGCTGCTACCCCGCGCGCGGTCTGAGAGTGCGCGTCCGCTGCGCGAGCTGCTCCCCGGGCCGTCGCTCGACGCCGACTCGCGCCTGCTGCTTCTCCGCGTCGCCATCGTGGCGGTGCTCGGCGTGCTCCTCGGTCTCGTCGTCGACCCGGCCCGCACCTACTGGATCGTCGGGTCGGCCGTCGCGGTGATCGGCATCGCCGCAGCCCGCCGGGCGGCCGTGCAGCGGGGTCTGCATCGGATGCTGGGCACGCTCGTCGGCGCTGGCCTGTATGCGCTGCTCGCCCTCTTGCACCCGAGCGGGCTGTGGCTGGCGCTGCTGCTCGGCGCTCTGCAGTTCGCGATCGAACTCGTCGTCGTACGCCACTACGCGCTCGCGCTCGTCTTCATCACCCCGCTCGTGCTCCTCCTCACGGGGGCTGCCACCGGCGACATCGGCTCGATGGGCGTGGCCGGCGAGCGCATCGTCGACACCGTGGTCGGGGCGGCTCTCGGCGCCGCATCCGGTTTCCTGCATCCGCGCGCGACCGCGCAGGCGTGACTGCATCGGGAACAGCCGCGGGCGGCACCCTGTTCTCCCCTGTGTGAGAGGACGACGAGCATGGAGCTGACTCTGGTGACGTCCGCGTTCTGCGGCGCCTGCGCGCGCACCCGCGCGGTGCTCGCGGAAGCGACCCGTTATCTTCCGGACGCGACGGTGACCGAGATCGACGTGGCCCTCGACCCCGACGCCGCGGAAGCGCTCGACATCCGCTTCACGCCCACCGTCATCATCCGCGATGCGGAGGGAACGCAGGTGTTCCGCGCGGAGGGCGTGCCCACCGTGCCGCAGGTGCTCACCGCGGCGGTCAAGGCTCTGCCCTAGCAGGGGCTCTTGCGCGCCTGGCCACCCGGGCGGACGATGTTCGTAGACCGGACCGATCCGGCCCGAACAGACCCGGGAGCAGTCATGGCGAACCTGAATCCGTATCTCTCGTTCCGCACCGAAGCGCGGCAGGCGATGGAGTTCTATCGGGATGTGCTCGGGGGTGATCTCGAGATCACCACCTTCGGGGAGTTTCCCGACATGGTGCAGGACCCGGACCAGGCGGACCTCGTGATGCACGCCCAGCTCACGACCGATGACGACCTCGTGCTCATGGCGTCGGACACACCGAACGGGATGACGTACGAGGCTCCAGCCGGCATCTCGGTCTCGCTGAGCGGCAACACCCAGGCGCGCACGCAAGAGGTGTGGGACGCGCTGTCCGCGGGCGCGACGGTCACGATGCCGCTCGACACCCCGCCGTGGGGAGGCACGTTCGGGATGCTCGTCGACCGCTTCGGCATCGCGTGGATGCTGCACGGCGACCCCGAATGACGGAGCCGCGGCCAGGCAGCAGCGTTCAGTGCAGCGCGTTCTCCACGATGAAGGCGCGCAGGGCCTGCTCGTCGTCGGCCATCTCGGTCACGTGCTGCGGGGCGTCGAGCATCTCGCGGAGCTCGTCCGAGTAGTCGAGCTTGATGCCGATCGCCTCGCGGATCGTGTCGGCGAACTTCTGCGGCTTCGCCGTCTCGAGCACCAGCATGGGGACACCCGACTCGACGTACTCGCGGGCCACCTTCACACCGTCGGCCGTGTGCGGGTCGATCACGTCGTCCGACGTCTCGTAGACCGAGCGGATCGTCGCGAGCCGATCGTCGTGCGTCGAGGTGCCGCTGACGATGCCGTACTCGTCGACGAAGCGCGCGAGATCGGCGGTGAAGTCGAAGTGGCCCTGCGTGTCGAGGTCGTTCCACGCGCTCACCACGCGGGCGGCATCGCGGCCGACGAGCTCGAAGATGAACCGCTCGAGGTTCGAGGCCTTCGAGATGTCCATCGACGGGCTCGACGTCGCCAGGGTCTGCGCGGCGCTCCGCGGACGGTACACGCCCGTGCGGAAGAACTCGTCGAGCACGTTGTTCTCGTTCGCGGCCAGCACGAGGCGGCGGATCGGGAGACCCATCTCCTTCGCGAAGAACCCGGAGAGGATGTTGCCGAAGTTGCCGGACGGAACCGTGAACGACACCTCGGTCCAGCCCCCGGCGTCCGTCGCCCGCAACCACGCCCAGAAGTAGTAGACGACCTGCGCGGTGATGCGGGCGAGGTTGATCGAGTTCACCGCTCCCAGGTGCTGCGTCCGCTTGAAGTCGAGGTCGCCAGCGAGTGCCTTGACGAGGTTCTGGCAGTCGTCGAAGACGCCGTCGATCGCGATGTTGTGGATGTTGTCATCGTCGAGGGAGAACATCTGCGCACGCTGGAACGTGCTCATGCGCCCCTGCGGCGACAGCATGAAGACCGAGATGCGGTCCTTGCCGCGCAGCGCGTGCTCGGCGGCTGATCCGGTGTCGCCCGAGGTCGCACCGAGCACGTTCAGCACGGCGCCCTTGCGCTCCAGCGCGTACTCGACGACCTGGCCGAGGAACTGCATGGCGAGGTCCTTGAACGCCAGCGTCGGGCCCTCGGAGAGTCCGACCAGCGTGAGGCCGCCGTCGATCTCGCGGAGCGGCACGACCTCCTCGGGGAACGGCGCGTAGGCGGCCGCCGTCATCCGGGCGAGATCCTCGCGCGGGATGTCGGTGGCGAACAGTCCGAGCACCTCGGTCGCCAGCTGCGGGTAGGTGAGGGCGCGCCAGCGCTCCAGCGTCTCCCCGTCGACCGTCGGCATCACCTCGGGCACGGCGAGACCGCCGTCGGGTGCGAGGCCTTCGAGCAGCGTCTCGCAGTACGGCAGCGGCTGCATGCCGCCTCGGGTGGAGATGTACTGCACGGGAGCTCCTCGGTTCGGGATCGGCACGGGATCTCCATTGTCGCAGGTGCGCCGTCGGTGGTTTCACGATCGACGCCCTCCGCCGAGGTCGGCGCCACAGCCCGGCCCGCTCCTCGGCGCCTGACCACGAGGTATAGCGCGTGTGTCGCTCCAAGGCAATGGGATATTCCTTCTCGTCCCGAACTCGTAGCGTGAGGCTCACCAACTACAGAACCGGGAGCACTCATGTCTGCGAACACCCCCACCGCACATGACCAACGCACGCAGACGCGGGATGTCCCCCCGCCGCCGGCCCCCGCTCCCGAGCCCCTGTATGAGCGCGTCGACATCGACCGCTACGTTGTGTTGCATGAGGGTCCCGTCGGATACATCGAGCACGTCGCCCCGGTCTTCGTCTGCTACGTCGGAGTGCCGTACCCCCGCGCGGAGGAGGTGGCGCAGGTGCACGATTTCCACGAAGCGGTGAAGACGGTCCTGCACCGCGCAGCGTCTGTTCGGCGCGCTCTGTGAGCCTCGAGGTCTGGCCCGGGTCGCCGTATCCCCTCGGGGCGACGTTCGACGGTCAGGGCACGAACTTCGCGCTGTTCAGCGAAGGAGCCGAGAGGGTCGAGCTGTGCCTGTTCGACGAGGACGGCACCGAGCACCGCGTGGAGCTCGAAGAGGTCGACGCCTTCGTGTGGCACGGCTACCTGCCGTCCATCCAGCCCGGTCGCCTCTACGGCTACCGCGTGCACGGACCGTTCGACCCCGCGCAGGGGCAGCGCTTCAACCCGAACAAGCTCCTGCTCGACCCGTACGCGAAGGCCGTCTCCGGCCGGCTCGACTGGGGCCAGCCGCTGTTCGGATACGACTTCGGCGAGCCCGACTCCCGCAACGACGAGGACTCGGCGGCGGCGATGGTGAAGGGCGTGGTCGTGAACCCGTTCTTCGAGTGGGCCGGCGATCGTCTGCCGAAGACCCCCTACGCCCAGACGGTCATCTACGAAGCCCACGTGAAGGGCCTGACGATCCAGCATCCCGACGTGCCCGAGGATCTCCGCGGCACCTACGCCGGCATCGCGCACCCCGCCGTCATCGAGCACCTGGTGCACCTCGGCATCACCGCCATCGAGCTCATGCCCGTGCACCAGTTCGTGCACGACTCGATCCTCGAGGAGAAGGGCCTGTCGAACTATTGGGGGTACAACACCCTCGGCTTCTTCGCGCCGCACAACGAGTACGCGTCGAGCGGTCAGCACGGCGAGCAGGTGCAGGAGTTCAAGGCCATGGTGCGCGCGCTGCACGCGGCGGGCATCGAGGTGATCCTCGACGTGGTCTACAACCACACCGCCGAGGGCAACCACCTGGGTCCGATGCTGTCGATGAAGGGCATCGACAACGAGGCGTACTACCGCCTCGAAGAGGACCGCCGCTACTACACCGACTACACCGGCACGGGGAACAGTCTCAACGCCGGAAACCCGCACGCGCTGCAGCTCATCATGGACTCGCTGCGCTACTGGGTGACCGAGATGCACGTCGACGGCTTCCGCTTCGACCTCGCATCGACCCTCGCCCGGGAGTTCTACGACGTCGACCGCCTCGCGGCGTTCTTCGAGCTGGTGCAGCAGGATCCGGTGGTCTCGCAGGTCAAGCTCATCGCCGAACCGTGGGACGTCGGTCCCGGTGGATACCAGGTCGGCAACTTCCCCCCGCAGTGGACGGAGTGGAACGGCAAATACCGCGACACCGTGCGCGATTTCTGGCGCGGAGAGCCGCAGGCGCTCGGCGAGTTCGCCTCGCGCCTGACGGGGTCCGCCGACCTCTACGAGCACTCGGGCCGCCGCCCCGTCGCGTCGATCAACTTCGTGACCGCCCACGACGGCTTCACCCTGCGCGACCTCGTGTCGTACGACGAGAAGCACAACGAGGCCAACGGCGAAGACAACAACGACGGCGAATCGCACAACCGGTCGTCCAACAACGGCGTCGAGGGTCCGACCGACGACGAGGGCATCAACCGGCTCCGCGCCCGACAGCAGCGGAACTTCCTCGCGACCCTGCTGCTGTCGCAGGGCGTGCCGATGATCGCGCACGGCGACGAGCTCGGCCGCACCCAGCACGGCAACAACAACGGCTACGCGCAGGACAACGAGATCACCTGGGTGGACTGGGAAGCGGCCGACCACCCGCTCATCGAGTTCACCGCCGCGCTCGCCCGGTTGCGTCGCAATCACCCGACGTTCCGTCGCAGCCGCTTCTTCGACGGGCGCCCCGTGCGCTCGGAGGACGGCGAGCGCACGCCCGACGTCGTCTGGCTGCGACCGGACGGCCGCCGCATGGAGCCGGAGGACTGGGACAACGGCTTCGGCCTCGCGGTCGGCGTGTTCCTGAACGGCCACGGCATCCGCGAGAAGGACCGCCGGGGCCAGCCGGTGTCGGATCAGAACTTCCTCGTCTACTTCCACAGCGGGACGGATGCCGTCGACGCGGTGCTCCCCGACGAGCGTCTGGGCAGCGGCTGGGACGTGGTCGTCGACACCTTCGGCGAGCGCGCAGGCGAGACCGGGCTCGCTCCCAGCTCGGCGGTCACGCTCGAGGCGACCTCGCTGCTCGTGCTGCGCGAGGCCGCGGAGGAGGAGCCGCCGACCGACGACTCCGTCGAAGCGTCGCTGCGCATGCAGACCGAGCGCGCCGAGGCTCCGGCTCCGGCGCCGACCCCGGAGCTCCCTCGATGACGCGGCGTCCGCTGTCGACGTATCGCCTGCAGATCCGCGCCGGATTCACGCTCGACGACGCCGCGGCGACGACGGAGTACCTGTCGGCGCTCGGTGCGTCGTGGGCGTACCTCTCGCCTCTGCTGGCTGCGACCCCGGGCTCGGACCACGGCTACGACGTCGTCGACCACTCGCGCGTCGACGAGTCGCGCGGCGGGCGGGAGGGCCTCGACCGGTTCGCCGCCGCGGCGCGCGCAGCGGGCCTCGGCATCCTCGTCGACATCGTGCCGAACCACGTCGGCGTCGGCAGTCCCCGCGAGAACCCGTGGTGGTGGGACGTGCTGCGTCTCGGCCGCGCATCGCGGCACGCCGTCGCGTTCGACGTCGACCGCCGCCTGGGCGACGGTCGCATCCGTCTGCCGATCCTCGGCTCGCCCGTCGACGACGTGCTCGCGGCCGGCGACATCGTCGTCGACACGACCCGGGCGGACGACGCGCCGGACGGCACCCTGCACTACTTCGAGCACGTGCTGCCCCTCGCCCCCGGCACAGGCGATCTCGCCGATGACCTGCCTGCGCTGCTCGACGCGCAGAACTACGAGCTGCGGTTCTGGGAGGACCAGAACGCCGAGCTGAACTACCGCCGGTTCTTCGCGGTGCCCGAACTGGCCGGCATCCGCGTCGAGCTCCCCGACGTGTTCGAGGAGTCGCACCGCGAGATCGTGCGCTGGATCACCGACGGTCTCGCCGACGGTCTGCGGGTCGACCACCCCGACGGGCTCGTCGATCCGGCCGGCTACCTCGAGAGCCTCGCGGATGCCACGGGCGCGGCCTACACGCTCGTCGAGAAGATCTTGGAACCGGGTGAGGAGCTGCCGTCGTGGTGGCGCACCGACGGGACCACGGGGTACGACGCGCTGGCCGAGATCGACCGCGTCCTCGTCGACGGCGACGGCGTCGCACAGCTCGACGTGCTCGACGCCCGCCTGCGCGAGGATTCGGGTCTGCCCGTGCTGGAGGACTGGCACGACCTCACCGTGTCGACGAAGCGCATGGTCGCCGAGACCATCCTGCAGTCCGAGGTGCACCGGCTCGTGCGGTCGCTGCCGCACGGCGTCGTCGCAGCGAAGTACGCCCTCGCCGAGATCATCGCCGGATTCCCGGTCTACCGGTCGTACCTCCCCGCGGGACGCGAGCACCTGCAGGACGCCATCGACGCGGCGGTCGCCCGCAGACCCGATCTCGCGGAGGCGATCGGCGAACTGACGCCGTTGCTCTTCGACACGGCGCTCGAGGTGTCGGAGCGCTTCCCCCAGGTGAGCGGCGCGGTCATGGCGAAGGGTGTCGAGGACACCGCGTTCTACCGGTTCACCCGGCTGGGCACGCTGACGGAGGTCGGCGCCGACCCGTCGATCGCGTCGCTGTCGGTCGAGGCGTTCCACGAGGCGCAACGCGCTCGACTGGCGTCCTGGCCGCACTCGATGACGACGCTGTCGACGCATGACACGAAGCGCTCGGAGGACGTACGAGCGCGCCTCGCCGTGCTCGCCGAGATCCCGGATCGATGGGCCGAAGTGCTGTCGGATCTCCGCACCGTCGCGTCGACCGGACACGGACCGTTCGACTCCCTGCTGTGGCAGGCGGCCGTGGGCGCGTGGCCGATCTCGACCGAGCGACTGCGAGAGTACGGGCTGAAGGCCGCGCGCGAAGCCGCAGAGGGCACCACCTGGCAGCATCCGGACGAGGAGTTCGAGAAGGGCGTCGTCGCGATCGCCGAGGCGGCGAACGGCGCGGCCCGCGGCATCCTCGACGGATTCGTCGGCGAGATCGTCGGCCACGGGCGCAGCAACTCGCTCTCCGCGAAGGTGCTGCAGCTCGCCGCACCCGGCGTGCCCGACGTCTATCAGGGCACCGAGCTGTGGGACCACTCGCTGGTCGACCCCGACAACCGCCGCCCCGTCGACTTCGCTGAGCGCGAGAGGATGCTGCGCAGCCTCGACGCCGACGTGGCTCGCGGTGCGCTGCCCCCGGTCGACGACTCCGGGCTCGCGAAGATGCTCGTCACCTCGCGCACACTGCGGCTCCGCCGCGACAACCCCGAGCTGTTCGACCGGTACCGCGCGGGCGTCGCCGCAGGGCCGGCATCCGATCACGTGGTCGCGATGGACCGCGGCGGCGTGCTCGCCGTCGCGACGCGTCTGCCGGTCGCGCTCGAGCGGCGCGGCGGATGGGGCGACACGGTGCTGCTGCGCCGCGACCTGCCCGCGACCGACGTCTTCACAGGGCGTCGCATCGAGCCGGGGCCCGTGCGGGTCGCCGAGCTGCTCGACACCTACCCCGTCGCACTGCTGGTGGACGAGCGATGATCGGCGTCTGGGCTCCCCGGGCCGAGCGCGTGCGCCTGCGACGCCTGACGCCGGGCGGCGCCGTGATCGGCGAGCACGAGCTCGCCCGCGACGATCGCCGCGAGGGCTGGTGGGTGTCGTCGCTCGACCTCCCCGAGGGCGAGCGATACGGGTTCGTGCTGGGCGACGGCGACGCCCTGCGCCCCGACCCCCGTTCGCTGCGTCAGCCGGGCGGCGTGCACGGTCCCTCGGCGGTGTTCGACACGGGCCTGTTCGAATGGGACGACTCCGACTGGACCGGTCGCCAGCTCGCCGGTGGCGTGATCTACGAGTTGCACGTCGGCACCTTCACGCCGGACGGCACGCTGGACGCGCTGATCGGGCGGCTCGACCACCTCGCAGGTCTCGGCGTCACCCACGTCGAGCTGCTCCCGGTCAACGCCTTCAACGGCCAGTGGAACTGGGGCTACGACGGCGTGCTCTGGTACGCCGTGCACGAGGGGTACGGCGGCCCTGCCGCGTATCAGCGGTTCGTGGAGGCTGCGCACGAACGCGGCCTCGCCGTGATCCAGGACGTCGTGTACAACCACCTCGGCCCGAGCGGCAACTACCTGCCCGAGTTCGGTCCGTACCTGCGCGACGGCCAGAGCAACACGTGGGGCGCGTCCGTGAACCTCGACGAGCACGAGGTGCGCGAGTACATCATCGAGAACGCGCTGATGTGGCTGCGCGACTTCCACGTCGACGGCCTGCGCCTCGACGCCGTGCACGCCCTGCACGACTCGAGCCCGACGCACCTGCTGCGTGAGCTCGCGGAGCGGGTCGATGCGCTCTCGGCGCATCTCGGCCGCCCGCTGACGCTGATCGCCGAGTCGGACATGAACGACCCGACGCTGATCCTGCCCCGCGAGGCCGGGGGCTACGGCCTCACCGCCCAGTGGTCGGATGACTGGCATCACTCCGCCCACGTCGCGCTGACCGGCGAGACCGCGGGGTACTACGAGGACTTCGCCGATCCCGAGGCGCTCGTGAAGGTGTCGCAGAGCGGGTTCTTCCACGACGGCACCTACTCGTCGTTCCGGGAGCGGAACCACGGCTCGCGGATCCCGGAGACGGTTCCCGCGTGGCGCCTGGTCACGTTCGCGCAGGACCATGACCAGATCGGCAACCGTGCTGCCGGAGACCGCCTGTCGGCGACGCTGTCTCCCGAGCGGCTCGCGGTCGCCGCGGTGCTGACCCTCACCACCCGCGGCACGCCGATGCTGTTCATGGGCGAGGAGTGGGGCGCGTCGACTCCGTGGCAGTTCTTCACCTCGCATCCCGAACCGGAACTCGGCCGGGCGACCGCTGAGGGACGCATCGCCGAGTTCGCGAAGATGGGCTGGGATCCGGCGCAGGTTCCCGACCCGCAGGATCCGGCGACCTTCGAGCGCTCGCATCTGCGCTGGGAGGAGCAGGAGGATCCCGCGCACGCGCGCCTGCTGTCGCTCTACCGCCGACTGACCGCGCTGCGACGCGAGCGATCCGAGCTCACCGATCCCGACATGACGCACACGCTGGCCGCCGTCGAGCACGCGGACGCGGCCCCGGACGCCCGGGCGTTCCGCATCGACAGGGGTGCAGTGGCCGTGCTCGTGAACCTCACCGGCACAGACGTCGACTTCGAGATCCGCCCCGGTGACTCGGTGCTGCTGGAGACCGCGGACTCCCGCCTGCAGGAGGACCGGATCACCCTCGGCCCCGACTCGGCCGCGATCGTCGGACCGCCGCTCTGAGCCTGGTCAGGGCGTGAGGTCCTTCGCGAAGCAGAGCGACAGGCCACTGCCGACATAGTGCCCGTACAGCGGAATCGCCGTGTATCCCTCGCGCGTGTAGAACCGCACGGCATCGGGTTGCGCTTCACCCGTCTCGAGCACGAGACGACGGATGCCGAGGCTGCGCGCCTCGTCCTCCAGACCGCGCAGCAGGGATGCGGCAGCACCGGTGCCCCGCGCCTCCGGCGCCGCGTACATGCGCTTGATCTCGGCGACCGCGTCTCCGAGCCCGGGTTCGTCGAGGGGGCGGAGGCCGCCGCAGACGATCGCCTCCCCCGCGGAGTCCCGCGCGAGGAGGAACACCGGGACGTCGTCCGCGGAGGGGATGATGCCGGGCTCGTGATCGTCGCTCCCGTACCGCTCGTCGAGCTCCCGACGCTGTGCAGCGCGCAGCCGCACGGCATCCGCGTGCTCCCAGTCGACACGGTGGATGGTCACGCCCATCTGTCCCTCTCCCTCATCGCTGTGCCCACGCTAGCCATGCGAGGTTTCGGCGATGTTGCGCGAGCGGGCGCGGCAGATCGCGGAGACCGTCACAGCGGCGGCGATGACTTCTAGGCCGGCGACATCGTCGCGCGGTATCCCGGCGACTGAGCGATCCGCCGCAACGTCTGGCGCGCGGCCGACCGCGAGACACCGACCCGCGAGGAGAACTCCCAGTCCTCGATGGCCTCCGGTCCGTGGAGCACCTCGTTGAGCGCGTTGACGATCGCGGTGAGGTCGTCCTCGCTCAGCACATACTCGTCGTTCGCCAGCCACTCGTCCTCGCGACCCATCCAGGACTCAGGCGGCAGCTGATACCGGCCGGCCGCCAGACAGTCCGAACACGCCCACACCTTCTCGGACGCCAGCCCCAACCAACGCGACTTCTCACGGGCGGTCTCGGTCAGCCCACCGAAGCACCAGTCGCAATACTCTTGGACGTTCTCGCTCATCGGACCAACGTATCGCCGCGTCGCAGCGGACGTGCGCTCTAGATCCAGCCGCGCTCCTCGGCGAGGAGTACGGCCTGCTGACGCGTGGCGACCGAGAGCTTCGCGAGCACGGCGGAGATGTGATTGCGCACGGTCCCCGGCGCGAGTGACAGGGCGCGGGCGATCTGCCCTGTCGTCTCCCCTCGTCTGCCGGCACGCAGCACGTCGAGCTCGCGGTCGGTGAGGGGCGAGCGCTCGTCGCTGAGCGCATCGGCCGCGATCTCGGGGTCCACGTAGCGCGCCCCCGCAGCCACGCGGCGGATGACGTCGGCGACCTCGTCGGCGCCGCGCGACTTCGGCAGGAACCCCGAGACACCCGAAGCGAGCGCTCGCCGCAGCACGCCGGGACGCGCGTGCCGGGTGACGACCACGCAGCGGGTGGCGATCGATCGGTTCAGACGCTCGGCGACCTCGACGCCGTCGAGACCCGGCATCTCCAGGTCGAGCAGGCACACGTCGGGGGTGAGCCGCAGCGCCTCGGCGACCGCCTGCTCGCCGTCTTCGCATTCGGCGACCACGTCGATGTCGCCCTCGAGTCGCAGCAGCGCGGCGAGCGCTGACCTGATCATCCCCTCGTCGTCGGCGAGCAGCACCCGGATCATCGCCGCCCTCCCTGTGGATCGTCCGTCGCCGGCACGGTGACGACGACCGCGAACTCGCCGCCCTCGTCTCGCACCTCGAGCGTGCCACCGGCCTCGGTGATGCGCCGTTTCACGCCGTCGAGGCCGGACCCCGTGTGCTCGCGCTGTGCGGCGGGGTCGACGTCGTTCACCACCTCGTACCGCCATTCGTCCCCCGCCCGCGCGAAGGTGAGCCGCGCGCGGCGTCCCGCGCCGTGCCGGAGCACGTTCGTGGTCGTCTCGCGGATCACGGGACCGAGCGCGGATGCCGGTGCCTCACCGGCATCCGGTGCGATCTCCGCCTCGACGGCGATGCCTGCGGCACTCAGCAGGTCGCGGGCGTTGGCGACCTCGTCGCCGAGCGGCACCGACCGGAACCGGGTGGCGAGGTCGCGCGTGCCCTGTCTGGCGTCGTCGACGCTGGCGCGGGCGGCACGGAGCTGGTCCAGTGCGGCGTCCGGGTCGCGCGCCATCAGCCGTTCGGCGAGCTCCAGCTGCAGCGCGATGACCTGCAGGTGATGCCCCTGCAGGTCGTGCACGTCTGTCGCGATGCGCAGACGCTCCTGCGTCGCGGCGAGGCGGGCCTCCGACGCGCGCGCCCGGTCGAGGGTGACGAGCACGTCCCACCACCACAGCGACGACACCGACATCGCCGGGATGACGATCGCGTAGAGCGTGGGGACCCAGTCGGAGACGCCACCGCCCAGAGCGCCGCGCGCACCGTCGATGAACGCGAAGCCGATCATCACGAGAGTGGCGAGGCCCACGACCCGCACCCGCACACCGCGCTGCCAGTTCAGCAGGACGACCGACTGGGCGACGGGCATGACCCCGAAGAGCCAGCTGTCGGCGGCGAGACCGGCCGCCACCCCGTAGGCGACGGCGACGAGCAGCGGCGCGGCGATCCGCGCCCACGGGAATCCCGGCCCGTTCTCGACCCGGTGCCGATACGCCGACAGCAGCACCACCGTCGACAGCAGCCAGACGATGCCGCCGATGCCGACCACGACGATCGCGATCGGGTCGACGGGGGTCGCGAGCACACGGAGCGCCCAGGCGAACACGAGGAACAGCTCGATGAAGACGACGGCGGTGACCGTGTACCACCAGGTCGCGGTGATGCCGCGGGCCAGCGCGCGCTCGCCGGGAGGCGGGTCGCCGAGCGGACCGGCGACGGCGGAAGGGCTGCTCACCCCTCCCACCATAGGGGCGTGACAGTTGTCATGGATGCCGCGTGCGAACCGTCCGGAAACCGGTGACGGTGCGACACTGCCGCAACATCCGCGGACGCGATGGACTGGTGTCATCAGGGCGGAGACACCGCCTCCCCAGAGCCACAGGAGCCCATCATGAACCTCGTCGAGACGTTCCAGAACCTCGTCGCGCAGGTCCCCGAACTCGTGCAGCCGCTCATCGTCGCGCTCGCCGGCGCGATCCCCTTCATCGAGGGCGAGGGCGCGGCCGCGATCGGCATCATCGGCGGCATCCACCCGGTCGTCGCGGCGATCGCGGCCATGGCGGGCAACTTCCTCTGCGTCGCGATCCTCGTGATCGCCGGCGCGGGGGCCCGCAAGGCGATCGTCACCCGCTCGCGCAACCGCGAGGCCGTCGCGGCCGGCGGCGGTTCGCTCGCCGAGGTGGATGCCGAGACCGACCGCGGCTCCGCGCGCCGCGCCAAGTTCCAGCGCGCGTTCGAGCGCTACGGCGTTCCCGGCGTGAGCCTGCTCGGCCCCCTGCTGCTGCCGACCCACTTCACCGCGACCATGCTCGCCGCCGCCGGCGTCGGCAAGGGCCGCGTGCTCATCTGGCAGGCCGCTGCGATCATCCTCTGGACCACGGCGGTGTCGATCATCGTCGGCGGCGCGGTCTACGCGATCCGCTGACGCGCGGTCTCCGCACCCCGGTCGCAGTTTGCGCCGTCGAGATCGCATCTCGGCGGCACGGACTGCGACCGGGGCAGGTGCGCCTCAGCGAGTCGTACGCGGCGCGAGCGTCGAGAGCAGCTGCAGCTTCTCGTGGCTCTCCGTGCCGGGCACAGCCGTGTACACGAGCAGCAGGTGCGACTGCACCGGGTCGACGAGCGTCTGGCAGGTGAGCTCGATCTCGCCGAGGTCCGGGTGCACGAATCGCTTCGTGTCGCGGGGGCGGATGCCGACCTCCTGTCGTTCCCACGCCGCGCGGAACTCCGCACTCCGCTCGGCGAGCAGGCGGGCGTACTCGGCCGCCCGCGACTGCGGACCCCGCAGCGACACCAGCTCACGGAGGCCGGAGGCCCAGAGCCGCACGAGGAAGTCGTGGTCGTCGGGGTGGTACAGCGCCCTCGTGCGCGCGTCGGTGAACCACCGGAACCCGAGACTGCGCGGCGGGCCGGTGAGAGCGGCCGTGTCTCCGGTCAGCGCGACGCCGAGCGGCGTCTGCCGCAGCGTCTCGCCCAGCTCGGTCACGATCTCGGCCGGGGTGTCTTCGAGCCGGTCGAGGATGCGCAGCATGCCGGGGCTGATGTGCTCCGAGCCGGCCCCGCCCTGCGGCGGACGATGCCCGGCCAGACGGAACAGGTGGTCGCGCTCATCGAGCGTCAGGTGCAGTCCCTGCGCGATCGACGACAGCATCTGCTCCGACGGCTGCGGACCGCTGCCCCGCTCGAGCCGCGCGAGATAGTCCGGCGACATATGGCTGAGCGCCGCGACCTCCTCCCGGCGGAGGCCCGCGGTGCGACGGCGGCTCCCCCGCGGCAGACCGACGTCTTCCGGCTGCAGCACCTCGCGGCGGTGGCGCAGGAACTCGGCGAGCGCGTCGCGGTCGATCGGCATGTGTCCCCCTGGTTCGTCTGATCGATCCTCACACGGTGCGCTCCCGGCATCCACTGATCGTCATGTCCTGGATACGGCGTCGTCACCTCGCGAGAGTGGACGAAGACACCGAGGAGCACACCATGCCACGACGCACCATCGACATCACCCTTCCTTCCCTGACCGGCCGACGCGCCGTCGTCACCGGCGGCAGCGACGGCATCGGCCTGCGCATCGCCACCCGGCTCGCACGAGCGGGCGCCGAGGTGATCCTGCCGGTGCGCAACAGCACGAAGGGGGATGCCGCGGTGCGCTCGATCCGCGCCGACACCCCCGCCGCAGAGGTGCGCACACTGCCGCTCGACCTCTCGTCACTGGAGTCGGTCGAGTCGTTCGGCGCCGCCATGCGTGCCGAGGGCGCACCCATCCACCTGCTGGTGAACAACGCGGGCGTCATGACGCCTCCGGAGCGTCAGACCACGGCCGACGGCTTCGAGCTGCAGTTCGGCACGAACCACCTGGGGCACTTCGCGCTCGTCGCGCACCTGCTGCCGCTCCTGCGCGAGGGCCGGGCGCGCGTGACCACCCAGATCAGCGTCTCGGCGAACCAGGGGGCGATCAACTGGGACGACCCGAACTGGGAGACGTCGTATCGCGGCGGCCGGGCCTACAGCCACTCGAAGATCGCGTTCGGACTGTTCGGCCTCGAACTCGAACGACGCAGCCGGGCGCGGGACTGGGGTATCACCAGCAACCTCGCGCATCCCGGCGTCGCGCCGACGAGCCTGCTCGCCGCCCGCCCGGAACTCGGCCGCGCCGAGGACGGTTTCGACGTGCGCCTGATCCGCTGGCTGTCGGCGCGCGGCATCCTGCTGGGGACTCCGGAGTCCGCCGCGCTGCCCGCGCTCTACGCCGCCGTGTCTCCCGACGCGCGTGGCGGAGCGTTCTGCGGTCCGAGCGGACCCGCTCACCTCGGCGGCGCTCCCGCCGAGCAGCCGTTGTACTCGCGACTGCGGAGCGAGGACGACGCTCGCCGCATCTGGACGCTGTCGGAAGAGCTCACGGGCGTCGAGTACCCGCGGAGCTGACCGCGTTTCGTCTCGTCGCTGCGCTCCTCGCTCAACGACCCGCGGGAAGGGGACGTCGCTGCGCGCCTCGCTCAACGACCCGCGGGGAGAGACCCGGGGTCGTTGAGCGAGCGCAGCGAGACGGAACGCGCTACACCGTCAGAGTGAATCGGACGGTGGTCGCGTTGCCGGCGACGTCGCGCACCACGAGCGTGTTGTCGCCGGCCACGGCGCCCATCGACCCGGCGACGACGTTGTTCACGTCCGACCAGACGGCATCCGTGAGGTTCTTCACGGCACCGTTCACCACGACGAGGTCGACCTTGCCCGGATCGTGCAGCTTGAACGACACCGCGCTGTAGGCCCCGGTCGGGGTCGCTCCGCCCTTCACCGTGACGGTGGGCGGAGTGACGTCGAGCGTGAAGGTGACGGTCGTGGCGTTGCCGGCGAGGTCGGACAGCACGAGGGTGTTCGATCCCTCGACGGCACCGAAGGCCCCGGGGACCACGCCGTTGAGGTCGGACCAGACGGCATCCGTGAGGTCCTTCTCCACACCGTTCAGCGTCAGGCGGTCGATCCGGCCCTCGTCGTGGAGCTTGAACGACACCCTGCTGTAGACGCCGTCGCGTCCGACCGTCGCGCCCGCTTCGCTCTTGACGGTGACGCCGGGGGCGACGTCGTCGACAGTCGCCGCGGTGACCGTCAGGTCGCGCAGCCGACCGACGTTGTCGAACGAGCCGAAGCCCACTCGCCCGGTGGGGAAGGTCGTGTCGGTCGCGGTCAGCAGCGGCGACGGCAGACCGTCGAGGTAGACGGCGACCTGACCGGTGTCGGCGCACCGGATGAGCCGCACGTCGTGCCACTCCTCGTCGGTCACCGCCGGTGGAGCGCCGATCGTGCCGTTCCACTGATCGTCGATGCGGACGCGGTCGGCCCCGTCGACCTTGAAGATGCCGTTGTGCGGGTAGATCGTGTTGTCCTTCGACAGGTGGGCGTAGTAGTACTCCGTGTCGGACTGCCAGCCGAAGACGACGATGACGTCGCGGTTGTTGACCGACGCCTTCTCGTCGAGACGCACCTGCGCGGTGAGGTCGAACGAGCCGAGCTCGTCGCCCTCGGTCAGCACGGCGTACTCGAAGGGACGGCGGATGCCGTCGCCCGGGTCGGTTCCCGGCTCCGTGAGCACGATCTCGTCGCCGGGGAAGTCCCACTTCGCAGGGGTGCGCGGCGCCCAGTTCGCGGCATCCATGACGTCGGTGATGACCTCGCCGTCCGGCGTGCACGGGGCGGGCGCCGGCGGCTCGCTCGGCGCGGCGCCGTAGAGCGCGTACTGCGCGGCGATCTGCTCGGCCGTCGGCACGGTGTCGAGCAGCATCACGTCGTCCATGCGTCCGTGGAACGGGTTCGCCTCCCTCGTGTTCTGCGGGAAGCTGCCGCCGATCTTGATGCCTGCTGGTGCGGTGTCGGACGTCGCGCCCCCACCCCAGGGGTTGGATGCCGTGTACCGGCCCGCCAGCTCCTCGCCGTTCATGAACAGCTTCATCTCGCCGGCGGCGAAGTCGAACGTCGCGGCGAGGTGCACCCACTGCCCCTTCTTCAGGATCTCGTCCCAGGGCAGGTCGGCCGCGAAGGTCCACGACCCTCCCCCGTCGACCCGGCGACCGAGGGCGACGAGCTTGAGCTCGCCGTCGACCGTGATGACTTCGAGCAGAGCACGCACCGCATGTCCGTCCGAGGTTCCGGTGAGCACACCGGCGAGTCCGATCGCGTTGTAGACGTCGTCGGGGTTCGCGGTGTTCGAGTTCGGCGCCGGGTGGTCGCCGGTCGGCTTGAACCATCCCATCACCGACACCTGCTCGGCCCCGGCGAACGCCGAGAGCGAGTCGACACCCGAGGAGTCGTAGACGCCCGCCTTCCAGTCGTCGTTCGACGCGGTGCGCGGACTCATCTGCTGCGTCTGCAGGGCCCTGCCCGCGCCGGGGTACGCGCTGTCGGCGACGCGCATCTCCACACCGCCGTTGATGAGCGCGATGTCGGTGCCCGAGCGCCCCTGGTCGACCTCGACCGTCGGGTTCGCGGTGTCGGCATGGTCGAAGTCGTGGTGGGTCACGACGTTCGGCGCCAGCTCGGGAAGCACGAACGGCGAAGCCGGGGCGCCCGCATCGCGCGCACCGGTCACCTTCCAGATCTTCCCGTTGGCCTTCGACACGAGGTACAGCTCGCCGTCGGCATCCGATCCGAACCGCAGGTCGACGCGCGTGTCGCCGACGAGTTCCTGGAACGTCGTCTCGACGCCGTCGGCGAAGACCCGCAGCTGTTCGATCGTCGCCAGGTCGTCGATGTCGCCGTCGTTGCGGACCATCTCGTCGGCCTGCGTCGAGAGCACCCAGCCGCGCACGAGATCGGTGAACAGATAGCGCCCCTGCAGCTCGGCGATGTCGCCGCGGTAGACGAACCCGCCGTTCACCGCGACTCCGGCGTCACCGGTCTGACCTGGATCGCGATTGTGGTCGTACGCCGCGACCGGGTACGTGAATCCGTACTGCGCGTCGTCGGCGGGGAGCGGGAAGATCTGCCGGTTCTCGGCGAGGAACGATCCCTCCCGCACCGACCATCCGAAGTTGTCGCCCGGCTCGACGGCGTAGATCGACTCGACCTGCCACTCGCCGATGTGGGCGAGGTACATGGTGTGGTCTCCCTCGGGGTCCCAGCTGATGCGGTGCGGGTCGCGCAGCCCCAGCGCATAGATCTCGGGGAGGGCTCCGGCCTGTCCGACGAACGGGTTGTCGGCGGGAACGCCGTACTCGCCGTTCGCGCTGTCGGATCCGGTCGGGTCGATGCGCAGCACCTTGCCCTGCGGCGTCGCGAGGTCCTGCGGGTTGCCGTTGCCGACGCCGTTGCCGCCGTCTCCGACGAGGATGTACAGGATGCCGTGCTCGGCACTGCCCGGCTCGGCGGTCGGGTTGAACGCGATCTGCTGCACGGTGTGCACGCGGCCGCCGAAGGGGATGCGCATGATCTCGCGGTGGGTACCCGCGAAGGTCTCGGCGGAGGGATCGGTGGCCTTCCACTCGGTGATGACGCTGTGGAACTGCGTGTTGCCGTAGGCGGGGAAGTCGGGGGCATCCTCGGTCAGCGCCGTTCCGCCCTCGGTGTGCACCGTGTAGAACAGGCCGTTGTCGGCGAAGTCGGGATGGAACTCCGCGGCGCCGAGCCCGGTGCCGAGCCCCGCGCTGTTGTGGAAGTTGTCGACGAACTGATCCCGCACGTTCAGATACGGCACGTACTCGCCCGACGCCTTGTCGACGAGGTAGAGGATCGCGTTGTTGTCCGGCACCATCAGGCGACCCGATCCGTCCGGCACCTCGTCGAGGTGCGTGATGCGGTTGTGCCGCACGAGACGCGGATCCTGCGTGGCCGGGGTGGTCTGCGACGCCGGCAGCTGCGCGAGCTCCGTGACCTCGATGCCGAGGGAGGCGAGCTGGGGGTCGGGCAGCGGGTTGAGCAGCGGCTGAGCCGGCGTCTCCCCCGGTGCGCAGTCGCCGTCATTGCCGGTGGCGATCGCGAGGTTCTCGCGGGCGGTGTCGACCGCGACGTCGTCGAGCAGCAGGCGACCGGCGCTCGATGAGCCGTTCTTCCAGAAGAAGCGGTCGAGCGAGCCGTCGACGGCCTGACGGAACCCGAACTGCTCCTCGGTGCCCTCCGGCAAACGGGTGATCTGCTCGTACGGGCCGCCCTGACTGTAGACGGCGACCTGGTCGTTCGCGTTGTCGGCGACGATCCACACGCACTGCCAGGCGTCACGCGACCACACGCCGGCGGGCTGGAACGCCCCTCCGTCACGGACGCGCAGCACGTCGTCGTTCTGGTTGTTCACGTAGGCGCGGCTGTGGGTGTAGTCGTTCGGAGCGTCGACGTCGGTGAGGCCGAACGAGGTGTCGACGCTGCCGATGCGCAGGAAACGGAAGAACAGCGTGCCGGTGTCGCCCTCGGCGATCGCCGGGATCTCCCGGTAGGCCTGCTGCCCTCCGCCGACCGATTCGACCACCTGGTTGTTGCCGTTCAGCGGATCGGCGACCACCTGCGGCGCGGTCGAGGCGACCCATCCGTCCTGACCGTTCAGGGTCGTGCGCTGGTAGTCCTCGAAGTCGATCAGCTCGGTGAACGGCTCGGCGGCCGCGGCCGGGGATGCGGCGAGCAGCCCACCCGCCATGATCGCGGCGACCGCTCCGGCGGCCACGGGTCTGCGTGCTCGGCGGGTCGGCGGAGCACCGCCCGTCCGTCGGTTCGTGCTCATCGATCGCATGCTTCGTTCCTGCATCGGAGACCTCTCAACGTCGTCGTCGTGCGGTGTCGTGCCGGGGTGACTGATGCCTCGCTCCGGGGCGGCACTGCAGCGGAGCGGGCGATCGGGGCAGGTGGACGGACGGACCGCCCGACGGGCCTCGTGGGTGACGGACCTGCGGATGACGGACTAGTGGTTGGCGGCGGGCTTCCCTCCGAGGTAGAGCGCGGCCAGCGTGGGGTCGGCCAGCAGCTCGGATGCCGGACCCGAGATGTGCACGCGCCCGAGGTCGAGCACGCAGCCGATGTCGGCGGTCTCGAGTGCGCGCCGGGCGTTCTGCTCGACGAGCAGCACGGCGGTGCCGGCATCCCGCATCCTGACCACCTGCTCGAACACCTTCTCGGTGGTCTTCGGGTCGAGGCCCATCGACGGCTCGTCGAGCAGCACCACCTTCGGGCTGACCATGAGCGACCGTGCGAACTCGACCTGCTTCTGCTGTCCGCCCGAGAGGAGGCCCGCGAGCTGCTTCCACCGCTCCCCCACGATCGGGAAGAGGTTCTGCACGAAGTCGACGCGCTCCTGGATGACCTTCTGGTCCTTGAGGGTGAACGCGCCGAGCATGACGTTCTCGCCGACCGTCATCTCGCGGAACACGCTGTGCCCCTGCAGCACGTGCGCGAGGCCGTTGCGCAGCATCGACTGCGGACCGTCGCCGGTGATGTCGCGCCCGTCGACCGAGATGCGCCCCGATCGCGGTTTCAGCATCCCGCTCGCGACCTTCAGCACGGTCGACTTGCCCGCGCCGTTGGGACCGACGAGGCAGACGACCGAACCGGGCGGCACCTCGACCGTGAGCCCTCGGAGCACGAGCGCGGCGCGGCCGTAGCCCGCCTCGATGTCGCGCAGCTCGAGCAGGTTCTTCGCTTCAGACTCCAAGGTAGGCCTCCAGGACGCGCGGATCTTGCTGGATGATCTCGGGGGTGCCCTCGGCGATCGGTCGGCCGCGGTCGAACACCACGACGTGATCGCACAGGCTCATGACCATCTCCATGTTGTGCTCGACGATGATGAAGGTCTTGCCCTCCTCGTTGAGCTCGCGGACGAGCGTGGCGATGCGACCGATGAGCGCCGGGTTCACGCCGCCGGCCGGCTCGTCGAGCATGATCGTGTCCGGCTCGCCCATGAGCACGCCCGCGAGCTCGAGGAGCTTCTGCTGGCCGTAGCTGAGGTTGCGCGCCTCGGCGTGCTCGAGGTGGTCGATGCCGACGCGACGCAGCCATCCGCGTGCTCGTTCCAGCTCGTCGGGATCGTGCGCCGAGCGCAGCTGCTGACGGATGCTCGTGCTCCGCACCGCGACGAGCAGGTTCTCCATCACGGTCATCCGCGGGAAGACACGGCACAGCTGGAAGCTGCGTCCGATTCCCGCCCGCGCGATGCGGTCGGGCGACTTCCTGGCGATCGACTGGCCCCGGTAGCGCACCTCGCCCGAGTCCGGCTTGATCATGCCTGTGACGCAGTTGAAGAACGTCGTCTTGCCCGACCCGTTCGGTCCGATCAGGCCGTTGACCTTGCCCTCCTGGAAGCGGACGGACGCCGCGTCGACGGCGGTGACGCCGCCGAACCGCTTGGTCATCTCGACGGTGCTGAGGCTCTCGAGCGTGGTGGTGGCGGCGTTCATGCTGACGTCTCCTTGTTCGCGGCATCCGCCGTGCGCTTCTCGTTCTGCTCCAGCAGCTCCGCCGCGGTGACCTCGCGGATCGACGCCTGGTCGGACCTGCGCCGGAAGAGCGATCCGACGGCAGGGATCACGCCGTCGGGCATGAAGAGCACGACGACGCCGAGCAGGATGCCGGTGGCGATGAGGTGGAACTGCGTGTCGCCGAACTCGAGCTTGAAGTACTCGAGCGCGATGCCGACGACCACAGCGCCCAGCAGCGGGCCGAACAGGTTGCGCACCCCGCCGAGCAGCGCCATGAGCACCATGTACGACCCGATCAGGATCGAGAACTGGAAGATCGGGTCGAGGTCGCCGAACCACAGTGCGTACAGGCCGCCGCCCAGTGCCACGAAGAACGCGGACAGGATGTAGGCGATGAGCTTGTAGCGGGTTGTCGGGACGCCGAGCGACTGCGCCTTGTCCTCGTCCTCGCGGATCGACTTCAACGCCGTGCCGAACTTCGACCGGTCGATGATCCACCAGGTGAGCAGGGCGAAGGCGAGCACGGCGACGAAGAGGTAGAAGAACACGCGGTGGTGCTCCGGGCGCAGCATGCCGGGGAACGGCCGGGGGACGTTGAGTCCCTCGGAGCCGCCCGTGACGTCGCGCCAGCTCTGGAACACCAGCAGCATGATGAGCACGAAGGCGATGGAGACGATCACGAACGACGCCCCTCGCACGCGCAGGGCGGCGATGCCGATCGGGATGGCGACGACCGCGACGAGCACCGTGGCGAGGATCCAGGCCACGAAGCCAGGCAGGGCGACGTACTTGATGAGGAGCCCGGTCCCGTAGGCGCCGAGGCCGAAGTAGGCCGCGTGCCCGAGCGAGATGTACCCGGTGAAGCCGCCCATGAAGTTCCACCCGGTCGACAGCACGGCGTAGTTCAGGATCACCACGCCGGCCGACAGGATGTACGGGTTGGGAGCGATCGTCGGGAACGACAGCACGAGGGCTGCGCCGACGACGAGGAGCACGAGGCGCACCCACTTGGCCGCCGGGCGGCGGACGGGCGCGGGCGGAGCGATGACGACCGTCTCGGTCGCGATCGGTTCGCGGCTAGAAACGCTGGGCAAGACGACCTCCGAAGAATCCCTGCGGGCGGAACATGAGCGTGGCGAACAGGGCGACGTAGAACACCGTCTGCGCCCAGGTCGGCCCGAGAGGCAGCTGCAGCAGACTCTGCGCGACGCCGAGCACCAGCGCGGCGATGGCCGCACCGGGGATGCTGCCGAGACCGCCGACCACGATGATGGCCATGAGCGGGCCGATCCAGTGCCAGTGCAGCGACGGGTAGATCGTCGCGTCGAGCGAGAGCGCCGTGCCGCCGATCGCGGCGGTCGCGAGCCCGAGCCCGAACCCGTACCCCGCCACCCGGTCGGTGTTGATGCCGACCAGACGCGCGGCCTCCGGATGCTGGATCGTGGCGCGCAGCGCCTGTCCGAACTTCGTGTACTTCAGCAGCACGAACAGACCGGCGAGCGCGACCGCCGCGAGGCCGAAGGCGATCAGCTTCACCACCGGGACCTGCGCGCCGAACACCTCGAGGCTCGCACTCGCGTACGGCAGCGGGATGCGCCGCTGCGTGCCGGTGAAGAAGAAGCCGAGGGCGCCCTCGATGATGAGCGCGACCGCGAAGGTGAGCAGCACGGACATCATCGTGAGGGTCAGCGGCTTGAGCCTCGACACGAGCAGCCGCTGCATCACGACGCCGGTGAGGAAGAACAGCGGCACGGTGACCACGAGCGACACGAGGGGGTCGATGCCGGTCTCCCGGTTGAACCACCACGCGAGGTAGGCGGCGAGGATGAGGAACGCGGAGTGCGCGAT
Organism: Microbacterium sp. LWO14-1.2; assembly: GCF_038397715.1. Classification (NCBI taxonomy): domain Bacteria; kingdom Bacillati; phylum Actinomycetota; class Actinomycetes; order Micrococcales; family Microbacteriaceae; genus Microbacterium; species Microbacterium sp. LWO14-1.2. The sequence goes on from NZ_CP151633.1 coordinate 1,150,998, forward strand.
CATCACCACTCGCATGATGCCGAAGTAGAGGGTGAGCCCGGCGGCCAGGAGGGCGTAGAGCCCGCCCAGCAGCACACCGAGGATGAGGCTTTGGAGGAGGAGGGATCCGCTCACGATCTGCGGATCACCACGTCGGCTTCGGGAAGAGGAACTCGGTCTCCTTGACGTCCTCGGGGAGAACGATGAGGATCTCGCCGCCGACCCACTGCTGGATCAGGTGCGCACCGGTGGGCTTGCCCGTCTCGTCCCAGCTGAGCGGGCCGACCACGGTCTCGACCTCGTTGTCGCGGAGCCAGTCGATGAGCTCCTGCTGGCACTCTCCCTGCTCGGCGCAGCCGACGGCTTCGACGGCTGCCGCGACGACCTGACCGGTCGTGTAGGCGTTCGCCTCGTCCTCCGACGGCGGGTTGCCGTGCATCTCGGTGTACTTCTCGACGAACTCGACGTTGCTGGGGAACTGCGACTTGGGCGAGTAGCCGGTCGGCGCGAGGATGCCCTCGGTCGCCCCGCCGATCGCGGCGGCGAACTCCGGGTTGGTGGGGGCGGTGGAGAACGCCGCGAGCTCCGGCTGGTAGTTCAGCTGCTGCAGCGCGATGATCAGGTTGACCGCATCCTGGTACTGCGTGCCGCCGATGACGATGTCGGCGTCGGACTGGGCGATCTTGGCGGCGATGGTCGAGAAGTCCGTCGTGTTCGGCGGGTAGACCTCGTCGACGAGGATCTCGACGCCGGCCTCTTCGAGCTTGTCGCGGAGGCCGTAGGCCGTGCCCTGAGCGAAGGGGTCGTCCATCGCGGCGACCGCGGCGGTCTCGGGTCGCTGGTCCTCGGGAAGGGCGAGGAGATACTCGGCGAGGTTGTTGTAGTGGTCGTTCGCGATCGCGGGTGCGGCGTAGAAGAGGTTGTCGAAGCCCTGCTCGAACACCTCCTCCGCCGCGCCGGCCGGTTCGACGAAGAGCATGCCGTATTCCTGCGCGACGCGCGCGGAGGGGACGACGAGGCGGGTGGAGAACGGGCCGAACACGAGGTCGACGCCGTCCTGCGCGATGAGCGATTCGTAATCGGACACGACCCGGTCGGCGTTGGACTGGTCGTCGAGGATCTTCAGCTCGACCGGGCGTCCGAGGAGCCCGCCGTTCTCGTTGACGATGTCGCGCCAGGCCTCGTAGCCGCGCTCCACCCCCTTGCCCGGCTCCGAGAAGTCGCCGGTGAGGGGCAGCGAGATGCCGATGACGATGGGGTCCTCTCCGCCCTCACCGCCCGACTGGTCCCCGGTTCCGGAACAGGCCGAAACAAGCAGTGCGGCGATCGTGGCCGTACCGATCGCGCCGGCGATCCGTCGACTCTGGCGGCGTGCAGTCATGCGCGTGTCTCCTACGTCATCGTAAGCGAAAGCGCTTTCGTAAGCGCTTCCGTCAATATACTGTGAGAGAAACGTCGAGAGCAACCCTCAACGCGAGCCGCGTCGGATGAGCTCCCTGGGGGAGGTATTCATGAAGCGCAGCACCGGCACACCGCGCCTGATCGACGTCGCCCAGGCCGCAGGGGTGTCGCTCGCCAGCGCCTCACGGGCGATGACCGGCGGATCGGGCATCTCCCAGTCCGTCGCCGAGCACGTGCGCCGCATCGCGAAAGAGCTCGGCTACGAACCCGATCTGCACGCCCGCGGCCTCGCCGGCGGACTCGTGCCGACCATCGGCCTGCTCGTCCACGAGATCGGCGACCCCTACTTCTCCGAGATCGCGAGCGGCGTCATCCGCAGCGCGACGCTCGAGAACCGCTCGGTGCAGATCGCCCAGGCCGACCGCACGCCCGAGAGCGAGCTCGCGCAGGTGCAGTCCCTCCGGCGGCAACGCGTCGGCTCGATCATCATCGCGGGGTCCGGATACTCCGACCCCGCGCACGAGGAGCGGATGACGACGGCCCTGGCCGACTTCGCGCAGGCCGGTGGCCGGGCGGCGGCGATCGGCAGGCACCACCTCGCCATCGACTCCGTCCTGCCCGACAACCACGGTGCAGGGGTCTCGATCGGGCGCCATCTCGCCGACCTCGGCCACCGCCGCATCGGCGTGGTCGCCGGGCCCCTCGAGCTCAACACCGTGACCGACCGCATCGCCGGTCTGCGCGAGGGCCTGACCGACGCGGATGCCGAACTCGCCGTCGTCTCGCACGCCTTCACCCGCGAGGGCGGCATGGTCGGCGCCCGCGACCTCCTCGATCGGGGGCTCACGGCGATCGTCGGCCTGAACGACGCCATGGCCATCGGCATCCTCAGCGAACTCCGACAGCACGGCATCCGCGTGCCAGACGACCTCTCGGTCGTCGGCTTCGACGACATCGCCGTCGCCGCCGACGTGGCCCCCGCTCTCACCACCGCGCGCATCCCGATGTTCGAGATGGGACAGCACGCGGTGTCGCTCATCCTCCGGCCGGAGAGCGACGAGCCGCGCACCGTGACGACCACGCACGAGCTGATCGTGCGCGACTCCTCCGGCCCGCCCCGCTCCTGACCGATCGGGGTCGGCGACTCTGCCAGGATGCTGTCATGCCCCGTTTCGATCTCGACCGTGAACAGCTGCGCGCGTATCGCCCCGACGTCGCGGAGCCCGCGGACTTCGACGAGTTCTGGACCACCACGCTCGCGTCCTCCCGCGCCAAGGCCGAACCCGCACGCCTGACCCGCGTCGACTCGCCACTGCGCACCGTGGAGGTCTTCGACGTGACGTTCTCGGGATACGAAGGGGATCCGATCTCCGCCTGGCTGACCCGCCCCGCGGGGGCCGAGGAGCCACTGCCGGTCGTCGTCGAGTACAACGGCTACAACGGCGGACGCGGCCTCCCCCACGAGCACATCGCGTGGGCCGCCTCCGGCTACGCGCACCTCTTCATGGACACCCGGGGTCAGGGGTCCGGCTGGGGAACCGGCGGCAGCACCCCCGACCCGCACGGCACCGGCCCGTCCGTCGCGGGCTACATGACCAGGGGCATCCTCGACCCCGCCGACTACTACTACCGGCGCGTGTTCACCGACGGCGTGCTCGCGGTCGACGCCGCGCGCGGCATCGACGGACTCGATCCCGACCGCGTCGCGGTCACCGGCACGAGCCAGGGCGGCGGCATCGCCATCGCCGTCGCGGGACTCGCCGACGGTCTCGTCGCGGTGATGCCCGACGTGCCGTTCCTGTGCCACTTCGAGCGTGCCGTCGGGATGACGGGGCGCGATCCCTACCAGGAGATCGTGCGGTACCTCTCGGTGCACCGCGACCAGGTCGACCAGGTCTTCACGACGCTCTCGTACTTCGACGGCGTCACCTTCGCGAAGCGCGCGACCGCTCCCGCGCTCTTCTCGGTGGCGCTGCTCGACCAGACCTGCCCGCCCTCGACCGTGTACGCCGCCCGGAACAGCTGGGCCGGCGCCGCGGACATCGTCGACTACCCCTTCAACGAGCACGAAGGCGGCCTGGGCGAGCAGTGGCTGCGCCAGGCACGATTCCTCGCCGAGGCGGACGGGACGCCCTGACCGCGTCGCCCGTCCGCGGCTGACGGCATCCCCCGTCCGCGGCTGACGTCGTCGCTCAGCGCACCGCGCCCGCGGTGAGCCCTCCGACGAGCCAGCGCTGGAAGAACACCGCCGCCGCGAACACCGGGATCACCCCGATGAACGACGCTGCGGCGATCTTGCCGAAGTGCGGCGTGCGGTCGCCGTAGAACAGCGAGAGCGCGACGGGGAACGTCTGCGCGTCGACGCTCTGCGTGAGGAACGTCGCCAGCAGGAACTCGTTGTAGTTGAGGATCGCGACGATGATGCCGATCGCGACGAGGCTCGGCAGCAGCAGCGGCACGACGACCGACCACAGCAGGCGTGCGGATCCCGCGCCGTCGATGCGGGCCGCCTCCTCGATCTCGACGGGCAGTCGGCGGACGAAGCCCTCCAGCAGCCACACCGCGACCGGCACGTTCACGAGCGCGTACACGAGGGTCAGACCGACCAGGGTGTTGTTCAGGCCGATCACGCGCAGCAGCGTGAGCAGCGGCACCACCGCGACGATCGGCGGGAGCAGCCACGGGCTCATGAGGGTCGCGCCGAGCGTGCGACCGCCGGCGTTGTGCCGCACGATCGCCCAGGCGCCAGGCACCGCGAAGGCCAGCGAGATAAGAGCGCCGCCGAGGGCCGCGAGCACCGAGTTGAGGATCGACCGGGGGATGTCGGTCGCGAGCACGTCGCCCCAGTTCGACCAGTGCGGGTCGGCACTCCACAGCACCCCGGCGACGGTCTCGTCCCGCCCCATGAGCGACACCGAGAAGAGATACAGCAGCGGCACGAGCGTCACGGCGAGCGCGACGAACAGCACGGTGCTCGCGACAGGACGGGGGCGCACGCGACGCTCACTCATGACGGGCCTTCCGAGCGAAGCCGGCGACGACGAGCGTGACGGCCGTGACGATGACCGCGAAGACGATCGTGATGGCCGACGCCCGGCCGATGTCGAACTCCTTCAGCGCGACCTGCTGGATGAGATAGGTCGTCGTGGTCGACGCCTGGCCCGGCCCGCCCGAGGTCATCACGAACACGAGGTCGAACACCTTGAGCGCGATGACGAGGCGGATGAAGAAGGCCGCCACGACCGTTCCCGCGATCGCGGGCCACGTGATGTGCTGGAAGAGGCGGATGCCGTGGGCTCCGTCGAGCGAGGCCGCTTCGCGGACGGCGGGGTCCTGCGTCAGCAGTGCGGCGTAGACGAGGATGACGATGAGCGGCGTCCACTGCCACACATCGGCGAGGCCGATCGCGGGCAGCGCCCAGGCCGTCGTCGAGAGCGGAGCGAGCGAGACGTCGGGGAGCACGGTCGCGAGCAGACCGCCGCCCGGGTTGAACACGAGCTTCCACAGAGTGCCGACGACCACCGGCGGAGTGATGAGCGGCAGCAGGAGCAGGGTGCGCACGACCGCTCCCGACCGCGTCGCCCGCTCCAGCGCGACGGCGATGGCCACCCCGAACACGGCGCTCGCGACCGCGACGACGAGGGCGTAGCCGACCGTCCGCGCGAAGGAGGCGACGACGTCGGCGTCCGTCAGGATGCTCTCCAGGTTCGCCGTGCCCACCCACTCCTGGAAGGGCCGGCCCAGGGTCGAGTCGCTGAAGGCCGCGGCGAGGATGAAGAGCAGCGGGTACGCCCCCAGCACGATGATCGACAGGATCGTCGGCGCGGTGAACAGGGCGACGGATGCCGACGCGCGCCGACCCGCCCGTCGCGGCGCGAGGCCGGACGGGCGGGCGGAACGCGTGAGCGCAGGCGCGGCGAGAGTGTCAGCCAAGGATGTCTTCCCACTCGGCCTGCACGCGGTCGAGCGTCTCCTGCGCCGAGCCGCCGTCGCCCGCGATGAGCTTCGCGAGTTCGTTGGTGAGGATCTGCGCGGCCTGGGAGGCGTTCTCCCCCGTCGGCCAGGCGAGCGATCCGCTGAGCGTCGTGCGGTTGACGCGCTGCAGGTCGGGGTAGGTCTCGCCGTAGGCGGCGCTCTCCAGCGACGACTCGCGGTTCGGGTCGATGCCGGTCTGCGGGTCGGCGACGATGAGTTCGGAGTTCACGTCGCTCGACGCGGCGTACTCGATGAACGCCTTCGCGAGGTCGGTCTTCTGCGTGTTCGCGGCGATCACCCACGTGAAGCCGGCGACGAGCGACGCCTTCGGCTCGGTGTTGTCGCCGCCCACCGGCAGGGTCGTGACGCCCCACTTGCCCGCGACCTTCGAGTCGGGGTTCGTCTCGGAGCCCACACCCAGGTCCGTCCAGTTCTCGATGAAGCCGACCTTGCCGTCGTACCAGGCGCCGTTCCCGACGCCGAAGTCGGTCTCGGCGGGAGTCGGGAATGCGTAGGGCACGGCATCCACCAGGGCCTGCGCGGCCGCGACGGCCTCCGGCGAGTTGATGGTGGGCTTCCCGTCCTCGTCGACGAACTCGCCGCCGAAGCCGGCGAGGCGGTTGGCGAAGGCCGCGCCGAGGATCAGCGGCGACTTCTGTCCGAAGATCGCCGACCCGTAGACGCCGTCCGCGCCCTCGTTCTCGGTGATGGTCTTCACGTCGGCGAGGTACTCGTCCCACGTCGCCGGCGGCTCAGTGATCCCGTTCCGCTCGAGGATCTCGGTGTTGTAGAACAGCACGTGCGTGTCGCCGTCGAACGGCAGGCCGTAGCGGCGGTCGCCGACGAGCGTGTACGTGTCGTTGATCGATGGGATGAAGTCGTCGGTCTCGAGCGACGGCGTCTCGTCGATCCAGTCCGTGAGGTCCTGGATCGAGCCGCCCTCGGCGAGATCGCCGATCGACACGTACCAGGGCGCGGCGACGTCGAAGGTGTTCGCGCCGGACTGCTGGTCGAGGGCGAGGGTCGAGCCGATCTCGTCGTAGGGCACGATGGTGAGGTTCACCTCGGCGCCCGTCTCCTCCTCGAAGTGCTCCTTGAGCCAGTTGCCCGCTCCCTCGTGCGAGGTGATCAGCAGGGCGTTGAGCGACTGTCCGGAGAAGTCGCCGTCCGCACCGGAGCCGCCCGCGTCCGGCGACTGCGACGCGCAGCCGGCGATGGCGATGGTCGCTGCCGTGACGCCGGCGACGCCGAGAAGCAGACGGCGAGCGCGACGGCTCGGAAGAAGGGACATGGGGGCTCCTCAGGCATCGGGTCGGGAAGCGGATCGGCGCTCACGCTAGAGAGGGATCGGCGGCGCGCGCATCGCCGCCGTAACAGTTCGTCGCGGAGCGACCAGGAACGTCATCGTGCGCGCGGGCGACCGCACGGAATGGCTAGTGTCGCGGCATCCCTACCCTCCCGAGGAGCACCGTGCCCGGCCGCATCATCCTGAACGCCTTCGACATGACCTGCGTGACCCACCAGGCGCCGGGACTGTGGCGGCACCCCGACAATCAGGCCGACCGGTACCACGACCTCGACTACTGGGTGGACCTCGCCCAGACACTGGAGCGCGGGACCTTCGACGCGCTCTTCATCGCCGACGTGCTCGGTACGTACGACGTCTATCGCGATTCCGCGGCCGCGGCGCTCGGGGATGCCGCGCAGGTGCCGCTCGGCGACCCGGTGGTGCAGATCTCCGCGATGGCGCACGCGACCGAGCACCTGGGCTTCGGCGTCACGGTCGCCACCACCTACGAGCAGCCGTACGCCCTCGCGCGACGGTTCTCGACCCTCGACCACTTCACCCGCGGCCGCGTGGGGTGGAACGTCGTCACCAGCTACCTCGATTCGGCGGCGCGCAACCTCGGCCTCGACACGCAGATCGCCCACGACGACCGCTACGAGATCGCCGAGGAGTTCCTCGACGTCACCTACAAGCTGTGGGAGGGGTCGTGGGAGGACGACGCGGTGCAGCGCGACCGCGAATCCGGCGTCTTCACGGACGCGTCGCGGGTGCACCCGATCGGGCACGAGGGGCGCAACTACCGGGTTCCCGGCATCCACCTCGCCGAGCCGAGTCCGCAGCGCACCCCGGTGATCTTCCAGGCCGGAGCCTCGCCACGTGGCCGCGAGTTCGCGGCCAGGCACGGCGAGGCGATCTTCATCAACGGGCTGCGACCCGAGGTCACCCGCCCCGTCACCGACGACATCCGCGCCCGCGCCGAGGCACTCGGTCGTCCGCGCGACTCGGTGTCGATCCTCACGCTCGCGACGGTCATCGTCGCTGCGACCGACGAGGAGGCGCAGGCCAAGCTCGACGAGTACCGTCAGTACGTCTCGCTCGAGGGCGCACTGGCGCTCTACGGCGGCTGGTCGGGTCTGGACCTGTCGCAGTTCGATCCCGACGTGCCGCTCACCTACGTCGACACGGATGCCGCGCGCTCCGCACTCTCGATCTTCACCAAGGCCGACCCGGAGCGGCAGTGGACGCCTCGCGACATCGCCCACTACGTCGGCATCGGCGGGATCGGCCCCGTCATCGTCGGCAGCGCGCAGACCGTCGCCGACGAACTGGAGCGATGGGTCGAGGTCGGCGGCGTCGACGGCTTCAACCTCGCCTACGTCATCACCCCCGGCACGTTCGAGGACATCGTGGAGCACCTCGTCCCCGAACTGCGCCGTCGCGGTCGTGTCTGGGACGAATATCCCGACGGCACCCTGCGCGGACGCCTGCGCGGCGACGGTTCGCCCGTCGTACCGGACTGGCACCCGGCCCACGCCTACCGCGGCGCCTACGCCGGGGCGACGAGCGCCCTCGACGGCACGATCGGCGAGCCGCTCGACCCCACCGACCTGACCGACCTGACCGACCTGACCGACCTCACCGAGAAGGAGGACGCCCGATGAGCGTCATCGCAGAGACCTCGAACCGCAGCCTCTGGGCGGGCACGGCGGATGCCGCGGAGCGCGCGCACTGGAGCGCGGTCGCCGAGCGCGTCGCCGCAGAGCTCGCGACCGACGCCCTGCAGCGCGATAGGGCGAACCAGGACCCCACGGTCGAACTCGACCTGCTGCGCGACGCCGGCCTCGTGAACCTTCTGCAGCCGGCGGAGTTCGGCGGCGGCGGAGCGCACTGGGAGACGGCGTTCCTCGTGATCCGCATCCTGTCGCGGGCCGACGCGTCCGTCGCCCAGGTGCTCGCGTACCACTACATCAACTCGGGGAACATCGGCTTCGCCGCCGACCCGTCCGTGCAGGAGGAGTGGCACCGCAAGACGATCGCCGGCCGCTGGGTGTGGGGCGACTCGGTCAACCCGACCGACCCCGACCTCGAGCTCTCCGTCGACGGCGACGGCTACCGCCTCGACGGCGTGAAGCGCTTCTCGACGGGCGCCTCGGCCGGAGACGTCGTCCTGGCCGCGGCCGCCGTGCGGGGCGGCGACCTCGACGGCACGGTGCAGCTGGTGGTGCTCGACCACGATCGCGACGGCATCCGCTATCTCGGCGACTGGGATGCTCTCGGGCAGCGCCTCTCGGCGAGCGGCTCCGTCCGGTTCGAGAACGTGCGGGTCGAGCCGGTCGATGTGCTGGGCGAACTCGGCGACGAGCCGTTCTCGACGCTCATCACCCCCGGCATCCAGCTCGCCTTCGGCAACCTCTACCTCGGCATCGCCGAGGGGGCGCTCGCGCGAGGCCTCGACATCGTGCGAGCCCGCCCGCGTGCCTGGTTCCTGAGCCAGGCCGACACCTACCGGGACGACCCGTTCGTGCAGCGCGTGGTCGGCGAGTTCGCCTCGCGCATCGCCGCCGTCGAGGCCCTGGCCGACCGGGCTGGCCGTCTCTTCGACGAGGTCGTCGACGAGGGCTCCGGCGTCACGGCCGAGCGCCGCGGGGAACTCGCCATCGAGATCGCCAAGGTCAAGGTGGTGTCGACGGAGGTGGGCCTCGAGGTCGCCGACCGCATCTTCGAGATCACCGGGTCGAGCTCGGCCCGAGCGGACGTCGGGCTCGACCTGTTCTGGCGGAACATCCGCACGCACTCGCTGCACGACCCGGTCGACTACAAGAAGCTCGAGGTCGGCGCGTGGACGCTGAACGGCGAGCTGCAGCCGATCTCGCTCTACACCTGATGGGCGCGCAGAGGGCGCGACTGGATGCGGCGCGCGAACGCCTGCGTCCGCTGTTCGCGGAGATCGCCGAGGGCACCGTCGAGAGGGAGCAGGAGCACCGACTCCCCCGCTCCGAGGTCGAGGCGCTCCGCGCCGCGGGCTTCGGGCGTCTGCGCCTCCCGGTCGAGCTCGGCGGCGACGGGCTGGACTGGCCGTCGTTCGCGGAAATCCTGATCGAGCTCGCCGCGGCGGACTCCAACCTGCCGCAGATCTTCCGCGGTCACATCGCCTACGTCGAGCACGTGCTCGCTTCTCCCCCTGGTGCACGCCGCGACCTCTGGCTCGACCGCCTCGCGCGGGGAGAGCTGGTCGGCAACGCCTGGTCGGAGAACGGAGCCGCGACCGTGGGCACGAACGCGACCCGCGTCTCGCGCAGAGCCGACGGTACCTGGCGCGTCGACGGCCGCAAGTTCTACACCACGGGCAGCATCTTCGCGGAGTGGATCGACGCTACCGTCGACCTCGACGGCACCACGGTGACGGCGTTGATCCGGCGCGAGCAGGACGGCGTGGCCGTGTCCGACGACTGGGACGGCTTCGGCCAGCCGCTGACCGGTACCGGCACCGCGGTGTTCGACGACGCCTCGGTGGACGAGGACGATGTCGAACCGTTCACTGCACGGTTCCCGTTCCAGACGGCCGTGTACCAGCTCACCCTGCTCTCGGTGCTCGCGGGCATCGCGGCCGCCGTCGAGCGCGACACCGTGACGCAGCTGCGGGCGCGCACCCGGGTCTACAGCCACGGAACAGCCGACCGGGTGGCCGACGATCCGCAGGTGCTGCAGATCGTCGGCGAGCTCACCGCGACGACTGCGACGGCCAGGGCTCTGGTGCTAGACGTCGCCCGCGAGGTGCAGCACGCCGCCGACAGCCTCGGCACCCCGGAGGCGCAGGATGCCGTGGTCGCCGCCGAGCTGCGGTCGGCCCACGCGCAGATCGTGCTCACCGACCTGGTGCCGCGCGCCGCAACCCGCCTCTTCGACACTCTCGGGGCCTCGGCCGTGCGCTCGGGCACGGCGCTCGACCGACACTGGCGCAACGCCCGTACCGTGGCGTCGCACAACCCGTGGATCTTCAAGGCCCGGCAGCTCGGCGACCACGCGGTCAACGGCCGGGTGCCGGACTTCGTCTGGGCGGTCGGGGCCGCGAAGACGGACAGGGGAGCCTCGGCCCCGGCCTGATCACTCGACCACGCGCGTCCGCACTCTCGCGCCGTGCGCCCTGGCTCTGTCATGCTGTCGAGCATGAGGACCGGGACCACTGTGGCGTGGAGCGTCGGCGTCGTCGCCGTCATCGCGGCGATCGGCGTCGCAGCCGTGATGATTTCGTCTGTCGCGTGGGACGCGACAACGTCCGGGGCTGCGGAATCGACGCCGAGTCCTACGCCCAGTGCGAGCCCGCCCCTGGACGAGGAAGCCGCGATGATGGCGGAGCTCGGCGACGGTTACCAGTACCTTGGCCACGGCACGAGCATCCCGAAGAACGCTCTCCCGGGGTGTCCCGAATCCGGCTACATCTTCCTCGGCAGCGATGACGGTGCGCCTCCGCACGCCGAGCACCTCGGAGTCGACCTCGTCGACCTCGGACCTCGGGACTACGCGCTGGGTACCGTCGGGTTCGACGACCAGGGACGGATCGCCACCTACACGGTCGCGCCCGGTGACGTGGAAACCGTGATCGGAGAACGCTTCTGCATCTACAACGGCATGGCACTCGGGATGCTGAACGGCTACAAAGGCGGCGACGCGATCCAGCCCGGCGACGTCATCACGCTGAACGCAGACCTCGTCACGGACTGGGTCAGTCCCTACCCGGAGGGCTGAGCCGCAGATCGCTGACTACTCGGGGAACGTCGTCAGCGCAAGACGGAAGAAGGCCAGGTCGTCGCGCGCGACGACGGTCGTGCAGATGACATGCGGGTCGATGACGAAGCCGACCGCGTAGACGAACGGATCGGTGTCGATGTGCAGTGCTGACCGCTCTGTCCCGTCGACGATCACTCCGGCGGGGGCGACGGCGGTCACGGATGCCCGCCACTTCTCGTCGTCGCGCTCATAGGTGACCGGCGCGACCGGCAGGCCGAGCTCCTCGCGGAACCTGTTGCGCAGGATGTGGTTCGTGTGGTCGACGAGCTGATCGGGCAGCGAGACGCGAGAGGCGTCAGGATCGGCGTGCCAGCTCGTGCGCACGGCCTCCCACAGCATGGGGTACTTGAACATCTGCACTTGCTCGACGAGCCAGGGCGGCCTCCCCCAGGGAGGCTCCTCGTCGATGGAGCGGCGCGTGTCGTCGTCGAGCTCGATCTCGTTGCGCGGGTCGGAGTGATCGTCGGGGTAGCGCCACAGCGTGTAGGTGAACGACACCGCACGCGAGTCGCCGGAGTCGACGAACCCCGGCATCCGCAGTCGGGTCAGCGAGGGCTGCGGCTCGAGCTGCATCACCGGAAAGGCGAGTCCGCGTACCCTCGCCTCGGCCTCGATGCGGGGATCGGGCGCATCGGACGGGACCACTCCGCGGTACTCCATCGCCCCAGTGTGACGCTCAGGAGCCGACGAGGGAAGGCGTCAGTCCGAGATCCAGACGGCGGTGTACCGCCAGAACAGCCGCTTCCGCATCCGCACACCGGGAAGGATGCCGCGGGCGACCGCCGCGATCTCGTCGAAGGTCTCCCGCGACTCCGACGTCGGAGCGAGCATGCCTTCCGGCGGAGCGGACGCACGACGAGGATGCCGGATCAGGCCGATCACCGGTGTGAGCAACGCGGAAACGGCCGACCGGAGGACGTCGGAGCGTGTCTCCCGCGCGAGACCGACGACGACCAGCCGCCCGCCAGGACGCAGCAGGGGTCGCACCGCTTCGAGAGTCCCCGCGAGCGGCAGGTGGTGGAGCACGGCGACGAGCGTGACGAGATCGAAGGTCTCGTCGCCGAACTCGGCAGGACGGAACGCACTCTCGATCACCGTCGCGCGGGGCTGGTCAGCGACGGCTCTCCGTGCACGCGCGGCTGTCGCGGGGTCGGGCTCGACGCCCACAACCTCGTCGAGGATCCCGGCGAGCCTGCGAAGGAGGGCGCCCGTACCGCATCCGATGTCGAGAGCGCGCGTGCCGCCACCGCGCCGCACCGCCCGAGCGTGCCGGAGGACGAACGGCGTGAACGCCGCGTTGTGAGACCACGGGTGAGCGGCGTTCACGCGGTCCAGGAGCCGGATCGTCGCCGCCATCCGCTCGTTCATCCGTCCGACGATACCCGGGCGTCGATTCTCGCCGCGGGGAGGCGGTTCACACGTCGCGGACCATGCAGATCAGTTGTGCGCGGTCGTCCCACGAGGGCGTCTCGGCGAACCCGGCCTTCTCAGCTTCCGTCTGCAGGTGGGTGGACCTGGCCGGTCATCGGTCCGATGATTCCAGGCCGCCGAGCGTCTGTTCGACTGCTGGGCTCTCAGACGCGGCAGGCGACGCACGAAGACCGAGCACGATGCTCAGGATGCCGAGGAATGCCGTGCCGGCAGCAGGGCCGTAAGACGCCAGATAGGCCCCGAGGCTCGCTTCCGGGGACTGGGACGAGAACACGAACAGACCAGCGAGGTAAGCGACCGGAGTCCATACCACGACCCACGCCGGGGCCCAGTGCCACGGTGACGGGATGACCGCGGCCAGGCCGATGCAGAAGACCGAGATGAGGGCGAGGACGGTGACGACGGCGAGGTACGCCATCAACACCAGTGTCCTCAGATCCTCTTCGGCGTGCGGATCGAGTGTGTCGGGCACCAGACCGAACCAGAAGGCCTGCGTCAACGGGGCGATGACGCACAGGATCGTCGAGGCGGTGCCGATGATCCCGCGCCCGGTCACGCTGCCGGCGCGTCCCAGCCCGACGGCGAAGATCACCCCCGCCGCCGCGAACAGCCAGTCCTTCGCCGGAGCGATGGCAGCCAGAGGGCCTCGCGCGACGACGAGGACGAGGACGGACAGCAGGAGCAGGATGCCGCCGATGACCCAGGTGCGGCGGCGTGCGGACGCCGCCTCGGCCTCGGCATCCGCGTCGTCGCTCATCTGATCACGATAGCGAGGCGACCGGACGACCGTCGCTAGGGTGAGCGGGGAGGACGGATGAGGGTATACGACGCATTTTGGGGCTCGGCGCTCGGCGTCTTCCTCCTGTCTGCGGTCGTCTCCGCCGCCATGATGGGTCCGGCGACCGCGGTGGCGTTGCTGGTCGGGGTACTCGTGGTCGTCCTGCCTCTCCCGCCGCGCGGCTCGCTCTCAGGTGGTGCTCTCCGCCTCCGCCTCGGCCGGGAGGTGATCGGGGAAGTCGGTCTCGCCGATGCCGCCCGGTCCGTAGAATGCGTCGACGAACTGCCGCGCCTGCATCACGAGTGCCGTCGCCGTCATCTGACCGGAGGACGGCGCCACCGTGAATCCGTAGGTCCCGCCTGCCGGGCCGTTGAGCCACGAGAAGTCGTAGCTCCCGGCGCCGTCGGGTTGACGTCTCTCGCTCACTCGGAACAGCTCGCCCCTGACGACGACCTCGAACGGCACCATCCCGCGATCTTAGATCTCCGCGTTCCTCCTCGGGGTGGGAGGTCTCGTCCTGTCGTATTTCGTGGGGGGCGCGGGTCCGCTCCATCTCCCGGCCGACGATCTGTTCCCGGAGGCGAACGGGTATCAGCCGGAGGGCGGTGTCTTCATCCCGTCCCTCGGCATCCTGGCCTTCGCCGCGATGCATCTGCTCCCTCCTCGACGCCGGCGCGCCGAAACCGCATGACGTCAAGGACTCGCTTCAGATTTCCGTGACCAAACCGTTGCATTCGTTATCTCGCCGTTATAGAGTGATCGCACGGTGAATGTTTGCTGTGGCATCCACCTCATGTGATTGCAGGACACTCTTGGTGCAAGGGACAAGGGCCGGTCGGGAGCCTCTCCGACCGGCCCTTTACTGTTGCCGTACTCTTTTCCCATGACCGATCGCAAGCTCGCCCTCGAGGCCTGGGAGAGCCTGTTCCGCGCACAGCACGAGCTGTTCACCGAGATGAACGCCGACTTCGACCACTCCGACCTCGGACAGGCCGAGTACGACGTGCTCCTCACGGTCACCCGCTCCCCCGACATGTCAGCGCGTCTTCGCGACGTCACCGCCAACATGCTCATCAGCCAGCCGAGCGTCTCGCGCCTCGTCGACCGCATGGTCACGCGGGGACTCGTCGAGAAGTGCCCCGACCCCGATGACGGTCGCGGCGCGCTGATCAGAGCGACGGATGCCGGGGCGAGGGCGTTCCGCAGCGTCGCCACCGTGCATGGCCGATCGATCGCGGCCCGCATGTCGGTGCTCGAGGATGCCGAGCTGCGCACCCTGCGCGACCTGGCGCAGAAGCTCCGCGGGCGCTGACGCGCAGCATCCTGCGTCCGTCTCCGCCGTCCGCGACGCAGCATCCTCCTGCCCTCGTCGCCGCGCGCAACGAAGGAGATCTCGCGTAACGAAGGAGCATCCGCGGCTTGGGCTCCTTCGATACGTGCGATCTCCTTCGCAACCGTGATCGTCCCCAGGGGAATTCTCCCCGCGCGGGCACGAGCCGATCTCTGGCAGGGTGGAACCGAGTCCCGGCATCTCGCGCCGGGACCGCGGACCACCCCCTCGGGGGGACCAGGGAGGTCATCCATGGAGATCGCCGGAATCGTCGGCATCCTCGTCATCGTCGGGATCGCGGTCGTCGCCGCCGTCGTCATCCTGCTCATCCTGCTGCTGTTCGCACGCAGTTGGATCAAGGTCGCCCGAGCCGACGAGGCACTCGTCATCTCGGGTCGCAAGCAGAAGGTCGCCCGCGCCGTCATCGGCACCGACGGCACGACGCGCGACGAGATGTCGGAGTCGCCCGTCACGGTCATCGTGAACGGCAAGTCGCTCGTCAACCCCATCACCCAGCGCCACGAGATCATCTCGCTGCGCTCGCGGCAGGTGTCGCTGAACGCCGAGGCGCAGTCGCTCGACAGCGTCACCCTCAACGTCGACGGCGTCGCGATCGTGAAGATCGGCTCCGACCCGATCCTCGTGCGCCGCGCCGCCGAGCGATTCGCCTCGCAGGACAAGGCGATCGAGCAGTTCACCACCGAGCAGCTCGAAGGCGCCCTCCGCGGTATCGTCGCGACGCTCTCCGTGGTCGAGCTCATGCGCGAGCGCAAGAAGTTCTCCGACCAGATCGCCGCCGACGTCTCGCAGGAGCTCGCCGAACAGGGCCTGATCCTCGACTCCTTCCAGATCAAGGGCATCACCGACAAGGTCGGCTACATCCAGTCGCTGGGTGCTCCCGAGATCCAGGCGAAGCGCCAGTCGGCCGAGATCTCGCAGACGAACGCCGACCGCGCGATCAATCAGAAGAACATCGCCAACCAGGAGGCGAACCTCGTCGAGCAGACCGCGCTCGACACCAACACGGCCAACGCCAACGCCGGCATCGGTCGTGCACGTGCCGAGGCGGAGCAGGCCGAGCAGCTCGCCCGCGCCCAGGCCGAGCAGGCCGTTCTGCAGCAGCAGGCCGAGAACCGGCAGGCTCAGCTCGACGCCGACGTCAAGCGCGTCGCCGACGCACAGCGGTACGAGGCCGAGACCCGCGCCCAGGCCGAGCTGTACACGCGTGAGCGCGCGGCAGAGGCGGCCGCGATCGAGCAGGTGAAGCAGGCCGAGGCCCGCACCCGCATCGCCGAGCAGCAGGCCCAGGCCGACAAGGCGAAGGCCGACGGTGAGGCTGCAGCCGCCATCGCCCGCGCGACCGGTGAGGCCGACGCGCTGCGCGCCCAGGCCGAGGCCGAGTCCGAGGCACGTCGTCTGCGCGCGAACGCGGAGGCCGACGCCATCCGCGCCGAGGGTGAGGCGCGGGCCGCCGCAGTCGAGGCCGAGGCGAAGGCCATCGCGTCGAACCAGGACGCCTTCCTCTCGCAGCGCGTGCTCGAGACCCTCCCGGCCATCATGGCCGAGTTCGCGAAGGGCTACTCGACGATCGGCAGCGTCTCGATCATCGGCGGCAACGGCGACGGCGCCTCCGACCTCGTGGGCGCCGACAGCGCCAAGGCACTCAAGTCGGTGTTCGACAGCGTCAGCTCCGCCACCGGACTCGACCTCGCCTCGATCATCCAGGGCCAGGCCGTCGGTCGCGGCATCGGCGAGGGGGTGGCCGCGGCATCCGCATCCGCTCCCGCGAAGCGCGCGCCGAAGCCCACCACGCCTCCGCCGCCGGCCCCGCCGGCTCCCGCCGCGGAGTAACAGCACGAGAACAGCGGATGCCGCGGCCGAGCCGGTCGCCGCATCCGCTGTTTCATGGGGTGCGTCACTCCGGCCCGTACCACCCGCACCTCCCGCACCTCCCGCCACCTGCATCACCGCAACGCGGCAGACTGGAGGGGTGACCGCCGCCTTCGACCTCGCCGCCATCGGCGCGGGACTCTCGTTCGCGGCGGCTGTCGACGACCTGTCGCATGCTCTCGACGGCAGTCAGACCGTGGTCGTCAGCGCCCCTCCCGGCACGGGCAAGACGACGCTCGTGCCGCCGCTGCTGGCGAGCCGGTCGGGCGGACGCGTCATCGTCACCCAGCCGCGCCGCGTCGCCGCCCGAGCGGCCGCGCGTCGGCTCGCGCATCTCGACGGCTCAGCCCTCGGCGAGCGCGTCGGGTTCACGGTGCGCGGCGAGAGCGCGGTCGGTCCGTCGACACGGATCGAGTTCGTCACCGCGGGCGTGCTCCTGCGCCGCATGCTCGACGACCCGGGTCTCGACGGAGTGGATGCCGTGATCCTCGACGAAGTGCACGAGCGCGCCCTCGAGACCGACCTGCTGATCGGACTCCTGTCGGAGGTGCGCGAGCTGCGCGACGACCTGGCTGTCGTCGCCATGTCGGCCACGCTCGATGCCGTGCGCTTCGCCGCCGTGCTCGGCACGGACGACGCGCCCGCCCCGGTCGTCGACCATGACGTGCCCGCCTTCCCTCTCACCGAGCGCTGGGCGCCGAGTTCCGCGCCCCGCCTCGACGAGCGTGGCGTCACGTGGGCATTCCTCGATCATGTCGCGCAGATCACGGCATCCGCTGCCCGCGATCTCCGACACGACGACCCCGCAGCCGACGTGCTCGTCTTCGCGCCCGGCGCGCGCGAGGTCAGCGAGATCGCGCGCCGCATCAGTGCCGCCGCCGACGGGTTCGACGTGCGCGAGCTGCACGGGCAGATCCCCGCGGCGGAGCAGGATGCCGTGATCCGCGGCCGCGCACCGGGCGCACCCCCGCGCATCATCGTGTCGACCTCGCTCGCGGAGTCGTCGCTCACCGTTCCCGGGGTTCGACTGGTGGTCGACAGCTGTCTGGCTCGACACCCTCAGCGTGATGCCGCCCGAGGCATGACCGGTCTCGTGACGACCGCGGCTCCCCGCTCCTCCTGCGTGCAGCGAGCTGGACGCGCCACGCGGCAGAGTCCGGGAACGGTGATCCGCTGCGTCGACGAGCGCACGTACGCTGCCGCGCCCGCTCGCCCTGCCCCCGAGATCGCGGTGGCAGACCTCGCGGATGCCGCCCTGTTGCTCGCCTGCTGGGGCGCGCCGGGCGGGGCGGGACTGCGGATGGTCGACCGGCCGCCCGCCGACAACCTCGCCGATGCGATCACGGTGCTGCACGGCCTCGGCGCGGTCGACGACGACGGACGCGCCACCCCCGAGGGCCGTGCACTGGTACGCGTCCCCACCGACCCCCGACTCGCCCGCGCCCTGCGCGACGGCAGCCCCGTCGTGGGGGCATCGCTCGCGGCGGAGGTCGTCGCGCTGCTCGGAGGCGACGTGCGCGTCGCCGAAGCCGATGTCGCGCAGGCTCTGCTCGCCCTGCGCGGTGGTCGCACGGCGGAGGCCCGTCGCTGGCGGCGCGACGCGGATCGCCTCGAGCGATTGGTGCCGCCGACGCCCGGCATCCGCTCCGACCTCGACGGCACGGGACTGGTGATCGCCCTCGCCTTCCCCGAGCGCATCGCTCAGCGGGTGGAGCGCACGGCCGACGGCGCGACGTTCCTGCTCGCGTCGGGCACCCGCGCCGGGGTGCGCGGCACGCTCGCGGCGTCCGAGTGGATCGCCGTCGCCGACGTCACCAGAGCCGGCGGCCGCGCGGCGGCAGGGTCCGGCGCGCTCGTCCGCGCCGCGGCGGTCCTCACCGAGCCGCAGCGCGAAATCGCCGCGAGCCACCTCATGACCGACCGCGTCGAAGCGGAGTTCGTCGGTGGCCGCGTGCAGGCAAGACGCGAACGCCGCATCGGAGCGATCCTGCGGTCGTCGGCCCCCGTCCGTCCGACGATCGACGAGGGACGGGATGCCGTGCGGCGGGCGCTCCGCCGCGACGGCCTCTCGGTGTTCACCTGGTCGGAGACGGCCGACGCGCTGCGTCGTCGGCTGGCTCTGCTGCGACGCGAGCTCGGCGACCCGTGGCCCGAGGTGACGGATGCCGGACTGCTCGCGTCTCTCGACAGCTGGCTCGCGTCCGAGCTCGACGCGCTCGCCGGCGGAACTCCTGCGGCTCGGATCGACCTCGCGACCGCGCTGCGCAGACTGCTGCCGTGGCCGGCGGCGACCCGCTTCGAGGAGCTCGCACCGGAGCGGCTGGAGGTTCCGACAGGATCCCGCATCCGCATCGACTATCCCGCGGTCGACGAGGAGTCGGCCCGCCCCGTCGTCGCCGTCAAGCTGCAGGAGTGCTTCGGGTGGGCGGAGACCCCGCGGCTCGTCGACGGGAGGGTCCCGGTGCTGTTCCACCTGCTCTCCCCGGCCGGTCGTCCGCTCGCCGTGACCGACGATCTCGCCTCGTTCTGGTCCGGTCCCTACGCGCAGGTGCGGGCCGAGATGCGCGGGCGGTACCCGAAGCACCCCTGGCCGGAGGACCCGTGGGCCGCCGCACCGACCCGATGGACGAAGAACCGCACCGCGCGGGAGTCGGGGTAGGGCGTTTCGTCTCGCTTCGCTCGCTCAACGACCCGCAAGAGAGATCCGCTCGCTCAACGACCCGCGAGAGAGGTCCGCTCGCTCAACGGCCCGCAAGAGAGATCCGCTCGCTCAACGACCCGCAAGAGAGATCCGCTCGCACAACGACCCGCGGAACGGGCCGTGCGCGAGGACGTTCAGGCCAGGAGGTGTCGCAGGTAGCGGGGCGGGTCCTGCAGGAACGAGCGCCAGTGGTTCACGAGCTCCAGATCCTGCCATTCCGCCGGACGGATGCCCCACTCCCCGACCTCCAGGATCTTCGCCCCCGGCAGAGCGGCCAGCACCGGCGAGTGCGTCGCACAGAGCACCTGCCCGCCTTCATCGACGATGCGCTGCAGCACGGCGATGAGCGCGAGCGTCGACTGGAACGACAGCGCCGCCTCCGGCTCGTCGAGGCAGTAGAAGCCGGGCTCGTCGAAGCGGCTCTCGAGCAGCGCGAGGAACGACTCGCCGTGACTCATCTCGTGGAACGGCACATCCGGTCCGCTCGTCGACGGGTTGTCTTCGAGGTAGGTGTAGAACGAGTGCATCGTCTCGGCGCGCAGGAAGAACCCCCAGCGGTTCGCCCCCACCCCGCGCTGCAGCCGGAGCCACTCCGACAGCGGCGACTCGGTCGGCCGGGTGCGATGCGCCGCCTGGCGCGAACCGCCCTCCGGCGAGAGTCCGTAGGCGACGGCGATCCCCTCGACGATCGTCGACTTGCCGCTGCCGTTCTCACCGACGAGAAAGGTCACACCGGGGTCGAGGTCGACCCCCTCGCGGAGTACCTGCGCGACCGCCGCGATGCTCGTGGGCCAGCGACCATCGGGTTCGGGTGCATCGTCCGCTGCGCGGACCGCCACGATGGGCTGCTCGCGCTTCCGTCTGCTGCCCGGCTCCCAGATCGACTCCATGCTCCGACGTTACGTGCGACCGCAGACATCGGCATCTCCGGGTTCGGCCCGGTCAGCACTCGATGACGTTGACCGCGAGGCCGCCCTCGCTCGTCTCCTTGTACTTCGTCGACATGTCCATGCCGGTCTGCCGCATCGTCTCGACGACCGCGTCGAGCGACACGTAGTGACTGCCGTCTCCACGCAGAGCGAGGCGCGCGGCGGTCACCGCCGTCGATGCGGCGATCGCGTTGCGCTCGATGCACGGGATCTGCACGAGGCCGGCGATCGGATCGCACGTCAGCCCGAGGTGGTGCTCCATCGCGATCTCGGCGGCGTTCTCGATCTGCCGGTTCGTGCCGCCCATGACGGCGGTGAGTCCGCCCGCGGCCATCGCGCACGCCGACCCGACCTCGGCCTGGCATCCGCCCTCGGCTCCCGAGATCGACGCGTTGGCCTTGAACAGCGAGCCCAGCGCGGTCGCGGTGAGCAGGAAACGACGGATGCCGCGGCGACGGTTCGCCTCGGCGACCGCGTCGGGGTCTTCGATCGCGCCGACCGCGACGAGCGACGCCTCCGCGCCGAAGCCGAGCAGGGCGCTGCCGACGAGTTCGCCGTAGGGTGTGACGGCGTTGCCCGCGCCGAGGCCGGAATCGGCGAGGAACCGCCACCAGTACATCGCGACGGCGGGGAGGATGCCGGCCGCACCGTTCGTCGGAGCCGTGACGACGCGTCCGCCTGCGGCGTTCTCCTCGTTCACCGCGAGCGCGAAGGCACCCAGCCATTCACCCGGGAGCTCGCGGTGCCCCTCGGATTCGACCTCTTCGAGCTGCTCCCTGATCAGGTTCGCCCGCCGCTTCACCTTGAGGATGCCGGGCAGGATGCCGTCGCTGTGGAGCCCCGCGTCGACGCAGCCCGACATCGCGTCCCAGATGGCGTCGAGCCCTGCCGCGACCTCTTCCTCGCTGCGCACCGCGGTCTCGTTGAGTCGTGCGACCTCGGCGATCGAGAGGCCGTACTCGTCGCACAGTGCCAGCAGCGATGCCGCGTCGGCGTACGAGTACGGCAGCGGGGCCGTGGCGAGCTTCGCCTCCTCCCCGTCGCGGCGGATGAAGCCTCCGCCGACCGAGTAGTAGGTCTCCTCAGCGACGGTCGAGCCCGCGGCATCCCAGGCCGTGATCGTCATCGCATTCGGGTGACCGGGCAGGCGCGTGCGCGGGGCGAACACGATGTCGTCCTTCGCGAACGCCACCTCGTGCGTGCCGTCGAGCAGCAGCCGTCCGCCCTCGGGGAAGTCCGTCCACGCGGAGCGCACGGCAGCCGGATCGCAGGTCTCGGGTTCGAGACCGCGGAGTCCGGCGACGACCGCATCCGGCGTGCCGTGGCCGATGCCGGTGGCGCCGAGCGACCCGAACAGGGTGCAGCCGACGCGCGAGACGCGATCGATCGCGCCGGTCGCCGTGAGCCGCCTGGCGAACTCCAGAGCCGCCCTCATCGGTCCGACCGTGTGGGAGCTGGAAGGCCCCACTCCGATGGAGAAGAGGTCGAAGGCCGAGACGTACGCTGTCACCTGACCAGCGTACGTCGTCGGACGGATGCGGTCGTCAAGCCCCTTCCCGCGACGGCGAGCCCGCGGCATCCTGAATCCGTCCACCCACGCGAAAGGGATGATCATGAGCGACACCACACCCGAGCAGGATCCGGCCGCCGACCTCGACGGCGAGGCTCAGGCGCCCACGCCGACCCCGTCCTCCGGCGACGCCGGCGAGATTACGGCGGTCTCCCCCGACGACGAGAGCGACTCGGAGAATCGGACCGAAGGCCGCGCGGAGACCCCGGAGCAGGCGGAGTCGCCCGAGGACGCCGACCCTGACGAGGTGCCGAGCACCGAGGAGCTCGAAGAGCCCAGCACCGAGAAGTCGCCCGGCGAGGAGCCGAAGGCCCCGAAGCGAGACGACCCCGAACCCGACCATCAGGCGGTCGGGATCGGGGTCATCGACGGTCCGCAGACGGACCAGGGCGACTGAGGCGGCTCCTACCCCACCCCAGGGCCCGCGTTCCGGTCGCAGATCGTGCCGCTCCGAGGGCGCGGGGACGGCACGCGATGCGACCGGGACGAGTGCGGGGAGCTATTCGACGAGCTTGCCCGTCGTGTCGACGTCGCGCATGAGCTCGGCGATCTCGTCCGGGATCGGCGGGATCTGCTCGTGCGTCACACCCGTGCCCGGGCTCCACACCAGGTTCACCTGCAGCGTCGGGTCGGTGTCGGGGTAGTCGCTGCGGTTGTGGCATCCGCGGGTCTCACGCCGCTCCCGCGCGGCCTCCAGCGTCGCCCTGGCCGCGATCGCCGAGGCCTTGAGGTCGAAGGCGTGCGCGAGATCCTGGAACCCGGCGATGTCGGGATGGATGCCGATGTCCTCCATGCGCCCCTCGATCATGTCGAGGTCGGCGAGACCGGCGCGCAGCCCCTCCTCCGAACGCACCACCCCGGCGTGCTGGGTCATTGTGTTGCGGATCGCGCGCTGCAGTGCGCGGACGTTCTCGTGTCCGTCGGCGGCCAGCAGGTCGTCGATCTCTGCGCGAGCCTGCGCCACGGCGTCCGCTGAGCGCTTCTGCGCGTCGAGCCCGGCGGCGTGCGCCATCGCGGCCTGGCCGACAATGCGCCCGTACACGAGAAGCTCGATGAGCGAGTTGCCGCCGAGACGATTGGCGCCGTGGAGTCCGCTCGACGCCTCGCCGATCGCGTAGAGGCCGTCGACGTCGGTCTGATGATCTTCCGAGCGCACCCACACGCCGCCCATCGAGTAGTGCGCGGTGGGGGCGATCTCGATCGGTTCGGCGGTGATGTCGAGCATCTGCAGCTCCATCATCGTCTGGTAGACGCGGGGCAGACGGGTCATGATCATCTCGCGCGGCAGGTGCGAGACGTCGAGCCAGACGCCGCCGTTCTCGGTGCCGCGCCCCTCGGCGATCTCGGTGTACGCGGCGAGCGCGACGCGGTCGCGGGTCGAGAGTTCCATCCGCTCGGGGTCGTACTTCTCCATGAACCGCTCCCCGAGCGCGTTGCGCAGGATGCCGCCCTCGCCGCGCGCAGCTTCGGAGATGAGGGTGCCCGCCGCGTTCTCGGGCTCGATGATGCCGGAGGGGTGGAACTGCACGAGTTCGGGATCGCGCAGTCGGGCGCCGGCCTCGACCGCGAGGCGGAACGAGTCGCCGGTGTTCTCGTCGCGGCGCGACGAGGTGCGTCGCCAGATGCGGTTGTGGCCGCCCGCGGCGAGGATCACGGCATCCGCGTGGATGAGGTAGCGCGTGCCGTCGGCCTGGTCGAAGCCGTACGCGCCGAAGACGACATTGTCGC
This sequence comes from Microbacterium sp. LWO14-1.2, assembly GCF_038397715.1. Taxonomy (NCBI): domain Bacteria; kingdom Bacillati; phylum Actinomycetota; class Actinomycetes; order Micrococcales; family Microbacteriaceae; genus Microbacterium; species Microbacterium sp. LWO14-1.2. The sequence goes on from NZ_CP151633.1 coordinate 1,174,786, forward strand.
GCACGAGGAGTCGGGTGATGTAGACGTTGTCGAGGATCGGCACGTCGAGCTGCTCGGCTTTGGCGACGAGGGTGCGCTGGATCTCGAGACCGGTGTAGTCGCCCGCGAACGCGGTGCGGCGGAAGGTGTGCGCGCCGAAGAAGCGCTGCGAGATGCGTCCGTCGTCCTCGCGCGCGAACTCCATGCCCCAGCGTTCGAGATCACGGATGCCGCGCTCGGCCCCCTGCGTCACGACCTCGACCGTGTGCGGGTTGGCGAGGAGGTAGCTCTCCTTGATCGTGTCGGCGGCGTGCTGCTGCCAGGTGTCGTCGGCATCCATGGTCCCGAGCGCGGCGTTGATCCCTCCGGCCGCGAGCGACGTGTGCGCGTCCTGCCGGGGGCGTTTGCCGACGGCGAGGACGTCGACGCCGTGCTCGGCGACCTCGATCGCCGCGCGGAGGCCCGACCCGCCCGTCCCGATGACGAGGACCGTGGTGGAGATCTGCCGTTCACGTGTACTCATGCCTTCGACGCTAGTTAGGCCGCCCTAATAACTCCAATGCATTGTTCTACTGGTATCGATAGACTGCAGGCATGAATCTGGAGCAACTGCGGGGGTTCGTCGAAGTGGCCCGCCTGGGGCACTTCACCCGCGCGTCCGAGCACCTGCATCTCGCACAGCCCTCGCTGAGCAGGCAGATCTCGACGCTCGAACGTGAGCTCGGAGCCGAGCTGTTCCACCGCGCACGCGGTCACATCAACCTGACCGCGGCGGGCGAGGCGCTGCTCCCCCGCGCGCAGCGGATGCTGTCGGAGGCCGAGGCGATCCGCGAGGAGATGGGCGAGCTCGCCGGCCTCCGCCGTGGTCGGGTGCGGCTCGGAGCGCCGCCCACCCTCTGCATCAGCCTCGTCGCCGAGGCCATCAGCACGTTCCACGCCTCGCACCCCGGCGTCGATCTGCACCTCGTCGAGAGCGGATCACGTCTGCTCGTCGAGCAGCTCGCGGTCGGAGCCGTCGACATCGCCCTCATCACCGAGTCCGACGGACCGCCCCCCTCCGGCTTCAGCCTCAGCCGCATGCAGCTGCTCACGGAGGAACTCGTCGTCGTCTCCGCGGCATCCCAGCCTCCCGTCGCGGTGACCCCGGCCATCGGCCTCGAACACCTCGCGACGCTGCCGCTCATCGCGCTCGACGAGACCTACGAGCTGCGTGCGACGACGGATGCCGCGTTCCGCTCGGCCGGACTCACGCCCAACCACGTGCTCGAGGGGGCGGAGATGGATGCCGTGCTCCGCTTCGTCGAACGCGGAGTGGGCGTCGCGGTCGTACCCGCGATGGTGCTGCTCGATCAGCCAGCGCTGCGGTCGGTGCGGCTCACGCACCCGATGATGCGGCGGACCGTGAGCCTCGCGCACCGCGCCGACGTCACGCCCGCGGTCGCCGTCGCCGCCATGCGCGAGGTCATCGTCGCGACCGCGGCCGAGGTCGCGCGTCGTGACCCCGCGATCACGAGCCTGCTCGACTGACGGCATCCGCCGCCCGGTGCGGGGCGGGAAGGGCATCGCCCGCCCCGGGCGGCGTCAGGAGGCAGCGAGCTCGTCCCGCACGATCGCGGCGCCCGCGCTCAGCGCGCTCAGCTTCGCGAGGGCCGCTCCGCGGGGCAGCGGAGCCATGCCGCAGTTCGTGCTCGGCACGAGCTTGTCCGCATCCACGAAGGCGAGCGCCTCGCGCAGGGTGTCGGCGACCTGTTCGGGAGTCTCGACGGTCTCGCTCGCGACGTCGATCGCACCGAGCATGACGTTCTTTCCTCGGATGAGCTCGATCAGGTCGAGGGGCACGCGCGAGTGCGCGCGCTCCAACGAGACGGTGTCGATGATCGACTTCTGCAGCAGCGGGAACGACTCCTCGTACTGGCGCCACTCCGGTCCGAGCGTCGCCTTCCAATCGGTGTTCGCCTTGATGCCGTAGCCGTAGCAGATGTGCACGACGGTCTCGGCGCGCAACCCCTCGGCCGCGCGCTCCAGCGTCGCGACTCCCCAGTCCTTCAGCTCGTCGAAGAAGACGTTGAAGGCGGGCTCGTCGAACTGGATGACGTCGACGCCGGCCGCTTCGAGCTCGCGGGCCTCCTGATTGAGGATCGTCGCGAACTCCCAGGCGAGCTTTTCGCGGCTGCGATAGTGCCGGTCCGACAGCGTGTCGATCATGGTCATCGGCCCCGGCAGCGCCCACTTGATCCGCTGGTCGGTCTGCTGGCGGAGGAACTTCGCGTCATCGACGAACACCGACTTCTCGCGGCTCACCGCGCCGACGACCGTGGGCACGCTCGCGTCGTACCGGTCGCGGATGCGCACCGTCTCGCGCTGGTCGAAGTCCACGCCGCTCAGGTGCTCGATGAACGTCGTGACGAAGTGCTGGCGGGTCTGCTCGCCGTCGCTGATGACGTCGATGCCGCGGCGGGTCTGCTCCTGCACGGCGCTGCGCAGAGCATCCTGCTTGCCCTCGACGAGAGCGTCGCCCTCGAGCTTCCAGGGCGACCAGAGCGTCTCGGGCTGTGCGAGCCAGGACGGCTTGGGGAGGCTGCCCACGATCGAGGTGGGGAGGAGGGAGTTCACGATGCGCCTCCGGGTCACGCGGCCGTGGCCGTGTCGTCGGCGGCGGCCCACCGCGCGAGCACGTCGCGATGCGGCTTCACGAAGTGCTCCTCGGTGTACCGGCCCTGCGAGCGTGCGAGCCGGTTGCGCTCCTCGCGGTCGTACCCGATCTGGGTCGACGAGTAGTCCTGCTGGTCGAGCGTCGGCCGGTAGATGCTCGCGGCGGCGGAGTTCGCGTTGTAGATCTCCGGGCGGTAGATCTTCTGGAACGTCTCCATGGTGCTGATGGTGCCGATCAGCTGCAGGTTGGAGTAGTCGGTGAGCAGGTCGCCCTCGAAGTAGAACGCGAGCGGTGCGACGCTCCCCGGAGGCATGAAGTACCGCACCCGCAGCCCCATCTTCCCGAAGTAGGCGTCGGTCAGCGATCCCTCATCGTCCTGCACGTACTCGACGCCGAGGACGGGGTGGTGGTTCTCGGTGCGGCGGTACTCCTTGCTCGTCGACACGCTGATGCAGATCACCGGCGAGGTCGTGAAGCGCTCGCGGTACGCCTCGGAGTCGAGGAAGTGCCGGAACAGCTTGCCGTGCAGGTCGCCGAAGTCGTCGGGGACGGTGAACCGGCCCGCCGCCTCCGTCGCCGCCGGGAGCACCACGCTGAAGTCGAAGTCGCGGACGTACGACGAGAAGTTGTTGCCGACGATGCCGTGATGACGTCGTCCGGTCTGCCGGTCGACGATCTGGATGTCGAGGACCTCGAGCAGCGGGAACCGCTTGTCCTCGCCGTCGGCGGTGAACTCCAGGCCGGCTGAGACGATCTCGAGCTCGAGCGTGTACCGGTCGCGGGTCGGGTTGTCCCAGTGCGCGAGGTCGTTGAAGCGCCGGTCGATCATCGTGAGCGCGTTGCGGAGGTTCTGCCGGCGGTGCTCGCCGCGCGCGAGGTTCGCGAAGTTCGTCGTGGTGCGCGAGTCGTCGGAGGGCGTGTAGTCCTCGTCGAAGCGCGTGGTGGTGATGTGGAACGTGAAGTCGTTCGCCATGAGCGGCCCATCTGCTGGCTGAGCGACCGGATCGGCCGCGCGGAAGTCTGTGCATCCATCGTGCGGCGGAAAGCGGACTATCGGGTAACTCGCGCCAGCTATGCGCGGATATAGTCTCTACCTATGGCACGCGGATCCAGCGGCATCACGCTGCAGCAGCTCCACTACTTCGTCGAGGTCGCGGCGGAGGGGTCGATCAGCGCGGCCGCCGATCTGCTCTACGTCTCGCAGCCCACGATGTCGGCGGCCATGAAGGACCTCGAGACGCGGGCCGGGCGCACCCTGCTGCTCCGCTCCGCCCGCGGCGTCACCCTCACGGCCGACGGCGCGGAGTTCCTCGGGTATGCACGACAGGTCACCGAGCAGGTCGCGCTGCTCGAGCAGCGGTACCTCGGTCGGCCGCCGTCGCGTCGCCTGCTGGGCGTCTCGGCACAGCACTACTCGTTCGTGATCGACGCCTTCGTGCGCATGGTCAAGGCCAGCGGAGCGGCGGAGTACGAGTTCTCCCTTCGCGAGACCCGCACGTGGGACATCATCGAAGACGTCCGCACCCTGCGCAGCGAACTCGGCATCCTCTACCGCAACGACTTCAACCGCAGCGTCATCGACAAGCTGCTGCGCGACTCCGGCCTCGCATTCCATCCCCTCTTCCTCGCCGATCCGCACATCTTCATCTCGCGCAAGAACCCGCTCGCGGCGCGCGATCGCGTGACCCTCGACGATCTCGCCGGCCTCCCCCGTCTCACTTTCGACCAGGGTGCGAACAACTCGTTCTACTTCGCCGAGGAGATCCTCTCGACCCTGTCGAGCGCGCAGGAGATCCGCGTCTCGGATCGCGCGACCATCTTCAACCTCATGATCGGCCTCGACGGGTACACGATCTCGACGGGCATCATCAGCGACGACCTCGACCCCGAGATCGTCGCGATCCCGCTCGACGTCGACGAGCGCATCGAGATCGGCTGGATCGGCCACTCCGCCATCCCGCTCACGGAGCAGGCGCAACGCTATCTCGACGAGCTGCGGGCGGTCGTCGCGGGCTTCGGAGTCGTGCTGCTCGGCTGAGGCCGGGGGAGACACGAGAACGCCTCGGACGATACGGCGTCCGAGGCGTTCTCCCTCGTGGGTCAGGCTTCGACGGACACCTTCTTCGCCTCGACCTTCGCCTGAGCACGCGCCACGATGCGCCCGCGCACCGCCAGCACGAGGACGACGGCCAGGATCGCGTACAGGGTGAGCGAGATCGGCCCCTGCACGAGCACCGAGAAGTCGCCGTTGGCGCTCATCGCGGCATCCCGCAGGCTGGTCTCCGCCAGCGGTCCGAGCACCATGCCGATGATCAGCGGGGCGAGCGGGTAGTCGAGCGCCCGCATCAGGAACCCGAGCAGACCGATCCCCAGCAGCATGAGCAGGTCGAACACCGAGCCGCTCGTCGCGTAGATGCCGAGGGCGCAGAAGAGCGTGATGCCCGCGTACAGGTAGGGACGCGGGATCAGCAGCAGCTTGGCCCACAGCATCGCGAAAGGCAGGTTCAGGATGAGCAGCACGATCATCGCGATGAAGAAGCTCGCCAGCAGCGCCCATACGAGCTCGGGCGCCCGCTCGAACAGCAGCGGACCGGGCTGCAGCCCGTACTGGCGGAACGCGGCGAGCATGATCGCGGCGGTCGCCGAGATCGGCAGGCCCAGGGCGAGCAGAGCACCCATCGCCATGCTGGTGGTCGAGTTGCCCGCGGCCTCGGGGGCTGCCAGACCGCGGATCGCCCCCGTGCCGAAGGTCGGGCGCGCGCGTCGGGCGTCGAGACGCTTCTCGAGTCCGTAGGCGAGGAAGGTCGGGATCTCCGATCCGCCGGCCGGCACCACGCCGAACGGGAGGCCGATCGCGGTGCCGCGGAACCAGGCGGGAGCGGCCTCCCTGAACTCGCTGCGGCTGAGCCACGGGCGACCAGACGGCTTGATGAGGGCCCTGTCCTTCATGTGCCGCTCCAGGCAGGCGACGTAGATGACCTCTCCGAGCGCGAGGATCGCCACGGTCACCGTGACCAGCGAGACGCCGTCGAAGAGGTTCGGCGATCCCATGGTGAAGCGCGGGGCCCCCGAGACGCCGTCGACGCCGATCACGGCGATCCCGAGACCGATGAACAGCGAGGTCAGCCCCTTGATCACGTTGTCGGTGACGACCGACGACGTGGCGACGAACGCGAACACCGCGAGCGCGAAGAACTCCGCTGGTCCGAACCGGCTGGAGAAGTCGGCCAGGGCCGGAGCGAGGAAGACCACGACGATCGACCCGATGAAGCCGCCGATGAACGCGCCGATCGCGGCGGTCGCGAGCGCTTGGGCCGCCCGGCCGTTCCTCGCCATCTTGTGGCCCTCGATCGTCGAGGCGATCGCCGACGCCTGCCCCGGCGTGTTCATGAGGATGCCCATGGTGGAGTCACCGAACAGGCCGCCGAAGTACACGCCGGCGAACATGATGAACGCCGCCGTGGGTTCGAGCGAGAAGGTCACCGGCAGCAGAAGCGCGACCGCCATCGAGGAGCCGAGGCCCGGCATCACGCCGACCGCGGTACCCAGCAGGCATCCGATCAGCACCCAGACGAGGTTCTGCCACGTCAGCGCGCCGGCGAAGCCCTCCGCGAGAAGCTGCAGCACGTCCATGTCAGAACCCCCATCCGAGAATGCCCGAGGGCAGCGACATGCCGAGCGCCATGTCGAACGCGATGTACGAGAGCGAGCTCACGGTCAGACCGACCACGAGGCTGAACAGCCAGCGGGTCGAGCCGAAGCCGCGTGCGATGCACCAGAACAGGAGCCCTGCGGCGATGATCCAGCCGAGGATGTTCAGCACGAGCGCGAAGACGAGGAACGAGCCCACCACCCAGGCGAGAGACCTCACGTCGACGCGGACCGTGCGCTGCACGGCCGGCTCCTCGGGAGCGGCTGCGGATGCCGGGGTGACCGGCGCGTCCGAGACGGAGGCCGCGGTGTCGTCCGCGCGGAGCTCGCGCACGGCGCCGACGACGAGCACGACCGCGAACAGGTACAGCCCCGCCGTGATGAGCATCGGGAAGAACTGCGGACCGGGGAAAGCGGTGCCCTCCGGCACCTTCATCGTGATGATGCCCACGAGCAGGTAGGTCGCGAACGCGACCAGCACGGCCGGCATCGTGAGGTTCTTCAGCAGGGCCGCCGTGCGTCCGGGGCCGGCGCCGAACGCCAGCCGCTGTCCGACGACCGCCGACACCGCTGTCGGGTTGTTGGATGACATCACAGCCCCATCTCCTCGTACAGCTGCTCGATGCGGGAGTGCTCGTCCTCGAGGAAGGCGTCGAGCTCCTCCCCCGTGATGACCCGTTCCGTCCAGCGGTAGCGCTCGATGGCGTCCTTCCACTCCGGAGTCACGATCGAGTCGGCGATGAGCTCGCGCAGACCGTCGACCTGCTCGTCATCGAGGCCCGCAGGGGCGGCGAGCATGCGCCAGTTGGTGAGCGAGACGTCGTAGCCCTGTTCGGCCGCGGTCGGGATGTCGATGCCGTCGACCGGCTCCTCCGCGACGAGGGCGAGCACGCGCAGGCGGCCCGACTCGATCTGATCGATGTTGTCGGGGTAGCCGCCGGCTGCGGCCTTGGCCGTGCCGTTGAGGAGGGCCTGGATCGCCTCCCCTCCCCCGTCCGACGAGATGTAGGTCGTGTCCAGCGGGGCGATGCCCGCGCTGAGCGCGAGGTCGGTCACGACGAGCTGGTCGAATGAGCCGCCACCCGTCCACGGCACGCCCTTCGGATCGGCCTTCCACGCCTCGACGAGGTCGTCCAGCGTCTCGTACGGGGAGTCGGCGGGCACCACGATCACGTCGTACTCCTCGACGACCACGGCGAGGGGCGTCACGTCGTCGAGCGTGGCCGCTGAGCCGAACTGGATCGTCGCCGCCATGAGGCCTGTCCCTCCGACGAGGAGGTTGTTCGGCTGCCCCTCGAGCACCGAGACGTTGCCGAGGGCGATCGTGCCGCCCGCGCCCGGCATGTTCACGACCTGGACGTTGTTGACGAGCCCGTTCGCCTTCTGCGCCTGCTGCAGCTCGCGGGCCACACCGTCCCACCCGCCACCGGCCGCGGCCGGCGCGATGATGGTCATCGACGCATGGATGTCCTGTCCGGCAGCTGCCGACGTGATGGAACCGAACGCGGCGATGCCGATCGCCGCTGCGGCGATCGTGCCGCCTATGACGCGGGGCAGGACCCGCTTACTCGATGAACTCGTCGTCATCATCGCCTCCTCGTGCGGACACCGTTGTCGCCGCAAGACGGTTATTAGGATGGCAAGGGACCGAGCGCACGTCGCGTGCGCTCGGCTTTGTGCTCATAGATGCTCATGGGAGAGCGGAGCGCGGCGATCCAGCGACGGAGAGGCAGCCGAGATGAGACGCAGCAGTGGCGCCCGCGCCGCGCGCCTCGGGATGCTCGTGCTGCCCAGTCTCATCGTGCTCGCGGCGGTCGGAGTCACGGCAGGGGTCGCGATCGCGGCCCAGGAGCGCAGCATCCGCGCCTCCACGGCCGATCGCGTGCACGAGGTCGCCGCGAGCCTCGCCGTGCTCCCCGAGGTGCAGCGCACGCTGGAGTCGACGGTCGACAGCGGCGATGAGGACGACCCGGCGGACGCGGTCGACCTCGCCGCCGCGACGGAGGAGCTGCAGCCCCTCGCCGACATCGTCGCGCAGGCCGCCGGGGTGTACTACGTCGTGATCACCGACGACGAGGGGGTGCGCATCACGCATCCTCTCGCCTCAGAGCGCGGCGTGCGCGTGTCGACCACGAACGAGTCGGTGCTGGCCGGGGAGGAGTTCCTCGGCACCGAGACCGGGCCCTCCGGCCGCTCACTGCGCGCCAAGGTGCCCGTCTACGGCGACGGCGACCGGGTCATCGGCATGGTGGCGGTCGGCGTGCTGGAATCGAGCCTCTCCGCGCGTCGCGACGAGGCGCTCGGCGACATCCTGCCGTGGATCATCGGGGCGCTCGTCGTCGGAACCCTCGCGAGCTCGGCCGTGGGCGCGGCGATCGAGCGCCGCTTCCGCCGTCTCGACGAGCAGGCGGCCGAGCACGAGCACCTGCGGCGCACCACCACCGCCCTGCAGGAGCAGTCACATGAGTTCAGCACCCGGCTCCACGTGATCCACGGGCTCGTCTCGCACGGCGACGCCGACGACGCGCTCGCCTACATCGACGGCATCGTCCCGGTGCTCACGACCGAGCGACCGGGAGTCGGCGGAACCACGGTCATGGGCGTGGCGATCGAGGCCGTGCAGAACGAGCTCACCGCGCTGGGCACGCGGCTCGAGCTCGGGGTCGACGACGACATCGCGATCGACGAGGGCGTGCTGCTCGTCGTCGCGAACCTGTGCCGCAACGCGGGAGAGGCCGGCGCACGGCGCGTGCGCTGCACCCTGGCGGAGCGCGGACGCACACTCGTCGGCTCGGTGGAGGACGACGGACCGGGTATCGACCCCGCCGACGTCGAGCGGGTGTTCGCGCGCGGCTATTCGTCGAAGGCGGACCGCGCCGTCGGCGGTCGCGGCATCGGTCTCGACCTCGTACGTCGCGCGGTCGTGGCGCGCGGCGGTGTGATCGAGGTGGGGCGCTCGTCGCTCGGCGGCGCGCGTTTCGACTTCGAGATGGATGCCGTGCGATGAGCGGCATCCGTGTCCTCGTGGTCGACGACGATCCCGGCGCTCGTGCGCTGCACGGTCGATTCATCGCCGAGACTCCGGGCTTCGAGCTGGCTGGCACCGCCGGCACCGGCGCCTCGGCGCTCGCGCAGGTCACCGACGACGTCGATCTGCTGCTGCTCGACATGCGCCTGCCCGACATCAGCGGCGTCGAGGTGCTGCACCGGCTCCGTGTCATCGGCGCGACGGGACCCGACGTCCTCGTGATCAGCTCGTCGCGCGACCAGGTGACGGTGCGGCAGGCCCTCGCGGCTCACGTCGTCGGATACCTCATCAAGCCCTTCACGCAGGACGTGCTCCGTCGACGGCTGGAGGAGTACGTCGCGCGCCGCAGCGCGCGCGACGCCGATGAGCACGACCGGCCGCTCGCCCAGGGCGAGGTCGACCGGCTGCTCGCCACCGGCACCATCCGGTTGGGCGACCGAGCGGGCGATCGGTCGCCCTCGCCCTCACCGGAGCAGGCCGGCGGGCTGCCCAAGGGGCTCGCCGAGGTCACGCTGGCGCGCATGATCGCGGCCCTCGACCCGGTCACGTCTCGGTCGGCCTCCGAGATCGCAGCGACCTGCTCGCTCTCGCGCGCGACCGCCCGTCGCTACCTCGACCACCTCGTCGAGACGGGCGTGATCGACCTCGCGCACCGCTACGGCAAGCGCGGACGCCCGCAGGTGCTGTACCGCCTCGCGCCCTCGCCCGACGCCTGACGGCGCTGGCGAGACAGCCCCAGGATGCAGAAATCCCCGCCGCTTCCGCGACGGGGATCTCCGAGTGATGTGCGCCCGAAGGGACTCGAACCCCTAACCTTCTGTTTCGGAGACACCGACCCGTTTTGGACCGCCGATAGGGCGCTCACCCTCGCCGGAATCTGGTGTCAACTGGAGCTTGACGCTGAAATCGCGAACGTGTCCGGGGTGGCACTGTGAGCCGTCGCGACATCGAGACGTCCTCATATCTCGATTTCGCCCGACGCATCATCCGCCGCGCTGGCGCTCGCGTGGCCCAGGAAGATGACTGGCAACTCGGCGAGTTGACCTCCCTCCGCGATGAGGTTGAGGACGCCATCACTCGCGCCGTCGCCGGGCTGCGGGCACAGGGCCACTCATGGCAGTACATCGGCGATGGGCTCGGGATCACCCGCCAAGCGGCCCAACAACGCTATGCCGAGAAGGTGACCGCGTGAGCCTGGAGCGTCGCCGCGAACTCTCGCGGATGACCAAGGCCGAACTTATCGATCTCATCGACACGACGGAAGAGGCCCGGACCGGCTACCAGTGGACGACTGAGGACGGGCAGACGGTCCGCCGCACCCTTGGCCCCTGGCTGGTCATCGACTGCCCAGGGTGCGGGATGGAAGAGGGCTACAGCCCTCACATCTGCCAGGAACCCGACCACGAGATTCGGAGACATGACCATGGGTGACATCTACGTGAAGCCGATCGTTGCCAAGGCGACCCTGCGGTGCGACAAGTGCGGCGCTCGCTGGGAGTCACGCACCTACGAGCCGGTCCGATGGGGTGACGAGACGAAGGCCGCCCAGCCCGCATTCGACGCCGGGTGGACGCTCTACCTCGCCGCCCGAGGCCGCCGGGTCTACTGCCCGAAGCACGAGCCCACTACGCCCATGCGCCTGTTGCACGGGAATGTCGAGGTTCGGAGACACGGTGGCTGACGCCCTGTTCGACCTGGACGACTACGCCCCGCTCACGGTCAAGTCGATGCGCTGCGCTGCGTGCATCGGCAGCGGGTGCGCTCGGTGCGGGTCGATGGGGCGGCTCGGTAGCTCGATCTGGCGGGGCGGCACCTGCCTCTCTCGCATCACGAGCGCATGGCCGGACGTCGAGGGTCGGAGCCGGTAGTTATTCCGAACGCTTTACTTATGTGGGGCGCTGGGTGCAGTTTCAATGAGGAGTGAACATGCTGAATGAGGCATGGGTCGCGGAGGTCACGGACTTCCTGGCGCACCAGAAAGCGGGCGGCAAGCCCGAGACGACACGGCGAGCGAGACGGGATCACCTGTATCACCTCGCTCGCCGAGTCGACATCGCGTCACCGTGGGAGGTCACCGGGGATGACCTCATCACCTACACAGGGATGCAGGAATGGGCGCGAGAGACGCGCCGGTCGCGCCGTGCGACGTTCCTGGCGTTCTGGCGCTGGGGAGTCGCCACGGGACGCGTTGACAAGGTGGTGGCCGAAGCGCTGCCCCCGGTGAAGGCGTCGGCGGCGCGACCGCGTCCCGCGCCGGATGCCGTCTACCGGGAAGCACTCTTGCGTGCACCGGCTCGCGAAACGCTCATGCTCCGGCTCGCCGCCGAAACGGGCATGCGCCGGTCTGAGGTCGCCCAAGTGCACACGCGCGATCTGCTGGACGACTTGGTCGGCTGGTCGCTGGTGGTGCACGGGAAGGGCGACAAGGAGCGCGTGGTGCCCCTGCCCGGCTCGCTCGCCCGGATGATTCAGGACGCGCCGGACGGCTACCTCTTCCCCGGCGACTGGGGACCCGGTCACCTGTCCCCCGCCTACGTCGGCAAGCGCATCCGCAACCTGATGCCGGACGGCTGGACGATGCACACGCTCCGCCATCGGTTCGGGACGCGGGCCTACGCGCTGCGGAGTGATCTGCTGCTCGTGCAGGAGCTACTTGGCCACGCGTCCCCGAGCACGACTAGGCGATATGTTGAGCTTGACCGCAAGCGCATGCGGTCACTCGTGGATGAACTGGAGGCCGCTGATGTCCGCTACGCCTGATCTTGTGATGATCCTCATGACGTGGCTCGCCGCGTTCGTCATCGGCGGGGCGGTGCTGTACTTCGTGGTTCGCGCCGCCGTGGTGAGCGGTCTGCGTCATCACGCACTCTGGCGCGCCGACGGCAGCTACGAGATTGAACTCGAGCGCCATCGACGCGCCAACGCGGAGTAGCGGTTAGCGCGGCTCGCCGGAGTCGTCCACGTAGAGCAACGCCATGATGAGCGGGAGCGCCACGGGGGACGCCGTGGCCGGAATCCATCCGGCGAACACGGCGACCCCGATGGCCGCGACGGCCACTCCGTAGGCCCATCGGCGGACGGCGGGGGTGAGTACGCGGGATGCGGTCGCGCGTGCGGCGGCGCGGCGCTCGCGTCGGGTGAGCGGTTCGGTCATGGTGTGCCTTTCTGTTGGATGGTGTCTACCCGCCGCGAGAGCGCGCGGTGGTCGGCCCGAAGTCCCCGGATGTCCTCACGGATGCCGCCGACGTCGCGGCGAAGGTCGCGGAACCATCCCCGCGTTTCGTCGTGACGGCTGTCGTTCTCTTCGCGGAAGTTCGTCTCGTGATGGTTGACGACCTGTTCTCGGGTGGCCGTCGTGTCTCGGCGGACCTTCCCGATGCGGACTCCGAGGACGCCGATCACGGCCACAAGGATCGCCTGTGTTCCGGCGATCAGCGCGAGCGCGATCGACTCGCTCATACCGCCACGGCCTTTCGAGCGTTGGGCGGAACCTCAGCGCGGACCGACGCGGGGACGGTGAGCGCGAGCGCGGTCAGGCACGTCGCCGCCGCGTAGCGGTCCATCGCCCGTTCCGGCCCGTAACCGACCGCCCACGTGCGCCCGACGTGCAGCCCGTCGTTCGTGAACAGGAAGCCGCTTGTGGCTTCGTTGACCAGCCACCAGCCGGGGCCTCCCCCGTTGCCGTTGTAGTCGTCCGTGATCTTCCACAGCTCCATGTGCTTTCTCCTTCTCTGAGGGCTTGCCGAAGGCCGGTTGCGGTGGTTGTCCCGACCTTCGAGGTACTTGAAGTGGTGCCGTTCGGTCGGGTCGCTGGCGTGCGTCCTGATCCATCCGTGGTCGGCGGCGAGCTCTACGAACTCCGGGTCTGTCCAGTCGTCGGAGTCCAGGCCGACCCCCGCCGTGTGGTCGGACTCGCGCGGGTGCACGGCACGCGAGTGGTTCGGCTTAGGCCCGCGTCCTGCGACCCACGCCTCCCACGCTTCGTACATGGCCATCTGGGTATCCCAGTCCGCATAGGTGCGGTTGATGTCCACGGCCCGTCCACGGTCGCTTTCGAGTCTCCGGAAGGATGCGGCGGCGGGTGGGGTGAAGGTCACGCCGGGGCGGACGGTCTCTAGGGTGGGTGCGCCGCCCATCACGCCTCCAGTGCTTCGACTCGGGCAGTAAGGTCCGCGACGGTGGTGGCGAGTTCCTGCAGCGCTCCGATAGCGACCAGCGCCAGGCGCTCGTAATGGACGGTCTCCGGTTCCCCGTTCGCGTCGAAGTGGACGAACTCGGAGAGACCCGCGTCGATCAGTTCTTCCGCGATCACACCCACTTCGACCGGCGCGTCCTCCCAGCCCTCTCCGAAGACAGCGGCCCGGAGTCGGTAGGTCCGGAGCCGGATGCCGAGAAGGTCGCGAACGGAGTAGGCGTGGTCGCTGATGTCCTTCTTGAACCGTCGCGCAGAGGGCGACTTACCGACCCGACCGTCGTTGTTGATGTAGGCCGCGACATAGCCGGCGGTGACCGGCGTTGCAGCGGGCGTGTACAGCTGCCCTTGCACAACGACGTTGTTCAGGTAGAGCGTGGCCGCGTTCCAGAACGCATCTACGTAACCCTTGGTGGCGACGTCGGCGGGGCCAGAGGGCGAGTTGCTCGGGATGCGGCCCGCCGCGTCATAGGAGACGACTTTGCCGACCTCCACGGACCCGAGGGCCGCGAGCACCACGCCGAGGTTGGCGCGTGCCGCTGCGGCGGTCGTAGCCCCCGTCCCGCCCTTCGCGACGGACAGCGTCGCCATGGTCCGCCGCGCGACTTCGTCGGCGAGCCGGTTGATGTATTCGTCCAGGTCGGACGCGAAGCCGGTTCCCGGTACGAGAGCGATGCCCGCCGCGAGTGCGTCGGCTCCAGGGGTCGGGGTGAGTGGCATGACGGTTCCTTTCAGAGGGCGTTGATGGTGCCGACCAGGGCGTTGATGGTCCCCGGCAGGAGGTCGATTGCTCCTGCCGGGGTGTCGGTGGTGCGGCTGGTGACAGTGACGGTGTCGGTATCGAAGTCGAACCGGAGTCGCGCACTGATGCCGGTCTGGATGGGTGTTCCCTCCAGGAGGACGGAGAGCGCCTGGTCCGTCTGCTCTGTCCAAGAGGGGATGCCGGAAACGGTGATGCTTCGCCCCTTGCCCTGCGCGCGGGTGACGATGTGTTCCGCGCGTCCGGGGCCGGGATAGGGGGTAGCGAGTTCGCGGCGGAGTACTTTCGTGGGAGTGCTGGTCAAGCTGAATGCGTCCGTGCGGGTCTGCTCGATGCCGTCGCCGTCGGTCCAGGTGTAGATGTAGACCGCGGCGTCGAACCACGTTTCGTCATCACGGGAGAGGCTTTCGTCAGCGCTCTCGATGTTCACGCCGTAGCGCCACATCTGCGCGCCCGCCGCCCGGTAGCTCTCTCCGCGCAGTGTCCAGCGACGCGCGCCGTCGCACACCAGCCGGAGACCAGCCGCCATGAGTAGTGGCTGGATGAAGTCCATGGCGGACACACCGGCCCGCCATGTCAGCGACTCGGGACGTCGCTCGATAACCGGAACGCGCGTCGAGGTGGAGGCGTGCACAGCGGCTTGAAACTCATAGCCGTAATGCGCGTCGTCGGCCAGCCCGCCATCGAAGTACGGGATGAGTTCGGCCCCTTCGTAGAACATGGCCATCGTGGCGTAGTGAAGGTTCCCGGCCGCGTTGCCTACGGTGTTGATGTACGGGACCGCTTCGTCCGCTCCGGGCGGGCACTGCGCGATGACGTGCATGCGTCGAAACGCGGTGACGTCGGACGATATGAACGCGCCGTATGCGGTGGCGGATGCGACTGACCCGCCCGCGCTCCACCACTGCACAGCGGCCCGCGCCTGTCGGGCGACCCCCGAGCAGAGGTAGGCGGTGAACACATACCACTTGCCGGGGGTGACGCGGTATCGCGCGGAGAGCGGGACGACGTTGGACTCTCCGGCTGCTGCGGTCCAGCTGTAGGCGGTATTTCCCACGGGCGGGAGCGGTGCGGACATCACCACGCGGGCGCCACCGGATGCCCCGGAACCTACTTGCCACGCGGCGCCATTGTTGGCCAGTCGCGCGTTCGTCACTTGGTTCGTGACTGACCAGTACGCGGTGACGTCGGCGTCCTCGGGGCCGGGGTCCAGGGTTGCGCCGATCTTGGCCAGGACGTACGCCGTCACGGCGCGGAGTGACGCTTGGTGCGCTCGTGCTCCGGCATCGTCAGTCAGCTGCGCGAAGTCTTTGAGGATCGCCTCATCGGAGGCGAGATCGACGGTGACGGTTCCGTCCGCCCGGTTCGGCGACACGGAGCGGATCCCGAGGTTGAACGTCCGGGAATTGGTGACGCTGCCGAATGCTCCGGTCGCACCGACGATGATGCGGCGGGAGTCTCGCGGGTCGAGGTCGTCCAGGAGTGCGGCGTCCTCCACGGCGAGCGTGATCGTTCCCTGGACGTGCGGAACCGCGCCCGCGTCTTGGGTGAGGTTGCCACCCGTGATCGAAAGGACAGTGCCGAGCCCTGCAAGCTCTGCGGTGTAGGTGTGCTGGCTGACGGTCGTCATGAACCGACCTCACAGAAGGGGACTTCCAGGAGCCACGCAGAACGGCTATCCGGGTCCAGCCGGGTCCGCATGCGTCCTTCCGCCACGACGAATGACATGGCCACCTGCGGGACTTCGGGGTCGCTGAGAGTGAGCACCTGCGGAACGCGCAGCGCGCTCTCGGCGGATGCCGCTGCGGCCCCGGTCGCAAAGAGAAGGGTCAGGACACCCGAACGGAGGTCGAGCGGACGGAGAGTGATGTCCGGGTCGGGCCGCCCGATGATGCGGTGCACGCGCGTGCGTGTCTCGCTCTCCGCTTCAAAGCCGTCGACCAGGGCGGGGACGATGGCCCCGCCGCCGTGCGTGATGGTGGTGGCCATTACTGATCCCAGCCGTTCCCTGAGGTAACGATCCGCGCGCCGATCTTGATGGTGGTTCCGGAGAGGATGCGGAGCTTGCGGTCGACGTCAGACGTGTCCCCGTTGACGTACACGGTGGCGTTGCCGTCCGGGATGCCGTAGATCTTGCTCTCGATCGCGCTGACGTTCTCGGTCGCCTGTCCTGTCTCAGCGTCGATGTAGATTTGCTTGCCGTCAGGGAGCGTGTAGATGCTGTCCCCGAACTCATCGACAGTGAGAGTGGCGTCCTTCGCTGCGGTTGCCTGGTCACGGAGGAAGTAGGACATGGTGTCCACGGCGGTCGCGCCGTCCCGCTGCGCCTGGACGTGCCGGTTGAATGCGTCGGTGGCCTTGTTGACTTCGACCTCCAGCGGAGTGAGTGAGCCCACCGTTCCGCCGTTCGCCTGAGCGAGTTCCTGCGCCGCCTGAGCATCCTTCGCCGCCGCATCGCGCTTGCGGTCCAGGGCGGCGGCTACCTCATCGAGAGCGGCGGGCGATCCCGCCATGGCCGCAACTGCGGTCTCTTCGGCGACTCCCCAAAGGCGTGCGTTCTCCGTGACTTCCGCGTGCTGGTTGCTCAGAATCTCCAGCCCCTTCGCGACGATGGTCGCGGTGGAGAGCACCTTGGAACCCTCTTCGAGGTAGGTGTTGGCCCATTCGTTGGTGAGCGCCTGAAGCTCTTCCTGCGCCTCTTGGACGTTCTCGAACCCGGCCACTGCCAGTCCGATACCAGCTGCCGCCGCCAGGCCCGCGACAGCGCCAGCGGGACCGAACCCGGCGAAGGCGTTGGCGGCGATTTCCTGGAGTGCGTCGGCGATGGACTCGGCGGAACCGTCGAAGGATGCGGCGGCTTCGCGGGCGGTGCTGTTGGCTTCGTCGGCGAACTCTTCTGCGCCGTCTGATGCCTTGTCGAAGGACTGTTTAGCGCCGTCGCCGATCTTGCGGACAGCGTCGTCGGCGCGTCCGGCTGAGCGGACCATGTCGCGGAAGGAGGCTTCGAGCTTGTCGCCCGCTTTGTCGCCGTCACGCGTGATGTCCTCCAGCGCGTCGGCTGTGTCGTCCAGCGCCTTGGAGAGGTCTTTGACATCGCGTTGCGCGGCTCGGGAATTGGCGGCGATGTCGATGGTGAGGGCCATTACTCCTGCTTCCCTTCGAAGGCTGTGGCGATGGTGCGCACGGTGGTCTGTACCCACAGGCGCGCCATTCGCGGGATCATTTCTTTGGCGGCGGGGAAGAACACGTAGCCGCTGCTGTTGCGCGGTTTCATGGCCGTTGCAGCCCGTCTCGTGACTTCGTGCGTTCCGCCCTTGCGGCTCTTGCGTCGGTAGGTGGTGCGCCGGTCGCGGTCAGCGCCGAACTCCGTGGCGTGATAGTCCGTCTTGGGGTTGAATCCCCCCGTGAGGGGACGCCCCTTGCCCGCCGACTGGATGCGCACGTTCTGATCGGAGACCGACACGACGGCGGTGTCCACGATGACGCGGTGCTCCAGTCGGGTATCGGCCCGCTCTGACAGGGCTTTCTTCCACTCGGGACCGGCGACGCGCTTCGTCTGCTGGCGGTTGAGCTTGGCAATCGTCCGATCCAGTGAACGGATGGCATAGATCGCCGCGAGGAGTTCTCGCGAAGCTCTCACGTCTAAACGCATCGCCGGTCCCGTTCGGGCCTACGCGCCGATGACGGGCTGGCCCGCAACTTCGAACGTGACCGACGCCTCCGGCACGGTGTCGATGTCGCCGCCGATGCTGGCGGGTACGAGAAGGATGGTGGCGGTGACCGTCGCCCCTCCGGCGATGGGATCGAACGTCATCACCACGGACTCTCCGGGAGTCGCGCTGTGGAGGCGCTTGGAGAGACTGGCCGCGGAGGCGATGTCCTGCGCGAACGTGATCGTTGCCGTCCACTCGGGGTCTCCGAAGAACCGGAACCGGGACGTCGGGGTGAGGCCGCGCCACTTGATGACGGGCGTGGTCGGGTCGAAACGGATCGTGCGAAGCGCTGCTTCGTAGGTGTCCGTTCCGATGCCACACGTGACGTTCTTCAGGACGAACGGGGCGGCTGCGATGTTGGCCATGGTGGTTACTCCTTTGAGGCGATGACGGTGAACGGGATGTCGTAGGCGAGACGCGCGCCGTAGCCGACTGCGGTGGCGTCGTCGTGGCTGTAGCGGGCGTCGAGGTAGTCGAGGGTGGCGGTGACGATGTCGTCCAGCTGGTCCCCTGCGCGGTCCAGGTCCAGGTGCGGGGAGATGAGGGTGACCAGGAGTCCGACGTTGCGGTGAGACAGCGGCGCTTGCGGGGTCAGGGCGAAGCTCTTCCCCCGGATGAGCGCGGTGGGGACGGTGATGTCGTCCAGCTCGCGTTCGGTCGCGATGACGCGGACCCCGGCGAGTTCGGCGATGTCCGCCCAGTCCGCTTTCAGCTGCGTCTCGATCTCCTTGCGCACGCTCATGCGATCACTCCCACGGCGCGGCGCGGGCGCAGAAGCTGCTGGACCTGCCAGTCGAGCGGGAAGGCGGTGATGCCGTAGCCGCTGCCATCCATGTCTCCGCCCGGCGAAGCCTTCGCCGAGTTGTAGAGGTTGCGGGCCTGGAGCGCCTGAGCGAGCACCCACGAATCGGGGATGCCGTCGCCGGGCACGGGGTCGCCGACCCACTGCGCGGTGATCGTCTCGCCCGCTGCGATCTGCCCCGAGTAGGACGCGCCGATGCCCCCGAGTGCAGGGACGTCGTTGATGGTGAGTACGGCGGTCGGCGCGTCCGGCGAGTTGTACTCCAGGACGCGCACCGTCCCGGCCGGGAGGAACGTGGCCGGGAGAGGGCGAATCACCGTCGATGCCGCGCCCCCGCTGCTGGTGAGAACGCCGGTGATGACGTCACCCTCTCGGGTGAGGCGAAGGGTGTAGCCGGTCGGCCAGGTGAGGGTGACCGGCGCGTACCCGGTGGGGATGAGTTCGGGGGCGTAGGCGAGACACGCGTCCTTCGCGGCGCTCAGGAACAGGTTCGCGACCGCGTCGTCCATCGGGACATCGGGCCACAGAACCTGGAGTTCCGTGTCGTCGGCGGTGAGCCACGTTGCCATGTCGTCTACGCCCCCGAGTCTCAGGCCGCGACCGTGACGGAGCGGATCGCCTGCGCGTTGTTCGCGAGGGTCGCCCAGTAGCCGAACACGGCGATGTCCTCCGCGCCGTTGCCCGGCTGGACGCCGTCCACGCGGATCGGGGTCTCGCCGAGTTCGTAGTACGTCAGCGCTTCCTTCGCGCCCACGAACACCTTGCCCGCGCCGACCGCTGCGGGCATGAGCTTGAACCCGGCCATGTCGCCCTCTTCGAGACCGAACCCGGCGTTCAGGAACGCGAGCACATCGTCCTTGGGGGTGAGGACGATGTCGCGCCACAGGGCCGGGTCAATGAGCGCGAACGCGGGGCGGTTCTCGGTGGCGATGACGCCGAGTGCGCCGTCCACGACGGCGGCCAGTCCCTTGGCGATGCCAGCGGGCACGGTGCCGGGGGCGGTGACGGTGCCAGCGGCCATGATGGCGGCGAGCACCTTGCCGTCCGTCTTGCGCTTGTAGTCCTCGGCCTGGTTCACGAGGTAGCTCGCGATCACGCTCTGGTCGTTGAAGTCGCGGAAGCGGCGGTCGAGCCGGTGGCCTCCGGCGAGACGCGCGGCGGTGACGTCCACCGGCTCGGTGTCGAGGGCGTTGGACGGCACCTCCTGGGTGTTGCCCGCGTAGTCGGCGACCTCGGGGCGCTTGCCCTCCACCCAGCGCCAGCCGCGCATCGTGTAGTTCGTCAGCGTGGCCTGGTCCACCAGGGGGACGAACCGGCGCTGGTAGGGCGCACGGGTCCAGAGCTCGCCGAGGTAGCCGGTCTCCTGTGTGTCCGCTCCGATGGTGACCGTGGTGGGTCCGGACTGCTGCACCGTCTGGAGGGCGAAGAGTTCACCCGCTGCGGCGTAGGGGGCCAGGCTGTCCGCGTCGTTGCGCGTGAGCGCCGCGAACAGGCCTTCGAGGGTGGGGCGGGGCGTGGTGGTGGCCACGGTGCCGTCCGGGACGATGTTTCCCATGAGTGCTTCCTTTTCCTTGTCGGGGTCAGTGCCGGGTGCCGGGGCGGCTTCCGGGTCTTTCGCGGTCAGGCCGTTGAGGGCGTCGGTCAGGGTGGCGAGGTCGCCGCGGAATCCGGCGATGGCTTCGGCGAGGGTGTCGCTGGCTTCGTCGGCCAGAGCCTCCGGCGCGATGGCGAAGAGACCGGCTCCGGCGAACGCGCCTTCCGTGACCGTGGCCGCTCCCGTGAGGCGTGCCTTGATCGCCTTGGCTCCGTCGCGGACGAAGTCGGTGACCTCGGCGGACAGCTTGCTCAGTGCGCCGGGCTTGGGCTTGCCGTTCGCGTCGATGTTGTCGCGGAGGTAGTCGTTGCCTTCGTCGGTGTCGGCCACCCGGAACTCGGAGTAGACGCCCGTGGCACGCTTCTCCAGGAACGTGGCGCGCCCGATGGGGTCGTGCCGGTTGTGGTTCCGGTTGAGGGTGATGACGTCGGGGTCGCGCGGGAGGTCGATGTTGTCCGCGCCGAACATCACCGGTTCCGTCTGGGAAACGCTGGTGCGGGAGAGTTCGCCGAACGGGAGCAGAATGCCCCGGATGGTGCGCGTGGTGGGGTCGTAGGAGAAGTCGCCGTGCTCGGTCATGCTGCTGCCTCCTGAGGCGTGGGTGTGGTGGCGCGGGCGGACGCGCCGTGGGTGTCGTTCGGGGTGGCGGTGAGGTTGGACCGGTTGAGGCGGATGACCTTGGCCTTGTTGCCGGTCACGTCCTCCTGAGTCAGGCGGGCTTCGAACGGCGCGATCCAGTACTCGAGGTCGTCGATGATCTGGTTTCGGGTGCCTTCCTGCGTGACGTAGGTGAGGCTGCTGGTGGCGGTGGAGCCGTCGAGGTACGAGACGGGCAGGTTCATCTGGTTCGCGATGTCGATGCGGGCGGCGTTGCGCCCGTTGTCGAACAGGTCGGCTTCGACTTCGCCATAGACTTCGAGGTCGAGGCTGGCGGGCAGGAAGCCGACTGCGCCGTTCTCGCTGGTGCGAGCGTTGGACCAGGCCGTCACCTGCGCCGTGGCTTCGGCCTGGTTGACGCCGTTGGCTTCCTTCTCGTGAAGGACGATGAGCGGGATAGGGTTGCGGACGCGACCGACCCACGCGCGCTCCATGTAGCGCCAGCCCCGGATCGCATCGCGTGCGGTGATGAGGAGTCCGTCGTCGGGACCGGCGAAGAGGATCACGGACTTGTCGTCGGTGACGGGGTGCTGGTCGATGGATACGCCGGTCGGGGACGCGGTGTCGAAGGTCCAGCGGTGGCGAGCGAGCCGGGCCGCGTCGGTGATCTTCCCGGCTTCGTCGCGCTGCACGATCCAGAGGGACCAGCCGGTGAAGATCACGTCGTCCAGCGACCAGGCGAAGCGGTGCCAGCACGTCTGAGGCGTCTGGGTCGAGGTGAGCCATGCGGGCTGCTCGGGGTCGGCGATGAACTCTCCGTCGACCTCTTCGCCCTGCTCGAACACCAAGTCGGCCAGACGTCCGACGATGACCGCTCGCCCGCGCTTGATGGGCGAGACGGTCATGGCGCTTTCGCGGGTGACGGCGTCCAGGCCGGTCGGCCCGTAGATGTCGGAGTAGACCAGCGCGGCCAGCTCGGGGGTGGGAGCGAAGGGAGGGATGATCGCGCCGGATGCGAGGACGTTGCCCGCCGATGCGGGAGGGCCGAACAACAGGCGCGAGAACCAGGACATGTCGAGAACGGTAAGCGGCCGATTTGTAGGATGTCAACAAGACCCTGTGGATAACTTTGTAGCTACCCCATAACGATCGGCTCGAACGCGTCCGCGACGGTCGGGTCCGGGAGCTTATAGAACGCGGCGGCGCACGCCTCCAGAGGCGTGATGTCGAACGCCGGATCGGAGGCGGGCGAGCCGAAGAGAACGGCCTTTCCGGAGGTCCGCTTGACGGCTCCAGCTGCGGCCTTGTCTAGTGGCCCCTGTTCCCAGTGGCGGACGTCGCCGTGGCGCAGTCCGTTGATGAGCTTCGTGTGGGCCACGCTCTTCTCACCGAAGCGGATCATGGTTGCCTGTGGCCGGGGCCGGGCGTCCCGGTTCAGTTCCTGGATGATGGACTTCTCTTGCGGGGAATCGTCGTAGACGATCGGTAGCCGGAGCTGCTTCCAGTACTTCCAGAGGGTGGCCGCCATCCGGGCGTTGCCCTCCTGGTGGTGGATGATCTTGACGCCGACGCGGGGCGCTTGGTCGTCGTCGCCGTCGAGCGCCCATGCGGCGCGGGCGAAGTCGCCGCCTTCGTCGGGCAGGTACCACGCGACCGCGATGGATGCCCAGAGTCCGCCCGGGTGGACGGCGAAGGCGAGCGAGAGCGGGGTGACTCCGGTGGGGAGCGCGCCGCGTTCGGTCGTCTCGCCCCACTCCGAGCCGATGACGGTGTCGTTGCCGGTCGCCTTGCCGAAGTGTCCGAGGTACTCCATGCCGAAGCGGAGCGGGCCGAGGATCGGGAAGTTCTGGCGGATGATTGACAGCTTCGTGAGGCCGTCCAGGCCGGGGTGCCACTGCTCGATGAGCGCTCCGGCCCCAGCCTCCCAGGAGTCCAACTGCTTCTCATCGATGTCATCCGGGACGCCGTAGCGGATGCGGCCCGCTGCGGGGTTGTGGAGCGTGGCCCAGAAGTGCGAGCCATCGCGGTACTTGCCGCCCGTCCCCGCATAGATCAGCTGCGCGCCGGGGCGGGTGTCGAAGGAGGGGATGACAGCGCCGACGATGTCGTCCCACATCTCGGGTTCCGCTTCGCCCGCTTCGTCCAGGACCAGGATGTCGTATGCGCCGGAGCGGACGTCATCGCCGTTCGGCGAGAGGATCGCGAGCTTCGAGCCGTTGGCGAACTCGATGCCGAGGGAGCCGTTGGACTCCATGAGCTTGACGCCCATGACCTTCTCGCGATGCGGCTTGTCGCGCCACTTCCGGGTGATGGGGTCGCGCACGTCGAGCTTGAAGCGCTCGCCCGCTTTCTTCGCGGTGGTGAGCATCGTGTACCCGGCCATGTAGACCGCGCGCATCCAGCATCGCCCGAGAAGGATGCACCACAGGCTGGTGGTCTTGGAGGATCGGCGCGGCTCCAGCACGGCGTTCAGGAAGCTACCGTCGTCATCGGCGATGTCGTCCGGGTCGAGCGGACCACCGGTCCCGAGAACGTCGGCGGTTCGGAGCATCTGCGGCTGGAGGTTGCCGAGCAGTCCCCCGGCGACGATGCGGCGCGGCACGAGTTCGTTGATGATCCATGCGCCGACCAGGAACTCCGCTCGCGCCTGGTAGCTGGTGTGCAGCGCCGAGGCGTCGAGGGGATCGCGGCCCGAGTCGCGAAGCTCCACCCATGCGGCCTCATCGAGTAGAGGATGTTCGAACACTTCTTCCGGTAGCTCCAGCCCGGCCCAGTCCAGGGGGGGGATTTCGCTGCCGGAGGCGGTAGTGGTGGCGACGTCTCTCAAAGAACCGGCTTCGCTTTCTTCGAACGTTGGTGCGATCAGATTGGCCATGATGTCTCTTGCTTCGTCGGGACGTTGATGTGCTTGCGGCTGTTGGTGATGGCTGCGCCCTGCCGTCCTCCTGCGGATCGGTTGCCGACGCATCCGCCCGTGCGGTGTCGGTGCTCAGGTGCTAGCTCGTGCAGTGCGGAGCCGAGCGCGCCGGGCAGGTGGCCGACGTCGAACGGCTGGCCAGGTGCGATAGGTCGACGGCAGCGCCAGCACGCGACATCCCGTCCGGCGCTGTGTGCTGCGCGCACACGGCCCCGGATCACCGACGCGTTGCGTCGGTACTCGGCTGTCTGATGCTTGGCGCTCATGGCTCAGTGACGCCCGTTGGCGAAGCGACCGATGTAGATGGCCCGGTCCGTGAGCATGTTCTCTGCCGCGTTGATGAACGCTCGCGCGGCGTCCAGGTACTCCGGCCCGTCTTCGACAAGGCGCGTGCGCGCCCCGTCCAGCGTCCGCGCCGCGTCGTTGAGCGACCGTGCGGTGTCGCGGAGCCCTAGCCCCTTCGCTTCGGTGCGGAGGTCGCGCGCCGAGTCCACCAGCGTGGTGAGCCGGTTGATCGTGTGGCGGCACGCGTGAGCCTCCGACGTCGTCATGGCGCTCATCGGTCCAGCCCGTCCGGGCAGATGCCACAGTCACACGGCCCCTGGTGCTCGTAGGGTCGGGCGCACAAGTGGAGCCGACCTCCGGTCACCCATGCGCGGGCGCACTCGCCACTGCTGGCCATCGACACGGCCCTCTCAGCGGCAACGACGGCATCCGCTGCGTATGCGCGTTCCAGGCGCTTCCGCTCGCGAAGGTCGAATGTGATCCAGAGGGCCAGGATCAGGACGAAGAGGATCGCGACCCAGAGAGCCGGGATCGAGTCAGGAGCGGGCATGGTGAGCGCCTTTCGTGAATGCTGCGAGTTGTTCAGGTGTGTAGTCGGGGCCGGGTCGCCATTCGTCTCCGGCGAAGCTCATGAGGCGTCCGTCGTCGCGTAGCTGGCAGTCCTGGCACCAGCCGGACACCGGATCGAATCGATGGATGTGACTCATTGGTCTTTTCGCTTTCTCGCGCGTTTAGGTACGTGAGGTAGGAGAGAGAGTCTTGGTAGGAGGTTCATGGACGGTTCTTAGTGCGACACCAGTTGTCACCCCTGAAGGCCCGTGGCTGTCACCCCTGGATTCGGAAGGGGTGACACGGTTGTCACCCCTGGATTCGGAGTACTGGAGCGCCCACGTCATGACGTCGTAGACGGTCGGGCGATAGCGAGGGTCGAGGTGCTGGACGTAGCTCTGATCGCCTTCGCGGATGAGCCCTTCGGCGAGCAGTTCGCGGATGGCCCGCTGGACGGTGCGAGTCGAGCACTCCAGCGTCTCGGCGATGTTGGCCAGCTTCGGATACGCGCCATAGCCGAGTTCGTCGGCGCGGTCAGCGAGTTTCAGGAGCACGCGGTGCGCCGTGCCGTTGCACCGGCTCAGCGGCAGGTCAGCGGCCCAGATGTAGGCGTTGAGACTCATCCGGCAATCCAATTCGTATTGATCACGTCAGGAGTCAATCCAAACCGGATTGACACGCCGGTATTGATCGCGGCGTGTTGAATAATCCAGTTCGTAGTAGAGTCGCCACATGGCAGGCGAATACACCACGGAAGACTTGGTCGGAGATCACCATCTCCAGACGGGGAACACTGGCGGACTCATCGACGGCAACACGCTCGCGGGCCGCGCCGAGGCCCGCCCGGCCTTCTGGGGCTTCTGCGCGCACTGCGGATGGAAGGTCGGCGGGCACGACACAACGCGGGCTGTCAAGCGAGCCTACGAACGCCATCTCAAGGCAGCTGCACGGAAGGAAGCACGATGAACGCTGACGAAATCACCGGCGAGCTTGTACACCTGGCGATGCGACGCCGACGCGTGACTCAGTCCGCGTTGGGCGAAGTGCTGGGGATCACTCAGCCCGCGATGGGTAAGAAGCTTTACGGCCAGCGCAGCTGGACTATCGATGAGGTCTTGGCCGTCGCCAAGTACTTCGAAATGCCCGTGACTGAGCTGCTTCCGGGCGAGGACTACCAGCCGATCCCCGAGGGCCGTGGTCGCGTTAACGCAGAAACGGCCTCCACCGAAGTGGAAGCCGTTTCGTCACTGTCTCAACACAGTGTGCGCCCGAAGGGACTCGAACCCCTAACCTTCTGATCCGTAGTCAGATGCTCTATCCATTGAGCTACGGGCGCTCCTGGACCGCTCAGCGGGCCGTAGAACAGCTTATAGCAGTCGTCAGATGATTGCGAATCGAGGGGTCAGCCGTCGTGTTCGGCGGCCTTCTCCTGCTTCTTCTTCCGCTTCGCGCGGGCGCGCTGCTGCGACGACAGGGCCTGCAGGTCGACGAGGCGCAGCGCCTGCATGCGGGCGTCACGCATGCGCTCGTAGTCGGGGTCCTGGTCGGGACGCATCCCCTCGACGCGCAGGCGGCGGTCGAGGTTGTGACGCACATCCGACCAGGCGGCCTCGCGGGCCTCCTCGACGATGGCGCCAAGGGCTGCCTCGTCGTCCATCATCTCGCGCAGCCGGGTGGCGACACCGTGCGACTGCTTGGCCCGACGCCGCAGGTTGCGCACGTCGCGGTCGCGGTAGTCGTGGGTGCCGGAGGGGTCGGAGTGACGACCGCGGGCGCGTTTGCGCAGCGCGGTGAGGTTCTCCTCCGCCTCTTCGGATTCCTCGGCCATCGCCCGCAGCGCCTCGCGCGCGTCGGCGATGTACTCGTGCGTGTCGAACACGCCGCCCTCGGCGATCGTGCCGATGAGGATGTGGTTCTTCACGGCGAGGCGCGCCGCAGCGGTCGCGATCGCGACGCCTTCCGCGATGGCATCCGCAGTTCGTCCCACCGTTCCTCCTCCCTTCGAGCGTACCCGTTTCGCCCTCCGTGGCGGTTGGCCAGAATGGACCGGAGGCGGGTCGCTGCGACCTGCTCGACCGAAGGCAGCTCGAGCGACGGGAGCGACGATGCGACAGGGTGCGGTGGGCACCGTCCGTCTCGTCGAACGCGACGGGCGACGACTGGTCGAGAAACGGCTGCCGGATGCCGAGCGCCACCGCGCCGAGGTCAGTGCGCTGCAGGCGCTGTCGCTCGTCGACCACCTGCCCACTCCGCAGCTGATCGAGGATCGCGCCGACGCCGTCCTGATGTCGGAGATGCCCGGCATCCGGCTCGACGAGGCCGACCCCGAGACCCGCCTACGAGGGCTTCGCGCTTCGGCATCCCTCCTCCGGCGACTGCACGCCGTCTCCCCTCCGTCCGGTCTTCGCCCGCGACCGGACGATGAGGCGATCATCGCGCGCTATCGGGCGGGCGACGCGCCGCCTCTGCCCCTCGGCATCCCGCCTGCGTCCGGGCAGGCGTTCTGTCACGGCGACTGGGGCGACGGCAATCTCCTCGCCGTGGACGGCGCGATCTCCGCGATCGTGGACTGGGAGGCCGCGCACGTCGGCGACCCGATCCGGGAGCTCTCCCGCGCCGCCTGGGGCGCCTCGCGCAAGGATCCCCGATCGTCCGCGGCGCTGATCGACGCCTACGGAGCGGATGCCGACGAAGTGCATCGGTGGGACGCGATCCACGCGGCGGAGCTGTGGCTCTGGTTCGCCGAAGCCGGCCCGCCCGAGTATCTCGCCCAGCTCACGGCCGAGCTGCGGGAGTGGGGCGCCTGAGTCAGCGCACCACGCCGACCCAGATCCCCGAGGCCCACGCCTGCTGGTCGCCGTTGCAGCCCACCGAGCCCGGGTACCCGCGCACCACGGCCATGCAGTTCGCCAGGAACTCCGGATCGCCACCGAACAGGGCGTCGTAGGTCCCCGACGCGTTGAGAGTGCCCCAGACCTGGAACTGGTAGATGTGCGCGAGCTCGTGCGCCATGGCCCAGTTCAGCCGGTCGGCGCTCCATCCGGCGATGTCGCCGCGGTACTTGATGTACCCGTTGCTGTTGGCGCACGCGGCGGCGGTGCCACCCGCGCACGATGACGATTCGTAGAGGCCGACTCCGGCGCCGCCGACCCTGTCCAGCGCGGCGCGCACGCGCGCGTAGCCGTCGGGTCCGCTCGACGACCAGGCGGGTCCCATCGGGCGCGCGTACTGCGCCGCCTGCCAGGTCGAGACCTCCTCGCCCACCTTCTCGGTGAGGGCGTGCACTGTGGCGGTCGCGGCGACGACGACGGCCGGGTCTGACTTCTCGGCGAGCACGGTCTGCTGCGCGGACTGCGCTGCTGCCCGGTGCGCGGCCGTGTCGACCTTGCCCTCGGCGCTGCTGATCGCCGCGCTCAGCGACGCGATCTCCTGCACGAAGGCGGGGCGCACCTCGAGCACCGCTGCGCGGTCGGCGGTGTCGTCCTGCGCGACCTCGATCTGCGCCTGCAGGTGGTCCGACCGCATCTGCGCGTCCTGCGTCTGCTGCGCGATCTCGCGCAGCTGCGCGATGGCGTCGGCCCGGGCGTCGTCGAGCGCGTCCGCCCGGCCGATGACACCGGCGGCGAGCAGCACGGCGGCCACGACGGTCACCGAGAACACGCGGCGCAGCATCACGGGAGGAAGCCCGTGGAGTCGGCGAGCTGCGCGTCCTGCTCGGCGATCGTTGCGCGCAGGCCGGTGAGCTGCTCAGCGAGGTCGTAGTTCGCCGACCTCGCTGCGTCGCGGTCCTGCTCGGCCTGCACGACCGCGGCCCTGACCTCGGCGAGCGCGGTGACACGCTGCTGGTCTGCGACCACGATGATCACCGCTCCACCGATGAGCAGCAGCCCTCCGACGACGACCGCGAGTCTGCGCATATCGCTCCCCAGACACGACGCACTTCCGGAACGATTCCGTACGCACAATATATCCAGGCGGAAGGGTCCCGACTAGCCGAGCGCGTGCGGCGCGGCGCTGCGGAATCGGCGCAGTCTGAGACTGTTCAGCACGACGAAGACGCTCGAGAAGGCCATGGCGGCTCCGGCGAGCATCGGATTCAGCAGTCCGAGGGCGGCGAGCGGGATCGCCGCGACGTTGTACGCGAGCGCCCAGAACAGGTTGCCGCGGATGATCGCGAGCGTTCGTCGCGCGAGACGGATGGCGTCCACGGCGCCGCCCAGATCGCCGCGCACGAGGGTGAGGTCGGACGCCTCGATCGCGGCATCCGTTCCCGTCCCCACCGCGATGCCGAGGTCGGATGCCGCGAGCGCCGCCGCGTCGTTGACACCGTCTCCCACCATCGCCACGACTCTGCCCTGCTGCTGCAGCGCAGCGACCTCGGCGACCTTCTGCTCGGGGAGCACACCGGCGCGCACGGTGCGGATGCCGACCTCGGCCGCCACGGCTTCGGCAGCGCGCTGGTTGTCGCCCGTGAGCAGGACGGGCTCGAGACCGAGCGCACGGAGCCCGGCGATCGCGTCGCGAGCGTCGGGCTTCACGACATCGGAGACGACGAGGACTCCGCGGACGCGCTCACCCCACGCGACCACGACGGCGGTGTGGGCGCGCTCCTCAGCGGCCGCGAACGCCTCGCGGAGACGGCCGTCGAGCGGCGACTCGACTGCTCCGTCCGCGAGCGCCGAGAGCCGGCCGACCGTGACCCGCACCCCGTCGACGAATCCCTCGACGCCGCGGCCCTGGATGCTGCGGAACTCGCTCACCGACGGCAGATCGCCGAACCGCTCGACGGCCGCACGTACGACGGCGGCAGCGACGGGGTGCTCTGAGGCGTCCTCCACCGCGGCGGCGAGGCGCAGCACCCGCGCCTCGTCCTCGCCGTCGGCCGCGATGACGTCGCGGAGCGTCATGCGTCCGCTCGTGACCGTGCCGGTCTTGTCGAGCACGATCGTGTCGACGCGGCGAGTCGATTCGAGGACCTCGGGGCCCTTGATGAGCACGCCGAGCTGTGCGCCCCGGCCGGTACCGACGAGCAGCGCCATGGGCGTGGCCAGGCCGAGGGCGCACGGGCACGCGATGATGAGCACCGCGACGGCCGCCGTGAACGCCGCAGAGACTCCCCCGCCGCTGAGCAACCAGACGATGAGCGTCACGGCGGCGATCGCGAACACGATCGGCACGAACACGGCCGAGAGCCGATCGGCGAGACGCTGCGCCTCGGCCTTGCCCGACTGCGCCTGCTCGACGAGCCGCGTCATGCGCGCGAGCTGGGTGTCGGCGCCGACCCTGGTCGCCGTGACGACGAGGCGCCCGCCGACGTTCACGGTCGCACCGGTGACGGAATCACCCTGCCGCACCTCGACGGGCACGGACTCGCCGGTCAGCATCGACGCGTCGACCGCGGACGACCCCTCGCTGACGATGCCGTCGGTCGCGATCTTCTCCCCCGGCCGCACGACGAACACGTCTCCGACCACGAGCCGTGCCAGCGGCATCCGCTGTTCCACGCCGTCGCGCAGCACAGCGACGTCTTTCGCGCCGAGCTCGCCGAGTGCGCGCAGCGCCGCCCCTGCCGTGCGCTTCGACCGCTGCTCGAGGAAGCGCCCGAGCAGCAGGAACATGGTGACGCCCGCGGCGACCTCGAGGTAGATCGTTCCGAGTCCGTCACCGCGCTCGATCGTGAACCGGAACGGATGCGTCATGCCCCACATGCCTGCCGTGCCGAACACGAGCGCATACAGCGACCACAGGAAGGCGGCGGAGACCCCGACCGAGATCAGGGTGTCCATCGTGACCGTGCGGTGCCGGGCGTTCAGGACCGCCGCGCGATGGAACGGCCACGCCGCCCACGTGACGACGGGGAGGGCGAGGACGACCGACGCCCACTGCCAGCCGGGGAACTGCAGCGCCTCGACCATCGCCATCGCGATGACGGGGACGGCGAGCACGACGGCCGCGATGAGGCGCCTGCGCAGCAGGACGTAGCCGGGATCCGCCTCGCCGGACCCGGTCTCGCGCGGCAGCGCGGCGGTGTAGCCGGTGCGGACGACCTCGGAGATGAGGTCGTCGGCGACCACGCCTCCCGCGACCTCGACGTGCGCCTTCTCGGTGGCGTAGTTGACGGATGCCGTCACGCCGTCGATCCGGTTGAGGCGCTTCTCGATCCGCGCGGCGCAGGACGCGCACGTCATCCCGCCGATCTCGAGATCGTACGAGGCCAGCTGCTCGCTCATGGGGTGATCAGGCGCGGACGGCGCTGTACCCGGCCTCGTCGACGGCGGCCAGGACGGCGCTGTCGTCGAGCGGGGACTCGGAGGTGACGACAAGTCGACCGGAGGCCGCGCTCACGTCGATGGCAGTGATGCCCTGCAGCTTCGAGACCTCGCTGCGCACGGAGCCCTCGCAGTGCCCACAGGTCATGCCGGTCACGGTGTAGGTGGTCGTGGTCATGTCGATCCTTTCGTCGATGACGACACCACTATACCCCCTAGGGGTATCCGAGGGGCGGGATCACGCGGTCTCGGACTCGACGTCGAGGCGCTTCGCAGCGGATGCGACCGCGTTCGCGGTGTGCTGCGGGATCAGCTCCCGCAGCGCGTCAGCATCCTGCGCCTCGACGGCCTCGAGGATCACGCGATGCTCCTCGGCCGTCTCGACGAGATCGTCGTGCTGCCCGAACAGCCAGCGCAGCCGCGTCGCGAACACGCTGATGAACTCGCCGATCATGTCGTTGGCCGCGAGGTGCGCGGCGACCTCGTGGAACAGGCTCGCCGCGATGCGCGCGCCCTCGACATCGCCGGCCTCGGCGGCTGCGAGCTCCTGCTCGTACGCGGCGCGCAACCGGGCGAGCCCCTCGGGCGTGCGACGCTCGGCCGCGAAGACGAAGATCATCGTCTCCATCGCCTCGCGCACCTCGCCGTAGTCCTGCAGATCCTGCCGGGAGAACTCGCGCACGATCGCCCAGGTGCGCGGGCGTGCGACGACGACGCCCTCGGCCACGAGCGTGCGGATCGCTTCCCGCACCGGCAACCGGGAGACGTTCAGCTCCGCAGCGATGTCGCGCTCGACGAGCCGCGAGCCCGACGCCCGCCTCCCCAGCACGATGTCATCGCGCAGAATACGCGTCACTCTCACCGACTCGAGTTCGCCGGCAGCCCCCACCTCCGCCATATCGGGATTGTCTCATCCGCGCACCGGAGGGACAAGTTTGGTATCCCACGGTGCGTGGACATCGAGATCAGGGCAGGCGGTTCGCGATGGCGAGGTTGGCGCGCAGCTCCTCGGCGTTCTGCCGCACCACGTAGGCGGGGCGGTCGCGCTCGACGCGCCACGACTCGCTGAGCGGGCCGATGTTGACGGTGTCGAAGCCGAGCTCGTCGTAGAAGCGGGTCACGAACTCCACGGCGTCCGCGTCGTCGCCGGCCGTCGCGAGGGCGCGGCGGTTCTCGCTCCCCGCCGGAGCACCGTCGGTCGTGATGTCGCGGGCCATGATGTGGTTGAACGCCTTCGCGATGCGCGAGGTGGGCAGCTGTCGCTGCAGCAGCTCCGACGTGGTGGTCTCGCCCTTGTCGAGCGCCTCGATACGGCCGTCGCGCTCGAAGTAGTAGTTGTTGGTGTCGAGCACGATCTTGCCCGCCAGCTCGTCGACCGGAAGCTCGTCGATCCGACCGAGCGGGATGGTCACGACGGCGATGTCGGCCGCCGCAGCCGCCTCCGCGGCGGTCGCCGCGCGCGCCCTGTCCCCCAGCTCCGCGATGAGAGAGGCGAGCGTCTCCGGGCCGCGGGAGTTCGCGATCACGACGTCATAGCCGTGGGCCACGGCCGCGCGCGCGACCTGGCTGCCGATGTGTCCTGCACCGATGATTCCGAGAGTGGTCATGTGTGGGCCAACGTGTCTGGGCGACGCCTATTCCCCGATGACGCCGATCGTCGGGCGGATCACAGGGTCAGCAGGTGCCGCTCCTCGACCCGGCGATAGCCGAGGCTCTCGTACAGCGCGATGGCTCCCGTGTTGAAGCCGAACACGTGCAGTCCGACCGAGTCAGCCCCGTGGTCTCGCGCCACCCGCTCGGCGGCGAGCATCAGTTCGCGCCCGTATCCCTTGCGCCGCTGCGACTCGGCGACCTCGATGTCGAGGATGAAGGCGTGCGGTCGACCGCCCCTGGTCCGCAGGCCTACCCAGAGGATGCCGACCTCCTCGCCGTCGACCGCCGCGGTGAAGAGCTCCTGCCCCTTCGTCTCGACGCCGTCGGGCAGCTCCTGCACCATCTGACGGTGCGACTCCACGCGGGCGTCGTCGATCGAGTACCGGCCCGAGGCGGCGAGCTCCTCCGCGAAGGCCGCTTCCGATGCGGCGGCGAAGGAGGGGTACCGCGCGGCCGTCATCGGCTCCACCCCCACCCGCGGCCGGCGGTCGCGGTCGGGGAGTGGTTCGAGCAGCATCTGGATCGATGCGCACGCGAACCCCCGCCCGTCGATGAAGGACCGGCTCGCCGCGTCGGTCGCGTACACCGAGATGCTGAGCCGGTCGACTCCGTGCCCACGCCCCATCTCGACCAGGGCGGTGAACAGCGCATCCTGCTGCGAGACGGTGGGCCGGCCCGCGAATGACAGGTCGAGGATCATGAGGATGCCGGAGATCGACGCGAGCCACACCGTGCCCAGCTCCCGATCGCCGTCGCGGATCGACAGGATGACCGACGTCTGCGTCTCGGCACCGTCGGAGAGCAGCTGGTCGAGGAACGCGTCGGCCTGCACGACCGCGTCGTCGCCCACCAGCATCCCCGAGTCCTGACGCAGCGCGATGAGGCGCTCTCTCGTCGCCGAGCGCCAGTCGTCGAAGCGGCCGGGATCGAGCGGGGTCAGCGAGAGGGGCATGATCCCATCCTGCACCCCGGTCACGACGCAGCCGTGTCAGCTCTTCTGCAGGGCGTCCTCGGCGGCGACCCACGCGAGCATCGCGCACTTCACCCGAGCGACGTAGCGCGAGACCCCGCCGAGCGCCGCCGCGTCCCCGAGCAGCTCCTCGTCGGGCTCGATCTTGCCTCGCGAGCGCATGGCCGTGCGGAACGCGTCGATGCGCACCTCGAGCTCCTCGACCGTGAGCCCCTCCGCGAGTTCGGCGAGCAGCGACGCCGACGCCTGCGAGATCGCACAGCCGTGCCCCTCCCACGCGATCGCCTCGACACTGCCGTCGGGCGCGCGGTGCACCTGCAGGGTGACCTCGTCACCGCACGTGGGGTTGATCTGGTGCGACTGCGCCGCGATCTCCTCGCGCAGCCCGAAGCCATGCGGGGTGCGCGAGTGGTCGAGGATGAGCTCCTGATACAGGTTCTGCAGGTCGCTCATGCGCCCCTCCGGAAGAAGTCGATGGCTCCGGCGACGCCCGCGATCACGGCATCCACCTCATCCTCGGTCGTGTAGAGATAGGTGCTCGCCCTGGTCGACGAGGTGATGCCCAGTCGGCGGTGCAGCGGCTGCGCGCAGTGGTGGCCGACGCGCACCGCGATGCCGAGATCGTCGAGGTACTGCCCCACGTCGTGCGAGTGGATGCCGTCGACATCGAAGCTCGCGAGCCCCACGCGCGGCAGGTCGATGCCCGCGCCGAGCACGCGCACCCCATCGATCGCGGTGAGGCCATCGACGAGGCGACGGCCGAAGGCGGCCTCGTGGGCGGCGATGCGCGGCATCCCGACCGCCGAGAGGTAGTCGATCGCGGCGGCGAGGGCGACGGCCTGCGACACACGCTGCGTGCCGGCCTCGAAGCGCTGCGGCGGGGGGAGGTACTCGGCCTCGGTCGTGGTGACGGTCGTGATCATCGAGCCGCCGGTGAGGAACGGGGGCAGGGCCTCGAGCAGCTCCCGGCGTCCGTAGAGCGCGCCGATCCCCGACGGGCCGAGCATCTTGTGACCGGACAGCACGGCGAAGTCGACGTCGAGGGCGCGCACGTCGAGTGGCAGGTGCGGCGCCGATTGGCACGCGTCGAGCAGCACGAGGGCGCCGACCCGGCGGGCCATGGCGACGAGCTCCTCGACCGGGTTGATCACGCCGAGCACGTTCGACACATGCGTGACGGCGATGAACTTGGTGCGGTCGCCGATGAGCTCGGCGGCGGCGACGAGCCGCAGCGCGCCGTCGTCGTCGAGCGGAATCACCCGTAGCGTCGCCCCTGTGCGCGCGGCGAGCTCCTGCCACGGGATGAGGTTCGCGTGATGTTCCATCTCGGTCGTGACGATCTCGTCGCCCTGACCGATGCGGAACCGTTCGGCGGCTGCTCCCCCGCGCCCCAGCGACGCGTTGGAGATTCCGTAGGCGACGAGGTTGACGGCCTCGGTCGCGTTGGATGTCCAGACGATCTCGCCCTCGTCGGCGCCGATGAAGCGGGCCACCGTGGCACGGGCGTCCTCGAACACCTCCGTCGCCTCGCCGGCGAGCGTGTGCGCCCCGCGGTGCACGGCGGCGTTCAGCGTCGTCGCGAACTCCCGCTCGGCGTCGAGCACCGCGAGCGGACGCTGCGACGTCGCACCGGAATCGAGATACGCGAGCGGATGCCCGTTCACCTCGACACCGAGGATCGGGAAGTCCTGGCGAAGGCGCCGCACCTCGGCATCCGTCAGCGGGCTGTCGATCGGCGAGGCGATCACGTCGGCGGCGGGCGTCGTACTCATCCTTCTAGCTTCTCACCTGCCGGCAGCGACGGCATCGCGGGCTAGGCTCGCACCATGTTCAGCGCCGACACCCTCGCGACGTTCGTCGTCGCGGCGTTCATCATGGTCGTGATCCCCGGCCCGACGGTGCTGTTCACGATCGGGCGCGCCATGGCGCTCGGACGCATCGGCGGCTTCCTCAGCATCCTGGGCACCGCGCTCGGCTCGATCCTGCTCGTCGTGGCTGTGGCGCTCGGCGTGGGCACGGCGATCGCGCAGTCGATCGTGCTGTTCACGATCGTGAAGGTGCTCGGCGCGGGGTATCTCGTCTTCCTCGGCATCCAGGCCATCCAGCACCGGAAGGATGCCGCGGCGATCGCGACGGGACCGCAGCCGCGTCGCTCGGGCCTGCGACTGCTCGCGGAGGGTTTCGTCGTCGGCATCACCAACCCGAAGTCGATCGCGTTCTTCCTCGCGATCCTCCCCCAGTTCGTCGACCTGCACACGGGATCCGTTCCTCTGCAGCTGCTCGTGCTGGGCGTGATCGTGGTCGCGATCGGTGTCGCGTGTGACGCGATCTGGGTGCTGCTCGCGAGCTCGGCCAGGCAGTGGTTCGGGCGCTCGCCGCGGCGCATCGAGGCGATGGGCGCGACGGGCGGAGCACTCATGATCGGACTCGGCGCGTTCCTCCTGCTGTGGAGCGAGAAGCCCGCCGCGACCTGAGCGTCGCGCCGGGTCACCGTCCGACGTCGAGCCAGCGGAAGGTCGAGGAGTCGTCGTTCCAGCGTTCGCCTGGCTGCGGCTTCTCGGAGAAGTAGAGCACCGTGCCGCCGATGACGAGGAGCGGTCCGAGCGAGAGCCCCGCGGGCGCGACGCCCTCGGACACGGGTATGCCGAAGAAGAACTGCGGGATGGATGCGAGGATCAGCAGCGCACCCGGGATCAGCAGGGCGAGTCCGATCTTCCGGTAGGGGCGACGCCGTTTTCTTCTCACCATGGGGTCAGGATAGAGGAACCGCCGAGCGAGACGGCCGTCACATACGGGCGTAGCGGGCACGCACGATCGAGAAGACGCCGTACACGGCGAGGCCCGCACCGACGACCCACAGCACCGTGCGCCCGAAGGGCAGGTCGGTGAGGCTGCGCAGCGCGGCGTCCAGACCACCCGCCTTGTCGGGGTCGTGCGTCCAAGCCGACACCACGAAGAGGACGCCGGTCACGGCGATCGCGATCCCCTTGGCGATGTAGCCGATCACCCCGAGCACGACGATCGGCGGCCGCCCCGCGCCCGACGGCAGGTCGAGCGTCTTGCGGAAACCGGTCGTGAAGCCGCTCACGACGAAGCCGATGCCGACGCCGACCACCGTGAGTCCGATGGCGACGAGGAGGAAGATTCCTCCCGGCGCGCCCAGCAGCACTTCGCTCACGAACTTCGACGACTTCTCGGACTCGGCGGTGCCGCCGAACGCGTAGATGGTCGCGAGACCGGCGATCACGAGATAGGCCAGGGCGATGCCGAACAGCTTGATGCGCTGCCCCCACTTCTTCACCTCGCCGCCGACGGCGACGACGCCGCTCACGACCTGCCACACCGCGAGGGCGACGAGCGCGGCCGCGACGAGAGCCAGGATGAGCCCTCCCACGGGCGTCGATCGGATCTGCTGCATCGCGCCGTCCTGATCGGCATCCCCGCCACCGCCCGAGGCGATCGACACGGCGAGCGCGCCGATGATGATGTGCACGAGACCGATCACCACAAAGCCGGCCCGAGCGACGCGTCGGAAGGCGTCCGACCCCCTGGCCTCGTGCGCGGCGGACTTCGCTGTCGTCATCGATGCAGGATATCGCCGTGGGAGCGATGGGCCGGAGGGGCTTGATCCCGACGGCGTCGTGCGGCAGTCAGGTGCGTTCGACCGGCTGCCGGAGGATCGTGCGCAGCCGCTCGGGGGCCACGCGCCTGGCGTCGCCGAGGTAGATCTCGTGATGGCGCGCCGTCATGCGCAGGCCGTTCTCGGGGATGAACCGCTCATGCAGCTCGGCCAGCACGGGGGCCTCGTCGTCGTACGACCCGACGTGCAGCGTCTGCACGCTCAGGCCCTCGTCGAGGGTTTCGAGTCGCACCGACCGCAGGGTCGGCAGGGGCTCCTTCTTCGCCGCCGCCTTGGCCTCGACCTTGTCGACGGCCGCCGCGAACATCTCCGCTGTCACCTGCTCGGGCACCATGATCATCATCGTCCACAGCCAGGCCGACTTGTCGCGCTTGGTCGTGAACGACTCCTTGTCGGGGGCATCCCAGAGCCCTTCGAGCGGCATCACCACCACATCGAGGTCCAGCTCGGCGCGGGCCGCGAACTTCAGCGTGTACGCGAGCGGGAAGAGTGCGGCGACGGCATCCTTGTATTCCTTCGCCGTGTTCGGGTCGCCCGCGCCGTCGACCATCAGGTACTGCAGCGGCGGCACCTCGACGAGGCGGAACTCGCCCCGCTTCGCCCGGTATGCGTCGAGCGTCTTCTTCGGGTCGATCGGCATCGTGCACCTCCGCGTCGGTTGGCGATCTGAGTCGGCGATGCGCTCAGTGTGCCACGGGGGCCGGACAACGGGTGGGCCGACAGCCGACCCACCCGCCCTCGCGATCAGGCTGGTTCGACCGCCAGCCACAGCTCGCACGACGCATGCGTCCCCGTGAACTCGAGGTAGCGCACGATCGATGGTCCGGGCCGCAGCCGCCAGGGGTTCGACGGGAACCACTCGGTCGCGGTCGCCGCCCAGAGGTTCTGCAGGGTCTCGGGAAATGGACCGCTCGCGGTGAAGACCGCCCACGACCCTGCGTCGACACGTATCGCGTCGAGATCGGCCGGCACCTCGGCATCCGGCTGCACGGAGACGCCGTGCAGGTAGGTGAGCATCGTGCCCTCCGGCGCGTCCGGCGGGGTGTCGCCGGTGACGGCGAGGACGCCGGCAGGTTCGGCGTCGCTGA
Organism: Microbacterium sp. LWO14-1.2; assembly: GCF_038397715.1. Taxonomy (NCBI): domain Bacteria; kingdom Bacillati; phylum Actinomycetota; class Actinomycetes; order Micrococcales; family Microbacteriaceae; genus Microbacterium; species Microbacterium sp. LWO14-1.2. The sequence goes on from NZ_CP151633.1 coordinate 1,213,126, forward strand.
GCGCCTTGAGCCGCGCGTGCTCTTCGGCGGGGATCCCTGCGATGTGCTGTTGAATGTGCGGATTCACTCCCTCGTGGATGAGCGGGACCTCGACGGCGTGGCCGACGAGGACGAGCTCGGGTGCGGTGGTGATGGTGACGTCCATCGGACTTCTCCCTTCGACGCTCAGGCGGAACCGGAGCGTGGGTTGTGTGCGGAGAGGTCCCCCGTCTCGGCGCGCGTCCGCCGGTGAGATGCCGTGCACGGCACGGAATGCCCGCGCGAACGCCTCCACCGATCCGTAGCCGTGTCGCACAGCGACGTCGAGCAGGCTCGACGCCCCCGCGACGAGCTCCGCACCTGCGAGCGTCATGCGTCGCCGACGGATGTACTCCGAGAGCGGCATGCCTGCGAGCGCCGAGAACATCCGGCGCAGGTGGTACTCGGTCGTTCCGTGTGCTCGGGCGAAGTCCGCGACATCGAGCTCCGTGCCGGCTGCGGCCTCGATCCGATCGACCAGGGCGTTGAGCGTTCCGATCATGAGGTCCTCCTTTCCTCACCATCGTGCCGCTCGAGCGTAGCCCGCGACCCGACCATCCGTGTCCGATGCGATCGGCTCTCCGCCCCTCGCGACTCATTCGCACGCAGGAGGCCCGAGCTGGCTCCCGTCAGGGAGAGCGGTTCGGGCTCACGGAGCCACGTCGCCTCGAGCGCCGACGCGCGAACCCTGCGAGCCTCCGCCATCGGCGGGATCCTCCGCGACAACGGCTTCACTCGTTCCCGGCGCCGGCCATGAGAAAAGACCTGCGACGCGGCGGAACGCCGGGACCCGGATCGCGAGCCGCAGGACGAGGTAACCGATCACGGTTCCCAGAACATTCGTGATGAGGTCATCGATGTCAGCGACTCTGCCGAGTCCCACGGTGACGTCCCCGATGAACTGAACGATCTCGATCGTGCCGCTCACGAGGAGCCCCAGCAGCGCCGCTCGCAGCCACGTCGACGTGCGCAGAAGCACCGGCGCCAGCAGACCGAGCGGAACGAAGAGCGCCACGTTGAGCGTCAACCCGACGGGGTCGTCCACGATGTCTTGGAACGGCACGACATCGATCCAGATCCACCACGGCTTCTCGTAATCGGAAGGCCCGAGGCCGAGCGGCAGGAAGGTGAGAGCGATCAAGGCGGCGAAGTAGACACTCGCCGCGACACCGCTGAGCAGCCGCAACACCGTGAACCTGTCGCCTCTGCGGAGGCGCCAGACGGTGAAAGCGATGCCGCCGAACACGGACACTGCCACGATGGCGAGGTCAACCACGCTCACGACGGGGCCGCTCATACGTGGCCGCCCGGATCGGTCAGCAGCTCCGCGAACGCGAGCTCGGCCGCTCCGATCAGCAGGCGGTCCGCTCCCAGGGCGGCGGGTCGGATCTCGAGCCCCTCGGCGCTCTCCGTCATCGCCAGCGCGGCGACGTCGGCGGCGAGCCGTTCGCCCTGCAGGTCGGCGAGCGTCGCGAGGAATCCGCCCAGCACGATCACGGAGGGGTTCAGCACGTTCACCGCGTTGGCGAGCGCGCTCGCGAGCACGTGCGCCTGACGCGTGACCTCCGCCTCGACCTCGGAGGAGTCGGAGGCCGTCAGCTCGCGGTCGAGCGTGTCGTCGTCGGCCTGGTCGAGCCCGGCGACGTCGAGCAGCAGACGCCGACTCACCTCCGCTTCGAGCACGCCGTCGGCCGTGCGGCGGTCGGCATCATCGGTGATGCGCGGACGGTTCTGACCGAACTCGCCGGCGTATCCGCCCGCACCGGTCACGGGGAATCCTCGGATGATGAGCCCGCCGCCGATACCCGAGGCACCGCCGTTCAGGTAGACGAGGTCGTCGATGCCCCGGCCTGCCCCGTAGCGGTGCTCGGCGATCGCTCCGAGCGTCGCATCGTTGTCGACCGCGACCGTGACGTCGGCCGCCGCGCGTACGAGCTCGGCAAGCGGCACGTCGACCCAGTCGAGGTGCGGCGCATTGCGCACCACGCCGTCACTCGCCCGCACGAGACCGGGCACCGCGATGCCGACGGCCTCGATGCGGCCGTCGGCCAGGGCATCGGCGCGCCAGGCCGCGATCCGCTCCGCGATCACCCCGGCGACCGCCTTGGGCGTCGGCAGGGACTCGTTCGGCAGGCGCTCACGGACGAGGATGCTGCGGTCCAGCCCGACGGCGGCGATCTCGATCGCGTCGACCTCGGGGTTCACCGCGATCGCGACGACGCGCGCGGATGCCGTGACGACCGGCGATGGGCGCCCGACCCGACCGGGTACATCGGGCACCCGCTCGTCGACCAGCCCGCGGCGGACCAGCTCGCCGACGAGGTCGGCGATCGTGGAGCGGTTGAGACCCGTGCGCTCGGTGAGCGCTGCGCGGGACTGGGCGCCCTCCTCGTGGACGAGCCGCAGCACGCGCGCGAGATTGTGCGGGCGGGTTCCGCTGGCGGGACTCGTCGGAGACGGCATCCCTTCACTGTAGGGGGTGGACGGTCCCCCTGTCATGAGATATGTTGTCAAACACAACTTATCCGATGACCTGCACAGGAGCAGCCATGCCCACCCCCACTCGCGACGACAAGTTCTCCTTCGGCCTCTGGACCATCGGGTACAACGGTGCAGACCCGTTCGGGGGTCCCACCCGGCCGGCGCTCGACGTCGTGCACGCGGTCGAGAAGCTCGCCGAGCTCGGGGCGTACGGTCTCACCTTCCACGACGACGACCTCTTCGCCTTCGGCTCGACCGACGCCGAACGTCAGACGCAGATCGACCGCCTCACGGGCGCGCTCGACGCCACCGGCATCGTCGTGCCCATGGTGACCACGAACCTCTTCAGCGCGCCGATCTTCAAAGACGGCGGCTTCACCTCGAACGACCGCGACGTGCGCCGCTACGCCCTGCGCAAGGTGTTCCGCCAGCTCGACTTGGGCGCCGAGCTGGGCGCCCAGACGTTCGTCATGTGGGGCGGCCGCGAGGGTGCCGAGTACGACTCCGCGAAAGACATCCGTGCCGCGCTCGAGCGCTACCGCGAGGCCGTGAACCTGCTCGGCGACTACGTGACCGACAAGGGCTACGACATCCGCTTCGCGATCGAGCCGAAGCCGAACGAGCCGCGCGGCGACATCCTGCTCCCCACCCTCGGCCACGCGCTCGCGTTCATCGACTCGCTCGAGCGCCCCGAGCTCGTCGGCCTCAACCCCGAGGTGGGCCATGAGCAGATGGCCGGCCTGAACTTCGCCGCGGGCATCGCCCAGGCGCTGTACCACGGCAAGCTCTTCCACATCGACCTCAACGGCCAGCGCGGCATCAAGTACGACCAGGACCTCGTCTTCGGCCACGGCGACCTGCACAACGCGTTCGCGCTCGTCGACCTGCTCGAGAACGGCGGCCCCGGCGGCGTGCCCGCGTACGACGGCCCCCGCCACTTCGACTACAAGCCCAGCCGCACCGAAGACGAGAACGGCGTGTGGGATTCCGCCGCCGCGAACATGCGCACCTACCTCCTGCTCAAGGAGCGCGCTGCCGCCTTCCGCGCCGACCCGGAGGTGCAGGAGGCCCTCGCGGCCGCCCGCGTCGATGAACTCTCGACGCCGACCCTCGCCGAGGGCGAGTCGTACGACGACTTCCTCGCCGACCGCAGCGCCTACGAGGACTTCGACGCGCACGCGTACTTCGGCGGCAAGGGCTTCGGCTTCGTGCGACTGCAGCAGCTCGCCACCGAGCACCTCCTCGGCGCCCGCTGATCGCCATGCCCCTGGTTCTCGGGGTCGACTCGTCGACCCAGTCGTGCAAGGCGGTCGTCGTCGACAGCGCGACCGGAGCGGTCGTCCGCACCGGTCGCGCAGCTCATCCCGACGGGACCTCCGTCGACCCCGAGGCCTGGTGGCATGCACTGCAGGAGGCGATCGCAGAGGCCGGCTCGCTCGACGACATCGCGGCCTGGTCGGTCGGGGGACAGCAGCACGGACTCGTCGCGCTCGATGCTCAGGGCCGTGTCGTCCGCGACGCCCTGCTGTGGAACGACACCCGCTCGTCCGGTGCGGCAGCCGACCTGATCGACGAGTTCGGCGCGGCCGCTCTCGCGGTGCGCACCGGGCTGGTTCCCGTCGCGTCTTTCACGATCACCAAGCTGCGCTGGTTGCGCGACCACGAGCCGGAGAACGCCGCCCGAGTCGCCGCGGTCGCACTCCCGCACGATTGGCTGACCTGGCGTCTGCGCGGCTTCGGACCCGAGAACCCGATGCTCGACGAGCTCGTGACCGACCGCTCCGACGTCTCGGGCACCGGCTACTGGAACCCCGCGACCGGCGAGTACGACCGAGAACTGCTCGTGGCGGCGCTGGGCCACGATGCGATCCTGCCCCGCGTGCTGGGCCCCGACGAGTGGGTGACGGATGCCGACGGTCGCCGTGTCGGACCCGGCGCCGGCGACAATGCCGGTGCGGCGCTCGGCCTCGGCGCCCAGCCGGGCGACGTCGTGGTGTCGATCGGGACGTCCGGCACGGTGTTCGCCGTCAGTCGCGAACCCGTGAACGACCCCGAGGGCACGGTCGCGGGGTTCGCCGACGCCTCCGGACTCTTCCTTCCGCTGATCGCCACGCTCAACGCGGCCAGGGTCGTCGATGTCACGGCTGCGCTGCTCGGCGTGGATCACGAGGAGTTCAGCGACCTCGCCCTCGCAGCCGCCCCCGGGGCTGCGGGCCTCACGCTGCTGCCGTACTTCGAGGGCGAGCGCACACCGAACCTCCCCGACGCGACCGCGACCCTCAGCGGCATGACGCTCGCCTCCACGACGCGCGAAAACCTCGCGCGCGCGGCGGTGGAGGGGATGCTGCGCGGACTCGGCGCCGGCCTCGACGCACTGCGCGCCCTCGGCATCCCGCTCGAACGCGCACTGCTCATCGGCGGAGGTGCGCAGTCGGAGGCCGTGCGACGGATCGCGCCCCCGGTGCTGGGACTGCCCGTGGAGGTACCCGAGCCCGGGGAGTACGTCGCCCTCGGCGCAGCCCGCCAGGCCATCGCCGCCCTCCCCTAGCCCCTCCCCTCCCGGGCCGTTGAGCGAGCGCCCTCTTCCGGGCCGTTGAGCGAGCGCCCCTCCCGGGTCGTTGAGCGAGCGCTCCTCCCGGGTCGTTGAGCGAGCGAAGCGAGACGAAACGCCGTGACCCTCGCACGACCCCTTTCCCGCTCCTCGCTCGGCGTTCCGTGTGGCGCGGGCCCGCGGCATCCTCTGCATGACTACGGTGAGACCGGAGGCGAAATGAAGATCCTGATCCCCGACACCATCGACCTGCGTCTGAGCGGCGACGTCGACGCCGTCGTGTATGACATCGAGCGCGAGATCCCGGAGGAGCATCGCGACGCCGAGGTGCTCGTCGTCTGGCACAACTCCGGTGCGTGGCTCGAACAGGCCGCACGGATGCTGCCCCGCCTACGCCTCGTGCAGGCCCTCGCGTCAGGGGCGGATGTCGTGCTGCGGTCGGGTTTCGCTCCCGAGGTGCGCATCTGTTCGGGCCGTTCGCTGCATGACGGTCCCGTCGCCGAGCACACGCTCGCTCTGATCCTCGCGGTCGTCCGCCGCCTCGACCGCCTGCGCGATGCGCAGCTCGACCACCGGTGGGACGAGGAGTTCAACGAGGCGCAGAGCGCGAAGGGCACGCGGGCGCAGTTCACGCTGTCGGGCGCTCGGGTTACGATCTGGGGCTTCGGCTCGATCGCGGCCACTCTCGCTCCGGTGCTGCGCGCGCTCGGCGCCGAGGTGCGCGGCATCGCGCGGAGCGCCGGTGAGCGGGCGGGTTTCGAGGTGCACGCGGACGCGGATGCGGATGCCGTGCTGGCAGACACCGACATCCTCGTGTCCCTGCTGCCCGCGACGCCGGATACGGCCGACCTGTTCGACGCCGCCGTCTTCGGCGCCCTCCAGCCCGGTGCCGCCTTCGTCAACGTCGGGCGTGGAGCGACCGTCGACAAGGGCGCGCTGATCGACGCCCTGTCGTCGGGACGGCTGCGTGCGGCCGCGATCGATGTCGCGAAGGCCGAGCCGCTCCCGGCCGACGATGCGTTGTGGGACGCCCCGAACCTGCAGATCACCCCGCACGTCGCGGGAAACCGCCCGATCGGCGCGAGCGCGCTGATCGACGACAATGTCTCGCGCCTGGCCGCCGACCGAGAGCTCGTGAACCAGGTCCGACCCTAGCCCGCAGCGAACCTCCAATCGGAGGTTTTCTCCATGGCGTGGGTATCATCGGGAGCATGGCCGCTCCCTCCGACGACGGACCCCGCAGCCCGGGGCGTTACGCGAAGGGCATCGCCCGGCGGCAGGAGATCCTCGACAAGGCGATCGAGGTGTTCGCGAAGCGCGGTTCTCGACGGACCAGCCTGCGTGCGATCGCTCAGGAGGTCGGCGTCACGCACGCCGCGCTCACGCATTACTTCGGCTCCCTGGAGGAGCTGCTGGTGGCGGTGTACCGGGAATCAGAGCGCCGCAACGACACCGAGCACCCCGAGCCGTCCGGTCTGAGTCCCGCGATGATGATGCGCGTCTCCGCCGAGGAGAACCGCAACATCCCCGGCCTCGTGCAGCTCTACTCGACGCTCGTCGCCAACGCGCTCGAAGAGGGACACCCCGCGGCCTACGAGTTCGCGACGCACCGCTTCTCACGCCTGCGCGACCACATGGCCGAGCGCGTACGCGAGCTGCAGGCGTCGGGCGAGATCCGCGACGACCTGGATGCCGTGCTCGTGTCGTCCCTCGTCATCGCCGCCTCGGACGGCCTGCAGACCCAGTGGCTCCTCGACCCGTCCGTCGATCACGAGGCCGCCCTGGAGATGCTCGACGCGCTGCTCGCCGGACGCCGCGACTCTCACTGAACGACGGAGCGGGCCCGCCGGCGTGAGCCGACGGACCCGCAGGTTCCGTACGCGTCAGAGCGTGGCGGCGAAGGGATCGAAGCCCTCCGGCAGGAGCGGCACGGGTGCGACCGTGCTCTCGACGGTCACCGTCGTGCCCGACTGGGCGGAGTCCTGCGCCGAGAGCAGCACATCGAGCACGTGGAAGCCGAGCTCGCCCGAGGCGACGTGCGGACGCCCCTCGGCGATCGCGCGCACCATGTCGAGGGCTCCGAGACCGCGGCCCACCTCGATGTCCGCGTGCTCGATCTCGATCCACTCCTGCTCGAACGACATCCCGTCGCGGATCACACCGAGCGGCTTGACGTAGGCGATACGTCCGGCGAACGTGTTCGGGTCGGGCAGCACGATCGTGCCCTCGGTGCCGTGGATCTCGACGATCCCGTGACGCTCGAGCGCCGAGTCGAAGCTCAGCAGGCTCTGCGCCTGAGCACCTCCCTCGAACGCGGTCACGATCTGGATCGTCGACGGCACCTCGACGGGGAAGGTCGTGCCGGCGAGCGGTCCGGTGTGGATCTCGCGCTCTTCGCGCGCCTTCGATCCGACGGCGGCGACGCGGTCGACCGGGCCGAGCAGGCTGACCAGGGCGGAGAAGTAGTACGGCCCCATGTCGAGCAGCGGGCCGGCGCCCTGGGCGAAGAGGAAGCCGGGGTTCGGATGCCACAGGTCGGGGCCCTGCGTCTGGAACGTCGTCTGGGCGAACAGCGGCCGCCCGATGACGCCGGCCTCGATCGCGCGGCGCGCGGCCTGGAACCCAGGACCGAGAAGCGTGTCGGGCGCGGAGCCGATCCGCAGTCCGGCCGCCTCCGCCTCGCGGAGCAGCAGGGCCGCGCCGTCGCGGTCGAGCCCGAGGGGCTTCTCCGTCCACACGTGCTTGCCGGCAGCGATCGCCGCACGCGAGACCTCGATGTGCACGGCCGGGATGGTGAGGTTCACGACGAGGTCGACGTCGGGGTGTGCGAGCACGTCCTCCGCCGAGCCGAACGCGGGGACGCCGTACTTCTCGGCCTGCGCCTGGGCGCGGTCCACCAGCAGGTCGCCGACGATGAGCACCTCGGTGTCGGGGAACGACGAGAGGTTCTGCAGGTAGGTGTCGCTGATGACGCCGACGCCGATGATGCCGATGCCGACGGCGCTCATCGGGCGAAACCGCCCTCGATGAGGAACGCGTAGCTCGCTGCGATGTCGGCGAACACGTCACCCGGGGCGTTGTCGTACTCGATGATCGCGTACTTCAGGTCGGATGCCGCGCGCAGCGCCTCGGCGAGAGGCACGTCGCCCGTGCCGGCGTGGCGCTGGTCGAGGGAGTCGGAGCCGAAGGCCTCGGCGCCGGGCGCGAACGGGTTGGTCTCGGGTGCGACGCCGTCCTTCACGTGGGCGGCGACGAGGCGGTCGCCGAGCAGCGACACGAGCGCGGTGACGTCCTGTCCGCCGACCAGCGCCCAGTACAGGTCGAGCTCGATGGCGACGCGCTCGTCGGTGAGGGCGATGAAGCGCTCGTACGCGGTCTGCCCGTCGAACTCCGCGAGGAACTCCTGCGCGTGGTTGTGGTAGCCGACCTCGAGGCCGAAGCCGGCGGCGGTCTCGGTGAGGGCGTTCAGACGCTCGGCGATGTCGGTGACGCCCTCGAGCGTCAGCCAGCGGTCGGTGACGACGAAGGGGTCGATGACGGTCTTGATGCCGACCTTCGCCGCTGCCTCGAAGACGACCTCGGGCGCGGGGGTGGGGATCGAGCCGTCCGGGGTCCACAGCTCGTCGGAGAGCAGGGGCGCGTGCCCGGTCGGCGAGGCGAGACCGGAGGCGTCGAGGGCTGCGCGGATCTCGTCGGGCCGGCCGACGAAGTCGAACGCCTCGACGTTGCGCAGGCCGATCGCGGCGAGCTTGTCGAGCGACCCCTCCATGTCGGCGGAGAACTCCGCCGCGAGCGTGTAGAGCTGGACCGATGCTTCTGGCAGGGCCACGGTGACCTTCCTTCGTAGTGCGGGTGGGCAGCTCGTTCTGCCCGCGGTCAGACTAGCAGAAACCTCCATGCGGAAGTTATGAGTTCTCGCGGTGTGTCCACCCTCTCGCGGGTCACCCGGATGCAGGGTGGACACCGCCGCTGCAGAGGCGCATGCTGAACGCATGACGGCATTCGACAGCACCCACGCGTTCAGCGGATTCAGCGTCGACGACATCGACGCCGCCCGCACCTTCTACGGCGACGTCCTCGGCATGGACGTGACGACAAACGAGATGGGGTTCCTCGACATCGCGCTCGGCGACGGCGCATCGATCCTCGTCTACGCGAAGCCGAATCACGAGCCGGCGAGCTTCACCGTTCTCAACTTCCCGGTGGACGACGTCGAGGCGGCGGTCGACGAGCTCAACGCGCGCGGCGTGGTCACCAAGATCTACGACGACCCGCAGCTCGGCACCGACGCGAAGGGCATCTCGCACGGCCAGCCGGGTCGCGGGCCCGACATCGCCTGGTTCCGCGACCCGGCCGGCAACGTGCTCGCGGTGCTCGCGCCGAACTAGGCGAGGAGGCTGTCGAAGAGGGCGTTGATCGCGGGGTCGACGCGCTGCAGCTCGGGGTGAGCGTCGTGCCAGTCGATGATCGCACTGGCCGACTCGTGCAGTCCGATGGTCGGCGCGAAGTCGCGCACGAGCCGCTTGATCTTCGTGTTGTCGAACACGACGGAGTGCGCCATGTCACCGGTGAGCTGGCCTGCGCGATCGGGGATCGCTGCCTCGATGGCCTCGCTGGTCGCATACCGGAGGCGCGGCTCGGCGCCGGCGGCGCGCCCCAGCATCCCGTAGATCTGGTTCCAGGTGTAGACGAAGTCACTCGTGATCTGGAACGTGTCGCCGTGCGCGAGCGGGTTGCCGAGGAGGCCGACGAACCCGACGGCGAAGTCGCGCGAGTGGGTGAGAGTCCACAGCGAGGTCCCGTCGCCGTGCACGACGATCTCCTCGCCTCGCCGGATGCGGTCGATCGCGGTCCAGCCGCCGAAGGCGGGGATGGTCCACTCGTCGTAGGTGTGCGAGGGTCGCAGCACCGTGACCGGGAAGCCTCGTTCCCGGTAGGCCGCTGTCAGCAGGTCCTCGCAGGCGATCTTGTCGCGCGAGTACTGCCAGAACGGATTCCGCAACGGCGTCGACTCCGTGATCGGAAGATGCGCGACCGGCTTCTGGTACGCCGACGCCGAGCTGATGAAGACGTACTGCCCCGTACGCCCCTCGAAGCGGTCGATGTCGCGCTGTACCTGGTCGGGGGTGAAGGCGATCATGTCGGCCACGACGTCGAACTCACGACCGGCGAGCGCGGCGTCGACAGCCGCGTCGTCGGCGATGTCCGCGGTCAGCACCTCGACGCCCTCGGCCGGTTCACGCTGCGATCGGCCGCGGTTGAGCAGCGTCACCTCCATGCCGCGCTCGGCGGCGAGCGCACTGGCGGCGGACGAGATGATCCCCGTCCCGCCGATGAACAACACCGTCGTCGCTGACATGTCGGTCCTCTTCTCAGAACGCGCGGGCGGTGCTCGTCAGGGGCGCAGGTCGAGGTCGAGATCGTCGATCACGTCGATGCCCCACTCCATGGGCGGCTGGTCCTCGCCGTCGGCATCGCGTCGCGGGAACCGGTGGTGTCCGCGGAGGCGGGCGGCATGCTCGGAGAAGTCCGGGTCGACGCCCTCCGATGCGCTCGGTCCGACGAGCACATCGTTGCCGAGGCCCACCACGAGCTCCGCCGTGTCCTTCTCGCCGTCGACGATGATCGGAATCTGCAGCGCCTCCGACTCGCCCTCGTTCGCGATCGCCGCCGCCAGCACCACGAGGGCGTCTGCGACATCGTCGGTGGTGACCAGCTGCTGACCTGCGTACGAGACGAGCTTCATGATCACAGCCTGGCACCGACCTGCCTCCGCAGTCACGGGCTTGCGCTCGGGCCCGTTCGTATGTGACAGGGTGGCGGCGTTCACCCGGTGGCCGGGCGATACCATCGCGGCTCGAGGAACGCGGCCCCGATTGCCCCGCCGACGTCCCCCGCCCGGGAGAATCTGATCTCCGGCACGGGGGCGTACGTATCGATTCGCGTGTAAGCACGCTGAGCGGCCTCATGCAGAAGGTCGTCGAACTGCGCAACGCTTCCGCCGATGACGATCACATTCGCGCGAACCACGGTCTGAAGGTCGGCGAGCCCCGCGCCGAGGGCGTTGCCGAAGGACTCGAAGACGGACAGCGCCTGCTCCTGACCCCCGCGAGCACGACTCGCGAGCTCTGCGAGCGCATCGGCTGCACCGGGACCGCACACCTCTTCCGCAGCAGCCTGCAGCGCGGTTCGGGACACCGCCTGCTCCCAGCACGCGCTCCGACCGCAATAGCAGGGCGGCGTCGGCTCGGCGACGAGACGGTGTCCGGCTTCGGGATGCTCACCGTCGGTGCCGCGGATCGGGCGGCCTCGGTCGAGCGCGGCGACTCCTACACCCGTGCCGAGAGTGACCATCAGCGTCCCGGCGGCACCGACGGCCTCGCCGAGTCGTTGCTCGTAGATGGCGGCCGTCACCGCGTCATTGTCGATCGACACCGGCACGTCGAACGCGTCGCCCAGTTCGCCTTCAAGGTCCGCGCCGCTGAACCCGGGGAGAGTGGCCGGATTGCGGATCACGCCGCACCGGTCGACGGGACCGCTCGCCCCGATGCCGATCGACACGGGAGTCCGCCCCGCCAGCAGTGTGCGGATCGCCGATACGAGACTCGGCACGGCGACCGCACGCTCCGCAACCGTAGCGAATGACACGCGGTCGACGGTCGCCCCTTCCGAACCCACGAGCACGATCCTCGTTCCCGTGCCGCCGAGGTCGACGCCCACCCTGACATCCGTCGTCTCACTCACCGTGCTCACAGAGTCGCCGTGACCTTGCTGCCGTAGGCGAAGGCACCGGGGACGACACCGTTGCCGTGCGCGAAGGCCACCGCGAGCCGTTCCGCGACGACCGACTGCTCGATCAGCGCCGCCATCGACCCGTCGGCGTTCGTCTCGATGGTCGTCGCCCCGTCGAGATGTAGATCTCCCACGAGGACCACATCAGCGCCCGAGGCGACGAGGTCGTGAGCGATCCGGCCGAGCGGGCGGTCGACGTCGTCGCGCCCTGCGCCGAACAGCACGCCTGTGAAGCCTGGACCGGCGAGCTCGTACGGACCGTGCCGGAACTCGCCCCCGACGAACCCCTCGACGGGGACCTTGGACGACTCCTTGATGATCAGTGCGGCGAACAGCGCGGTCGCCGCGGCATCGCCCCATCCGACGATGCCGACTCGTGGTCGCGGCGGAGTGAGCGCGGCCTCCGCGACCCCGAGCAGATCGAGATCGACCTGCGCTTCGACGTGCTCCGCCGCCGACGCGATCTGCTGCTCGACGAGGCGCGGATCGACGGCGCCGAAGGAGGCGGCGATCCGGTGATGGGTGACGATCGAATTGAGGTAGCTCTTGGTGCTGACGGTCGCCTCCGGTCCACTCTGCAGCGGCAGGTGGAGATCGGCGGCCCGCGCGAGCGGACTGTCGTCGGACGCCGTGATGCCGATCAGAGTCGCGCCGCCCCGTCCACGAGCGAGGAGCTCGACGATTTCGGCGCTGGCACCGGATTGCGAGGTCGCGATCACGAGAGTGTCCGGGGTGAGGAGCCCGGGGGTGTCGAGGAGCTGCCCCGCATCGACATTCCATACCGGGCGTCCCGTCGCGGCGATCGCGCGCCACGTCGGGATGCCGACCGTGTGGGAGCTGCCCATCCCCGTGAGGACGATCCGCTCCCACGGACGGGCGGTGATCTCAGCGAGTCGCGGTTCCGGACCGCGTCTCGCCAGCTCGCGCAGCGCTTCCGGCTGCTCGCGGATGTTCAGCTCGAACGGGGATGCCGTCGTCATCGACCCGCCTCCTTCTTCAGCAGTCCATGGGCGATGTTCGCTCCGATCATCGCCGTCGGCAGGTTGATGTTCCCTCGGGTGATCGAGGGCATGATCGACGCGTCCGCGACGTACAGACCCTCCGCGCCGTGGACTCGACCCGAGCTGTCGACGACCGCCGTCGCATCCTCGCGCGGACCCATCTTGCATGAGCCCACGGGGTGGCAGTAGTTGACGATGTCGTCGAGAGGATCCCCGTCCCCCACGCGTTCGCCCAGGATCTCGGCGAGCGCGGGGTGCGCCACCATCCGGTCGAGGAGCGCGAGAGCCTCGCCGAGCACCGTGCGATCATGCCCTTCCGGGTCGGAGCCGTAGCGATGGTCGATCACCGGGTTCACGACGTCGAGATCGGGTCCGAGGGTGACAGTCCCCTCGGAGCGCGCCCGCATGGCGCCGCCGTAGAGGGAGATCGGTGGGAGGCCGGGGTGCCCGCTGTTCGCGCCGGCCACCATGAACACGTGGATGTCGTAGGGGCCGTCGTCACACAGGCTCGAACGGATCCTGCCGATGGTCTGCTCGTCGGGGCTCCAACCCAACGCGGCGAGCTCCTCGACGAGGCCGGGGCGTCCGGCGAAGTCCAACTGCACGCACTCGTGGTCGAGTAGATGCTTGCCGACTCCGGGCAGATCGACCACGGTCTCGATCCCGAGCTCGGCAAGCTCCTCCGCAGGCCCCACACCGGACCGCAGCAGGATCGCCGGCGAGTGGTAGGCCCCAGCGGCGACGACCACACGCTCTGCGCGGACGCGCACGACCTCGCCGCCGACCTCGATCTCGGCGCCGGTCGCGCGCGTGCCGTCGAAGGTCAGGCGGCGTACACGCGCCCCACCGCGGATCGTGAGGTTCGGCCGGTCGCGCACGTCGTCGAGAAACGCGAAGGCGCTGTTCCAGCGGACGCCGTCCACCACGTTCACGGGCATCGGACCGATCCCCTCGCCGGCGTCGAGGTCATCCAGATCGTCGGCGAACGGCAGACCCGCGGCGAGGCCCGCGTCGACGAAGGCCCGCTGTGGCGGCGTCAGCTCGCCCATCGTGTAACGGCGCACGCGAAAGGCGTCCCGCACTCGGTCGAGCAGGGGTTCCACCTCCGCGGCGGACCACCCGGGGTTCCCCTTCGCCGCCCATTCGTCGTAGTCGAATCGCGCGCTGACCGATGCCGTGCACCCGTTGTGCGCCGAGCATCCCCCGACGATCGCGGCCCGCGGCAGGTCCAGGGTCCCGGAACCCGAGGTGCGCGTGGTGTGCAGGTCGTAGTCGTGCGAGAGCGGGATGGTCCGGGCATCCAGCATGTCCGCGGGCCATCGGCCGTCGGCCTGCGGGCCGTAGTCCGGCCCGGCTTCGACCAACAGGACCGTCGAGTCCGTACCCGCCGCGAGAACGCCGGTGAAGGCGGACCCGCCGGGGCCGGCGCCGATAACGAGAGTGTCGACGTGGGAAGGGAGAGAAGTGTTCATGATTCCACCAGCGGGGTCAGGCGATGAGCAGCTCGGCCCCCGCAGCCGAGATCTCGTTCTTGTGGGTGCCCGCGACGGAGGCGTCGGTCACCACGAGGTCGACCTCGTCCAGGCCGCAGATGCGGGCGAACGCCTCGCGTCCGAACTTGGACGAGTCCACGGCGACCACCGTGCGGCGAGAGACCTCCCGCGCCGCACGCTTGACCGCGGCATCCTCGACGTTCCACTCGGTCAGTCCGGCGCCGACGTCGATCGCCGACGCCGTCATGATGTAACTGTCGAAGCGGTAGCGCCGCAGCGCCGCCTCGGCATCCGAGCCGACGATGCTGGACTCTCCGGTCCGCACCATCCCGCCCGGGATCATCAGTCGGGTCGCATGGTCGGTCGACAGCACATCGGCGACCCGGATGTTCAGAGCGCACACCGTCAGGTTGCGTCCCACGAGCGCCTCGGCGATCGCGACTCCGGTCGAACCGCCGTCGAGCACGATCGTCTGACCATCGATGATCTCGCGCGCGACGGCCTGACCGATGAGTCTCTTGGCATCGGCGTTCGTGCGACTGCGGAGGGCGAAAAGCGGCTCGAAGCTGCGGCTCGCGGCGGATACCGCCCCTCCGTGGGTGCGGACGAGCAACCCGGCCGCCGCCAACTGGATGATGTCGCGCCGAGCTGTCATCTCGGACACCCCGAACCGCGCGCTGAGGTCGGTGACGCTCACCTCGCCCTGGTCGGCGAGCTGCGCGAGGATCTCCTGCTGTCGGTGCTCCGCGTTCATGGTGTGGCCCTCTCGGTCGGTGCGTGACACTTCTCGAGATCAGTCAACATCAGGGAGCTCTCCGGCCTGAGCCATCCACGCGCGCTTCCCCGGTCGAAGATTGCGCCCGAACAGGATCGCGAGTCCGATCACCACGTACAGCACGGCGATGAAGGGCGCGAGCGAGATCGGGAACGCGGGCAGCGGGTTGAGGCTGTAGAAGGCGATCAGCCCCAGCGCGATCGTGGACACGATCGGCGCGACCACGTAGGCCCACGGGTTGAACTCCTCCGGACGCCGCGTGCGGAAGAACCGGTATGCGGCGATATTCATCAGCACGAAGATCGGGATGTACACGAAGGTCCCGGCGGTGCCGAACACGTTGAAGAGGTTGTAGGGCCCGATCGGGATGCCGATAGCGAGGCACACGAGCAAGGCGAGGGCCGACTGGACGTAGACGGCGACGACCGGCGTCCGGTGCTTCTCCTGCACGGTGGCGAGCACGCTCGGCAGGGCACCGGTCCTGGCGATCCCGTAGACGGTGCGGGTGGCGCTCGTCGTGCACGCGATGCAGACGCCGAGACCCGAGTTGACGAGGGCGATCAGCACGATCAGAGATCCACCGTCGAAGACGCGGTCGGCCAGCACGAAGGCCGGCGCGGTCGGCGATTCCGCGAGGGAGGCGAGGTCGTCGACTCCCCACCCGATCTGCAGGCCCCATGCGGTCACGACGTAGAACACCCCGATGAGCACGAGCGACCCGATGATCGCTCGCGGGATGATGCGCTTCGGATCGCGGGACTCCTCGCCCACAGCGGCGGCGCTCTCGAACCCGGTGAACGCGAAGATCGACAGGACGACGGCGAGGAAGAACCCCGAGCCGTTCTGGATGTTCACGGGGTTGAACCCTTCGAGGCTCACGCCGCCCACGCCGGGGTTGAACACGCCCCACGCCGCCAACGACAGTCCCACCAGCATCTCGAAGACCGTCATCACCACGAGGAACTTGATCGAGATCACGATGCCTCGATATGCGCAGGCGAAGCAGATCGCGAGGATGACGACCGCGTAGACCCACCACGGGATCCCGATGCCGTACTTCGCGCTCAACGCGTCCTGGAGGATCGCGCCGGTGAACGACGCCAGCGCGGCGGGGACGATCGTCACCATGAGCGCGTACAACCAGCCCGTCATGAAGCCCGCACGCGGGCCGATGCCGCTCGACACGTAGGTGTAGAACCCCCCGGCGGACGGGAGGTGTCTGGCGAGACCGCGCAGCGGAATCGCGATCATCAGGCAGAGAACGAACGCCGCGAGGTACGTGAGCGGCGCGCTCACCCCTGCCTGGGACGTCGTGAAGGCGATCGTGTAGAAGATGCCGAGCGTCGGCGAGATCTGCGCGATCGATTGCATGAGGGTTCCGCCGAGGCCGATGGACCCGGTGCGAAGCGTAGACGTCATCGGAGCGCCCTGACGCGTCAGTGCGTCGGGTCGGGAGTCGGACATCGGTTCTCCTTCGAACTGCTGAGGTGTCGAACAGGGACGAAGGTTAACGTACACGCAAGATGTTCGTATTCACAACATAAATGTTTGTCTTGTGACTCGCAGATGACGACAGCGACCGTCCAGTCCATGTTTTGCGCGCACGAGACGTGGAACGAACAGGGACCGGGCACTTGAATTGACCGCATCGATCGGCCCGCACCGATCGAACCGACCAGACCCGAGGAGTACGGATGGACATCGTCGTTCAGACCAGCGCATGCGTCGGAGCAGGCCAGTGCGCCCTGGTGGCGCCCGAGGTGTTCGATCAGGACGACGACGGCATCGTCCTCCTGCTCGACCCCTCGCCCGAGGGGGCGGATGCCGACGCTGCCACCCGCGCCGCGCGGCTCTGCCCGGCGCGCGCGATCGCCCTCGCCTGACCGTGGCCGCTCGCGACCGCGTCGTCGTCGTCGGCGCATCGATCAGCGGGCTCACCGCCGCGGAGACGCTGCGACTGGAAGGCTTCGAGGGCGCGATCGTCCTGCTCGGCGACGAGCAGCACCTCCCCTACACCCGGCCTCCGCTGTCGAAGCAGATCCTCGCGCGCGAGTGGGAACCGGACGACGCGCGCATCCGCACGTCCGAGGAGCTCGCAGCCCACCGCATCGAGGTCCGCCTGGGGTGCGCCGCGACCGGACTCGACGTGGGAGCGCGCGTTCTCGAGACGACAGCCGGACCGCTCGCGTTCGACGAGCTGGTCATCGCGACAGGGACAGCACCTCGGCCTCACCCCGCACTGCCGGATGCTCTCACGCTGCGCACCATGGACGACGCCCTCGCGCTCCGCGACCGGATGGACCGTGCGCGGAGCATCGCGGTCGTCGGATCGGGCATCCTGGGATCCGAGATCGCGAGCGTCGCACGGAAGCACGATGCGGAGACGCTGCTCATCGGTCGCTCAGGCACCCTGAGCTTCGGCGGGGTCGGCGATCTGCTGACGACCGAGCTCGCGGCCCTGCACGAGGAGCACGGGGTCGAACTGGCGCTGCGCGCCGGCATCCGCTCCGCCGAACGACACGGCCCGGCCACGCGCCTGCGATTCGACGACGGCGGCCACCGCGACGTCGACCTCGTCGTCACGATGATCGGCGGAACGCCCCGCACCGACTGGCTGCGCGACTCGTCGCTCGACGTCGTCGACGGCGTCGCGTGCGACGCCGACGGTGTCGCGGCTCCCGGCGTGTGGGCGGTCGGAGACGTCGCCGCCTGGGCCGATCCGGCGACGGGCCGTCGCGTGCGGATCGAGCATCAGAGCTTCGCGATCGAGCAGGCCATCGCGGTCGGCACCCGGCTCGCGCACGGCGACGCGAGTCCGCGTCCTGTGCCGCTGTTCTGGTCCGAGGTGCACGGCACCCGCATCCACGCCTACGGCTGGTTCGATCCCCGGCGGCCGCTCGCCGACGCCACCCCCGACGAGGAGACGAGAGGCCGCGTCTACGCGAGCCACGACAGCGACGGAGGGGTGCGCGGCATCGTCGGCTGGAATGCGACACCCCGCGCGTTCCGCACCGCCCGTGCCGCGGTCGTCGCCGCACCGCACGATTCGACCCCGCACACCTCTTTCCGGCACGCCTCGACCCAGACCGCTTGAGAACGAAGGAGACGATGATGTCGATCCCCGCAGAATGCCCGTTCCACGCCCGCTCGCTCCCGGGTGACGGCACCCCGCTGAGCCCGTCGCCTCGACTGGCGGAGTGGCGCGAGGAGGGCGGATTCACGCCGCTCGACTTCCAGGACGGGCATCACGGTCTCGTCGCCACCCGCTACGACGAGGTGGTGGCGGTCCTGCAGGACCCCCGCTTCAGCATGCGCCCGAGCAGGATGCCGGTCGGCCCCGACGCCGACCTGCACGCGACAGCGCACGGCGAGGTGGCGGAGGCCGAAGCCGTTCCGCTCGAACTTCCGGGCGACCTCGACGAGGCGGGCCAGGCGTCGGATGCTCTCAACCTGCTCAACCTCGACGGCGAGGAGCACTCGAAGCTGCGGCGCGCGGTCATGCCCCGCTTCTCGGTGCGGCAGGCGCGAGGACGGGAGCCGTGGATCCAGGCGATGGTCGCCGAGCAGATCCAGCATCTGCGCGAGATCGGCCCCGAAGTCGACCTGTGGCGCGACTACGGCATGCACATCTCCGCGCGGACGCACTGCCATGTGATCGGCATCCCCGACCACCACTACCCCACGTTCGTCGCACTGTTCGTCGAGGCGTCGACCGCCCAGCAGAAATACGACTTCATCCGGATGCTGCTGGCCGAACGCGCCGACTCCCCGGGCGACGACGTCATCACCGACCTCCTGAAAAATCCCGACCTCGACCGGATCGAGGTCGAAGGGCTGCTGCGCCTGCTCATGGGGGCGGGGCGCGATTCGGTCGCGTACCTCATCGCCACGGCATCCGTCGCCCTGCTCACGCATCCCGAGCAGCTCGCGGCGCTGCGCGACGACCCCGACCTGGTCCGGCCGGCCGTGGAGGAGTTCATGCGCGCGGGCGCCATGTTCATCACCCTCTTCGCCCGCACCGCGACCGAGGACGTCGAGATCGAAGGCACCACGATCCCCGCCGGCACCTCGGTGTCGGTCTCCCCGGTGGGCGCCAACCGCGATCCCCGCCACTGGGGCGACGCGAACCCCGACGACTTCGACGTCACCCGCGACGCCTTCGGACACATCGGCTTCGGCTACGGCATCCACGGATGCATCGGCCAGCAGGTCGCGCGCGTCGAGATCCGCGAGGCGATCACCGCGCTGCTCAGGGAGTTCCCCGAGATCGCGCTCGTCCACGCCGACCAGACCACGCCGCAGCCGTTCGCGCACCCGGTGGCCGTCTACGAGGCGGGCGCCGTGATCGCCCGCCTCGACGGTGTCGTCGGCCACCGCGACGGCTAGCATCGTCGCATGACCACGGAGCGCCCCGTCGACGACCCGGTCGTCGTCGGGGCGAACTGGTACCGCTTCTCGTCGGGAGAGCACATCCTCAACCCGCATGTGATGAGCGTGTCGTTCGTGTGGATCGTCAGCGGCACCGGGGAGATCATCGCGAACGGACGCCCCTTCACGGTCGAGCAGCAGCACATCCTGCGGCTGCCGTGGCGGCACCGCGTCGAGTACCGCGCCAGTACCAGGACGCCCTTCCACATCGGCACCCTGCACATCGTCCCCCGGCACGACCGGGGCGTCTCCGTGACCCCGCGGGTGGCCTTCCTCCCCGGCGACCCGCTGCTGGCGGATCCGACACGGCACGGCGATCCGTCGGAGTTCCACCCCGGTGCGACCTCGATGCGCAACGCCGCCGCCCGCCGCATCACCGAGTTCGGCACGATCGCGATAGAGCGACTCGGCGAGGGCGGGTTCGACGAGGAGTACTTCCGCTCGCTCGGTCGCCTGGTGCTCGCCGACAACGCCGCCTGGTCCGACAGCCACGCCCACGACACGACCCTGCCCGGCTCGCTCGAGCTCATGATGACGTACATCCGGCACCACATCGCGGAGCCGCTGACCGTGGCCCGCGTCGCCGAAGCCGCCCGCTGCAGCGAGACCACCGCGCAGCGCCTCTTCTCCAAGCACCTGGGCGAGCCCATGCAGGCGTGGATCAGGCAGCTGCGACTGCGCGAGGCAGCGAGCCTGTTGCGCACCACGGGCCTGCGGGTGAGCGAGGTCGCCGGACTCGTCGGCTACGAGGATCCGCTGTACTTCTCCCGCGCCTTCCGCCGGGCTTTCGGCGTCGCGCCCAGCCGCTTCGCGGGCTCGACCCTGCGGCCCTGACGCCTGCGTCGGTCGCCGCTGATCGTCCGGTCCATGTTTCGGCGCTCCGTGTGCTGGGCGCGCGCGGCGCCGATCCGTAGATTCGTGCGCGAGATCGCGCGGCTGCCGGCCGCGCCCGAGCGTGAGGGAGCGCACCTGCCCATGACCGTTCATCGACGCCCGTTCGGACGCACCGGATGGGACATCAGCGAGGTGGCGTTCGGCGCCTGGCAGCTCGGCGGCCAGTGGGGTCCCGTCGACGACGAGGCCTCGATCCGCACCCTGCACGACGCGTTCGAGGCGGGTGTGAACTTCGTCGACACCGCCGAGATGTACGGCTCGGGACACAGCGAACAGGTCGTCGGCGAGGCGCTGCGGCGATGGCGCGGCGAGCGCATCAGGGTCGCGACGAAGGTGCAGCCGCCGCAGTGGCCGCACCCGTCGGTCGACGACCCCGACATCGCGGCCGCCTATCGTCCCGAGTACCTACGCGATCAGGTGGAGCAGTCGCTGCGGCGTCTCGGCGTCGAGCGCATCGATCTGTACCAGCTGCACTGCTGGATGCCGAGCGGACTCCGCGACCGCACCTGGCTCGACACCCTGCACGCCCTGCGCGACGAGGGCAAGATCGACCGGATCGGGGTCTCGCTGCGCGACTATCGCCCCGATGAGGGGGTCGCCCTCGCGGAGGCCGGCCTCGTCGACTCCATCCAGGTCATCTACAACATCTTCGAGCAGAGCCCCGAGCACGAGCTCTTCCCCGCCGCCGAGGCGTCCGGTACCGCGATCATCGCCCGCGTCGCCCTCGACTCGGGGTCGCTGAGCGGCGCGTGGACTCCCGAGACCTACGACGGCTGGGCCGACGGGTCGGTGCTGAAGACCATGTTCCGTGACGAACGGTTCGCCGAGACGCTCGAGCGCGTGGCGGCGGTGCGCGAGATCACCGGACCCTACTACGACGGTCTCGACGAGGCCGCGGTGCGCTTCGTGCTCGACAGCTCCGCGGTCAGCACGGCGATCGTGGGGATGACCAACTCCCGTCGTCTCGCGCGCAACCTGTCGTTCGCCGACGGGCGCGGTCTCGTCGACGGGCTGCACGACCAGCTGGCCGGATCCGAGTGGCGAAGGAACTACTACATATGAGCAGCATCGACACCGCCGCCGTCGAGCGGCTCAGCCCCGCGCAGATCGCGGAGCGCCTCGCGACGGCATCCGTCGCCTATCTCCCCCTCGGCTCGCTGGAGTTCCACGGCCCGCATCTGCCGATCGGGCTCGACGCCCTCACGGCGCACGGCATCTGCCTCGAAGCCGCCCGCCTGGGCGGAGGGATCGTGCTGCCCCCGTACTACCAGGCGGTCGGCGGCGAGCATTCCCGCTACCCGTGGACGATCATGAGCGATGCGCCGGACGCGATCGAGACGCTGCTCGGTGAGACGCTCGCGAGACTCGACCAGCTCGGCGTGCGGCGGACCGTGCTGCTCAGCGGGCACTTCGCCGACGAGCAGCGCGACCTCGTGACCCGCGTCGCCGACAGATGGAACGACACGGATGCCGCGATGCGCGCCGTCGCGCGCACGCTCGGGCAGGCGCCGGAGCCCCCCGTCGCGCCCGACCATGCCGGGCGCTTCGAGTCGCTGGTGCTGCACGCGCTGTCTCCGGAGCTCGTCGACGTCGCCGCGCTCCCCGACCCCGACCGCTTCCCGGCACCCGAGGGAGAGGACCCGTACGGGCAGGACAGGCACCGCGCCGACCACCCGCTGCACGGCGTGTTCGGCGCCGATCCGCGCCGCCTCGACACCGAGAACGCAGCCGCGCTGCTCTCTCACCTCGCACGCTGGACCGCCACACTCGCCCAGTGATCACAGAGCGACGGCATCCCGCCTCGCTGCGAAGAGCGCCCCGGTCGGATCCGACCGGGGCGCTCGTCGTCTGCAGCGGAACGACTCAGAAGTCGAACTCGCCGATGTTGTCCTTGTCGAACACGAACGGGTCGCCCAGCAGCACGGTGGCGTCCTCGCCGACCGTGAACTCGCCGAGCTTGCCCGCCTCGAACGTGTCGCCCTCCTTGCCGGTGATGTCGCCCGAGATGAGCGCGGCCGAGGCGTAGGCGGCCAGGTAGCCGAGGTCCTCCGGGTTCCACAGTGCGAACGCCGTGACCGTGCCGTCCTCGACGTACTCGCGCATCTGGTTCGGGGTGCCGAGACCGGTCAGCGCGACCTTGCCCTTGTAGTCCGAGGTCGAGAGGTAACGGGCCGCGGCCGAGATGCCGATCGTCGTGGGCGAGATGATGCCCTTGAGGTTCGGGTGGCTCTGCAGCAGCGCCGCGGTCTTGTCGAACGAGACCTGCTCGTCGTCGTCACCGTAGACGACGTCGACCAGCTGGATGTTCGGGTGCTCCGACGCCAGCAGCTCCTTCATGATGTCGATCCAGGCGTTCTGGTTGGTCGCGTTGGCGGTCGCCGACACGATCGCGATCTCGCCGGCGTCGCCGATCTGCTCGGCGATGAGGTCGACCTGCGCCTTCGCGATGCCCTCGGCGGTCGCCTGGTTCACGAACAGGTCGCGGCACTCGGGATTCGTGTCGGAGTCGAACGTGACGACCTTCACCCCGGCGTCGCGGGCCTCGTCGAGCGCGTCGCAGATGGCCTTCGGGTCGTTCGCCGAGACGACGAGCGCACCGACGCCCTGCTGCGTGGCGGTGTTGATGTAGCTGACCTGCGCGTCGGGAGTGGACTCGGCGGGGCCGACCTCCGCGAACGTGCCGCCGAGCTCGTCGACGGCAGCCTTGCCGCCCTTGCTCGACGTGTCGAAGTACGGGTTGCCGAGGCTCTTGGGCAGGAACGTGATCGCGAGGTTGTCGCTGCCACCGCCCTCGCCGCCGGTCGATCCCCCGCCGGAGCCACCCGTGTCGGCACAGCCCGCGAGGGCGAGCGTCGCGACGACGACGGCTGCAGCCACTGCGGCCACACGCTTGCGTGCAAACTTCATTGTTCTTCCTTTCGTGCGGACGACCGAGACGGGTGCCGTCGGCCGGAGGCGCAGTTCGTCATGAGGCTGGAGACGCTGCGACGCGAGGGGGACGGCCGGGTCGCCGTCGGGCTTTCTGGAGCCAGGTGAGGATGCTGGCGCCGACGACCGACAGCACCAGCAGCGCGCCCGTGATGACGTTGATGACGTCGGACGTGACGTTGGCCAGGCGCAGCGCGCTGGAGAGGACGCCGATGAGCAGCACGGCCGCCACGACGCCGTAGATCTGACCGCGACCGCCGAACACCGAGACCCCGCCGAGCACGACCGCGGCGATGACCTGCAGCTCGAGTCCGGTCGCGTTGTCTCCGCGGGCGCTGCCGAAGCGGAGCGTGAAGTAGATGCCCGCGAACGCCGACACGAGACCGGAGAGCACGAACAGCAGGAACTTGGTGCGCTCGACGTGGATGCCGGAGAATCGCGCCGCATCCTTCGAGAGACCGATCGCGTAGATGCCGCGGCCGAACGGCGTGAAGTGCAGGATCACGACGAACACGACGAGCAGCACGAGGAACGGCACCATGATGTACGGGATCGTCGTTCCGGCGATCTTGGCCTTCGCGAGCGCGGTCCACATCTCGGGGAAGTCGGTGACGGCCGTGGTGCCGAGCACCCCGACCGCGAGGCCGCGGAACAGCGCGAGGGTTCCGATCGTCACGGCGAGTGACGGCAGTCCGACGGTCGTCACGAGGAAGCCGTTGAACGCTCCTCCGACGACGCCGACGAGCAGCGCGAGCAGCGCGGCGACTTCGAAGGGGATGCCCGCCTGCACGCTCGCACCGGTGACGACGCTCGCGAGACCCACCATGCTGCCGACGGACAGGTCGATCTCGCCGGTGATCATGACGAGCGTCATCGGCAGCGCGATCAGCAGGATCGGAGCGACGTCGAGCAGCAGGTAGTTGAGCGTGATCGGCTGCCCGAAGCCGCGGACCGTGGCGATCGCGTAGGCGGTGACGATCACGAGGAGGGCCACGATGGCCATCTCGCGACTGACGACGATCCGTCGCCACAGCGGCTTCTCGAAGTCGCGCGAGACGCGGTTGGTCGAGGTGGTGGTCGCGGTGGTCATGCCTGGTCCCTCGCTTCGATGAGCCGCCGCTTCTGCCTGACCGCGAGCCAGCGGTCCAGCACGATCGCGCCGATGATGAGCACGCCGACGACGGCGCGCTGCCAGAAGTCGGGGATGCCGAGGATCGGCAGCGCCCGGTTGATGGTCATGAGGAGCATGGCGCCGATGGCCGCGCCCCAGAGGGTGCCGACGCCGCCGGTGATGGCCACGCCGCCGATGACGGCCGCGCCGACGGCATCCAGCTCCCACCCGGCTCCCGCCTGGGAGCTGACGGTTCCGTACCGGGCGACGTAGAAGACGCCGGCGAGTCCTGCGAGCGCGCCGGAGAGGATGAAGGCCGACAGCACCCGGCGTGTCACCCGCAGGCCGTACAGCTCGGCGGCCGACGGGTCGGAGCCGATCGCGTAGTACTCGCGTCCGCCGCGGGTGTTGCGCATGTACCAGGCGATGACGACGAGCAGCACGAGCGCGACGATCGCGAGGAGCGGGATGGTGAGGAACTGCCCTGTGCCGATCGCGAGGAACTCGCGGGGGATGTCGGAGGCATTGACCCGCGTGGAGCCCGCCCACATCACGTTGATGCCGCGGTACGCGTAGAGGGTGCCGAGCGTGATGACCATGGCGGGCACCCGGGCGTAGGCGACGAGCACGCCGTTCACGAGACCCAGCAGTGCCCCGAAGCCCACGGCGAGCAGCACCACCACCGGGATCGGGAGGGCGGGGACGTCGATGAAGAGGCGTCCGGTCAGGTAGGCGGTGAGTCCCATCACGGAGCCGACCGAGAGGTCGACGTTGCGGGTGATGATGACGATCGCCTGCCCGATCGCGACGAGCGCGAGGATCGACGGCGTGAGCAGCAGGTCGCGCCATCCGTCGGCCGAGAAGAGGAAGCTCGGGTTCTTCGCGGTGGCTGCCGTCACGACGAGCGCGAGGGCGATGAGGATGCCGAACTCGCGCGCCTTCCCGAGCGTGCCGATGCGCTTCGTGAGCCCGGAGACGGGGATGCGGGTGGTCGATGTGAAGGTCACGAGTGCTGCTCCGATGCGTGGGTGGCGGCGAACATGACGTTCTCGCTGGTGGCGTCGGCCCGGTCGATCTCGGCCGTGATGCGTCCTTCGCGCATGACGAGCACGCGATCGGCCATGCCGAGGACCTCGGGGAGCTCGGACGAGATCATGAGGATGCCCATGCCCTCCCCCGCGAGCTCGGACAGCAGCCGGTGCACCTCCGATTTGGTGCCCACGTCGATGCCGCGGGTGGGTTCGTCGATGATGAGGATGTCGGGGCGGGTGGCGAGCCACTTCGCCAGCACCACCTTCTGCTGGTTGCCTCCCGAGAGCGTCGCCGCCGGGGTGTCCAGCGCGTACGACTTCACTTCGAGGCGGCTCGCCCATACTGTGGCGGCACGGTTCTCGACCCCCGTCGTGATGAGGCCGAACTTCGACAGCTGGCGACGGATCGCCATGGTCACGTTGCGGCCGACGCCCGAGTCGATCACGAGGCCCTGCTTGCGGCGGTCCTCCGGCACGAGCGCGATCCCCGCGCGCATGGCCTCGGTCGGGCGGCCCCGTCTGATGGGCGAGCCCTTAATGACGACGCTGCCCTCCTGGTAGTCGTCGACGCCGAAGACGGCGCGGGCGACCTCGCTGCGCCCTGCGCCGACGAGTCCCGCGAGCCCGACGATCTCGCCGGACCTCACGGTGAAGCTGATGTCGTGGAACACACCGGGGCTGGTCAGCCCCTCGACCCGCAGCACCGGCTCGCCGATCTCGACCTGCTGCTTCGGGAAGAGGTCGGTGACGTCGCGTCCGACCATCTGCCGCACGAGCTCGGAGGGCGTCGTGTCGGCGATCGGCGTGGTGGAGATGTATGAGCCGTCGCGCATGACGGTCACGGTGTCGCAGAGCGCGAAGACCTCGTCGAAGCGGTGCGAGATGAAGATGAGGCCGCGCCCCTCGTCGCGCAGGCTGCGGGCGATCGTGAACAGACGCTCGACCTCGACGCCCGAGAGCGCGGCGGTGGGCTCGTCCATGATGAGCACCTTGGCGTCGAGCGACACGGCCTTGGCGATCTCGATGACCTGCTGGTCGGCGATCGAGAGACCCTCCGCAGGACGGTCGGGATCGATCGTGACGCCGAGTCGCGTGAAGAGCCGCTCGACCTCGTGGCGCATCGCCTTGCGGTCGATGCGGCCGAAGCGACCGGTGACCTGGCGGCCCATGAAGATGTTCTCCGTCACGGAGAGATCGGGGAACAGCGTCGGCTCCTGGTAGATGACGGCGATCCCCGCCGCCTTCGACTGGGCCGTGGACGTGAAGTCGACGTCTTCTCCGCTCAGCCGCAGGTCGCCGCCGTCACGGCGGTAGAGCCCGGCGACGATCTTGACGAGCGTCGACTTGCCCGCGCCGTTCTCGCCGATCAGCGCGTGGATGGAACCGGCGTGCAGGCGCAGGCTCCCCGAACGCAGGGCCACGACGGCGCCGAAGGCCTTGACGACTTTCGACAGCTCGAGCACGACCGGAGCGTCGTCCGGTGCGGATGGAGCACTGTTCGCCACAGGTTCCTCCTCGTTGAGGTCGGGTATACAATCTGAATCGATTCATGTTCGATTCATGGCTACTGTAGGCATCGAACACAATCGGGTCAAGTCACGGATTCGACACGACGGACGAGGGTCCACGAGAGGGTGCTGCGAGGACGCAGCGGCGAGGAATGACGAGCACATGCCGGTGAGCATCAAAGACGTGGCGGACGCCGCCGGCGTCTCCGTCGGCACCGTCTCGAATGTGCTCAACCGACCGGAGACGGTGTCAGCGGAGTCGGCCCAGCGCGTGCAACGGGCCATCGACGAACTCGGCTACGTGCGCAACGAGGCCGCCAGGAAGCTGCGCGTCGGAGTGTCGAACACGGTCGGATTCGTCGTGCTCAACGGGCAGAACCCGTTCTTCAACGACGTCGTGCGCGGCGCGGAGGACGAAGCCTCGCGCCACGGCATCGCCATCCTCTACGGCAACACCGACGAGGACACCGCGCGGGAGCGGCAGTATCTCGACCTGTTCGCCGAGCAGCAGGTGCGCGGAGTGCTGATCTCTCCCTACGGCGACATCCATCCTCGCCTCGAGCACCTGCGAGCCCGCGGCATCCGCGCGGTTCTCGTCGACCGGTTCGGCGGCGCGAGCCGGTTCAGCTCGGTGTCGGTCGACTCGGTCGCCGGCGGACGCCTGGCCGTCGAGCATCTGATCGAGACCGGCCGCCGGCGCATCGCCTTCGTCGGCGGCCCGATGGACATGCGGCAGGTCACGGACCGCATCGCGGGAGCGCGCGTGGCGATCGACAACGCCGCAGCCGGGATCGACTTCGAGGTGCTCTCGACGTCGGCCATGACGGTCGACGAGGGAGCGGCAGCAGGACTGCGGCTGCTCGAGAGACCGCGCCGCGACTGGCCGGACGCGCTCTTCGCGGCGAACGACCTGGTCGCGCTCGGCCTGCTGCAGTCGCTCACGGTGGACGGGCGGATGCTGGTGCCCGACGAGATCGCGCTGATCGGGTTCGACGACATCTCCTTCGCCTCCGCCGCCGCGGTGCCCATCTCATCGATCCGTCAGCCGAGCGCGATGATCGGCCGCACGGCTCTGCGCGTCCTGCTCGAAGAGAGCGACGACCCCGAGCTCATCCCCCGTCAGACCGTCTTCCAGCCGGAGCTCGTGGTGCGACGGTCGACCGCCACAGCCTGAGACCCCATCCGATCCGACCTCCGAGGAGCGACATGACCCGCGTAGCGTTCACCCTGCAGGTGAAGCCCGAGATGCTCGACGCCTACATCGAGCGCCACACCCCCGTCTGGCCGGAGATGCTCGCCGAGATCGCCGCGGCCGGTCGTCGCGACTACTCGATCTTCGTCGACCGCGAGAACGCGCGTCTGTTCGGTTACTACGAGACCGACGACGACGACGCTGCCCGCGAGCACCTCGCCGCGTCTCCCGTGGCCGCGCGGTGGGAGGCGTCGATGGCTGAGTTCTTCGTCGGTCTCGACGGCCGCGCCGACCAGGCGGCGACCACCCTCGTCGAGGTCTTCAACCTCGACGAGCAGCTCATGACCTCGCGGGGCTGACCAGAGCCTCGACCAGACGCTCCTCCGCTGCACCGAGGTGGTCGGCCAGCAGCGTCGCCGCGCGGTCGGCATCGCCTGCGTCGACCGCGTCGAGGATCGCCGCGTGCTGCTGCGCGATCGCGGCGGCCTCCAGCAGTCGCCTGCCCTGCACCTGGGTCATGCACAGCCGCACCTCGTCGAGCACGCTGCGGTACATGCGCGATGTGCGGTCGCTGCCGACCGCGTCGATGAGAGCGGTGTGGAAGCGGAGGTCGGGGTCGACCGTGGCGGTGTCGGCGGCGGCGGGCATGGCGAGCAGGTCCGCGTTGGCCGCTCGCGCGGCATCCGGCACCGCGCGCTCCCGTGCGAGCTCGCGCAGCGCCGCGCTCTCCAACCGCATCCGGGTGCGGTAGACGTCGCGGACCATCTCCGGGTCGATCGCGACGACACGCGCGCTGCGGTGCGCGGTGCGCACCAGGAGACCGGATGCCACGAGCTGCTCGATCGCGGCTTTGGCGCTGGGGCGGGCGACACCGAACGAGGCTGAGACCTTGGCCTCGGTGAGGGCGAGATCCGCGCCGATCTCTCCGCGGAGGATCTGGTCGCGCAGGCGGCGCGTCACGGCATCCACGACGCCGACGACGCCCAGGCGCGCGGCGGGATCGGAGGTCATGCACCCAGAGTAGAGGACGGTAGGCTCTTCGGTATTCTTGTCTGACAATCTGCTTCGGCGAAGGAGCCCCATGCCCACCACGCTCGCGCATCCGCTGTCCGACGAGACCCTCGGGTCGGGCACCGCGGTCTCGGTGCGCTCCATCGACCGATTCGCCCGCGCCCACGACGCGTCGCACTACCTGCTGATCCCGGATGCCGTGCTGTCGCCGACCGACGCCGCCGGCGTCGCCCGTGCCTTCGCCGCCGTCCGCGAGGCCGGCCGCACCCTCACCTTCCGCTCGGGCGGCACGAGCCTCTCGGGACAGGGGGTGTCGGGCGACATCCTCGTCGACACCCGCGCGGCCTTCCGCGGCATCGCCGTCGAGGAGGACGGCGAGCTGGTCCGTGTCGAGCCGGGCGCCACCGTCCGCCAGGTCAACACCCGACTCGCACGACACCGCCGCAAGCTCGGGCCCGATCCGGCCAGCGAGATCGCCTGCACGATCGGCGGTGTCGTGGCCAACAACTCCAGCGGCATGGCGTGCGGAATCACCGAGAACTCGTACCGCACGATCGATTCGCTGCTGCTGGTGCTCCCCAGCGGCACCGTGCTCGACACGGGTGCTCCCGACGCACTCGACCTGCTGCGCGAGCGAGAGCCGGCCATCGTCGCCGGACTGCTCGACCTCCGCGACCGCCTCCGCGCCTCGCCCGCGCACGTCGCCATGGTGGAGCAGCAGTTCTCCATGAAGAACACCATGGGCTACGGCATCAACGCGCTGCTCGACTTCGACGACCCCGTGAAGATCCTCGAGCACCTCGTGATCGGCTCCGAGGGCACTCTCGCGTTCGTCGCGGAGGCACGGTTCCGCACCGTACCCGTGCTGCCCTGCATCGCGACGGGGCTGCTCGTGTTCACCACGCTCGCCGACTCGATGTCCGCGCTGCCCGGGCTCGTCGCTCAGGGTCTCGCGACCGTGGAGCTGCTGGATGCCGCGTCACTGCGCGTCGCGCAGGGGCTCAGCGACGTGCCGGCCGCGATCGCCGACATCGACGTCCGCGACCACGCGGCGCTGCTCGTCGAGACGCACGCCGCCGATGTCGACGAGCTGCAGGCCGCCTCGACCGCCGCCCTCGCCGCGTTCGCCGAGCTCCCCCTCGCGACGCCCGCGCGACTCACCACCGACGCGGCCGAGCGCGCCTCGCTGTGGCACGTGCGGAAGGGCCTCTACACGGCCGTCGCCGGAGCGCGCCCGTCGGGCACCACGGCGCTGCTCGAAGACATCGTCGTGCCGGTCGACCGGCTGCTCGTCACCTGTCAGCGGCTCATCGAGCTGTTCGCCGAGCACGGGTACGAGGAGTCGGTGATCTTCGGGCACGCCAAGGACGGCAACGTGCACTTCCTCCTCAACGAGCGGTTCGACGACCCCGAGAGCCTGGCCCGGTACCGCCGCTTCACCGCGGACCTCGTCGACCTCGTGCTCGCTCAGGGCGGGTCACTCAAGGCCGAGCACGGCACCGGACGCATCATGGCGCCGTTCGTGCGCCGCCAGTACGGCGACGTCCTCACCGACATGATGTGGGAGATCAAGCACCTGCTCGACCCGCACGGCATCCTCAACCCCGGCGTCGTGCTCTCCGACGATCCGGAGTCGTACCTGCACGACCTCAAGCGGGTGCCGAGGGTGGAGAACGAGGTCGATCGCTGCGTCGAGTGCGGGTACTGCGAGCCCACCTGCCCCAGCAAGGACATCACGCTCACTCCGCGTCAGCGCATCGTGCTGCGGCGCGACATGGCCTGGGCCGAGGAGCAGGGCGACACCGCGCTGCTCGCCGACCTGCGCGCCGACTACGACTACGACGGCGTGCAGACGTGCGCGGTCGACGGCATGTGCGCCGTCGCCTGCCCCGTCGACATCAACACGGGCGACCTGGTGCGCAGACTCCGCGCCGAAGAGGCGTCGAAGATCGAGGACACGGCGTGGGATGCCGCGGCGAAGGGCTGGGGCGCCGTGACACGCCTGGGCGGCGTCGCGCTGACCGTCGCCGATGCCCTGCCCGCGCCGCTGGTCCGCGGTGTGACCGCGATCGGCCGCGGCATCCTCGGCGACGATGTCGTTCCGCTGTATGACGCGGCCCTGCCGCGCGGCGGATCGAAGGCGCCGGCGGCGCAGAACCCCGTCGACGCGCAGGTCGTGCTGTTCGGCGCCTGCGTCGGCACGATGTTCGGTCCCGAGGATCACGGGATCGGCTCCCGCGACGCCGTCCGCGCCCTGCTCGACCGCGCGGGGGTGCCGGTCGCGATCCCCGCCGATGCGGGCGGACTCTGCTGCGGCACTCCGTGGAAGTCGAAAGGACATCTGGCGGGGTACGAACGCATGGTCGACCGCGTTCTCGCCGCACTGTGGGACGCGAGCCGCGGCGGCGAGATCCCGGTCGTGTGCGACGCGGCATCCTGCACCGAGGGACTGCGCGTGATGCTGACCAAGCGCGCGCACGATCACCCCGAGTACGCGGGCATCGTGATCGAGGACGCCACGACCTACGTCGCGCGGGAGCTGCTGCCGGTGCTGACGGTCACCGAGAAGCTGCCGCGCATCGCCGTGCATCCGACGTGCTCGACGACCGCGCTGGGTGCGAACGGCGACCTGACGGCCATCGCGAACGCCGTCGCCGACGACGTCTTCGTCCCGGAGGGATGGGGATGCTGCGCGTTCGCCGGCGACCGCGGCATGCTGCACCCCGAGCTGACCGCGAGCGCCACCGCGGTGGAATCCGCGCAGGTCGCGGAGGCCGAGCGTGCGGGCGGGTTCGACGCCTTCGTCTCCGCCAACCGCACGTGCGAGCTCGGCATGAGCCGGGCGACGGGGAGGCCCTACCGACATGTGATCGAGGTGCTCGAGGAGATCACCCGCTGACGACGTGCGCCAGCGGGCGATCCCGATCATGACGCAGCGTCTCGTCTCCGCGAGACGACCCGCAGCACGACGTCGATCACGACGAATCCGAGCAGAGTCCAGCCGACCAGCGGCAGCCAGAGGCCGATGGCGACGGATGCCGCGGCCACCGCGCCGATCCCCCACCACGGCGCATCGGGCAGCGCCGGAGGCGGCGGGGTGCCTCCGAGTCGGAACCCTCGTGCTGTCGGGCGTCGCTTCCACCACAGGGCGTATCCGAGTACGACCATCGCGGCGAGCGCGAGGGCCACGACGAACAGGACGACCTGGTTGGCGAGCCCGAACAGCACGCCCATGTGGAGGTTGACTCCCCAGCTCGCGAGCTTGGCGGCGATAGGGAAGTCGGCGAAGTCGACCCGGTCGGCTACCTGCATCGTGGTGCCGTCGATTGCCAGCGAATCGCCTTCGGTCGGGAAGCTCGTCTTGATCTCCCGCACGGTCCATGCGGTGCCGGGCGCGGCGGGCGGCTTGATCTCGACATGGCCGGTGTCGACGTTCTCGCGCTGCGCGATCGCGAGGATCGCGTCGAACGTGGCGGGGTTGGCTGCTCCCGTCGGCGCGCTCTGCGCGTCGTGATGATGAGCATGCTCCCCGGCATCCGTCTCCCGCCCGTCGAGCGCCGTGTTCACCGTGGGCGTTCCCGCGTCGAACGACGCCCGCAGCGCGCTGACGTTCGCGCCCGCGTACTGCGACCAGGTGATTCCCGTCGCCGAGAGGAACAGGGCTCCGAGCAGCACCCAGATGCCGATCGAGGCGTGCCACCCGAACAGCCCGCGATATCCCCTGTGCGCGCGGTTCGGCCGCACGAAGTCGACCCTCGCCGCGACGCGGGCCTTGCGGACGCGGATGATCCACAGCGCGAGACCGGCGACCGCGACGATCCCGAGCCAGGAGGCGGCGAGTTCGCTGTACACCCGCCCCGGATCGCCGAGGTGAAGGCTGCGGTGCAGGTTGCTGATCCACGTGCGCAGCGGCGTCGAACCGCTCGTACCGTAGACGACGAGATCGCCGCGGATCTCCCCCGTCCCCGGATCGACGAAGACGGCGCGGGACTCGCTGGCGCTGAGGCCGTCCTCCGCGTACATGATGCGGGTGGTGTCGCCGTTGTCCGGAGCCGGCCGCACGGCGGCCAGCACGGCATCCTCACCCAGATAGGCGTCGGCGGCGGCGATCTGCGCCGCGAGGGTGATCGTGCTGTCGCTCTCGGGCGCGTGCAGCTCGTGCGCGTAGACGACCTGCTCGAGCTGCGGGGTCAGGGCGTACAGCGCCCCGCTGAGGGCGGCGATCAGGATGAACGGCCCGACGAGGATGCCGGCGTAGAAGTGCAGCCGTCGCAGCAGCGCGCTGAACCAGCCGCGCCGGCGGGTCGGAGCGGGTCTCGCGGGAGGGGACGTCTCGGTCTCGATGAGTGTCATGGGAGTGCTTTCCGTGCGGTCAGGTGAGAAGGGTGTCGCCGATGAACCCGCCGTCCCGGCATCCGGGCGGGATGGCGAAGACGGCGGAGCCGATCGGCGTGGTCCACTCGTTGAGCAGGTCGAGATCGTCGAGGCGCTGCTGCATGGGCGTGAACTGCCGGTCGATATCGGCCTGGAGCGACACGAAGATCAATCCGGACTCCGACACCTCGGCCCCCAGCGGTCGCTCGTCGTAGTTGTACGCGCGACGGAAGATGCGCTCGCTCCCGTCGCCACGGGCCCGGCGGATGTGCGCGAACTGCGGGATGACAGGGAATCCGATCGCGGTCTGGGCATCGAAGTCCGGCTCGTCGAACTCGCCGGTGCCGGTGAGCGGCGCACCGTTCGCGAGCGTGCGGCCGACCGAGGCGTCTCGGCCGCTGCGGTCGAGCCGATCCCACTTGTCGAGATCCATGCGGATGCGCCGAATGACCGCCCCGGTCCCGCCGGCGAGCCAGCCGTCGCCGGTCCACACGACGTCATCGAAGTCGGCCGTGCCGGGTTGCGGGTTCGTCGTGCCGTCGACCTGGCCGAAGAGGTTGCGCATCGTCGTGCCCGGCCGCTCTGTGCCGTAGGCGCGGCGGAACCCCTGCTGTGTCCAGCGCAGGTCGGCGAAGCCACGGGCGTCCTTCAACAGCATCCGGGTCGCGTGGGCCACGGTGAGCGGATCGTCTCCGGCGATCTGCAGCAGCAGGTCCCCGTCGGAGAACTCGGGACGCAGCCGATCCACGCGGAACGCGGGCAGGGGCGCGAGCCAGCGCGGGGCCTCACCGCCGGCCCGACCGACGAAGCCCGGACCGAATCCGAACGTCACGGTGAGGCGCGCGGGTGCGAGCGCCAGCTCGGGCTCGGAGTCGGCCAGCGCCGGCGTGCCCTGTGTGAGCCGTGCGGCGTCGTCGGTCAGGAGGCGCATGAGCCGGGTGAGCGCCGCCCTGTCGACGTCGGCGTGCAGGTCGAGCGCGACGAACACTCCGTGCGCCTGCGCGGCGGTGTCGATCCCGGCTTGGTGCGCTCCGAAGAAGGGCACCGTCTCGTCGCCGTTCATCGGCACGGACGCCGGCGCCGATTCGGGGCTCTGGCGGTTCAGGGCGAGGTCCGCTCCGACCGCCGCGACCGCGCCGACGCCGGCGACAGCCCCTCCGAGGAGGAACTGTCGCCGGGTCGACCCGATGCGGCGGGAGCGGGCGCCCTCAGAGGGCGCGGGCATCAGTGATCCATGCCCTCGTGCTCGTCGCCCGACTCGTAGTTCTCGTTCGCCCCGGAGTAGTCCTTGACCGGCGCGGTGAACTCGTAGGTCGAGTCGTCCGAGAAGGTGAGCGTGAACGTGGCCTCGTCTCCGGCCTTCAGCGGAGCGACGAGATCCATGAGCATGATGTGGTTCGCACCGGGTTCGAGGGGCAGCTCTCCTCCGGCGGGGATGACGAATCCGCCCTCGATCTCGCGCATGACCATCTCACCCGCCTCGTTCTCGACGGTCTCGTGCAGTTCGAGCATGCTCGATGCCTCCGACGTCACGGAGACGACGGTCACGTCCTCGTCTCCGCTGTTGACGAGCGTGCCGAAGGCCGCCGACATGCCCTCGTCGGCCGCCTTCACCCACGCGTCGTCGATGGTGACGACGTCGCCGGCGGGCGCGGTCTTCTCGGCGGTGGGGCCGTTGTCGGCCGCGCAACCGGTCAGCGCGAGCAGAGAGACGGCCGCGACGGCGAGCAGACGGGTGATGGGCTGGGATGCGGTGGTTTTCATGATGATGCCTTTCAGATTTCTGTCGCGGAGTCACCGGTGTCGGGCGCCGCGGCTGCCGTCCGAGGACGGCGAAGGAGTCGGATGACGACGAGAAGCGCGACAGCGACCGCTGCCCCGATCCCGCCGACGAGCAGCACGCGCAGCACGCCGCTCGTCTCGTCTGCGATCTGATCCGGCTCGCGCGCGGGAGCGCCGGCGGGTGCGGTCCCGCCTGACGTGCTGCTCGCCGCGGCCAGGGGCTCCGCGTCGCCCACGGTGAACGGGATGACGCCCGAGATGGGGTGTCCGTCCTCCGAGACGACCTGCCACCGCACCTGGTAGCCGGCGACCGGCAGGTCGGGCTTCAGCTCTGCGGTCACCGTGCTGCCCGACACCGTCACGGCGCCGGTCGCCCACTCGGTGCCTTCGCCGTCGACGACGAGCACCACGGCGCCCGTCGTCGATTCGTCGAGCACGAGGAGCTCACCGGAGAAGGTCATCGAGATCGCGGTCGGAGCGACGGCGAGCTGTTCGCCCTCGCCCGGTGTGCTCGAGATCAACTGGTCATGGGCGGATGCCGGAACCGCCGTCGCGACGACCGCGACGGCACCCAGCATCAGCCCTGCCGCATACCTGCGGAAAGGGGACATGGAAGGGGGACCTCTCGACGGGCGTCCTCGACGGACGCCGTTCTGCGTGCGGAGTCCGCGCACGGGTGCGCGGCGATGACGCGCCTCGTCGGTCGGACGACGTCGGCGCGAAGGAGATCAGATCGCGAGAGGAACGGGCGGCGCCCGACCGCGGAGCGCGGTCAGGTGAGCGGATGCCGCGGCAGCCGCCACGCGGAACTCGCCGCGGAGACGGAGCGGCCCGCGGACGGGGAGGAACGATGATGCGACGTCGACCCGACGGCGCAGCCACTGCACGGCTCGTCCGGCGAGTCCGCGCAGCGCGTGAACGAGGCGCTCGCCCCGATGCAGGGCGGCGATGGTGAGGAGCGCGGCGAGGAGGTGCGCCGCCCACATGGAGCCGTCGGCGACGACCGCATCCGTCACTCCCCCGCCCGCGGGCAGGACGAGGGGGCCGCCATGCACGTGTGCGGGAGCGGTCATGCCGGACGGAGTCACGGTGCCGAGCACGAAGAGGACGTGGAAGAGGAACTGGCTCGCGCCGACCGACAGGGCGAGCCTGATCAGCGACAGCCGCCGACCGGCGAGGACCACGCAGACGGCCAGCGACAGGATCCACGGCACGAGGATGCCGAGGGGGCCCGGCATCTGTCCGCCACCGGAGACGTGGCCGGCGAGGGCGACGAAGATCGCGAGAGTCGACGAGGCGAAGCCGCGGATCACGGCTGGCCGACGGGACTCGATCACGCCTCTAGTCTGTCAGCTTCCGAGCAGCTCCCGTGAGGATCGCGAGGAACCCGTCCTCGAGCGATCGGCTGAGGGTCGCCGCATCGCTCAGGTAGCCGTTCACCATCGCGCCGTCCCGCAGGATCATGAACTGATCGGCGACCGCGGCGGGGTCGTCGGCGCCGGACTCCGCCGCGAGTCCCGAGAAGTGCGCCCGCAGCGCCGCACGGTGCGCATCGACCGCGATGCGCACCGGATCGTCGGCGTCGGGATACTCGGCCGCCGCATTGATGAACGCGCAACCGCGGAACGAGGGCGCGCAACTCGCGGCGCCGATGCCGGCCGCGATCGCGCGGAGGGATGCCACGGGGTCGCCCTCCTGCGTAGTGCTGTCGAGCCAGGCGCGCTCGGCGGCGGACTGCCGCTCGAGGTAGGCGACGACGAGGTCGCTCTTGGATCGGAAGTGCCGGTAGAACGTCACCTTGGTGATGCCGACCTGTTCGATGATGCGGTCGGCGCTCGTCGCGCGGATGCCATGGGCGTAGAACAGCTCGTTCGCGGCATCCAGGATGCGCGCGCGCGTCGCCGCTCCACCGGTCCGCCGCTCGATACCAGTCGTCTCCGTGGCCATGTCATCACCCTCCGAGGTTTGGTGGAACGCTCGCGGGGACCAGCGTAGACGAACTACTAACACTGTGCGCTTGCGCATCGGCGCCCGGTCGCCTATCGTCCATGTAGACGAACTAGTAACACCACACGCCCCTATCCGGAAACCTCCGAGAGGATCCCCACCTTGACCACGTCGACTCCTTCCCTCCCGCCCGCAACGGACTCCGCGCTCGGCTTCCGTCGCGCCCTTCGCCGGCTGTACGTGATCCGCGCGGCATTCGCGGTCGTGTGGGCGGGCCTGCTCGTCGCGACCGGCGGCGCCGCGGGTCCGCTGCTGACCGTGCTGCTCATCGCCTACCCGCTGTTCGATGCCGCCGCCGTGCTCTGGCAGCTGCGCTCCGCCCCCGAGGTCGATCGCTCGACCACGAGCGAATGGGTGAACGTCGTCGTCAGCGTCGCGGTGGCGGTGGCCCTCGGCATCGCGTCGTCGTTCTCGCTCCCCGCTGCGCTCGCGGTCTGGGGCGCGTGGGCCATCGGCGCGGGACTGCCTCAGCTGATCTCCGCGATCCGCAACCGCCGCTCGGGCGGACAGGTACCGCAGATGCTCAGCGGCGGCATCTCGCTGTTCGCCGGCTCGGCCTTCCTGATCCAGGGCCTGCAGGGCGCCGACACCATCATCGGCACGGCCGGTTACGCGACCCTCGGCGCCGTGTTCTTCCTGGCATCGGCGATCCGCCTGACCGCGGTGCTGCGGAAGAGCCTGCGGTAGCGGGGCTACCCGATAGTGCATACCCGGCCTAGACGTTTGTCTAGTAGGAGATAGACAGAAGTATTAACGCCGATCCGGCCCCGCTTTGGCAGGGCGCCACAAACTT
The DNA here is from genome assembly GCF_038397715.1 of Microbacterium sp. LWO14-1.2. Taxonomy (NCBI): domain Bacteria; kingdom Bacillati; phylum Actinomycetota; class Actinomycetes; order Micrococcales; family Microbacteriaceae; genus Microbacterium; species Microbacterium sp. LWO14-1.2. Next base: position 1,251,296 of record NZ_CP151633.1, read on the forward strand.
CGCGCAGCCGTGCCCGAGCGCATGGGAGGGTGAGACGTCTCCAACGACGGAGCGAATGCTTCCGGCCGTTCTGGGGATCGGCGACGCGGATGGGGATCCAGCGTCAGGACAGCGTCCGCTCGCCCCCCCATACACAGCGAGATACCGCATCCCCCTCACGACCCGAACGTGAGGGGGATCGCTTTTTCCCGGGAGCGGTTCACGACCCGCATACGCAGAGATCCCCCGCCGAAGCGAGGGATCTTTCTGCGGAGACGAGGGGATTTGAACCCCTGGTCCCCGTAAGGGGACTCCACCTTAGCAGGGTGGTGCACTAGGCCGGACTATGCGACGTCTCCAGGCATCCGCTCCGTGAAGACCGGATGCACCTAGCCATCGTAACGGATCACGGGGCATGTCACGAACCGGGCTCCACCACCCCCGCGTGTCCGACCCCGCACAGTTCACCGGGTCGAGTCACGGACGACGAGCTCGGGCTGGAAGACGACGTGCTCCGCTGCTCGGGCGGGGTCGTCGCTGTGCTCGAGCAGCAGCCGCATCGCGGTCTCCCCCATGAGCAGGCTCGGCTGGCGGACCGATGACAGCGGGACGGCGGCCGCGGCGGCGAAGTCGATGTCGTCGAATCCGATCAGGGCGATGTCGCCTGGTACGCGGATGCCGTGGGTCAGCAGCCCCTGCAGGACGCCGAGCGCGACCAGGTCGTTGGCGCAGAAGATCCCCTGCGGTCGCTCGCCGGGCGGCATCGCGGCGATCCGGTCCCCGGCGGCGCGACCGGCATCCACCGTCGACGCGTCAGACGGAAGCGTCACGAGCACGGCATCCGTTCCGGCGACGGCGCGACGGGCACCGGCGAGTCGATCGTCGATCTGCCGCATGTCGAGCGGTCCGCCCACGAAGAGCAGACGCCGCCGCCCGGTCTCGAGCAGGTGGCGCGCTGCGAGGTACCCGCCGGTCTCGTCGTCGACCGACACGCTGCTGAAGGAGTCGTCGGCGCCGCGTCGGTCGACCAGCACGGCGGGGATGCCGCGATCCCGCATGAGCCGCAGGCGCGGACCGGCCTCCTGGTACGGCGACAGGAGGATGCCGCGCACGCGCTGCTGCTCGAAGAGGTCGATGTGCCTGGCCTCCTGCGCGGGGTCCTCATCGCTGTTCGCGAGCACGACTGACAGCCCGTGACGGGCCGCCTCGCGTTCTGCGCCTCGTGCGAGCTCGGTGAAGAACGGGTTGCGGACGTCGAGCACGACGAGACCGACCATGAGGCTGCGACCCGCGCGCAGCTGGCGAGCGGCGTCGTTGCGGACGTATCCGAGCTCGGCGATCGCCTGCTGGACACGGCGCACCGAATCCGGCTTCACGCGCTCGACATTGTTGAGCACGTTGGAGACGGTGCCGACCGAGACGCCCGCCCGGTCGGCGACGTCGCGGATGCTCGCCGCCATCGCCACGCCCTCCTCCGGTCGGACTCCCTGCTCAAACCCTATCGATTCCTCCGGAACCGGTTGACGGATGCGATCCGCTGGCATAGTTTATGAAACGATTCATATCCATAGAAAGCGAGCGACAATGTCCGTCCTCACCACCGACCACCTCGCAGCCCTCGAGCAGCAGGGCATCGAGCTCCCCAGCTGGGCCTTCGGAAACTCCGGCACCCGCTTCAAGGTGTTCGGCACGCCGGGCACGCCGCGCGACCCCTGGGAGAAGATCGCGGATGCCGCGCAGGTGCACAAGTACACCGCGCTCGCCCCCTCCGTCGCCCTGCACATCCCCTGGGATCTCGTCGACTCGTTCTCCGATCTGCGCAAGCACGCGGAGGACCACGGCGTGCAGCTCGGCACCATCAACTCGAACACATTCCAGGACGACGACTACAAGTTCGGGGCATTGACCCACGAGGATGCCGCGATCCGCCGCAAGGCGATCGACCACCACCTCGCGTGCATCGACGTGATGGATGCCACGGGCAGCCGCGACCTGAAGATCTGGCTCGCCGAAGGATCGAACTACCCCGGCCAGGCCGATCTGCGGGGCCGCCAGGATCGCCTGCACGACTCGCTGCAGGAGATCTACGCGCGACTCGGCGACGACCAGCGCCTCGTGCTGGAGTACAAGTTCTTCGAGCCGGCGTTCTATCACACCGACGTTCCCGACTGGGGCACCTCGTACGCGCAGGTCAGCGCCCTCGGCGACAAGGCCCTCGTCTGCCTCGACACCGGTCACCACGCACCCGGCACCAACATCGAGTTCATCGTCATGCAGCTGCTGCGTCTCGGCAAACTCGGATCGTTCGACTTCAACTCCCGCTTCTACGCCGACGACGACCTCATCGTGGGCGCCGCGGACCCGTTCCAGTTGTTCCGCATCCTCTTCGAGGTGATCCGCGGCGGCGGCCTGAACAACCCCGATGTGGCGTTCATGCTCGACCAGTGCCACAACATCGAAGACAAGATCCCCGGCCAGATCCGCTCCGTCCTCAACGTGCAGGAGATGACGGCCCGGGCTCTGCTCGTCGACCGCGACGCCCTCACCGCCGCCCAGAAGTCCGGCGACGTGCTCACCGCCAACGCCGTGTTCATGGACGCGTTCTCCACCGATGTGCGCCCTGCTCTCGCCGAGTGGCGCGAGAGCCGCGGCCTCCCCGCCGACCCGATGGCCGCGTACGCGGCATCCGGCTATCAGCAGAAGATCGCCGCAGACCGCGTGGGCGGCGTGCAGGCCGGCTGGGGCGCCTGAGCGCGCCGACCATCGACCCCCCGATCAAGGAACGAACTGATGACGAATCCCACCGCAGCCGCCCTCATCGAGCGGTCGAACCGCCTGGGCGCAGACCCGAAGAACACGAACTACGCGGGCGGCAACACGTCGGCGAAGGGCACCGCGACCGACCCCGTCACCGGCCAGCCGGTCGAACTGCTCTGGGTCAAGGGCTCGGGCGGTGACCTCGGGACGCTCACCGAGCAGGGCCTCGCGGTGCTCCGGCTCGACCGCATGCGTGCGCTCGTCGACGTCTACCCCGGCCTCGACCGCGAAGACGAGATGGTGGCGGCCTTCGATTACTGCCTGCACGGCAAGGGCGGTGCCGCACCGTCGATCGACACGGCCATGCACGGACTCGTCGACGCCGCGCACGTCGATCACCTGCATCCCGACTCCGGCATCGCGATCGCGACGGCCGCCGACGGCGAGACGCTGACCTCGACGATCTTCGGCGACAGGGTCGTGTGGGTGCCCTGGCGCCGCCCCGGCTTCCAGCTCGGCCTCGACATCGCCGAGATCAAGGCGCAGAATCCTGCCGCGATCGGCTGCATCCTCGGCGGGCACGGCATCACCGCCTGGGGCGACACGTCCGACGAGGCCGAGACGAACTCGCTGTGGATCATCGACACCGCCGCCGCGTACATCGCCGAGCACGGAGCATCGGAGCCCTTCGGCGGCGTGCGCTCCGGGTTCGAGGCGCTGCCCGACGACGAGCGCCGCACGCGCGCTGCCGCGCTGGCCCCGACGATCCGCGGCATCGCCTCGACCGACAAGCCGATGGTCGGCCACTTCACCGATTCCGACGTCGTGCTCGACTTCCTCGCCTCCGAGCGCGCTCCCGAGCTGGCCGCCCTGGGCACGAGCTGCCCCGACCACTTCCTGCGCACCAAGGTCAAGCCGCTGATCCTCGACCTTCCGGCCACGGCATCCGTCGAGGAGCAGATCGCCCGCCTGCACGAACTGCACACCGAGTATCGCGCCGACTACCGGGCGTACTACGACGCGCACGCGACACCCGAGTCGCCCGCGATCCGCGGCGCCGACCCGCTCATCGTGCTCGTTCCCGGCGTGGGCATGTTCTCGTACGGTGCGAACAAGCAGACCGCCCGCGTCGCCGGCGAGTTCTACGTCAACGCCATCAATGTCATGCGTGGCGCCGAAGCACTGTCGACCTACTCCCCGATCTCCGACGCCGAGAAGTTCCGCATCGAGTACTGGGCGCTGGAAGAGGCCAAGCTGCAGCGGATGCCGAAGCCGAAGAGCCACCAGGGCCGCATCGCCTTCGTGACCGGCGCGGCCAGCGGCATCGGCAAGGCCATCGCGACCCGTCTCGCTGCTGAGGGCGCCTGCGTGGTCGTCGCAGACCTCGACCTCGAGAAAGCGCAGGCCGCGGCGGCCGAGCTGGGCTCGACGGACGTCGCGATCGGCGTCGCGGCGAACGTCGCGGATGCGGATGCCGTGCACGCCGCCCTGAACGACGCCGTCCTCGCCTTCGGCGGCGTCGACCTCGTCGTGAACAATGCCGGTCTGTCGCTGTCGAAGCCGCTGTTGGAGACCACCGAGAAGGATTGGGACCTGCAGCACGATGTGATGGCCAAGGGCTCGTTCCTCGTGTCCCAGGCTGCCGCGCGGGTTCTCATCGACCAGAAGCTGGGCGGTGACATCATCTACATCTCGTCGAAGAACTCGGTGTTCGCGGGGCCGAACAACATCGCCTACTCGGCCACCAAGGCCGATCAGGCGCACCAGGTGCGGCTGCTTGCGGTCGAGCTCGGCGAGCACGGCATCCGCGTGAACGGGATCAACCCCGACGGAGTCGTGCGCGGCTCGGGCATCTTCGCCTCCGGCTGGGGCGCGAACCGTGCTGCGACCTACGGCGTCGCCGAGGAGGATCTGGGACAGTTCTACGCCAACCGCACGATCCTCAAGCGCGAGGTCGTGCCCGAGAACGTCGCCGACGCGGTGTACGTGCTCACGGGCCCCGAGCTCAGCCGCACCACGGGCCTGCACATCCCGGTCGACTCCGGCGTCGCGGCGGCGTTCCTCCGATGACCATCCCCCGCTTCCACCCGCGCCGACCCACCCCCCTCCGCGCGAGCCACCCCTCTCCGCACGGTGAATACGGGGGTCGCTCGCGCACACGGGGGTGGCTCGGCGTCGGTGGGGTGTGCCCATGACCGTCCGCGCGGTCGCCGCCGTCGATCTCGGGGCGACGAGCGGACGGGTCATGATCGGACGCATCGGCGACGGACGGCTCGACCTCGAGCTCGTGTCACGGTTCCCCAACGGCCCCGTCGAGCGCGACGACGGCCTGCACTGGGACTTCAGCGCCCTGTACGAGAACGTCGTCGCCGGACTCGCGGAGGCCGTGCGCCGGGAACCGGGCATCGAGAGCATCGGCATCGACTCCTGGGCGGTCGACTACGGATTGATGGCCGACGGCGAGCTGCTCGCGGAGCCGTTCCACTACCGTGACGACCGCACGGCTCGCGGCGTCGACGAGGTGCACGCGGTCGCCCCGTTCGCGGAGCTCTACCAGCGCAACGGTCTGCAGTTCCTTCCCTTCAACACGCTCTACCAGTACCGCGTCGACCCACGGCTGCCCGAGGCGGAGGTCGCACTGCTCGTTCCCGACCTCATCGCGTTCTTCCTCACGGGCGTCGCAGTCGCCGAGCGCACGAACGCCTCGACCACGGGTCTGCTCGGCGTGACGACCGGCGAGTGGGATGCCGAGCTCGCCGATCGTCTCGGCATCCCCTCGCGCGTCCTGCCTCCTCTCGTCGACCCCGGCACCGTGATCGGCGCGCTGCGCCCGGAGCTCGCGCAGCGCATCGGCGCGGCGCTGCCGGTGATCGCGGTGGGTTCGCACGACACCGCATCCGCCGTCGCCGCCGTGCCGCTGTCGTCGCCGCACTCGGCCTACATCTCCTGCGGCACCTGGGGACTCGTCGGCGTCGAACTGGCCGAGCCGGTGTTGACGGATGCCGCGCGCGCAGCGAACTTCACGCACGAGCGCGGCGTCGACAGACGCTACCGCTTCCTGCACAACGTCACGGGACTGTGGCTGCTGAGCGAGACTGTGCGCGCCTGGGAGTCCGAGGACGGCGCGGCGATCGACCTGCCCTCCCTGCTCGACCAGGCATCCGGCGTCGGCGGTGACGTGCCCCTGTTCGACGCGAACGATCCGTCAGTCAGTGCCCCCGGCGACATGCCGGCGCGGATCGCCGCCCTTCTCGGCGACGATGCGCCGACCTCCCGTCCGGCGTTCGCGCGCTCGATCGTGGAGTCGATCGCCGCCGCGTTCGCCGCCGCCGTCCGCACCGCGGAGGGGCTCACGGGTCGTGAGGTCGACAGCATCCACCTCGTCGGCGGGGGCTCGCTCAACCGCCTGCTGTGCCAGGCGACAGCCGATCGCACGGGCCTGCCGGTCCTCGCCGGGCCGGTCGAGGCGACGGCGCTCGGCAACGTCCTCGTGCAGGCACGTGCCCGCGGCGCGGCGCCTGCGGCGCTCGAGGACCTGCGCGCACTCGTCGCGGCCACCCACGCGCCGGAGCTGTTCGCCCCGCGCAGTTGACGCCCCTCCGTCGAAACCCACCTCGCGCGTCGAGACCCACCACCCGCGGCGTCGCGGACGATGGGTCTCGACGCGGGTGGTGGGCCTCGGCGCGAGGCGCGGTCGTCAGCCCTGCGGCAGGGACCCCGCGTTCGCGCCGGCGAGCAGCTGCTCGATCTGCTCGTGCGTCACGTCGACACCGGGGAAGCCGATGAGGCGCCCGATGGGGAACGACGCCATCATCTTCTGCATCGCGTCGTCGTTCGGCATCATGGATGCGGCCGACGAGTCGGCGCCGGTCAGGCCGCCCATCAGTCCACCCAGCGCCTCCGTGACGATCGGACCGGCCACCGGGTGCGACACCACATCTCCGATCGACGAGTTCAGGGTCAGCGGCAGCGATACCTCGTCGCCCTCGACCGCGACCGTCACCGTGGTGCGGATGTCGCGGCTCGACGCGGCCACCTCGACGGTGTAGTCACCGCCCTCGACGACCCAGCGGTCGATCCGGACGTCCCAGTAGGCGAGGTCTTCGCGACGCACGACGAGCTCCACCGTGCGCGTCTCCCCCGCGGCGAGCGCCACCGACGAGAACGCCTTCAACTCGCGCGGCGCGCGCTGCACGACAGAGCCGACGGGCGCGATGTACACCTGAACGACCTCGCGCCCGTCGCGATCACCGCCGTTCGTGACGTCGACTCGCACGGTCACGTCGCCGCCGTCGGACACCTCCGCCGTCGCATCGCCGTACGAGAACGTCGTGTACGACAGGCCGTGCCCGAACGGAAACGCGACGTCGAGCCCCTTGGCGTCGTACCAGCGGTAGCCGACGAGGATGCCCTCGCCGTAGCGCACGTGACCGAACTCCCCGGGGAAGTTGCCGAACGACGGGTTGTCCTCGAGTCGCAGCGGGATGGTCTCGGTGAGCTTGCCCGACGGGTTGACCGCGCCGTAGAGCACGTCGGCGACCGCTCCACCGCCGGCCTGCCCCAGCAGCCAGCTCTCGACGATCGCGGGCACCCGGTCGGCGAACGGGAGCGCGACGACGCCGCCGTTCGACAGCACGACGACCGTGCGGGGGTTCGCCTCGATCACGGCATCCAGCAGCGCGAGCTGCACGGCGGGAAGGTCGATGTGGTCGCGGTCGAAACCCTCGGACTCCTCCGCGGCGGGCAGCCCCAGGAACACGACGGCCACCTCGGCGGCCCGCGCGGCGGCGACGGCTTCGGACCGCAGCTCCTCAGCGGAACGACCGGATGCCGCGACAGCACCGCCCTCGACAGCGAACCCCGCAGCGTACGAGACACGATCCCCGCCGACCGCGCTCATCTCGTCGAGGGCGGTGTCGACGCGCGTGGGGTTGATGAGCGAGGAGCCGGCACCCTGGAAACGAGGCTCGGTCGCGAACGCTCCGATCACGGCCACACGCTGCTCTGGGGCGAGCGGCAGCACGGCATCCCGGTTCTTGAGCAGGACGATCGACCGCCCGGCGGCCTCGCGCGCCAGCGCGTGGTGGGCGGCGGTGTCGAGCGGCCCCGCTGCGGCATCCCGCGCCTGGGCCTTGCGGACGAGGGCGATCGCGCGGTCGGCCGCGACGTCGAGCACGGTCTCGTCGAGTTCGCCGGACTGCACGGCGGCGGCGAGCTGAGCATCCGTCCTCCCGCCCGACGAGGGCATCTCGAGATCGAGGCCCGCCGCGACACCGGCGACGCGGTCGTTGACGGCGCCCCAGTCCGAGACGACGAGGCCGTCGAAGCCCCAGTCGTCGCGGAGCACCTGCGTCAGCAACCACGGGTCCTCCGAGGCGTAGACGCCGTTGATGCGGTTGTACGAGCACATGACTGTCCACGGCTGCGCGTCGCGCACGACCCGCTCGAAGCCGCGCAGGTAGATCTCGCGCAGGGGCCGAGGGTCGACGTCGGAGCTCGCACGCATCCGATCGAACTCCTGGTTGTTCGCCGCGAAGTGCTTGAGAGACGACCCGACGCCCTG